>NZ_JBALBY010000098.1:0-82222 GCF_036919575.1 Nostoc sp. | reverse complement strand
TTTCTTTCTTTCTTTCTTTCTTTCTTTCTTTCTTTCTTTCTTTCTTTCTTTCTTTCTTTCTTTCTTTCTTTCTTTCTTTCTTTCTTTCTTTCTTTGCGTCCTTTGCGTCCTTTGCGGTTCGTTTTTCTTTCTTGTACTTAAATATGGTTTAGCGCATCTTCATACAGAATTGGTATTACAAAACTCTAGGCCGATGAATTAATGGTTTCAACCATTGAAAAATCCTTCCAAATTGGTCGAAATGATTCCATGATTCAGCAACGCCGTATTTTCTAGTAAATTAGCCGGATTTCTCACAAGTGAGAAAAATGCTGTCTACCCGACTGGCTTTTATTTCTTATTTTCGCGTAAGTCATTGTTTTGGTGAGAGCGCATTCCACGGTTCCGGTCTAATTCCGCAAACATTAGAGCCGAGGATTTTGCACCTGATTACTAACTAAATCCATGCTGGGATTCAAGTTTAATAGTGGTAATAGTCGTTTTCGCTACAATTTTTGGGAAAGCGGCTGCATTTTATGGTGACTAACTTCCAGTTTCAGTTTAGCAGGTAATGAAAATTAAAATAGTAATTTTACTGGGGTTAAAAATATTCGTGTAAGTTATGATACTGCATGATTGACCAGTGAATGCTGACATCATTTCATTGTCTTAGATGGGGTGGACACCGATGACATCTGAAACCGAGCGCCAAATAGAACTCGAACACCGGGAAAGTATACTACGAGAACGAGAAGTTGAATTGCGTCTCCGGGAAATGGAAATTAACATCCATGCTACCGATGCGGCTTTTCATCAAACTGTGAAGCATCAGCCGGAAGATTCCCAGAAACCTTGGATGAAAAAAGTTATCCTCGGTGGAAAGCTATTTGCTCTTGGTGTGGTAACGCTGGTTGCAGTGAAGATAGCCTCAGTGCTGGCTGGGTTTATTATTGTTGCTGCACTGGGGTGGATGTCTTACAAATTATTTTTTGAATCAAAAAAAACCAATCTTTAATAAAGGTGTAACTCTGATGAGCAATCAGGTAGTAACTGACAGATTTATCCAAGATTTAGAGCGTGTTGCTCAAGTGCGATCGGAGATTTCTGTGTGTTTGAGCAAAATTGCTGAAACAATTGATAAAGCTGAGTTGGCTGGGGATTCTTCATCAGGAAAACTTAGTTTAGAACGAGATATTGAAGATATTACATTAGCTAGTAAAAACCTTCGTGAAGGTGTATTTCGTCTTTTGGTATTGGGCGATATGAAACGGGGAAAAAGCACGTTTCTCAACGCCTTAATTGGTGAAAATTTATTACCAAGCGATGTTAACCCTTGTACCGCAGTTTTAACAGTTTTACGCTATGGGCCAGAAAAGAAAGTTACCATTCATTTTAATGATGGTAAAAGTCCACAACAGCTAGATTTTCAGAGCTTTAAACATAAATATACCATTGATCCGGGTGAAGCTAAAAAACTAGAGCAGGAGAAAAAACAAGCTTTTCCTGATGTTGATTATGCAGTAGTTGAGTATCCTTTAACGCTACTAGAAAAGGGAATTGAAATTGTCGATAGTCCAGGATTAAATGATACAGAAGCGCGAAACGAATTATCTTTGGGTTATGTAAATAATTGCCATGCAATTCTGTTTGTGATGAGAGCTTCTCAACCTTGTACCTTGGGTGAGCGTCGCTACCTAGAAAATTATATCAAAGGTCGAGGATTGACGGTTTTCTTCTTAGTTAATGCTTGGGATCAGGTGCGGGAATCATTGATTGATCCTGATGATGTAGAGGAGTTAAAAGGATCTGAGGAGAGATTACGGCAAGTATTTAACGCAAATTTAGCAGAATATTGTTCTGTAGAAGGTCAGAATATTTATGACGAACGCGTGTTTGAGCTTTCGTCAATTCAAGCACTCAGACGACGGTTGAAAAATCCCCAAGCTGATTTAGAGGGGACTGGCTTTCCGAAGTTTATGGATTCGCTTAATACCTTTCTTACCAGAGAACGTGCGATCGCAGAACTCCGTCAAGTCAGAACCTTAGCAAGACTTGCCTGCAATCATATCCGCGAAGCAGTTGCTAGACGTATACCATTACTTGACCAAGATGTAAATGAATTAAAAAAACGAATTGATTCAGTGGAACCAGAGTTTAACAAACTCACAGGTATTCGAGATGAATTTCAAAAAGAAATTATCAATACCAGAGACACTCAAGCAAGAACAATTTCTGAATCTTTTCGCAGCTACGTTTTAAATTTAGGTAATACCTTTGAAAACGATTTCTTACGCTATCAGCCAGAATTAAATCTGTTTGATTTCCTCAGTAGTGGTAAACGAGAAGCATTTAACACCGCACTACAAAAAGCCTTTGAGCAATATATCACCGACAAATCTGCTGCTTGGACATTAACTGCTGAAAAAGATATCAATCTAGCTTTTAGAGAACTTTCTCGCAGTGCTGCACAATATGGCGCATCTTATAGTCAAGTCACAGACCAAATAACAGAAAAGCTGACTGGACAAAATGTTAAAGTAAATACGACTACCACTGCTGAAGAAGATAACTCTCCCGGCTGGGCAAAATGGGCAATGGGATTGTTATCACTGTCCAAGGGAAATCTTGCTGGTTTCGCACTCGCCGGCGCTGGATTTGATTGGAAAAATATCTTGTTAAACTACTTCACTGTAATTGGTGTTGGCGGGATAATTACAGCAGTTACAGGTATTTTTCTTGGCCCCATTGGGTTTGCGCTGCTAGGTTTGGGAGTAGGATTTTTGCAAGCAGATCAAGCCCGTAAAGAGTTAGTTAAAACTGCTAAAAAAGAGTTAGTTAAACACCTACCCCAAGTAGCACATGAGCAATCTCAGGTTGTATACAATGCCGTGAAAGAGTGTTTTGACTCTTATGAAAGAGAAGTGAGTAAGCGGATTAACGATGATATTGTATCTCGTAAATCTGAATTAGATAATCTGCTCAAGCAGAAAGAAACCCGCGAAATAAATCGTGAAACTGAGTTCAAACGTTTAAAAACCTTACAGGAAGATGTAATAGCTCAATTGCAGAAAATTGAGGCGGCGTATAGCAATTTATTAGCTTACTATAGCTGATATTTCTCATTGCTCTCGGCTCTCGTGCCTACTGGGAGGGCTGCTGCCTCCGATAATAAAAATGTGAGGCGGTAGCCCCAATGAATTGCATTCCCAGCTAGAAGCTGGGAACGAGGAAAATAGAGGAACTATGCAACAACAGTATGAAGGTTATAAGGATTTAGCAGATTCTCTCAAATCTGCATCTGCGTTACTGAATTTAGAGCGCAAATCGCAACTGCATCAAGATATAATTACCATTTGCAATCATCTGGTTAATCCTAGCTTTCGCATTGCGGTATTTGGCCCTTTTAATCATGGCAAATCTACCTTGCTCAATGCCATGTTAGGAAATCGTACTTTACCAATTGATTTAATTCCTACCACAGGCGCGGCGATTACTGTCAAGTATGGCTCTGATGTGCGAACTCGCATCATGTTAATAGATGGTACAGAAATCTCCCGCAGTGGCACAGAAGTTTTACAGCAATTTGCAATTCTTGATGGCAATAGGCAGATGCGAAAAGATGTCGCATCGGTAGAAGTTTTTTGTCCGCATCCGTTCTTAGAAACAGGTGTAGAATTGCTCGATTTACCGGGAACAAATGATAGAGATGAACAAGATAATTTAGTCAGAGAACAACTTTTAAGTGCAGATTTAGTTATCCAATTATTAGATGCACGTAAATTAATGACTTTAGGTGAGCGGGAAAATTTACGAGATTGGCTATTAGATCGCGGTATTAAAACAGTTATATTTGTTGCCAATTTTATGAACTTACTCGAACCCGACGAGCAAAAACAAGTTCAAAATCGCCTGCGGTTTGTTGCAGAAAGCTTTCGAGCCGAATTACCTCCAGGTTTTAGTAATTTATATCGCGTTGATGCTTTACCTGCCTTAAGAGCCAGATTAAAAGGCGATGTTGCTGCTGCCAATAGTAGCGGGTTAGCGGCTTTTGAAACAGCTTTGCAAAATATTGTGGGGATTTTGCAACCAAATCGTGGTAGTGTGCGTTTGCCAAGAGTGCAAGCGATCGCTTCTCAAACCCAATTCTCATTAAAAGCTAAAATTTACTCGATTGCTATTGAAATAAAATCCTTTGATGATAAACAAAATAGCAAAATTGAAATTAAACAAAAAGCAGCCAACTTAATTTATCAAGGTTTTACTATTAGCGTGGAAGAGTTACGCGATTGGCTAGCATTATCCAAGCTACTCACAAAATATCAAGCTGATGCAGCCGTTGCATTGGCAGAAAATAACTTTAAAGCTTGGCAAACAAATACTCTTAAAAAAGACCTGACTCAGTTGCAATTCGCTGCGGTAAAATGGCTTTATCAAGCTTACGAATTTTTCCAAGAAGAACGACCGCAAGATTTATTAATTCCCTTTCCTAGCGAACCACAAGTAATACTACCCTCAAAGCCAAGCAATATTGATGATTTGAGTGAACCTGGTTCCATAGCTGTTGGTGGTGGTATTGGTTGGTTGTTAGGCGGCCCGGTCGGTGCTGCTGTCGTCGGAAGCATTTCTTATTTATTAAACAAGAATATCCAGACACAAGACGAACAATTAGCAAAGGAATCTTATCATCAGGAAGTTGCTAAACTTTGTATAAGTGCAATTGAAGATTATTTATCTCGCTTCAGCAGTCAAGGGTTATCAATTTTGAATGAATATGAACAGAAAGCCGAAAAAGTAATTTGCTTTGAATTCAGTCAAGAGCCACTAGAAATTACTAATAAACGTCAGATTTTGCAGCAGTTACAAAACAGTTTTAATCAGTTATTACGAGAGTTAGAAAAAGTTAAAATACTCTCAAATCATCAATCTTATAAAGAAGTACCAAAATACACGAATCCCAATAGAAAGTATTCGCCACAGCCAGATAAATTTAAAACTTCTGCTAGAAAAGATCCTGCTATTAAGCAACAACAGCAAAATACTGCTAAGAATACTGGAAAATCTGTTTCTCCACCACCACCGCCAAAAGCTTCTCCCTCTCCACGGAAAGAAGAGGTAGAGGCGAAATTTCGTGATTGGGAACTCAATGAGGAAATAGCGCGAATGAAAGCAGAGATGCGTAGCCCTAAGGCTTGTCGTCAGACATCGCCTGGTTCTCAAACTGGCAAACAACAAAATACAACTCAAAGCAACAAAGCACCCAATCAACCAAAAACCCAGACGGAAAAAGATAAAATTACTCGCGCCTACGGCATTTTAGGATTGCAAGCAAATGGTTCTTTGGCTGAGGTAAAGCAGGCTTATCGAACTTTAGTAAAAAAATGGCATCCAGATTTGTTTGTTGGTAAGCCGGAACTGCTAAAACAAGCACAAGAGAAAATGCGCTTACTTAATGAAGCTTACACAATTTTGAGTGAGAAATGAAAAATAAGATCCCCGACTTCTCAAAGAAGTCGGGGATCTGTAGAAACATTTCATCCTAATTTCATTTCTGGCTGCAAAGCTAAGAGTAAATATAGAATTAGGAAATTGTTAGGTGAGATTTATGAAACTGCTATCTTTAAGGAATGGCTTTTTGGCGTTAACCTTTAGTGCGATCGCTTCAGCCGGTGGGTTAATCACAGCCTGTACCAATACTGCTTCCCAGAACCAAAGCCAAGCCCCAAATGCAACCGCTACTAATACTAGCGACAAGCAGATGAATCACAGCATGGCAATGGATTTAGGCCCAGCCGATGCTAACTTTGATTTACGGTTTCTCGATGCTATGATACCTCACCATCAAGGGGCTGTGGAAATGGCTAAAGAAGCGCAGCAGAAATCAAAACGTCCTGAAATCAAAAAACTAGCAGACAATATCATCAAATCGCAGAACCAAGAAATCACTCAGATGAAGCGGTGGCGACAAGCTTGGTATCCGAAGGCGGGAAATAAACCAATGGCTTATGACAGTCAAATGGGTCACATGATGGAAATGTCGTCTGACCAAATGAAAACTATGATGATGAGTCAGAATTTAGGTGCAGCTGATGCTGAATTTGATCTGCGCTTTATCAATGCGATGATTCCTCACCATGAAGGGGCTGTAACAATGGCAAAAGATGTTTTAAATAAGTCTAAACGCCCTGAAATCAAGCAATTAGCCCAAGAAATTATCAAGGCACAAAATACAGAGATTAAGCAAATGCAGCAGTGGCGAAAAACTTGGTATAACAAGTGATCCTAAGTATCTATGTAGATTCATAACAACATCACCTCGTTTAAAGATTTGTTTTGGCTGCGTCGTAATTGTCATAAATACTCATTTCCGGGCTATCCCAGTGATCTACAAAGGTTGCTAGATGTGATCGCAAAATCTCAGCCTGCGCTTCGTTAATTCCTTGAGAAGCTAGGTCAATCTCATTTGACCTCATAAAAGTCACAATCACTCGTGTTCCTTCATGTACATCGGTGGGTTGTTCAGTGAGTTCCACTCGACCATTACGATATGTTCCTTCAACACTAGTCAACATTTTTAACCTCGCTGCTTGTGAATAGTTAAATAGTATGGCTTCTGGCAAGAATTATCTTCTAATTAAAGATATTTAGTCATGTTTGTATCGAATCGTTATTTGCTTTTCTGATTTGTTGCCTTTGTGCTTCTAAACCTCTTAAGCCTTTCAAGACATCTTTCCCTTTTTCATATTTAATACCTAATTTGAGCAACTGACGACATCGATGCATCTTTAAATGCTGCCGATTAGGAATTTTTAGCTCACCTTGATTTGTAGCAATAATCCCAGTAATTTCGTATGATTTTTTGTTAATATAATGCTTTTCCTTTTTCTTATTACTACGTAATCCATAGCGATGAAACTGCTTTTCTACTTGCCAAATCAACTCACTTGGAATATGATTCCCTGAGATTGTAACATCATCTATGTAGACAGTTAGAGTACAATTTGCCATCTCAACAATTTTGTTGATTGCTTCCCACATGCCTATATGTGCAAAGTAGGAGAGCATAGGACTTGATGGGCTTCCAGTTGGCAGATGCTCTTTGAAAGTTGAGAGCTTGGTTAAGATAGCAGCAACATCTGAGGAGCATTTCATCTGTGTATGGAAGAACCAATAAATATGCTTTGCTAGCGTAGAAGGAAAATATTTTTCGATGTCAAGGCTACATACTTCTGTGGCATTTACATGAGCTTTAGCATTACTGATGTAGGAACGCCCTTTCGTAGGAGCATGTATGTAGTTTGGAACCTTAATTCGCTTTAGAAGCTCTTCAATCCGCTTTTGTAGACCTTTTAGGTCTTGTCTTGGCTTTTCAACACGACGGCTTTTCCCTCTCTCTGGATCGAATATGTCCAACTCTACATACAAATGCTCTGTGTTAGTAAGTAATTTAAGCTTAATTTGACTAACACGCAAGAGCTTTGCAAGTTTTGCTTTAGATTTCAAACAGTAAAAAGGCGACTGGTCTAATTCGTATCTTGCATATTTACTCTTCTGCATAAGAACGACCAGACCTTTCAGCAATGAAGTTAAGGATGGCAAGAATCTTAGAGGATACGAATGCCCTTAACTTCTCTGTTTTTATATCCTTATTTAAGCTTTCCGAAAAAAACATGATCGAGGATGCTGGTATATCAAAAAACTCTGAGTATCGGTTCAGCAACTCAAGTGTTGGAGTTTTTTTCCCTGACTCAATTTCCGAGAGATATGACTTGGATATCCCTAGCTTTTCTGCAAGCTCTTTCTGTGTTAGGTCATAGAATACTCTTATCAATCTTAGAGCTTCACTTAGCATATCTAACCTCCCTTGGCTAGAGGTTTTTTAAGGGTTTCTATAGAAGATTTAGCAGTCTAGTTCTGCCAAAACTCAATTAGCCACTTCAATAAGTTGAAGATGACCGGACCGAGTTGAAATAGCAGACGGAGCGTTTGAGGTTTGCGGAGCCATATCAGCCACTGCTTATTTTTACGCTTTTTAGACTGCTTCTGCCGTTTGTCAGATTCTGGATGATCCATCGGAGACATCTCCTTTTAGTAGGGTGTTTGCACTTACTTACAGTGATGTAAATAAGCGTTGCCTCAAACAAACCCGGAGAACGGCAGTTTTAATTCTCCCCTATACTTGCCGAAGCTAACTTGCTTAGGGTACGTTGTTATGCTGGGTTGTATCAGTGGTTACTTCTTTAGTTGTTACCCGATGTCGGCTCACATAGATACTCACACTTACTTGTGTTTTCGTATGCTTTCTAAAGCGTTTTTCCACTGTTTTTTTCCGCAAACACGGTAGAAGATGCTTTATCATCTCCCTCGGATCGAAATAACGATCCAATGAATGGCAACTGTCTCCTTTAACCTGACTAAACCGAGTATAGCACAGGTTTAGGAAATTTTATTCGCTATTAGCGAATATTTTTAAGAATTAGTATGCGTTTTGCGATCTACGATATAAGTATTGGTATTCCACACCAGGAACTGAATCGGATTTTTGATCGCTTTTACCGGACGAATAGCGATGCCTACGGTGGGCTGCGCCTACGCTCTCGTAAAACTGGCGGTTCTAGGTTAGGATTAGCGATCGCTAAAGCAATTATTCAGGCACATCAAGGTAGTTTAAACGTGGAAAGTGAATTAGGTAAAGGTAGCACTTTTACTATTCAATTACCCTTCAATGTCACCCCAATTGACCAATTTAAATTGCTGTATTACCTCAAACTTAAATTTAAGTAAAACTTTTTCTACCAAACTTTACTCATATTCAAAATAAACCCAGGCAATACCAACTCACCGCTAACAGTAGCAGGATTATCTAAACATTCCTCTGACAATCCAGGACGATAAATATAAACTTTACCCTGCTTACGGTCAATCAACCAGCCTAAATGTATTCCTGGCTCATTCATATATTCCTCCATTTTTTCCTTCAAAGTCTGGAGGTTGTCGCTAGGAGATTTGAGTTCGACTACAAAATCTGGACAAATGGGTGCAAACTTTCGCTGTTGTTCTGGAGACAGAGCATTCCACCGTTCTAGTTTAATCCAGGAAGCATCAGGCGATCGCTCTGCACCTGTTGATAACTTAAATCCGGTACTAGAACTAAAAGTTATACCTGTACCATCTTGTTCCGACCAAACCCATAACTGTCCTGAGATGTTACCTTCTCGGTTTCCTGTCTCTGAACCAGTAGGGGGCATAATTACCAATTCTCCAAATTTATTTCGCTCAATGCGTAAGTCACGATTCACCTGACAGAACTCAAAAAACTGTTCGTCTGTCATTTGCATTGATGACGGAATTTGCAAAACCAAAGGGGATGAAAACATCGGGATTTCCTCCAGGTTCGGATGCCTAGCCCACTAACTATATTCTCACGCAAAAAACAAAGACGCCAAGATATAACTTTGCGTCTTTGTTTTTTATCCGAAATCATTTTCAGATTTACTTATTAGGCTGAGGAGTTAGCCGCAGATAGGGTTTAACTTCCTTGTAGCCTTTGGGGAATTTCTCTTTGAGTACTTCTGGATCTTTGAGTGAGGGGACAATTACAACATCCTCGCCATCTTTCCAGTCAGCTGGTGTCGCCACGCTGTAGTTATCAGTCAATTGCAGAGAATCAATCACCCGCAAAAGTTCATCAAAATTGCGTCCCGTGCTGGGGGGATATGTGAAAGTGAGACGGAGTTTCTTGTTGGGGTCAATCACGAAAACCGATCGCACTGTCACCGCCGCATTAGCATTGGGGTGGATCATGTCGTAAAGGTCAGAAACCTTGCGATCGGCATCTGCCAAGATTGGGTAGTTAAGGGTGGTGCTTTGAGTTTCTTCAATGTCTCCCACCCAGCCTTTGTGGGATTCAACGTTATCAACGCTAAGTGCGATCGCTTTGACATTGCGCTTGTCAAATTCTGGTTTGAGCTTGGCAACTGTGCCGAGTTCTGTTGTGCAAACAGGTGTAAAATCAGCAGGGTGAGAGAACAGCACAACCCAGCTGTCACCTGCCCATTGGTAAAAATCGATGTCGCCGTGTGTTGAGGCTTGCGTAAAGTTGGGTACTGTGTCACCTAGACGGAGAGCCATGTGAGATTCCCTGTAGTTAGAAAGGCATATATATTCTAGTATGCCATCATGACATAAAACCCCCATTTCCCAATCGGGCTTTCGCGGTTTGAAACAAAATTTTAGATTGTAAGAAAGTACAAAGCTGTTGCATATTTAATTTGTATACAGCAAGTAGTCAACATATAGACCACAAATTATGTTTGTGAATTTTTATGATCGTAATATTTTTCGTTGTTGGTGTTATTGTCAGCACAACTGCGAGTTTTGTTTTTGGAGTTCCCTGGTTGATGCCGATTTTTGGTGCTGCTGTCCCCTATCCCATATTCTTTATACAAGTGCGTCGTCAACAATATAAAAGTGCTTTTTGGTGGATGTTACTGTGGGGAGTGTTGCAGAGTATTGCTGTAATTGTAGCAACTGCGATCGCACCAGAAATAGCCGCAAAAGTCATCCTTCGTGGACAGTCATACACTACAGAGATGCTGCACTGGATTCGCACGGGAGAAGGTTTAGAAGGTTCACTCAGTTTATTTTTACCAGACCATTTATTACACTACGGGATTTTTTGTATTCTCTGCGTTGTCACCTTAAGTAGCATGGCATTGATATTTGGCACTTGGATGCTGAACTACATGAATTTTTATGTTGCAGAATTGGTCAAACTGAGTGCTAAGCCTTGGTTAGCAGCTATTTTAGGGTGGTATCCGTGGTCAATTTTGCGGATAATCGGGTTTATCGCAACTGGGGTGGCTTTAGCTGCTTTAGGATTAAATCTACTAACTCGCATCAGAGGTGAAGTTTCTAAATCTCCCTTTCCGAAAACTTATATGTTAATTGGGATTGGTTTTGTGATTGCGGATATCGTTGTCAAAGCAGTTCTAGCACCTATTTGGCAAAAACTGCTATTGTCTGCGTTGAATTAAATTAATTTCTTCGTCAGAATTCCCTGGTAGGCTTGGATTGTTTGCCGAGCGATCGTCATAATATGTATTACGCAAAATGACCGTTTCAATCGCTCAACACAACCCTGATTTGGTCGCATATTGACTGTGTTGGGTGTTAGATATGGCTCAAAAGCCCAAATTTCATATAGTACATATAGGACTAGTATAAGATTAGTGAAATGCACGTAGTAGACCCTCATGGCTTTAATAGTGCATTAGACGTAGACGTAGGTTGGGTGGAGCGGAGCGCAACCCAACATCAACATATATCAGGAGGTTGGGTTACGCAAAGCCTCCACCCAACCTACAATTTTTTTGGAACATTTTAGCCTAGACGGTCTACTGCAAGACTACCGAGATTTTTTCAGAAATCAAATATGATTCCTATATATATAATGCGTAAGTCCTAGTAAAAATAAAATTTTTGTCGGGAAGCCAGTAGGTTGCGGAGGTTCCCGACGCTCAAGGACTAGCTCTAAGCGTACCCCTGCGGGGAAGCAAGCTACGCGAAGGAGCGTCTCCCCTTCTCTACGAGACGCTCCTTCGCGTTGCGAGAAGAGAAGGCTTTACGCTGCCCTATCTGTTGTATCAACTGGCGTTGTATTAGGCGCATATTTCGATATGATTTGTCACAAAAAACATAATATTAGCGCCTAACGTACCCTACTTAAGATTTATTTTATAAATGCTTTCTTAAAAGTAAATAATTTTACTGGAGTATTTGATGAAGTCTTAAACAATTTATGTTTAAGACTTTATTTATAGTCCGAGTTTATCAAATTTGTGTAAAAAGATTACTGAATCTCTGAAGAATAGATTGATGCTACTGTTCACCAAGGTTAAACTGGTAATAATATGAACAGGAAGTCTTTTTATCCTGAGAACTGGAATGACCGCTAATAGTTTATCAATTAGTCAGGAATATCCGCATTTGGTTACGTCTCAATCTAGACAGCTAAATGTGCAAATTGCACAAGAAGAGGTTTATAGCTTCTTTGTGGAAATTGTCAAAAAACTGTCGCCAGATGATGTTTTACGGGAGTTCAAAGCTTTATTTATAGACGGTGTTGATTCACAGGATTCCCATTCTCTACCTGTGATATACAGCATTTTTTTAAATGATAACGAACAGGAGTTCTGTAATACACTTAAGCGTTGTACTTATATAATAATTAACAATTGGACAACCAACAGAAAAGAGAAATATATCCAAGAATTAGTTAATTTATTTGCTAATGCAAACCTGAAAGCAAAGAACAATAATTTTCCAGCGATAAATAACTGTAAAAGCTGGCTGGAGAATTTCATAAACAGCAAAGACTACCAAGAAATAAAATTATTTGCTGCTAAATATGAAGAATTATCTAAAGGTCATTGGGCTAATCGCTACACTTCTTATTTATTAATTGATCAATCTGTTAATGAGAATAATTCTAGAGATCAACAAGAGGCTGCCAGAAAACTTTCTAGACAGATGAAAGACAAATTTAAGTTTGAATTAGCAATGTATATTGCTCGTTCTCAATCTGCCGTGTCAAGCACAACACGCTACACAAATCCCAGTATTTTGGGAGATAATGTTCTGCATTTAATAAAAGCAATTGTTTTAAAAAAGGGTGTATTTAGCCATCAGAATGTTGCCAATATATTTGTCAAGCAAACTCAAGAGCAAACTCTTGAGCAATTTAAACTTAGTATAGAAAAATATCTATTTTTTTCTGTAGATAATCAAAAATTAGTCGAGAGTTTACGGCGAAAGTTCTCAGAGAATTTATCATTATGGAAGAAAGATTGTAGTCAAGAAATTATCACTAAAGAATTGTTCTTGAGAACCTGTAATCGAGTGATTGATTGTTTGACAACAGAAAATGGCAAAGAACCTTCGTCATTATTTATATTATTGCTTGCCCCAGGTCACTCTCTAACATTGGTGATTATACTGCTAAAGACTATTTTGATTTGTAGAAATTCTCGCAGGCATTTAGAAATTAGAATTGCTCATCTGATTCGTTATTACGAAAAATATCCTCAAGATGAGTGTAAGTGGGTAATCAATTTTATGGAGATTTTTAATATCACGTTTGCAATTTACGCGGAAAACGTAGAATATAACTTGATTAAGATGGAAGATAACCAAAGCAGTAATCCACAGTTAAATCTGGATGGTTATCGTGTGTTTTCACAGATGAAGGTAGACAGACAAAAATGAGTGTCGTCTGATTTAGGATTTAGCAAGGCGTTCGTCTAAGCAAGCGATCGCAGCACCCGCAGTTTCAGCTACAATACTAATGAGACGATATAGAGCGATCGCACTAAATACTAGGGCAGATGGAAAGTGGTGTCGTAAAAGTTCATACGCAGTCGCTTCAAACACACCTAATCCACCAGGCGCACCCGGAATGATAAACCCCAACAACCAAGCGCAACTAAAAGCCCCTAACAACAAAGGAATTTGATTCACATTTAACGAACCCAGCGCGGACATAGTTAAGATAAACCCAGTGGCGCGTAGTCCCATAAAGCCCAATTCTCCTAACAAAGGTCGTAAAGGGTAGCTTTTAAGACTGAAGGGAACAATTGAATCAGTGGTGAGAGCAGACTTTTTTGCTTTCAATCTGTACAAAAAACGAATAACTGGGTTTAAAAACCAGGGATGAATCGCACAAAGGACTACAGCTAAACTCAGCAATTGTAGTATTTGCAGAACAAGAGTAGTATTAGCTGCCGCAAATTGGCTACTGCATAGGACAATGATGATTAAAGCCGCCGCTAGCATGAGTAGCGGTTCCAGTAAAACGCTTAAAGTGGCTGCACCAGCAGAAACATTGGCATTTTTGGCTGCGACAATTCGCCCGTAGTGATGCCAGATATTACCTGGTAAATACTTAGCAATGTTCGTTTTGAGGTAAACTTGGATGAACTGGATAGATGATACAGGTTGATTTAACTCTTGTAGAATCCAAGTCCAGATCCAGCCTGCCCAAGTATGTGCTAGTAAAGTGATGCCTGTAGCGATCGCCATAATTGCCCATCCTACCCCATCAATGCGGATAGCAGTCACCTCAATCCAATTATCCTTCAGAGCTTTCCCTAAAAAAAACAGCGTTCCGCCCAAAATTATCCAGCGTAGAAATTGCTTCATGAATTTAGTAATTTAACGGTGAGAGCAACAAGGGCTGAATACCTCAAATCTTATGGTAGATTAGCTATATATCCAAAGTTTTTGAAGTATCAAACAGGCTTATGTAGTTCTTTTTACGAAAAGTATATTATTTTATAAGAAGAATTCAGAACTCAGGAGTCAGAATTCAGAATTGAATTGGAGTCCGACACAACGACCGGCTCAGTGCATCGCTGGGTAATGAATATTGGTTTAAAACCAAGGCGAATTGTGGGCGAAAAAAATTAAAATATTCTCGCCTTAAAACTCTATCCCTTTATGGGTGGAGTATTCTGAATTCTGAATTCTGAATTCTGACTCCTGTTTTATTTTATATCTCTCTAGAGTAAGATAAAAATATTCTTTTGGTACTAATTAAAATGTGACTTGCGCTAGATGTAAAACTCATTTCATGATTAATATCATAAATAAAGGTTATTATTTTGTCTGAATTGTCTGGAATACAAAATTAATTCCAAATGCCATCTTGGTTGAAGTTTAACTTAGTCACAAAAATCCAAGGAGTAGAACTATGAAAAAAGCAATGAATTGGCTGAAAAACATTCGTCCCCTGAAAGCTTTAACTGTTTTTTTAGCAGGAATGTTTCTATTTATGACCCAGGCTTGTGGCGCTCCAGGAATAGCAACACAGCCCCCACAACCTGGCGCTCAAGCACCTAATATAGAACGATACGATTCCACAAAAGATTCTCCTCTGAATTCTCCTGCTGGTGGGATAAATAACTTTAGTGATGTAGATCCGAGAGCAAAAGATGAAAAGGCAGCCAATGACAAAGCTGAGGCGCTAGTAAAAAATGCTCAAAAAAATATTGAGCAGAAGGGAATTGACAGCCGAGAGCAATATGGGCGGAATTTTCAGCAAGGGACACCCCTTGGTGAAAGAGTGAAGAACCTGGGTGAAGATGTCGGCAGTTCAGCTGAAGAAGTTCGCAAAGGTCTTGTTAAGGGGGCTCAACGAGGAATTGAAAATATCAAGGGTAATACCCAGAATGCTGCTGAAGATACCCAAAATGCAGCCAAAGACTTGACAAAGAATGTTCAGCGTGGGGCTGAGGATGCTGGTAAAAATGTTCAGCGCACAGCTGAGGATGCAGGCAAGGCAGTGAAGAGGACAGTCAAAGACGTTGATTGAAATTAGTGATTAAATCTTCTGCAAAAATATGAAAACGCCCACAGATATTTAGTCTGGGGCTACCCAAGCAAAGCCTGCCTATGCAGGCTTTGCTTGAGTTTTAGGTGGCATTGGTGTCAACTTAACGTGAAAGTTAGTCTAGAAACAGCTTTAAAGATTGTCTCGTTCCCAGTCAGAGACTGGGAATGCCTATGCGAGGCTCCGCCTCAAGACTTGCGGCAGAGCCGCTTTTGATTTGCATTTCCAGCCAGAGGCTGGAAACGAGGTTTTAAAATGAGATAATGCGATCGCCTGTATGATTTTATGATCGTGGTGCGTTACCAAACAGCCATCGTATTGATGCATCTGCTTTTGGGGAAATCTGCGATACACCATTAACCGATAATCTTTTACAAAAACCCTAATAAAAAAAGGAGCCTGACTCAGCAGACTCCTTAATAAAAAACTAGTAATAGAATTGTGACTACTTAACAGTCACCTTACCGCCAGCTTCTTCGATGCGCTTCTTAGCATCTTCAGCAGCATCCTTAGCAATACCTTCTTTAACTGCCTTGGGTGCAGCTTCCACCAAGTCTTTCGCTTCTTTCAGACCCAAACCGGTCAATTCCCGGACAATCTTCAGCACAGCAATCTTCTTATCAGCTGGGACTGATTCGAGAATCACTTCAAACTCGGTTTGCTCAACAACTTCCTCAGCAGGAGCAGCAGCACCAGGGCCTGCAAACGCTACGCCAACGGGTGCAGCAGCACTCACGCCAAAAGCTTCTTCAATTTGCTTGACTAACTCAGAAGCTTCCAACAAAGAAAGGGTTTTTAGTTGTTCTAAAATTTGATCGGTTGCAGTAGACATTGATATAACTCCTGTAATTTTGATTATTTATTTGTCATTGGTCATTGGTCTTTAACTATAGACTCTTGACTTTTGACTGATGAACCACGAAGTCTATTCAGCACCAGTTTCAGTACTGCTATCTTGTACAGCAGCGCTTTCAGTACTGCTATCTTGTACAGCAGCAGTTTCAGTACTGCTATCTTGTACAGCAGCAGTTTCAGTACTGCTATCTTGTACAGCAGCAGTTTCAGTACTGCTATCTTGTACAGCAACGCTTTCAGTACTGCTATCTTGTACAGCAACACTTTCAGTGCTGCTATCTTGTACAGCAGCGCTTTCGGTGCTACCACCAGCTTGCTCTTGGTCGGCCACAGCCTGCAAAGCACGAGCCAGTGAACCAGGAACTTCGTTGATACCGATAGCAATCTTGGTAGCCAAGGCGTTGATAGCTCTAGCAATTTGTGCTATGAGTTGTTCCTTAGATGGCAAGTCTCCCAGTACCTTGACATCAGGTTCTTTGAGTAGGCGACCTTCCAGGACACCACCGCGAAGTTCTGTCTTCTTGGTGACTTTTTGGAATTCTTGGTATGCCTTAATTGCCGATGAAAAATCTTCTTTTACCAGCAAAAAGGCGGAAGCACCGTTGAGCAATTCCGACAGTGGCTGCCATTTTTCATCGTCTTTAATGGCAATGCCCATTAGGGTGTTCTTCGTCACCTTACAAACAGTGCCAGTGGGACGCAGCCGCCGCCGTAAGTCTGTGATTTCCGAAACTGTTAGCCCCTGATAGTCAATTACCAGTGCCAGAGTTGACTCACTCAAAGTTACTTTGAGGTCAGCTACTATCTCTTTTTTATTTTCTAGTGTTCTACCCATTCCAATCTCACCTCCTTAAAACAATCGGGGAAGTGCCCTACTTGTACGTTTTTTCTAAACCTGAACCCAAACAACAAACCCCAGCTAATATAGCCGGGGTTGAGTAGTAAGACTCCTGATGCCATAGTTATCACACCTTTATGAGTGATAATTTTGACAATTAGAGTTTTAACCTCGGCAGGATATTAAGCTATTAGCACCTGCTGTCTCCGGCTTTGCCTATTCAATTTTGTCATTAGTCATTTAGTCATTTGTCCTTTGTCCTTTGTCCTTTGCCTTTACAAATGACTAATGACTAATGACTAATGACTAAAAATTAACCTGCTTGGCTCAGTTTCAAATCTCGTAGGGCGCTGATATCAACTTTAATCGATGGCCCCATAGTGGCTGCCACATAAAATGTGCGCCAATAACGACCTTTAGCTCCTGAAGGACGGTTACGATCAATCGTCTCCTGCAATGCCTTCAGGTTGATTAACAAATCTTCAGGCGAGAAAGTTGCCTTACCAAACATAACATGAACAATACCAGTTCGATCAGCTCGGAATTCTAATTTACCAGCTTTGAATTCGGCGATCGCACCTGCTAAATCAAATGTCACGGTTCCACCCTTAGGCGATGGCATTAAACCACGCGGCCCAAGCAACTTACCCAGCCTTGCCACCTGTGGCATCACATCGGGTGTGGCAATCAGCTTGTCAAAATCCATTCTACCTTTCTGGATTTCGTCAATCAGTTCTTCTGATCCGACGATATCAGCACCAGCGTTGCTTGCTTCGTTTACTTTTTCGCCTCTGGCTATCACCGCCACCCGGACGATTTGTCCTGTACCTTTGGGCAATGCTACCGTTGTCCGCAACTGTTGGTCTGCATACTTGGGGTCAATTCCCAGCCGGATATGCGCTTCAGCCGCTTCGGTAAATTTAGCTGTTGCTGTGTCTTTGAGAAGGGCTAAAGCCTCTAGAGGATGATAGTCCTTTTCTTCTACTTTTGCTTGCAGCGTCTGCAAACGACGCGATATTTTTGGCATTTTTTTTCTCCTGGGGTAATTCCGAAGCTTCGCCTCTCCCCCGATAATTTTTAGTTATTTGTCCTTTGTCATTTGTCCTTTGTCATTTGTCTTTTGTCATTTGCTAGTTTTTTACTAATGACCAATGACCAATGACTAATCCGTGACTGTTACACCCATATTCTTAGCCGTTCCTGCCACAATCTTCATTGCCGCGTCTATGTCGTTGGCGTTGAGATCGGGGAGTTTTGTTTGGGCTATTTCTTGCAATTGTGCTTTGGTAATTGAACCAACTTTCTTTTTGTTGGGTTCATTCGAGCCTTTTTCAACTTTCGCCGCCTTCCGAATCAGCACTGATGCTGGTGGCGTCTTGAGTACAAATGTAAAACTCCGGTCTTCAAAAACCGAAATTTCTACAGGTATCACCATTCCAGCTTGGTCTGCTGTCTTGGCGTTGTACTCTTTGCAGAACATCATGATGTTGACGCCATGTTGACCCAAGGCGGGTCCCACTGGCGGTGCGGGGTTGGCTTTTCCAGCATTCAGGGCCAGCTTAATGACCGCTACTATTTTCTTCGCCATTTGTATTTAGCTCTGTTTCTCTACCTGATTAAATTCCAATTCTACTGGTGTATCCCTGCCGAAAATTGAGAGCAAGGCTTTAAGCTTATTCCGCTCTGGAGAAACTTCAATCACCTCGCCTTCAAAGTCTTTAAATGGACCAGAAAGCACCATTATCTTATCACCAGTAGCCATGTCAATTTTGAGAACCGGCTCCTGTTCGCTGGTTTGTTTGAATATACGTTCGACTTCTGAAGAACTCAGTGGTATGGGGTTGACATGACCTCGACCCTTACTGCTACCACGTTTTTGTTCTGCACCCACAAAATTAATTACATGGGAGGTATTTCGTACAACCTGCCATGTATCATCATCCATCATCATCCGCACCAGCACATAGCCAGGGAAAACTTTTTCTTCTGTATGCTGGCGACTGCCATCTTTGCGGATTTTCACCGCTGGCGTCTGCGGAATTTCTACCTGGACAATTTTATCAGCGACATCAAAAGTTTGAATGCGTTGCTCTAAATTAGTCTTTACACGCTTTTCACAGCCTGAGGCTACTTGCACCGCATACCAGCGTGCTTCTTTTGACGCTGCTTCTGCTGTTTCTGCTGTTTCCTCCGACTGCAACATTGAGTTGCGAGGTTCGTTTGTTGCAAAAGTCATCAGAACACCTGTTTTGCTGCCCAACCAAACAATCCATCAACCAAGTATATCAAAGATGCGGAGAGTGCCACCATTAGCAACACAGCCGCGGATTCGCTGACTATCTGTTTCCGACTGGGCCAAACTACTTTTTCAAGTTCTTCTTTGGTTCCCTGTATGAAGTTGCCCAAGCTAAACCCATTTGTGTTTTCTGGCAATTCTGCTTCACTTTTTTTGGCCACGACCGTTTATCCCCCGGTTTGTACTCAATTTTAGATTTTGGATTTTAGATTTTGGATTTACCCTATACCTTAAGGCAAAGGCGCTTAATTTTAGATTTTAGTTTGTCGATTTTAAATTTCTTCTCAATCCCTTCTCCCAACGGGAGACGCTGCGGGTACGGGTGACGCTCTTACGTCGCTAACAGCAGTTGCTCATGGGGGAAACGCCCAATACAACACTGCTTCACCAAAATCCAAAATCTCAAATTCGGTCATCCAGGTTTACAGTTTCGACTCTATTTCACTTGCTGAAAGCAAAACAACTGCAAACACAATAAGTTTACCCGAAATTATTAGCGCTAACTGCTATATTAGCAGCTGCGTAATTATTTCGGGCTTTGTTTTTTGCTTTTGAGCGCGCCCTGGAGGACTTGAACCCCCGACATCAGGTTTTGGAGACCTGCGTTCTACCAACTGAACTAAGAGCGCACAAGCTGTTTTTGATTCAGGCATTGCGCTGAACTAAATTTCAGTTTAACGCAATATGCGATTTCTATCATACCTCAATTTTGTCGGGAAAACAAGTCAGCGGCAGATGCCGCTTGAGGCTTGAGATTTCTCCCATAATGATTGAAGGACGAATCACAAAGGGCGGTCAAACCGTTGCTTAATTCGGGTTGCCTTACCTACGCGATCGCGCAGATAATACAGTTTAGCACGGCGGACTTTCCCGCGACGTAATACTTTGATGCTGTCAATCCGGGGAGAATGCAACAGAAATACCCGCTCAACGCCCACGCCTTGAAAAACCTTACGAACTGTAATAGTTTCGTTGATGCCACCATTCCGCATGGCAATCACTACTCCCTCGTAGGGTTGTACGCGGTATTTTTCGCCTTCTTTGATTTTCACTCCCACTTTTACTGTGTCGCCCACATAAATGTCGGGCAGATTCGATTTTATCTGTTCCGCTTCAATGGAGCGGATAATCTCTTGAGCATTCATAGTCTTTCTGTCTGCTTAAAAAAAACTCACAATCATCAATCATAAATCGATAATCCTATTTCAGTCTACTTGTTGGGATTGATAATTTTACTGATACAACAGTCTAGATATGAAAGATATATTGCAGAATGCTGTACCACAGCAGTGAAATTCATGAAATTTAGCGTCGTCATCACTACCTATAATCGCTTTAAATTGCTGCAAAGAGCAATTGACTCGGCTCGTAACCAAACAATCGAGTGTGAGGTGGTTATTGCCGACGACTGTTCATCTGATGACACCCAAGCATATCTCAAAAGCTTAGGAGACAACGTTGTTTACCATCGTAACGAAGTGAACCTTGGTCATGCAGCAACGGTAAATGCTGGTGTTGCCAAAGCTAGCGGCGAGTGGATTAAGTTTTTAGATGATGACGACTATTTAGCGCCCAACTGCATAGAAGAAATGGCTAAGGCGATCGCACTTCGTCCTGATGCTGTAATCTGTTCTTGTGTCGCAGCTCAAGTGGACGGTAATGGAGTTGAACTCAGTCGTACCCCCCAAGTTGGCCCCGGATTAGCTTTTTATATCCCCCAAGCCGATATTCACTACGGTATGCTCTTAGAGCTTGTACCCTTTGGCACGCCCGTACAAGTAGCTTGTCGGCGTGATGTTTTCCTACAAACTGGTGGCTGGGACTCCAGACTCGATGGTAACTGTGATGACATCGATTCCTGGATTCGGATTGCCCAGTTTGGCGATGCTATTTTCTTCAACCAGTGTCTTGCTTACCGGACTATCTGGCCTGGTGGGTATAATCAAAAGTTTTCTTTGTCTTGGCGGTTGGCTACAAATATTTTGATGAAGGAGAAAATTTACGCCTTGGTAAATGACCAACATCGCTCAAATATTCCCGTCTTTCAGGATATAAAAAATTACCTGAAACTCCATTGGATTTTAGTAGCACTGAAGCAAAGAAATATCAAGAGTTTTCTTACAATGATAGAGCCATCTATACTTTCTCCTCAGTCTTGGAAGTTTTTGCTAACTGCTGTTTTCTCACGCCGCTCTCAGGGAAACAATTCTCAGGTTCGCAAAATTGTATTGATTGAGTCCTAAGTACACGTCACTGTAAAAGGGGTTCGGAAATATTGAGACTTGATGTTGGGTTCCGCTTCGTTCTACCCAACCTACGAATGATTAAATTCCATACCCTTTTTGTGGTGTTCTGTACTAATACCAATTCTGTATGAAGATGCGCCAAACTATATTTAAGTACAAGAAAGAAAAACGAACCGCAAAGGACGCAAAGGACACAAAGAAAGAAAGAAAGAAGTTAAAAGGGTTTGGCGCAGCCTCACAAAGAAATGATATAAGAACCTACGAGTATGAAAACCCTGTGGACTTTTCCTGACTCTTAACTCCTTTTATCCCGATTTATTAAGCCGTTACTGAATAAGTCTTTAAGCTAAGTGGCTGATTATAAGTGCTAGCAGTCAGTAGTTAGTGTCCATTTTACGCACTACTGACTACTTTTGAGTTGTCGCTAAAGACCTCAATAATTATGTTGATTTACACTCAGTTACTTATCTTAATTTTTTATACATATCTCAAAGATTATGCGAATCATACATATTTTGAACCACGTTCAAGAAATAGGTAACGGGATTGTGAATGTGGCTGTTGATCTTGCTTGTTTCCAGGCGAAATCTGGTCATCAGGTAGCGGTTATTTCTGGCGGTGGTGAATACGAGACTTTACTAGATATTTGTGGTGTCAAACACTACCAATTAGACCAAAGCAGGAAACCGATAAGTATGATCAAAGCAGCTATTCGTTATCGAGCGATCGCAGCTGAATTTCAGCCAGATATTGTTCATGCACACATGATGACGGGAATCATCCTAGCACGCATTTTTAAAGGACACAAGTATGCTTTAGTTTCTACAGTACACAACGAATTTCAACGTGCTAGCCTGCTGATGGGTTTAGCTGACAGGGTAATTGCTGTCAGTAAGGCTGTGCGAGATTCTATGGCAAGGCGGGGTATCCCAGAAAATAAGTTGCGGGTAGTATGCAACGGAACTTTGGGCAGTCCCCGCACCCGACAAATACAGGATTATCAACCTTTACCATTACATCGTCCAGCGATCGCTACCGTAGCCGGAATGTATCAACGTAAGGGAATCACTGAATTAATCGCTGCCTTTGAAAAAATTGCCTCAGATTTTCCCCAAGCGCATCTTTATTTGGTAGGAAATGGCCCTGATAAACAGCTATTTGAGGCACTGGCACAAGCAACTTCTGTAAAAGAACGCATTCATTTTGAAGGCTTCCAATCGCAACCTCAACGCTATCTTATATCTTGTGACATATTTGTCTTGGCTTCCCATCGTGACCCTTGCCCTCTGGTGCTTTCGGAAGCGAGGGAAGCTGGAACTGCGATTATTGGCACTCAGGTAGATGGGATTCCTGAAGCTTTGGACAATGGGCAAGCAGGTCTTTTGGTGCCAGCAAAAGATAGTAATGCTTTGGCTGGGGTTTTAGTACAATTACTGAGTAATGCCGATATGCTACATGAGTGGAAATGGCGGGCAAATCAAAACCTAGAGTGGCTGAGTGTTGCCCGCGTCCATCAGGAAACACTGCTAGTGTATCGTGAATTAATTACAGATTGAGGGCATTGGGTATTGGGCATTGGGCATTGGGCATTGGGCATTGGTGATTGCCAGTTATGTTTTGCTAGTCCCCAGTAAGAGTGTTAAGAGTGTAGCGATCGCTTTAATTTTAAAGCTACACCTAAAGCGCCAAAGATTACTACACCCAAAACATTAGTTGATTCAGGAATAGCGGTATAATAACTAGCTACTCTGATCGGTCAATCTTTGTCCTCGTTTATCGAATAGCCCAAAGAAACCTCACCCTGGTTATGCTACGCAAAACCTGTCCCTCTCCTTAGTAAGGAGAGGTATGTCCGTCAGGACTCTTTGAGGTTTTTGTTTTGGGTAATTCGATAAACTGTGTACACTGTTTTGCGTTAATCCTGATCGGGGATTCAAATAAATTTTTTCGTAAATCCACGCAATCGGCTTAACACTGGCTTCGCCCAATTTCCACCTAGCAAATCGTGCAGCAGAATATAAAAACAGGGGATGATAAATAGTGTCAGCATTGTTGCGATCGCCATCCCAAAGAAAACTACAATCCCTAAAGGCTGCAAAAACTCAGAACCTTCGCCAATACCCAATGCCAAAGGAAACAGTCCCAAAATAGTCGTGACTGTAGTCATGATAATTGGGCGCAAGCGTTGAGGAGCAGCTTTCACGATCGCAATTTGGCGAGTACAATCTTCTTCTTCCCGAATTTGGTTTGCAAGTTCCACCATTAGAATCCCTGCGTTCACCACAATTCCCACCAGCAGCACGACACCAACAATGACGGTTGCGCCAATTGCAGTTTGGGTAATGTAAAGTCCAAAAATTCCCCCAGCTAACGCTAGTGGTACGGTGAAGATAATTACTAATGGGTCAATCAGCGAATTGTATTGCACCGCCATGACTACAAAGATTAAGAAGACTGCCAATGCCCCCAAAGTTTTTAAAGCATCCTGAAGTTGCTGATTAGTTTCTTGGGCAGAACTAGGCACAATTGAAACCCCATCAGGTAAGTCTACATCCTGGAGTACCTTGTTGACTTCGGCGATCGCTTCACCAAGACTAGCTCCTTCGCTGAGATTTCCGGCGACAATAAAAGCTTGGCGCTGATTAATCCGTTGCACCTCACCAGGCGCTTGACCTTCTTGAATGTTCGCAACATCTGAAAGGCGGATTAGTTGATTATTTTCTGTAAATAGTGGTAATTGCTCTAGCTGCGAAGGACGCTGAATCGCTTCTTTATTTAGCTGCACCCGCACATCAACTAAACGATTCCCGCGTTGAATTTGCGTCGGAACTGAACCTTCAATTGCTGTCTGAACTGTTGCACCAATTTGCCCGGCGCTCAACCCTAAAGCCGAAACCCTTTCCCAGTCGGGGCGAATTTGGATTTCCGGTTGTCGGGGGTCGGCATCTGGTCGGAATGTCGCTAATTTTGCCCTTTCCTGCAATGCTTGCAGCACTTGTGCGCCTGCTTGCGTTAAGTTTTCTTCATTCTCACCTTGCAAAATCACGTCAACGTCTGACCCTTGGACTGGGGAATTACTCAAAATTAAACCCCGCACCTGTCCAGGATTGAGGCGCAACAGAATTCCTGCTAAGTTGAGTTTGTTAAATTCCTGAGTTACTTTTTTGACGAAAGCTTCGACATCTGTGCCTGGTTTTAGATTGATAGTGCTACTGGCACGTAAAGGATTTTCTGTGGTATTGCTGCCAAATAAAGAACCACCCACAGTTGTGAAAGCAGACTGGGTTTCTGGTTGTTTGAGCAAAATGTCATCGACAATTTGCATAACTTTTTCAGAAGTTGCTAAAGGTGTACCGGGAGGAAACTGCGCTCTCAAGTTAGCTTGACCAGTACTGATGCGGGGTAAAATTTCTTGGGGAATTTGACCAAACATAAAGAAGCTACTGCCGCCTAAAATTAGCAAAGCAGCAGTAACTACGAGAAGCCGATAGCGTAAAATTTTGGTTAAGAAGCTACCGTATCCCCGCGTAGCATCTTCAAATCGGTGATTAAATTGTCTCAGCAGCCAAAATTCACTAATCCGACTAGACCAGCGAATTCCCAAAAGTCGAGAAGACAGCATCGGCACTATTGTGATGGCGACGACAAGAGATGCTGCGACTGCAAAGCTAATTGTCAGAATCAGTTCATTAAATAGCAGTGCAATAAAGCCGCCAATTAAGAGAAATGGCACTACAGAAACTAAGTTGGCAGCTGTAGCAGCAACTAAAGCAGATTCTACTTCTTGGGAAGCTGCGATCGCACTGTCAATAAAGAATTTGGAATTTCTCCCCGAATCCCCTTCTTGCATCTCTCTCTGATTGGGAGTCATCCCCGCTTTTTCGGAAATGTTTTCTAGAATCACTACCGATGTGTCAATTGCTTGACCAACTCCTAATGTCAGACCTGCTAAACTGAATACATTCAAAGTCAAGCCAAATATTTTCATTAGAGCGATCGCAGCCAAAGTACACAACGGAATCGTCAAACTGATAATAAATGTTTGCCTGAACGATCCTAAAAATAACAACACTGCTGCTGCTGCTAACAATGCCCCAGAAATCCCCGAAAAGATGACATCATTTAAAGAATTACGGATGAAAACAGATTCATCTGTAGTGGGACTCAAAGTCATGTCTGCTGGAATTAAGCCCGATTGTCGTAATTGTTCAATTCGCCGCTTCACAGCATCTACAACGGTGATTGTGTTGGCCTCCGGCTGCTTTTGGATTGAAAATTTCACAGCAGGCTGACGATTCAGGTAGACAAATACTCGCTGGTCTTCTGTATCATCGATTACCTCCGCAAAGTCTCGCAAATAAACGCGGCGGGGAAGGGATGAGGGGGATGAGGAGGATGAGGGGGATGAGGGGGATGAGGGAGATGAGGGGGATGAGACTTCTAAGGAGAGGTTTTCAATTTCCTTGGCATTTTGGAAGCGTCCTACAGTCCGAGTCAATGGCTCGGAATTTTGCCCCAGAATCCGACCGCCAGAAGTGTCTTGGTTACGGGCTGTTAATTCATCTAAGACATCATTTAACCCCACACCAAGAGCTTGCAATCGGTTTAAGTCAACAAGCACTCGTACTTCTTCTTCAGCACCACCAGATACATCAACTGAAGCGACTCCTGGCACAACACTGAGTTCACGGGTTAACTCTTCATCAGCAAATATGCGTAAATCTTTCCCTGGCAACGAGGCAGATGTCAGCGCCAATTCATAAACTGGCAATTGGGAGGGATCGACTTTAAATAAGCGCGGCTCCTCTATCGTATCTGGCAGTTGTCCTCGGCCTCGGTTAAAAGCAGCAGTCGCATCGTTTAGGGCTTGGTCAATATCGCCCCCTGGTTGGAAGTATAAATCCAGGTTCACCTGTCCCTCACGGGTGCGAGAAAAAATTTGGACTACATTCTCGGTTGCCGCTAAAGTTTCTTCTAAGGGTCTGGTGATTTCATCTACTGCTACTTCCGGTGAAATACCAGGGGCTTCTAGCCGGACACTAACTCGTGGATAGGTAATTGACGGTAGGAGATCGACTTGGATCGTTGTGAGAAAAAATACCCCAATGACAATTACTGCCACGGTGAGCATGAGTGTGCCAATGTGTTGGCGGATAGCGATCGCGCTGAGGCTAAATCCGCTATTGCCATTATTATTATTTGCCTGTTGCATGATCCTAAGTGATAAGTGGTGACTACTGAGTGCTTTTTTTATCGAACAGAATTCAGGAGTCAGGAGTCAGAATTCAGTTGGGTATTCTGACCGAAAAAGCGGATGAATAACCGGAGTTTTTGCACCCCCACCAAATCTATGATTTGGTGGTCAACTTTCGTAGTGGCAGGTCCCAATCCCCGACTGAAAGATTGCTGAATTCTGAATTCTGGATTCTGCATTCTTCTTCAATGCTTTTCTGAAAGAATTGAAAGACTTACAGTGTCACCTTCTTTTAACGCCTTACCACTACGAACAACATAGCGCTCTCCCGCTTGCAAACCAGATAAAATTTCGACTCTACCATCAGCCTTTTTTCCTAACATTACGGCTCGTGCTGTTACCTTCGTTTTGCTTTCTGTGTCTTTGACGACAAATATTGCTCCACTTCGGTCTTGTGACTTTGCCTCTGTCATACCAGATGTGTTAGATGGGGAATTCTGCCGGACATTTGTTTGCGTCTCCCCTGTACCTTTGGAGTTATTACTGCCTGCTTGTTTCTGAATAGCTGTTTGCGGCACTACTACGCGCTGTGTTGTCTGGGTTTCAAAATTGACTCGCGCCAGCAGTCCACTACCAATCTTGGCTTGATTGTTGGGAATCACTACCTCTACAGGTATCAAGCGAGATGTGGCATCGGCGGCTGGGGAAATGCGCGTCACTCTGCCAATTAATCTTTCGTTGGGAAAGGCATCTAAGCGCACTTGTACAGACTGCCCAACCTGAATTTGTGACAGTTCTAATTCGGAAACTTGGACGACGACTTTCACACGGTTAAAGTCGCCAATTTTTAAGACTTCGCTACCTGCTTGCAGAAGATTGCCGGGTTCTGTCACCTTTTCTGTGACTACGCCAGTTATGGGGGATATCAGCCGAGCGTAAGAGCTGCGCTCTTTGGTTTGAGCAACCAATGCTTGTTGAGCAAGTACTCTACCTTGGGCGGCGGCGACGGCTTGCTGTTCTGTACGGACTTGTTCTTGGCCTGCCCGCAATGCCTGGGCAGCTGTTTGCGCCTGGGTGCGTGATTGCTGGGCGGTTTGTTCAGCGATCGCTCCAGCTTTGAATAGTCTCTGTTGCCGTTCTGAGTCTGCCTGAGCTTGCACCACTTCTAGCCGCGCCCGTTCCACGTCTGCACGGGCATTGCTTACCTGATTGGTTGCCCTCGCTACTTCTGATTTCAGGGCTGCTAGTTCTGCTTCTGCTTGCTTTAATTGGGTCGAAAGTATGGCATCATCTAACTCCCCAACGTTTTGCCCAACCTTAACTGGATCGCCGACATCAAGGTTCAAAGCCAACAACCGCGCTTCCACCTGCGATCGCACTGATACAATCCGAAAGGGTATTGTATTACCTATATATTCTGGTTGTTTTTGCAGCAAGTCAGTTCGAGCGATCGCCACATCTACAGCCGTTGCACTACTACCACGTTGCCCACTACCAGGACTCTGAGATTCTGCATCAGCCGATTCCTTGGGTAGTGATCCACAATTGGCTGTCAGCAGTCCTATCGCCAGCAAACAGGGAATCAATAATATGGATGTAAAATCAAAACTACTCTTTACATCTGCCACAGCCATATCAGTCTTCATAACTGAATCTAACTGGGTATTAATTACCTGGTTAGCGGCTGCGAAAGGTGAGATTTTCGCCTGCTTCTGCGGCTTATTTCTGTCCAAAATCATTTATTTTTCTCCTATTTGGGGAGCTTTTGGGGTTCAACAGCCGTGCATTACCAAGTAATTTTGAGACACTATGACTAATGAAAAGCGGCGAGAGTCAATTAGCTATCTTCTTGCAGAATTTTGTATCAAAAATTACTTTTTTATCCCGAAAAATTCTCACCACTTTAACTCATTACATCGATGACACAGCTTTTTAGCTGACGATGCAATTCTTAACTTAGTATAAATATTTTTGACGTTATTGCAATCTGCCGCTAGTAGAAGACTCGAAATCCTCCAGCTTCAAGCCGGGGGGAAATCGAAGTCATTTGTCATTAGTACCAATGACCAATGACAAATGACTAATGACTAAATCGGCGGGCGACTATTCCTCCCACCCAAGAATGTTGGGATGGGATTCCCGCCAATTTTCTTTAAGCTAGTCGCAAACCATATTCATCTTGAAAAAAATTGACAAGCCAATCTTTCACTCTGAGGGTAGCGCGGCAATCATCTTCGTTGTAGCTTTGAATAATTTCTAGTAAGGTGCGATCGCCTGTTTCTAGCCACTGATCATACCAATAAATACACTTGGCACCACTGGCTTCTTTTTCCCGCCACTCAAATCCTAACCAACGAGCGATCGCTTTCAGGGCATAACTTTCTACGGGCAATGCTACACTTTGGGTTAATTGTTCATACACATCCACAAATCGACTCAGTACAGGACGCACTGATGAGTAGGGAGTGCCGTAAAGTTTTGCCAACCGCTTGACTGTATCAAACTCGTAGACACAAAAATGATAAATTGGCGCTTCGGGATATTGCCAAACCAAATCTAAAAATTGCTGCCAAACTAATTCTTCGTCTTCTGGTTTGTCTGCTAAAAAGGAATAAAACTGTTCTGTATTGGCAAGTCTATCAACCACCAAAACCCCTAAGAGATAATCTAATTCTAAGTCTGGTTGTGCCTCAATATCAAAATAAAGCTCTATGGGGGCTGTGAATGTAATATCTTTTATTGGTAGCGGGTAGGGTAAAATAAGCGGTCGTTTTTCCAGTGCAGATTGAGCTTGCACTACCAGCTTGGGGGCTACTTCACTGTCAAAACCAAGCAGGTTTTCTAAGGCGCTGGGACTGGTGTCAGCGAGAGATTCCAGTGTGGTGATGGCTAAGGCTTGCAGTTGAGTGTAGCGAATGGGTGTTACACCTGGTAATAATGAGAGATGTTTTTCAGATTGTGCGATCGCATAACATTCACTATACCAATGGCAGAGATTGCACTTTTGCCGAGCAATAAATACCTCTGGCGGATTCGGTAACTCTAAAACTTGAATAAACTGCTCTAGAATCTGCTGCATCCGTGGTGTCCATTTGAGCAAATCCACAGGATAATTTCGATCTTTGGTACGCAATATCAGCCAAGCTGTTTCTGGTGCAAACTCCTGTACTGTTGCCAATACTTGGGTGTGAAATGCGGCAACAACTTGATATTCTTGCTTAGGGCGCTTACCCAGTTCAATACTAGCCGCAACGTACATCCAATCTCCAAAACAGGATTTTCCTGGCCGTTTCACGAGTAAATCTGGACGACTCAGTAAGGTGTATGCTTCAGAATAAGTTGCTGACAGTACTCCTTTATATATGTACTCAACGCCACGCTGCATCAATTCTAAAGTTGCCTTCTCTCCCCTTTCCCAGTTTCCATAAGAATAATCTGGTTGATGATAAGTCACCTGTGCCAAAGCACTCATCTGATGGGCGATTTTGTCCTGTTGCAGTTTCCCTAGCAACTCATTGGGAGCATCGCGCTGACTTTTGTCACCGTGGATATCTAGAAAAGGCCGGCGTTTACAGCGTTGGTATTGCAGTAGGGATTCAGCATTAATTAGCATCCTTTTAAGTTAACAAGAATTAGGACACTCTGGGAATAACTCAGACAATTACAGCAGAATTCAGAATTCAGGAGTCAGAATTCAGGAGTCAGAATTCAGAAGTAAAATAGGCTTTATACCTTCGGAGCTTCGTGAATGAACCTCGGAGCTTCGTGAATGAACCTCGGAACTTCGTGAATGAACCTCGGAACTTCGTGAATGAACCTCGCAGCTTCGTGAATGAACCTCGCAGCTTCGTGAATGAACCTCGCAGCTTCGTGAATGAACCTCGGAACTTCGTGAATGAACCTCGGAACTTCGTGAATGAACCTCGCAGCTTCGTGAATGAACCTCGGAACTTCGTGAATGAACCTCGGAACTTCGTCAATGAGTCTTTGAACTCCATTAACAAATTCGGTGGGTTTAAGTCCCCCGATTCTATAACCGGCAAGTTTTGTGGCGGGGTCTGTCTTACAAAGTTGCTCCTCTACAGCGCTTCTCTACGAGACGCTTTGCGAACGCGCATCCTGCGGCGGGGGAGACCCCAAGACCGCAATGCAGCGCTAAATCCCCGTTACAAAACTGTACTTCCGACTTCCGACTTCCGACTTATTTAATGAGTCTTTGATACTCATTAACGAGACTTAGAACTTTACTTTTTTATGTCCGATGCCCAATGACTAATCCAAAATCCAAAATTGATATGACCAGTACTTCTGTTGCACAAACCAGGTTACATAGCCATCGAGAGCAATTTCCCGCTTTAGCGAATAAGACTTATTTCAATTATGGGGGACAAGGGCCGATGCCCCAAAGGGCAATGGATGCTATGGCCCAAACTCAAGCTCATATTCAGCATATTGGCCCCTTTAGCACTGAGACATATCGCTGGATAGCGCCCCAAACTCAAGCCGCAAGAGAAGCGATCGCTTCGGAATTACATGCACCATCTGAAACAATTACCCTCACAGATAATGTCACAGTTGGCTGTAATATCGCTATATGGGGCATTGAGTGGCAAGCTGGCGACCATCTGCTGCTCTCAGACTGCGAACACCCAGGCGTGATTGCCATAGCCCAGGAAATCGCGCGGAGATTCGCTGTGGAAGTTACCACCTGTCCCCTAAAAGCGACTTTAAATGAGGGCGATCCTGTAAAAGTTATTGCCCAGCACTTGCGCCCAAATACCCGTCTTGTAATATTGAGTCATGTTTTCTGGAATACTGGTCAAGTTTTACCTCTTGATAAAATTGCCGAAGTATGCAGAAATAATCATTCTTTACTATTGATAGATGCTGCTCAATCTGCTGGTTTGTTGCCTTTAAACTTGACTGAATTGGGAGTAGATTTTTATGCTTTCACTGGTCACAAATGGTTATGTGGGCCTGCGGGTGCTGGTGGTTTGTATGTTCGACCAGAAGCACGAGAAAGCTTGAAACCTACGTTTATTGGCTTGCGTGGTATTGTTTTTGATAGTGAATCTCAGCAGTCTGTGGATTGGCTTCCAGATGGGCGACGATACGAAGTGTCTACATTAGCTTCTCCGTTATATTTTGGGTTACGGGAGGCGATCGCAATTCATCAGCAATGGGGAACGTCACAGGAACGTTACGAGCAAATTTGTCAAAATAGTGAGTACCTCTGGCGACAATTGACGGCGTTACCTGATCTTAAATGTTTGCGAACTTCCCCACCTGAAAGCGGTATAGTTTCTTTTCAACTAATAAATAATCAGCCCCAAGCTGATTTGAAGTTGGTGCAATTTTTAGAGTCACAAAGAATATTAACTCGGACAATTGCCGATCCTAGCTGTATACGCGCCACTGTTCATTACTTGACTTTAGAATCGGAAATCGACCAATTGGTTGAGGCGATTCAAAGCTTTTGCAAAATGTAGGATAAGCTCACAGGCTGTTTGAAAAGTATTGGGCGAATAGAATTCGCTACTACACAAACGAAGTCCACCTGCGTGGACTAGGAGGAAATCAAGCTTTTTAAACCCAAGTCGGTGGGTTTTGTCTGTGTAGCTGCGTTCGCGTCAGCGTGCCGGAGGCTCTATTCTATTCGCCAAGGCTAGTAAGTTAGACTTTACTTAACTTTGCTGAACTAAATGAAAACCCTTTATTTACTTTGTGGCTTGGCGTTTTCCGGTAAAAGCACCTTAGCTAAAGCAATAGTCAATTATCTAAACTGTGCATCTATAAGTTTGGATGATATCAATAAAGAGCGAGGGCTTGGTTTTGGTGGAGATGGTATTCCCGTTGAAGAGTGGGAAAATACTCACCAGATCGCAATTGGTATTTTGGACAATTTAATGCAGCTACAACAAGATATCATTCTTGATGATACAAACTGTTTTCGTTGGTTGCGTGACAGATTTAGAGAGGTCGCCAAACGACATAATTATGAAACCAAAGTAATTTACCTCGATGTTCCGCTAGAGGAAATTTACATAAGAATGGAAATCAATGAACAAACTAAAAAACGTCAAGGAATCAAAAAGGAGATTTTTGCAGAATTAATACAAAATTTTCAGCCTCCTGAAATAGATGAAAATATTTTGCTATTCAAGAATGAATACACCATCAAAGACTGGCTAGAAACTCAATTACATTCTACATTTAATCATTTATAACTCCTAACTTAAAAATGGAACGCCCAATCTTATATTTAGCCATAACTAACCACGGCTTTGGTCATGCTGCTCGCACAGCTTCTGTCGCTGCGACAATTCAAAAGTTATGTCCAGAAGTTCTGCTAATTCTAGCGACTACTGCCCCACGCTGGTTGTTAGAGTGCTATATAGAAGGCGATTTTATCTATCGTCCGCGTGCATTTGATTTGGGTGTGGTGCAAACGGATAGTTTGACAATGGATAAAGTAGCGACTTTAGAAAAGTTGCTGGATATTAAGAAGCATCAAAATTCGCTGATTGCCTCAGAAGTCAATTTTATCCGCCAAAATCGCGTTAATCTCATCTTGGCAGATATTCCCTTCCTCGCTCCTGGGTTTGCCAAAGCTGGAAACATTCCCTGCTGGATGATGAGTAATTTTGGCTGGGACTTGATCTACCGAGATTGGGGAGGCGAATTTACCACAATTGCTGATTGGATTAGTGATTGGTATTCAAAGTGCGATCGCCTGTTTCGTCTCCCCTTCCACGAACCAATGCCAGCTTTTAACAAGATCACAGATGTCGGCTTAACAGGCGGTTCTCCCCGCCACTCTGCTGATAATTTACGCTCTCTTTGGGGAATAACTGCACCAGTAGAAAAAACTATTTTGTTGACCTTTGGCGGCTTGGGTTTGCAGCAAATCCCCTATGAAAACCTCCGGCGATTTCCAGATTGGCAATTTATCGTCTTTGATCAATCTGTCCCTGATTTACCTAATTTAGTGAAAATTAGCGATCGCAAATATCGCCCTGTAGATTTTATGCCTATTTGTGGGCGAGTCGTTTCCAAACCCGGTTACAGCACTTTTTCTGAAGCCACACTACTACAAGTACCTATCGTTACCATACCGCGTGATGACTTTGCCGAAGCAACTTTTATACTAGAAGGTATAACTAATTATAACCAGCATCAAATTATCACCTCATCTGAGTTTTTTCAAGGGACTTGGGATTTTCTGTGTGAGTTACCCCAACCACCAAAGAAATCTGAACCAATTGCTAAGGATGGTAATGAAGCGATCGCTCATGCCGTTATTAACTATTTCCAGTCAAATTAAAGTTATTCCAAACAACATAAATTAATAATGGAAAATCCAACAATAGACAAAGAAACGTTGGAATTAGCCGCTCAAGATGTGCGTCGAGTTATTGAAAGACAAAAGGAATAACGGCAAATTTTAATCACTCAGATGAATATCCTATTTGTCACAAACACTGCATTATTAAGTTTTCTAACAATATCCAGACTGATTCCTATATTTAGTATCTTTAGTGCGTTAGAAATATTGTTATTTTTCATCAACTTTCTGTTACTCATCTGGGCTTTGTTAAGTTGATGTGCAGCTAAATTGTATAACACGAAAACCCAAAAATATTGTAGTGCGGGCAACATGAGCGCGTCCAATATACAAATTAAATACGCAACAGCTTACCACGTAAGTTTTTTATCAGCCCCAATCTAGAAGAAAACGAAGAAAACAAAGAAAAGAAAGAAAAGCTAGAATTTCCAGAGGATTATTTAACGTTTTCGGCTCAAGAATACCATTTACAGATGTTAGCTGACTTGAGAGAGACTTATAATAAGAACCAGAAGCAAGTAGATGATATTTCCCTAGCCTTGAAATATGCTACTGGTGTTACGGCTGGAATTACTGTGATTGCCTTGTTACATCAAGTAACAGTTTATTTCATTCCTGAACTACAAAAACTATGAATACCAACCAAGACGATACAACATCCTCGAAAAATAGGTTACAACTGCCAGAGCCAGATCGGGCTAACATTACAGCTTTGTCTCACAATCTGCCTAACACACCGATCATCCCTGATATCCTAAAAAATTCTGTAAATGCGGTGTTAAGCCTATTTAGGAGAAGACATACTCAGTCTAGCGATCAACCAACGGCAGAACAAAAACCAAATCAAGCCGATTCAACTGCTAATTAGCTTTTACTTTCATCAATAATTACTGTTTTAAATGAGTCACTACCAAAAGTTACTAAAAATTTCCACCACTGCCAAATCTTTTTACAATATCACTGCAAAAATTGAAGCCATAGTTACAGAGTCGGGAGTTGAAACTGGTGTTTGTACTCTATTTTTACGCCACACTTCAGCCAGTTTAGTCATCCAAGAAAATGCTGATCCTGATGTTCTTGTGGATCTAGCTAATTTTATGGCGAAACTCGTCCCAGAATCAGGCAAATACATCCACGATGCAGAAGGACCAGATGATATGCCGGCACACATTCGTACCGCACTCACCCACACTTCTGAACATATCCCCATTAATCGTGGTCATTTGGTGCTGGGAACTTGGCAGGGAATTTATATTTGGGAACACCGCCAGCGCAGTCATTCAAGAGAATTAGTTGTACACATTTCTGGATAGCGGATTATCAAGTTTTATTGATTTAACGTGTAGTTTTGTAGAGTTTAAATACTCTAGTTATACTGCGTACCCTTTGGGTAGAATTTCGTAAATTTCGCGGTGATAGCTTTCTCGTCAAAATTATTGATCCAAAATTAACCAGATACACGCTAAAGAATTCGTATCAATTTGTAAATTTAAAAGTTAAGTTTATTTGTGATTCTCTCATAATCTACTGGCTTCGATATAAGCTAATATTTAGTGTAAGCTGCCTGGGCTATTTCAATTACTATGAAGCAAAAACTGAGACCAACTCATACTTTCCAATTTATTGATGAAATATTTGCCCAGCAGTCTATTAACCTATTGTCACTTAATCCCCAAAAGACATTAATTACCAGTTTTGCAGAATTGGGAAATTTGATTGTTGAACAAAACACCGATATTAAACTCCTCACAACCCTTCAGGAAACTCTCGAATGCATAGTGTATACTCAGTTACAAAATTTTCCAGAAAATATCTTCTGGGATTTTGATTTTCTGGTAAGTAGTATGCTTAGGCAGGCTTTAGTAGCAGATGAGGGCGCTGTTCCTTTCTTAACAGTTTTTGGTGAAAAGATGGTTTCTCTGATAGAGATGTTCGGAAATAAAACCGAAATGCGCTTTCGTTACGTTCACGATTTTATGTATGGATTTGACTGGGCAAGATGGGTACAAAAAGAGCCACAAAATCGCGCACACATAGAACCTTTTAGTCTAGTTTTTTTTGATTATTTGCTCGCTAAAGGTAAAGAACTTTTACAACGTATTAATCACGGTCAGGTTATATCTTATAAACTGTGTGAGACAGGCTACCGCAACCCCTTCACCTTTTCTCGTGAACCAGAAGATGAATACCGTCTGCTAACTTGTCTTGCTGAAGAACAACTTATTCCAGTAGCAACATGGAACTGGAATACCAACCCAGTATGGAACAAACCTTTCCAAGAAATGCGCCAGCAATTAGCATTAAAATTAAATATTCAAGCACAGAGACACTGATTATTGAAGAAGAATTCAGAATTCAGAAGTCAGAATTCAGAATTCAGAAGTCAGAAGTTAGGAGTCAGGAGTCAGGAGTCAGGAAATTTTAGTATGAAAATTGCTGATTTAATTAATTGGTTTGAAGCATGGGCAAATCCGGCTTGGTGTGAAAGCTGGGATAATTGTGGCTGGCAGATTGAACCAAGAGTTTTGCAGGAAAAAGCACGGGTTTTGGTGTGTTTGACGCCGACTTTGGCAGTAATGCAGGAAGCGATCGCTCTGAATGCTAATCTGATATTTGCCCATCATCCATTAATTTTTAATCCTCTCAAATCTTTACGCACTGGTGAAGCGATCGCCGAAATGGTACGGTTAGCCTTTACCCACAATATTGGTATTTATACTGCTCACACGAATTTTGACCAAGTGCAGGATGGTACTGCTGACGTTTTGGCTCAGATTTTAGAACTCAAAGAAGTTACTCCCATAGTACCGACACAAGCCGGATTAGGATATGGGCGTGTTGGTTTGCTAGAGCCATTTCTGACATTACAGGAGTTACTCACAGCCATTCAAACCCGACTTGCTCCCCCTAACTTGATTTTTTCTCCAACTGCTGATTTACAGCAAACAATTTCACGAGTTGCCGTTTTGGGTGGTTCAGGGGCTAGTTACATTTCAGGCGTCGCCAAAACTGGCGCTCAAGCTTATCTGACTTCTGATTGTAAATTTCATCAGTTTCAAGAAAGCCGCGATTGCAATCTTATTTTAATCGATGCTGGACATTATGCTACCGAACGTCCAGCTTGCGATCGCTTGGTGCAAAAATTCCAGTCCTTAAACTTAGACTGGGTGCAATTAAGTCAAAAGGATGAAGATTTTCGCCAGTTTTTTGCTTGATTGCTGATGTTTCACTAGATTTTTTGGATAATTGCGTGACATCCTCCCATATATAGGACTCGTATTTGATTTTTGAAAAAAATCAGTACACCCCGAAAAGGCTTCTTCCCCACTCCCCACTCCCCACTCCCTATTCCCTGTCTACGCAAATAATTATGGCTACGCCACGCTGCGCGAACAAAAATCAAAGCAGACTGCTATAGACGCACCTAGAGCTAATCTTGTGACAGATTATTATCATGCTAGTGTGATGCAAATCACTAATTACGTGTAACTATAATCACACAATACTTCTGTTCCATATCAACTAGTAGCAGAAGAAAATGTTCCACACTTGACGTAACAAATTGTTTACTCTGCCCTAATCAAGATGATTCGCACCCTCGTTGAATCTGCCTTCCAAACAGGATGTCTTAGTGTTGAATCTGAGGGTTTACTCCAGCAAGTGCTGGCCACTAAATGCTGGAAGGAACAAGATTTGTCAGCCCTAGCAACCCTATACAATGCAGTTCGCGCAGGTCAAATTAAACGAGAAGCTTCCTCCTCGAATGTGCTTATGGAATTTCCCCTACCACATAAATCTTGCTGATACTTCCACAGAAGATGGAGGACAGAGGGGAATTTTCTCATCGTCTTTCCCCTCTGCCTCTATCTCCTTTGCCTTTCTTTCTGCCTCTTCCCTATACTCCGTTGCTTTTTTCTTAGTCATGACCAGCCAAAAACCTTAAAAACTCAAAACTCATTGGGTCTTGTTGTTGAAAACCATCAAGGTCAGCAAGAGAATGAGTTAAGATCAGATACAAGTGGGTAAAAGTAAAATCAAGTCCCCGGACTTCCCAGTAATGCCAATGATTAAAAGTAGGCAAGTTAAACAACCGCAATCAACGATTGTTTTGGAGTATTCATTATTACATAATGGTAATAAAGACTCACCAAGAAATATGAACCTGGTTAGGACAGGTACCGAATGGTTTGACTTTTATCAAGCAGACATTCCCTAGAACGAGCCGGAGGGAGATTGAGTTCATTGCTAGACCAACCATTGATTGATGACCCAACATTTCCTGATATTTGACAACTACAAGCAAATCTTGGGATTGGTTCATGAAGCATAGTTGTTGGGAACAGTGAAATTAACCTCCGAAAGGTGTAATGTAATGGGATAGAACCCAGATTTTGACAGGTTTAACTACGTTGTTTAAAAAGGCAGAAACAGTACATGCTACACCGCAAGATTTATCAACTGTGTTGCGATGGGCGCGAGGTATGTGTTTTCTTGCGGGACCAGCAACGCTGGATTGAACGCGCCCGCATCATCGACATAGAGGGAGATTTAGTGACCCTACGCTATGAAACAGAAGAAGAAGACGAAGTTTGTTCTTGGGAAGAAATGGTTCGCCTCGAGAGCATTGGTGCTGTAACGCAAAAATTGGCTTCAGTACCACGCGGTAATGTGGAACCTCTGATGACTGAAGATTGTCCCGAAGCTGAACGCATCCACAACCGGTACACTGACTCGAATCCAGAATAATTGGTCATTAGTCATTAGTCATTGGTCATTGGTCATTAGTCATTAGTGGCAAAGGACAAACGGCTGATGACTATTGGCTATCATTCAAAGCTTCAAAAGCCGGACAGTAACCTTCTAGAGTTACCTTAAAGTTATACAACGGGGAAGCTGGATTCCAACACCTCTGCCCCCTTTGATGTCGGCAAGTACCACAACAGTCTACATCTGTCCATGTATAGCGATCGCTATTTTGGTTGAGCAGTTCTCGTTGAGACAATCCCCTTAATACTAATTCTTCCCCTTGCCAACGAGCTTCGATTAAACCAGTATCGGCAAATTGCCGCCAACGCGGATCGGCAGTAATCACATTGGGTAGGGTGATTGTGATTACTGTTCCTAACTCTGTCAGTTCGCCTTCGTAGTTAGTTTCTGGTGCTGCTGGTTGTAAAAAGGTGTCGCCGATGGGCAGTTCTACTAAGGTGTTAGCCGCCGGGGAATGTATATGGTAACGGTTTTGTAACTCCTCTAAGCTAGTCAGGTCTGCCAAGTAGGTGGGAGAACCGTGGAAAAAAATGACGTGCTGGGGTCGCAAATTATGAATTAGTTGCGTAGTACCAGGGCCATCACTATGTTGAGCCAAAAGATAGGTTTCGACATTGGTAGGCGCTAAATATTCTTTATTAACTTTTATATCAATTTTTTCTGGTAGAAGGATCAGCCAAGGGCCGGTGTCTAGTTGGCAATGTTCACCTAAATCAGATGTCGAGTCGGTGAGGACAATACAAGGTGACTTGCCCACAGTGGGGCGATGTTCTGGTTGTAAACGACGCACGCGGGGACGCACCCGTTCATCCCAAAACAAGGGTTGATGGCGGGCGAAGTTCTGCACTGATGGGGGGAGATGGGGTAGCAGTTCTAGGTAGGCATCACAGCCAGTGGCGACAGCACCATCTACCCAAATATCTAAATCTCGTCCGGTGAAGTGGTGATGAGAGCGTAAGAGCATTAATAGTTCTTGACCTAATCCTAAAGCCGGGGTGGGAAGGATTACAGAACAATGATCGGCGATCGCTCGATTAATCCGCTCTGCTAGTTGATTTTCTTGGTTGCGGCGGTGAGGATGACGGGATGTGCCATAACTACCTTCAATAATTAGCACATCCAAGTCTATGCCCCGCAATTCCTCTAAACGCAAGCCTTCTACCAAGCGGGAGTTTGACAGGAAAAAGTCGCCTGTATACAGCAGCTTGTAAGTACGCTGCTGGGTGGTGTAGGTAAGTAGAATCGCTACTGCCCCTGGTAGATGCCCTGCGGGAAATAATTCTGCTACTAGACCCTCTTGGAATTCCACAGGCGATCGCAACGGCAAGGCATGACAAAACTGGGAAATTTTCTCTCTTTCTTGGTCTAGCCAATTCAATGGCAGTAACTTGCTGGTTACTTCACTGCCATAAATAGGTAACTTGGGAAAAGCTTTATGCAGTGCCAGTAAGCCTCTGGCGTGATCTGGGTGGGCGTGACTAATCAAAACGAAATCTGCTGGTAGGGGCGAACTAGTTCCACGTACCGACTTAGTAAGCCCCTTAGCCAGCGATGAAATATCCTCCAAACCACAATCTAACAGGATGCGGTGTGGCCCCATCTTCACCAATAAACACACGCCCTCATTGTCATGCTGGACACTATAGGGCAAACATTCTAATTCACTACCCGCTTCCGCAGCATCTGGGCGAGAAGATGCCGACAGATTATCCCTCATGCTTCCTCCCCTCAAACCTCATCATCATGGACATATCCCAAAAGCCAAAAGTTACCGAAGAAGAATTCAGAATTCAGGAGCCAGAATCCAGAATGGATTCTGTGCGACTGGATGGAGAATCGAGGTTTAGAGCAAGCGATTTTTAACGCGCGCGATATTAAATTCTTTCCTTACCGAAACCCCTGACTTGACTGCTGGGGTATTCTGAATTCTGAATTCTGTCTTCTGACTCCTTCTCATACAAATTTTGGTTTTGTGACTTAGGGGTAAGTTTTATCATGCGCCCCTACACCCTGAGAATACGGATTTTTGATTGGGGAGGACGCCTCCACCGAACCCGCACTGGTTCGGAAAGGTGGGCTAACAAGAAGCCATCAAATTAGCAGCTAAAGGAGTTTGGCTCTTGTTTATTTTCCCTTTGCAAGTTCTGAGCTATCTTAGCCAACTCACTATAAGGCAAGTCACCCAAGTGTCTACAGATTTATTTCAATGTGCAGAGCCATTGCCGTGATAGTTATCTGAATCATAGAATCCATTTTTCGTGCCAAAAAATAAGCACGAAAGCGTAAATATAACTGTTAATCCAGCTAGAATCAGCTTTACATCCATTAGTTTGCTGTCCCTTAACTCAAAGACTTTCCTATATTAATTTAGTGGTTCCGCAATCAAACGCAATCACTAGAAAATCTTTACTATGCTTATGTGGATTGGGCAATAGGTAAATTTACCACAATCAGTCAGATTGTAGAACTTTTCGGTTCACCTGTCTATCGATCTAGATGTAAACCAATATGAATGAGTGCGATGTCTACGACGGGCTGTTCGGTGACGCAATCCTCTACAACCCGTAAAAATCTTCATCTAGAATCTGCCCAATCGAAAAAGGACAAACGGTGGGATACTCACTTTCCTGGGGCATCCTAACCCCAAACTTAGCCAGTTTACCTTCCTTAATCCCTAACTTTCGAGCATCTGGGTAGGCTTTTTCCACCGCCTCTACCAGAAAATTTTTTAGAGAAGGAGTATCTGCCAAATTATTCAGAACTCGCTGACGGTGTTCAAGTATTGAGCTATACCAGCTGCTTTTCATGCTATCGGGTACATCATGCTGAATCCGTAATTTGAGTAAATGCGCCAACAAAATTGTCAGATTGCTTTTGAGGGCATTTTTCTCAGCTTTACCCAAATCAACTAGCTCCTCAATCAAATGCTCAATATCCAACGCCTCAAATTCATGATTTTGTAACTGTTGAATAGTTTGCTCAATCCATAATTGCAAATCTTGATCGTATAGCGTGTTAGGCATTTCTCAGATCAACTCCCAGTTATTCAACATTCTAGCTAGCGTTGAAAGTTTATCCGATCATAGCGATGAATGCGATCGCTTGTTGGTGTGGCGGGGATTTGTGAGCATAATTGGGTGCAAGGTGGCAGATTACGCGCGGCTAACGGTATAGTATCAGGCTTGTTCAGAGTTCTAAAGCAATCCTAAATCATTCGTGAACAACAAGATCCCCGACTTCTTAGAGAAGTGGGGGATCTAATAACGTGAGTGCGTTCATTGGTTAGATACTTTTTTTAATTGGAAGTTTTTTAACGAAGCTTTGAGGTTCATTCACGTCCCGGTTAGACTGGGCAGCAATCAGACTAGTGTTGACAAAAGCTAGTCTTTTATCGCCCATCTTAAATAAGTTGCGTCGTTCTTCTGCACTCAGGGTAATGAGAAAAGGTAACTTTGCTTCAATAGTCGCAAACGCTGCTTTAATTTCTTGGATATCTGCTGGGGAAAGGGAGCCGGTGATATTTTGGTAAGACATTGGATATTTACTCTGGTGAATCTGTTTGTTATGATTCCCACTTGTAAGTGCGTAGGCGTAGCCCGTCGTAGACATCGCACAGTCTTAATGAATGGGGAGTGGGGAATAGGGAGTGGGGAGTAGGGAATGGGGGCAGAACTCCTAACTACTAAAGGGCGTTATGGGCGCGATGCTTTCTGATCAAAACCATAGCGTAATGTATCCTTAATCCAATTCTGCAAGTTGTCAATGTAGCTAAATATCACTGGTACTACCACCAGTGTCAGCAGGGTGGAAGTTGTGAAACCGCCCATAATGGCAATTCCCATTGGTTGGCGAACTTCAGAACCCGCGCCAATTCCTAATGCTAAGGGCAGAATAGCAGCGATCGTTGCCAGAGAAGTCATTAAAATCGGGCAAATTATTTTTTCTACGTAACCCAGAATTTCTCTAAAGCCTTTGTGTTGCCAGTAAGCCATGCAAGATCATGCAATCCAAGCATAGGTCAAGCTAGCATCCACAGCTATATATGAGTTACAAAGGATCAAACTCCATTACCCTAGATTCCAGCAAGGGTAGCCTTGATTATGGAATTTTGAAATCAATCAAATCAATAAATAATTGGTATTTACCAGAGTAACCAGATATGTTCAATGCCACTGAAATTTTAATTGATGCCTTTGTAGATGAAATTCGAGAAGGCTATCGTCGCACCTATGGCTGCTTCAAAAATGATTATCAGGACATTATCGCTTGGGCTGGTAATATGGCTTTGGAAAACATTGCTAATAGCGACGCCCTTTATCACAATGTTGAACACACTGTCCTCGTCACCCTAGTGGGGCAAGAAATCTTACGTGGCAAACACATTAGAGAAGGCGGTGTTTCCAGTGAAGACTGGTTGCATTGTATTATTTCCTTAGTGTGTCATGATATTGGCTACGTTAAGGGAGTTTGCCGACAAGACCGAGAAGCAATAGACTTATATGCCACAGGTAAAAATGGCAGAATGATTTCTGTAGCTTCTGGCGCTTCTGATGCCAGTCTCACACCGTATCATGTTGATCGAGCCAAGCTGTTTATTGATGAGCGTTTTGGAGGTCACAAGTTAATAGATGCTGAGGCAATTAAGAGCAATATTGAATTGACTCGATTTCCCGTGCCTGCGGCAGAAGACCAGCAAGATACAAAGTGCTTTGCCGGAATAGTACGTGCTGCTGATTTGATTGGGCAACTAAGTGACCCGCGTTACTTGAAGAAAATTACTTCTTTATTTTACGAGTTTGAAGAAACTGGTGTAAATAAAGTTTTGGGCTATAAAACCCCTGCCGATTTACGTAATAACTACGCTAAGTTTTACTGGAATGGTGTCTTTCCCTATATTCAAGAGGGACTGCATTATCTATCACTGACACAGCAGGGAAAACAAATTCTGGCTAATCTCTACTCAAATGTGTTTGTTGTAGAACATGAAAAACAACAGCAAGAACAGGAGCGCTATTTAGAGAAGTTAGGAGTTGCGAGTTAGGAATGGGGAGTGGGTAGAGACGCGATTAATCGCGTCTGTAGGGAGTGGGGAGTGGGGAGTGGGGAGTTAAGAATTATTAATCATGAATGAGTTATGAAGTGAACTACCCCGCCGTAAGACGGACGTAGCTCTCCCAATTCATCGGGAACAGCCTCCAGGACTTCGTAGTTCTATTGGTCTTATATTCCCTCCTCTTGTCAGGAGTCCTGGTTCCCAAGACCCAAATCTTTCTCTTGCGACATATACCTAAAAGCTAATGGTTTTCGCTTGTGGCATTGATGGTCAAGACACTAAATATCCTAGCAGAAAAACAAGTAGGATTCGTCATACATCTGGAATTTTTTTTACCAAGTAAAAAATCAATTCCAGATGCAATCCTCATTCCCCGCTCACAATCCCCACCTTATGAGTACATTGAAGGTGGGGACTTCCGCGACTCGTTAAGATAAAACTTTGATAACTCATAATTCACATCTTGCACCTAGCCTTGGCGATTAGAAATCGCGGCTACACAGGCGAAACCCGCCGACCTGGGTTAAAAACCTTTGATTTTCTCTTAGTCCACGGAGGTGGACTTCGTTTGTATCGCCGCGATTTCTAATCGCCTGGTGCAAGATATAAGATAACTCATAACTTATAACTCCTAACTACTATGGATTGGTGGCGACGACTGAAGAAAAATCCTTTGGCACGATTTGGGGCAATTTTGCTGTTAGTTTTTTACATAGCAGTAATTGCAGCTGATTTCATCGCTCCTTATGACCCCTACGCTTCACAGCCTAATGGTTCACTGCTGCCACCAACTAAGATACACTGGCTTTCCCAGTCAGGGCAGTTTATCGGTCCTCATATTTATCCCACGACTCAGGGAGACACGAATTTAGAAACAGGCGATCGCCAACTCATTGTAGACTTCAAAAAGCCCTCACCCCTGCGTCTATTTGTCTCCGGGCCAGAATACCGATTGTTGCAGATGAGTTTGCCATTACCCCCGAAGTGGGATGAGGTCACAATCTTTGCTGGTATCCCCTTAAATTGGCATTTATTTGGGACAACAAGTGGCGCAAAATTCAACATCTTCGGCACTGATGACCAAGGCCGCGACCAATTAAGTCGTCTGCTGCATGGCGGTCGCATCAGTATGTTTATCGGGATTTTTGGCATTATCATTACCTATCCCCTCGGTTTGCTCATCGGTGGAATTTCCGGCTATTTCGGCGGTGTGACTGATAGCGTCATTATGCGCTTGGCAGAAGTACTAATGACTTTCCCCAGTATTTATCTTTTGGTGACTTTGGGAGCAGTCTTGCCACCTGGTTTAAGCAGTACCCAGCGCTTTTTGCTGATTGTGGTGATTACTTCGGTTATTAGCTGGGCTGGTTTAGCACGGGTCATTCGCGGACAGGTACTATCAATTAAAGAGCGAGAATTTGTCCAGGCGGCACGCGCAATGGGCGGTAATCCACTTTATATCATCCTCCGCCACGTTTTGCCGCAAACGGCTAGTTATATAGTTATCTCTGCGACTCTTGCTATTCCCAGCTTTATTGGTGCAGAAGCGATATTGAGTCTCATCGGCTTGGGAATTCAACAACCAGACCCCTCTTGGGGTAATATGCTTTCTCTGGCTAGCAATGCTTCAATTTTGGTACTGCAACCTTGGTTAATCTGGCCACCGGCTGTGCTGATTATCCTCACAGTGCTAGCATTCAACTTACTCGGTGATGGGCTGAGAGATGCCCTCGACCCTCGTAGTTTAAGAAGATAAGCCCTCAATAATAGTAAATGGTGTCGCCGAAATAACAAATGCGATCGCTGATATAACAAATGCGATCGTTGATATAACAAATGCGATCGTTGAAGTAGCTTTTGCGATCGCTGAAGTAGCTTTTGCGATCGCTGAAGTAGCTTTTGCGATCGCTGAAGTAGCTTTTGCGATCGTTGAAGTAACAAATGCGATCGTTGATATAGCAAATCCGTAGGCGTAGCCAGCCGTAAGCATCGCTCTACTCTACTGACTTTTCACGGTATCTGGAAAACCTCTCTCTAAATCTCTCCCCTACAAGGAGAGAGACTTTGAATTTTCCCCCTTCCCGTGTCGGGAAGGGGGCTAGGGGGTTAGGTCAATCGTTAGCTTTTCCACATGACGTGAAAAATCAGCTCTACTCTACTGCGGCTTTTCCACATGACGTGAAAAATCAGCTCTACTCTACTGCTGCAAAACCCAACGATGAAAAAGTTCTACCATAATCAAATATGAGTCTTATAGCAACAGAATTGTTAACGGTAGTTTCTACTTTAACTTGGATGTTGGACGGTAATTTCAGTCTTCTGTTTTAATAACTCTTTACTAATACCGAATTCGCGGATCTACATAAGCATTTAAAATATCAATCAAAATGCTGGCACTCACAACGATCGCACCAAAAAATACTAGCACTCCCTGGACTGTGGGATAATCGCGATCGGCGATCGCTTGATATAGTCGATTGGCTAACCCAGGCCAAGAAAATGTCACTTCTGTCAAAATCGCCCCACCCAACAGCGACGCAAAAGTTAATCCCAACACTGTAATAACTGGGATTAGGGCATTTTTTAAAGCATGGGAGACTAAAATCTTATTTTCACCAATACCTCTGGCTCTAGCGGCTTCTACATAATCTGCTTGCAAGGTTTGCTTTAAATTTACTCTTACAATTCGCTCAAAAATCCCACTCAGCAAAATTCCTAGTGTGAGACTCGGTAGAGCCAGATGGTGCAAAGATGTGAAAAACTGGGTTAAATTTCCACCGAGTAAGCTATCAATTGTATACAATCCGGTGACAGTCGTGGGAGCCGGAAGATTGGGCGGAAAGCGGTTGGAATTAGGAAACCAACCCAATTGGACTGAGAAAATCAACTGCAAAAGCATTCCCGCCCAAAACATCGGGAGTGCGTAGGTGATGATCCCAAATAAGCGCCCACCGACATCAAAGTATGTCCCAGGACGAGAGGCTGAGAGAGTCCCAACCGCAATTCCAACGATGAGTGCAACCGCCATACTACATACTGCTAACTCCACCGTCGCCGGGAAATATTGCCCAATTATGTCCCAAACATTCAGTCCGCGACTCATTAAAGAGGTTCCCAAGTCAAAGCGCAGTATGCTTCCCAAATAATTAAGGTACTGTAGCCACAGGGGAAGGTTTAAACCTAGTTGTTTTCGCAATTCTTCTTTAGCAGCTTCTGGCGCACGTCCACCGAGAATTGCATCTGCGGGATCTCCTGGTGTTGCTCTTAGTAAGAGAAATACAATCGTGATAATCGTTAATAGCTGAAGTGGCGCGAGAAGCAACCGAGAAACAATGTAATACTGTAAAGCTTTAGAGCGAGACATATTTTAGTTATTTGTTATTTGTTATTTGTCATTTGCAAATGACCAATGAATATAGCGGTTCTCGCTTCAGTTGAGTAGAATTTTGACCTCTCTCCAAACCTCTCTCCTACAAGGAGAGAGGCTTTGAATCTTACTCCCCTTCCCTGCAAGGGAAGGGGTTGGGGGTTAGGTCTGTATTAGACTTAACTGCAAACCGCTATAATGACTACTGACCAATGACTAAGTACACGTTACCGTCAAAGGGGTTCGGAAATATTCAGACTTGATGCTGGGTTTCACTTCGTTCTACCCAACCTACGAATGATTAAATTCCATACCCTTTTTGTGGTGTTCTGTACTAATGACTAATGACTACTTTTTAATTGTCTGGTAAACCAGAATTTGGGTAGGGTTAAGTTGTACGCTGCTAACACCTTTTTGGGCAAATACATAGTCTTTGTTTTGCCATAAGGGAACGTAAGGTACTTCAGTAGTTACTTGCGTTTGAATTTCTGTAAAAATTTTCTGACGCGCTTCGGGGTTTTGTTCTTTGCGTTGCTGATCAATCAGTTTATTCATGGCTTCGCTATAGTAAAACGAACCCTGAGTTTGACTAGCTCCATCTTCGCATCCTTTGGCAACTGAACCTTTGCCACAAGACAAAAACGGCTGGACGTAATTATCTGGGTCTAAAAAGTCTGGATACCAATCAAGTAAAGCTGCTGGATATAATCCTTTGGAGATGTCTTTAAAAAAGGTAGGGGCTTCGGCGGGGGTAACTTCAAATTGCAGTATTCCATCCATTTTGACATCGACAAGGGATTTGAGTGTCTGTGCTGCCAAACTACGAGTAGGCGAACTAGAAGGATACCAAATTTGCACTTTTGCGGGATTTTCTTTGGAGAAACCAGCAGTAGTTAACAATTTTTTAGCTTGCTCAAAGTTAGCATCGCCATATTTATCTTTGAATAATGGCACAGAAACTTTAAACGTCGTGGGAATCATACTATAAAGCGGATCTGCTTGACCAAGTAATACTCGCTCGTTTAAAAGTGGACGGTCAATTATTGACGCGATCGCTTGTCTTACCTCTAATTTATCTAAAGGCTTTTGATTCCGGTTTAATACCAGATAACTTACCACACTACCGTTAGCAGCGATCGCTTGCCAATCCCCTTTTTTAGCACCGTCTTCCAAGCTGCGAGCTTGATCTGGTTGCAACGACAGATAAGCTACATCGACTGCACCTGTACGGAAAGCATTAAACAAATTAACCGGACTAGTTTGAATTTGGACGTTAACACCCTTGTTAGCTGGTTTTTCTCCCCAATACTTATCAAACGCATCAAATCGGATTGAATCAGTACCATACTGTCCTAACTTGTAAGGGCCAGTCCCCACAAAAATATTCGGCTTGAATTTCCCAGCACCAACTTCGTAAGCTTTTGGCGAAACTGCACACACCCCAGGAAACGCCAGCAGTGAAGGAAATGCTGAAAAGGGCTTTTTCAGCTTAATTGTTAACTCATACTCGCCTGTAGTTTTTACCGACTCTACTATATCACCTAGTAAGAATGAGGGTTTTCCTTTATTTTCAATAAAGCGCTGGATGGTAAAGGCCATTGCTTGGGCGTTGAAGGGAGTTCCATCGTGATAAACTACTCCCTGACGTAAGGGAATGGTATAAGTTAAGCCATCTTGACTGACTTTGGGTAATGCTGTAGCTAGCTGGGGCTTAATTTCCGTGCTTCCTGATTCGTAGGTGTAGAGGCGATCGCTCATATTAAACACCAAACCTAAAGATGCTAACTCATAGGCATCAGCCGGATCAAGGGTTCTTGGCTTTTCTGTTGTACCTATAGTAATCCGACCATCACTTGTAGGGCTATTTACAGAACCGGATGGTGGCGTAGAAAGCTTAGGACGAGGAGCGCAACTAACAACTAAAAATAAACATAGACAGAACAAACATAGGAATTGTGTAATCCGACCCCACCGTTTTACGGACAAGGAAAACCAGGTCATACAGTTAAATTTTATGTAATTATCGGTCAGTGATTATACTATATCTTCGTTAGTTTTATAGCATATTCTACAATTAATTACTAATTTACCCACTTTTGATACAGGGTTTTGCTCTAATAATATAGATTTACGGCGAATTATGCAGCATCTCAATGGGAGCAAAAATACCAGATGAGAAACAAGATTCTTGCTCCCTCTCCTTACCAAGGAGAGGGTTGGGGTGAGGTTTTACAAGGCTTTTTACACTCATTGAGATGCTCCCCTATCGCAAGAGGAATTAGGGGAAAAAGCAGAACTTATCGGACATACATAGGAATGATTGAAAGAGGCGAGAAAAACATACCTAAAGTAGTCATAATATGTTGCTGCATTGCTAACATATTATACATAAATATGTCTTGTCAACTTGGCAAAAAAATAAAACAGGAGTCAGAATACAGAATACAGAATTCAGAATACTCCACCCATAAAGGGATAGAGTTTTAAGGCGAGAATATTTTAATTTTTTTCGCCCATCCTTCGACCCTTCGGCGCAGGCTCAGGGCAAGCAAGCTCAGGGCATCGCAATTCGGCTTGGTTTTAAACCAATATTCATTACCCAGTTGGACTCCAATTCAATTCTGAATTCTGACTCCTGAGTTCTGAATTCTTCTTATAAAATTATTAGCGTCAAATTAGATATTACAATCTTGTGATTTTTTCTACCGATCCAAGTGATATAAGTAATGATTTTTCCTATTAAAACGTGGGCAATAACTTAAATAACCTTCATTTAAAATATCATTAGTTATACATTAACAAATCAGATATGTAAGATATGGTAAATAGGAAATAGAAAGTCTAATAGTGAGACTAAGACCGTGAAGTATTTCTTTCTATCTGAGGGATGGACAGTTGCTAGAGTCTGGGCATCTGATGGACTCTGGCAAATAACTGCATGGCGACGCCAACCAGATATTCAGCGAATGAATATTTGTTTAGTCGAACAAAACGAATTGCTATGGCTTTATCGAGTTGAAGAAGCCATTTTAACCGTAGAAGTCAAGCCAACAACACCAGTAATTGCCAGTAAAACCATAGGTCAAGTAGTACTGAAGCGTCTAATGAGTGCTGAACAGGTAATTGAACGCCTGGGTACGGCTGAGGCGAAGTGTCAACTGCAAAATATCCAGTTAGTGGTTTAGTAGATAGTGGCATGGGGCATGGGGCATGGGGCATAGGGCATACATAGGGCATTATTTATTCTTCCTCATCTCCCTCATCTCCCTCATCCCCCTCATCCCCCTCATCTCCCTCATCTCCCTCATCCCCCTCATCTCCCTCATCCCCACCCTCCTCATCAAGAAAAGATAAGCAAATTTCATCTCTGACGGGGATTGGTAGCGAAAAAACTTGGAGATGCTACGCGATCGCATCAATTTACACGCTTGCAAACAATTCCATCAATAGTTACACTTTTTAAAACATTCTCATTTTTGCTTGGCGATGGCTACCCTACAGGGTAAACCTCCCGAAGCGAGTAAGCATTGCCTCATCTCCCACGCTGTCTGACTTCTAAGACTAAGCTGTGTTAAGACTCTGGCTCTGGCAATAACAAAAAACAAGAGAGAGTTTTCTGAGTGTCGGCTTTCGTCTCTCAGAATCTCAGTAAGAAAATTGCTTTGTAAACTAACTCATCGAGGAGGAGCGTAGTCGATGGGACTACCCTGGTATCGAGTACATACAGTTGTTCTGAATGATCCAGGCCGACTGATTTCTGTACACCTGATGCATACAGCCTTAGTAGCAGGCTGGGCTGGTTCGATGGCACTCTACGAACTAGCTGTTTTTGACCCTAGCGATCCGGTTCTCAACCCGATGTGGCGTCAAGGGATGTTCGTTCTGCCCTTCATGTCACGTTTGGGCGTCACCCAATCTTGGGGTGGTTGGAATGTTACTGGTGGCCCGTCAATTGATCCTGGCTTCTGGTCATTTGAAGGGGTTGCTGCGGCTCACATTGTTCTTTCCGGTCTTTTGTTCCTAGCCGCCGTATGGCACTGGGTTTACTGGGATTTGGAACTCTTTAGAGATCCCCGCACTGGTGAACCTGCCCTAGACTTGCCAAAGATGTTTGGCATTCACCTGTTCTTATCTGGTCTACTTTGTTTTGGCTTTGGTGCTTTTCACGTCACCGGACTATTTGGTCCGGGGATATGGGTTACTGACCCCTATGGTATAACTGGCGCCGCGCAGGCAGTAGCACCAGAATGGGGCCCAGATGGTTTTAATCCATATAACCCTGGTGGCATTGCGGCTCACCACATTGCCGCTGGTGTTGTTGGTATTATTGCAGGCTTATTCCACCTCACAGTCAGACCCCCCGAACGGCTCTACAAAGCCCTACGGATGGGGAACATTGAAACAGTACTTTCTAGCAGTATTGCAGCAGTCTTCTTTGCTGCTTTCGTTGTTGCTGGTACTATGTGGTACGGTAACGCCGCCACACCCATCGAATTATTTGGCCCTACCCGCTATCAATGGGATCAAAGCTACTTCCGTCAGGAAATTGATCGTCGCGTTCAAACTAGCGTTGCTCAAGGCGCAAGCCTAACGGAAGCTTGGTCGCAGATTCCAGAAAAGCTGGCTTTCTACGATTATGTCGGCAATAGTCCCGCTAAAGGCGGTCTATTCCGTACAGGGCCAATGGTCAAGGGCGATGGCATTGCCCAGTCTTGGCAAGGTCACGCCGTATTCAAAGATTCTGAAGGACGGGAATTGACCGTGCGTCGTCTCCCCAACTTCTTTGAAACCTTCCCAGTAGTTTTGACCGACGCAGATGGAGTTGTCCGCGCTGACATTCCCTTCCGTCGGGCAGAATCTAAGTATAGCTTCGAGCAATCTGGTGTCACCGTTAGTTTCTACGGTGGCGATCTGAATGGTAAGACCTTTACAGAGCCAGCTGATGTCAAGAAGTATGCTCGTAAGGCTCAAGGCGGTGAAATCTTTGAATTTGACCGGGAAACCTTGAACTCTGATGGTGTATTCCGCACCAGTCCTAGAGGTTGGTTTACCTTTGGACACGCTGTATTTGCTCTGCTGTTCTTCTTTGGTCATCTCTGGCATGGCGCTCGGACAATCTACCGAGACGTATTTGCTGGTGTTGACGCCGATCTAGAAGAGCAAGTTGAGTGGGGTCTGTTCCAGAAAGTGGGTGACAAGTCAACCCGCCGGAAGGAAGCTCTCTAATTTCAGTGCTGAGTTATGATTGCTGAGTTCCGAGTTAAGGCTCTGACTCAGTACTCAGGACTCAGCACTCATAACTTTAATTACTGGCTGGATAGGGAGGAAATCGTAATATGGAAAGCGTTGCGTACATCTTGATTTTTACTCTGTGTATAGGTACTCTCTTTTTTGCGATCGCATTTCGCGAACCCCCTCGCTTTGAAAAAAAAGATAAGTAGATCCGATTACCAGACATTTAAGAAGATTTAATGTTAATATCCGTTGCTACCATCCTTAGTAGCAACGGATATTATTGTGTTTGTCCTTTGTTATTTCTAACTACTAAGTAAATCATCAATCATATTAATATTGTGATATAATTTCCAATCTTGGGAGTAGATATGTGTTAATACTAGCTTTTCTGCGCTAGGATGAAAAAGGATGTTTTGTGTAGGCTGGCATAAAAGCGCTTACATAACAAATTACGCTTGTCGCACAACCTTTACGGAGACTAGAACCAGGAACAAATCAGCATGGTCAATCAGAATTTAACCGCTACAGAAATTGGATTCACTCACGAAGATTTCGCTGCTCTACTTGACAAATACGATTATCATTTTAGCCCTGGTGATGTTGTCCCAGGAACAGTATTCAGTATAGAGCCGCGCGGCGCTCTGATTGACATTGGTGCTAAAACCGCAGCATATATACCTATACAAGAAATGTCTATTAACCGGGTAGATGCCCCGGAAGAAGTCTTACAGTCAAACGAAACCAGGGAATTTTTCATCCTTACCGATGAAAATGAAGATGGTCAATTAACCCTTTCCATTCGCCGTATTGAATATATGCGGGCCTGGGAGCGCGTGCGACAGCTGCAAGCAGAAGATGCGACTGTACGTTCTGGCGTGTTTGCAACCAATCGCGGCGGAGCATTAGTACGGATTGAAGGATTACGTGGCTTTATCCCAGGTTCGCACATCAGTACCCGCAAACCTAAAGAAGAATTGGTAGGCGAAGATTTACCATTAAAATTCCTAGAGGTGGACGAAGAACGTAATCGCCTAGTTCTATCTCACCGTCGGGCGTTAGTTGAGCGCAAGATGAACCGCCTAGAAGTCGGCGAAGTAGTAATTGGTACCGTTCGTGGGATCAAGCCCTACGGTGCTTTCATCGACATCGGTGGTGTCAGTGGTCTACTGCACATTTCTGAGATTTCCCACGAACATATTGATACGCCTCACAGCGTGTTCAATGTCAATGATGAAGTGAAAGTTATGATCATTGACTTGGATGCAGAAAGGGGTCGGATTTCCCTATCTACCAAGCAGCTAGAACCCGAACCCGGCGACATGATTAAAAACCGAGATTTGGTCTACGATAAGGCAGAAGAAATGGCTGCTAAATATCGTGAACAGCTGTTAGCGAAGCAGCAAGGTGCTACTGCTGCGCCGGCTGCACCCGTGGAAGTTTTAGCAGAGGAAGAAATAGAAGTTCCACCAGCAGTGGAACTTGAAGAAGAGATTCCACCAGCAGCAGAACTTGAAGAAGAGATTCCACCAGCAGCAGAACTTGAAGAAGAAATTCCGCCAGCAGCAGAAATTGAAGAAGAAATTCCAGTAGTTGCGGAAATTGAAAAGGAGATTCCAGCAGCGACGGAAACTGAAGAGGAAATTCCAGCAGCTATTAAAGAGTAATAGATTTTTTCTAGTTTTACTTGTCTTTAAGTAAGAGTATAAAATCATTAAAAAAAGAGGGAAAACCCTCTTTTTTTATGTGGAAAATCGGTAAAAGTTAAGAGTTGGCAGTAGTTAAGAGTTAAATATTGTGGCAACCATTAAATGTAGAAATATCACTTTTGATAATATCCAGGCAATTTTGTTTGACAAAAACGGTACTCTAGAAGATTCTGAAATGTATTTGCGAGCGATCGCACAAAAGGCAGCAAGATTAATAGATGCTCAAATCCCTGGAACTGGGGAACCCCTATTAATGGCATTTGGTGTCAATGGCAATCTTCTAGATCCCGCAGGTTTAATATCAGTTGCAAGCCGCCGCGAAACAGAAGTAGCAGCAGCAGCATATATAGCTGAAACTGGTAAGGGTTGGTTTGAGTCCTTAAAAATAGCCCGTCAAGCTTTGGATGAAGCACAGAAATACATTGGACAAACTCCTTCACCACTCTTTGTGGGTAGCTTAGAAGTTTTGAAATCTCTGTGGGAAGGTGGACTAAAACTCGGTATCCTCTCAGCTGCGACAACTCAAGAAGTACGTAAGTTTGTCGCTAATCACCAATTAAGTGATTATATCCAGTTGGAAATGGGAGTAGATGAGGGACCGAGTAAACCAGATCCAGTCCTATTTTTGCAAGCTTGCCAAGCTTTGGGAGTCGAACCAGGCGCTACATTGATGGTGGGTGATTCAGTTGGTGATATGCAAATGGCGCATGATGCTAAAGCCGCAGGTTGTATTGGCATCACTTGGGTGGGTAAGTCAGATAATGTTCGAGGTGCGGATGTGGTGATTAATCAACTTGATCAAATCCAGATTTTAGAGGATTAATTTATAAGAAGAATTCAGAACTCAGGAGTCAGAATTCAGTATGAATTCTGTACGAGTGGGTGATGAATATTGGTCAAAACCTCGCCCCTGGCGATGCCCGTAGCGTGGCCGTTGGGTTAAGCGAAAAAAATTAAAATATTCTCGCATTAAAACTCTATCCCTTCATGGGTAGAGTATTCTGAATTCTGAATTCTGAATTCTGACTCCTGTTTTATGGCATCAATTTTTCCTTAGTCCGCGGAGGCGGACGAGAGTTTGTGTAGCCGCGAATTCTATGAAACTGTTGGCGAATTGATCGGGGGTCTAACCCATCAGCCCCAATCCATCTTAATTTCTTTAATTTCAGTGCGTTTCAACGTACTTTAGCTATTAGCCCGCAATTTATTGCAGGGCCCGAAAGCAACGCAAAACTCAGGTTTTAGGGATGGGGGGTTTAACAAGAGAGTAAATTTACCAACAGTCTCATTTTATTCGCCCTGGCTCTAATTTGATACCAATGCACATCTGTACGCCCCTAGTAAAGCAAAATATATTGCTTATATCATACTATTTCTGGTGTGTCAAGTTAAAGATGCTAGGATATTAATTGCTCTCACAGTTGCTAAACAAGCCATGCAAAACACAGAAACGACGTTAAAACTCCGCCTGTGGACAGTAGAGGAATACCACCGGATGGCTGATGCTGGGATTTTTGGTGCAGATGAACGAGTGGAACTCCTAGAAGGAAAGATTATCTGGATGATTGCAAAAGGGACAGCCCATAGGTCAGCAGTGGGAAGAACAGATAGATTGCTGCAAAACAGTCTAACGAATCGGGCTTTGATATGTGTTCAAGACCCAGTAAAGTTAAATGAACGGTCTGAACCAGAACCGGATATTGCTGTCGTTAAACTAGACCCACTGGACTATGCAGACCACCATCCTACCCCTTCTGAGGTTTATCTAATTATTGAGGTAGCAGATAGCAGCCTTAAACTAGACTGTGAAACTAAAGGAAAAGCTTACTCAAAGGCGGGAATTATAGATTATTGGGTGCTAGATGTGATTGGCCGACAATTGCACGTTTTTCGGCAACCGACTGAGGATGGCTATCAAAGTGAAGTAATTGTAGAGGAAGATGGGATTATTTCACCTTTACAGTTTCCTGATTTAAGCATTGCAGTTTTGGAAATTTTACCACCGTTGAGAGTATCTTAGGTAAGAAGGAAAGTATTTGTCAGCTACTATTAAATAGTCGCTAATTTAGGACTGAATATACCCATAATACTTATTCTGGATAACGCCAAATTATTCAAGCATAGGGCAAATAACTTTGTTACTTACCTTCATATTCACCAAAATTTAACTTCATATTCACCAAGATTTAATATCATATTCGGGTGATTACTTATAATAAAATTTATCAATGTAGGTTGGGTTGAGGAACGAAACCCAACATGAACAGCCTTGCTTGATCAACAAAGTCAAAATCCTTGTTTAGAACCAAGCACAGAGAAACAAGCTTTTAAATATTTTGTCACGAGAGTAATAAAATAGCGTTAGATTTTACTCAACTCTTCTTTTAACTTTATAAAAAATGAGCAAATCTTCAGCTATTAGTTAATATTTATATTTGCAAAATATATTCCTTTGGATAGATTCAATACATTTCTCAAGTTAGTTATTCTTTTTTACAGAATCTTGTTACATGGCAATTTTCTAAATAAATGAAATACGCTGATAAATAATTTAAGAGTCAGAAATTCCCTGCCTTTTACTATTTTCTGTCTTCCTTAACCAGAGCGTATTGCACAGAATTAAGAATTGGTATAAATCCCCAAAAACCAAAGAGGCTGCTGGGTAAAATTCCTTTGTTTAGAAGTATCTTAGGGAATTTGAATTTTTAGTTGCAGCTAATGTGAACAGTAAATTACACATTTTCGCGGAGTCCTTAATATGAATATGAAAGTTTTAAGTGGTCTAATTTCCAGTTTAGCCTTACTGAGTTTAAATATTGTCGGTTTATCTCCGGCACAGGCTGAACCACAAGGATTTACATTTCAAAAAGTTCCAGTAACTCTTTTAGGAAATGGTTGCCCAGACGGAACAGCAGAGGGAATTTTGAATGGAGATACTCTTTCAATAACATTTTCTGAGTTTGAAGCTAAAGCTACACCTCCTAAGGTTGTATCAAAATCCTGCAATCTGCGGATCGGTCTGAATGTACCTTCTGGATTGAACGTTCAGCCCATTAACGTCAAGTATCTTGGCTTTGCAGATGTGCCTACAGGAGGCAGTGCTAACCTAAATGTTAGAATACTCTTTCAAGGTCAAATAGTTGCAACTAACAATAATCCAAACGCAACGTTTAGCCCTGGCTTCTCAGATGTTTGGAGCAAAGATGTAGGTATTACATTAGGCACAATAAATGCCTGTAAGAAGCCAGTGAGTTCGATTTTTGGTATCAATACAAATCTGACGGCAAGATCTCCAAAAAATATACCTCCAAATCAACCACAACTAGAAACCCAAATCCGAATTGATACAATCGACACAACAATAGGCCCTGTATTGTTCCAAATCAAGTTTGCTTTTAACCCTTGTTAAGTTTTTTAAAGGCATAGTAAGTTTTGCATTTAATTTTTCACAAAAGCTGATCCCTTAAAAACTGCTTTACCAACTTCTCGAAAGATTTCTTCCAATGTCTCTGAAGATATCTTTCGGTGTCTTTCTTAAGAAATAGTATTGACAACCAAATGGCAATTCTCAAATAAATGAAATACGCTGATAAATAATTTCAGAGCCAGAAATTCCTTGTTTTTTCCTATTTCTGTCCCCCTTAACCAGAGCGTATTGCACCCAATTAAGAATTGCTATAAATCCCTAAACCCCAGCTAGTCCCCTGGGTAAAATTCCTTTCTTTAGAAGTATCTTAGGGAATTTTCAGTTGCAGCTAATGTACACAGGAAATTACATATTTTCGCGGAGTCCTTATATGAAAATTTTAAGTGCTTTTATTTCCAGTTTGACGTTACTGAGTTTAAATGTTGTTGGTTTATCTCAGGTAAAGGCTCAGTCTCAATCACAAGAAGGATTTGAGTTTCAAAAAATTCCAGTAACTCTTGCAGGAAATGGTTGCCCACCGGGAAAAGCACAGGGAATTTTCAATGGAGATACCCTTTCAATAACATTTTCTGAGTTTGAAGTTGTAGCTGCACCTTCTAAGGTTGTATCAAAATCCTGCAATTTGCGGATCGGTCTAAATGTACCTTCTGGATTTAATGTTCAGCCGATTAACGTCAAGTATCTTGGCTTTGCAGATGTACCTATTGCAGATGTACCTAACAAAGCGAGTGCTAACGTGAACGTTAAAATACTCTTTCAAGGTCAAGAAGTTCCAACTAACGATGATCCAAACGCAAGGTTTGACCCTGGCTTCTCAGATGTTTGGAGCAAAGATATAGGTATTACATTAAAGACAATAAATGCGTGTAAAAAACCAGTGAGTTCGGTTTTTGGTATCAATACAACTCTGACAGCAAGAGCTCCAAAAAATATACCTCTAAATCAACCACAACTAGAAACCCAAATCCGAATTGATACAATCGACACAACAATCGGTTCTGTATTGTTCCAAATCAAGTTTGATTTTAACCCTTGTTAGGTTTTTTAAATGCATAGTAAGTTTTGCATTTAAGTTTTTACAAAAGCTGATGCCTCTAAAGCGGCTTTACCAACTTATCAAAAGATTTCTTGTAATCTCTCTGAGGAAATTTTTGACTATCTATCTTTAGAATAAATAGTACTGACAACCTTATTGGATATGAAAGAAATGAAAGTTTTAAGTGGTCTTATTTCCAGTTTGACGATGCTGAATTTAAATGTTGTGGGTTTATCTCAAGCACAGGCTCAAACACAGGGATTTCAGTTTCAAAAAGTTCCAGTAACTCTTTTCGGAAATGGCTGCCCGTCGGGAAATTCCCAAGCAAATTTGAAAGTAGATACTCTGTTTGTAACTTTACCTTCATTTGAGGCTGTAGCTGTATCTCCTAAGGTTGTATCCAAATCTTGCAATCTGAGAATTGGTCTTAATGTGCCTAAGGGGTATAAAGTTAAGCCCATTAACATCAGATATGTTGGCTTTGCAAATGTGCCTAAGGGAGGCAGTGCTGACCTAAAAGTTACATTAGTGTTTCAAGGCAAAAATGTTCCAAATTCTAGTAATGATCCAAACGCAAACTTCCCGTCTGGCTTTTCAAATGGATGGTTAAAAAATGTAGCTATTACACCAGATGCAATAGACGCCTGTGCTAACCCAGTGAATTCGGTTTTCGGCATCAACACAAATTTGATAGCGCGTGCCAGAGGTTTAGCTGCGGGGCAGCAAACCAAAATTCTAATCGCTCAGGGCTATCAAATTAAGTTTACTTTTACTCGTTGTTAGTCGAGACAGATATAGCGTTGCATATAGAAAGTTTGGACTTTGCACAAAAAAGACTTGTTCGCGGAGAATATCCGCGAACAAGTCTTTTTTGACTATAAACCCAGAATATTTAGAGATGTAGGTAAATGGTTTAGAATTTCGGTACTGCTAACTAAACTGAATAAGACAGTGGGAAGGACTTCGCATCTTTTGGCTTCACATACACTCGCTGTTTCGCTTCTAACCCTAAGTCATTAAAGCGATCGCGTGTTAAATGCGCCATCACCACTTGTCCATCATCGAAAGTTAATTCCACCTGAATTTCCCAACCCAAATGTACCAATCGGCTCACCGTTGCAGGTGTAGTGGCATCGTTGGCAACTTTTTCAAAAATCACATCTTGCGGGCGCAAAAACACTTGTGGGTGTGGCGCATCAAATCCGCTACTTTTAAAAATCCTGGAAGTGCTGGGCAATATGTTCACCGGGCCGATGAAGCCCATCACAAATGCGGTGGCAGGATTATCGTAAATTTCTGATGGTGTCCCCACCTGTTCGACACGCCCCTTATTCATGACCACAACTTCATCGGAGACTTCCATTGCTTCCTCTTGGTCATGGGTGACGAAAACTGTGGTAACATGAACTTCATCATGGAGGCGGCGTAACCATGCCCGTAAGTCTTTGCGGACTTTTGCATCAAGTGCGCCGAAGGGTTCATCTAGCAGTAATACATCAGGTTCTACTGCCAGTGCCCTTGCTAATGCTACCCGTTGTCTTTGACCACCAGAAAGTTGTGATGGATAGCGATCGCCTAGTCCAGTCAACTGCACCAATTCTAGTAACTGTTCTACCCGCCCCTTAATCTTCTTTGGCTGTGCCTTGCGAATTTCTAAGCCAAAGGCAATATTTTGCTTGACAGTTAAATGCTTGAATAGGGCATAGTGTTGAAACACAAACCCAATATTTCGCTCTTGCACGCTTTGGTATGTAGCGTCCTTACCGGTAAGCAGGATTTTGCCGCTATCAGGCATTTCTAAACCTGAAATTAACCGTAGTAGCGTAGATTTACCTGATCCAGATGGACCGAGCAACGCAACTAGCGCACCACTCTTAATTTCCAGGCTGACCTGATCAACTGCCTTGAAACTCCCGAATTGTTTGGAGACGTTTTCAACTACTATGCCCACTACTGCTATACCTCTGCAACTAAATCTACAGATCCTTGCTAGGATTACTGTGTCTTACATATACCATACATAATTATTTAGAGATGAACAAGATTTAGCTACCGCAACTGCTGCGATCGAGGAAGCTACAATGAGGAGCAAAGTGTGAGGAGCCTTGGGGTTGAAGAAATTCCCTAACCTGTTTCCCCAAGACTCGCCAAGAATCATTCAAAGATCGCGGCTTGTTCTCAAGGAAGGAAAATGGCGAGAGGTTACATACAAACGCGAAGAACGCACCGCATCAGGAGTCTATAATTTTATTGTCACTCTAGAGGGAATAGTGTTTATTCGTAGAGCCAGCGCTAGGGTTGCAGATAGAGCCATTGGTCATATAGATTTAGCAAAGGGAGAGGATGTAAAATACGCTGGTCGGCTCTACTTTTCAGGACGCAATAATAGAGGAATCCTCCGCAAGTGGACTAATGAATCTGGACATTATCGACCTGGTGCTGAATCGATGAGTAACGCAGATTTACTACCTCAAGAACTTTTTGAGTCAGGTCAATTCAAAAGTCTAATTAGTCTCAATTGAATCCCTGGTAATAATTAAGATAAAACCGCCTCCCCCATGATAGATAGAAGATGGTATTTGGTAACATTGGGGTGTAATTAATATCGAATCATAAATGGTATCAGATATTAATAAGTACAAAGAATATGATGGGAGCATCTCAATGAGTGTAAAAAGCCTTGTAAAACCTCACCCCAACCCTCTCCTTGGTAAGGAGAGGGAGCAAGAATCTTGTTTCTCATCTGGTATATTTGCCTTCACTGAGATGCTCCCAATATGATTAACCGATTTATTACTGATAAAAATTTTGAAGACTATAAGGCTTTACAACGGAGGCTGATGAGTTTACCGGAGGAAGTTCAGTTCAATGAAATAAACGCGATCTTAGATCGTGATTCTCTCATTGGTCTAAAGTTAGCTAATGCCGTACTGAAGAATAAAAAATACTTTGAGATTCTGCTTGAGCGAGGAGTAGCAGAAGCAAATGCTAGTGAAATAGAACTTTGGCTAAAGTATTTACTCCCGCGTCTTGGCTTCCGACGTGTTATGTCCATTCTATCTGACAAATTATCAGAACACCCTCAGCAAGTACGTAAGGCTTCATACTGGTTGCCAAAATTTCTACCAAAAGGTAATGATCAGGCTGCAAAATTGCTGAAAGAACTTTTGAATAAGGAGAAACAGATGTTAGGTAAAGAGTACAAAGCTGTTAGAACTTCAGGACAAGCTTACAAGTTAATTTTAAGAATCAAGAGTACAGGTGAATATGCAGTTTTTGGTGGATATCAATTGGGTAGTCAGGGTTCTAAAATAATCGTTGAAATTCTCAATCCAGAAGACTTATATCCAACTGGAGGACTCAGGGAAGTCTCACTTGGTGATATAGAGATTCTCGATCCACAACCTTACAACGATTAATATTAAGGGTAGTAATTGGGTTGGATTACAAAAATTATTTTGTAGTGGTTGTGTTCTCAACTACTATGCCCACTGCCACTATACCTCTGCAACGGATAAATGTATTGCAAGGGTCAAGATTAAAGACCAATAGGAATACTTACTTGAAGAATAATACTTGCGGGACTATCAAGTTCATAGATATAGGACGGTTCAGGAATAGGATCGCCGTACTCTCGCATTACTTCTAAGTGCCCAGTAATCGCCTCTTTAATATTTTTATCGATTTCTGCGATCGTTTCTCCAGTAGTGACACATCCCAATAGATCGGGGACATAGGCTGATAAATTGTTATCAGCTTGTTCAACTATGACAATATAACTTGTAGTTTTCGGAACTAGAGTGGTCATGATTAGTTATCTCTAAAATAATTCGTAATTCGTAATTAAGTTTTGTGACGAACGCGTTGCGTCTCTAAGAGTTGAGTGCTGTTGTGGGGACGGTTTCCGACTCGCATTACTTCGGGGGATTTCAATTAGGCTTCAATTCGTGCTGCCTGTCTTGCTGGGGAATTAAACAAAACACATACTTTGTTAAACATTTTAGAGGGAGAAACAAGCCTCAAACCCATGTAGGGTAAGGGAAATACACCAAATGCTCAATAATGCTTGAAACCCAGATATATCAAGAAACTAGGCAAAACGAGGTCAAAGTCTCTCTGTATATAGATTTTAGGCTCTTTTTTTTGTATTTTTTGTCTAAGCCCCAATAGTTATCTATCGAAGAATAAGATTTAGCTACCGCAGCTGCCGCAATCGAGGAAGCTACAGTCAGCACAACTACAATCTAGGGAACCACAATAATCTAGGGAACCACAATCAGGAGTCATGCTAACCAGATTGGCACAATTGCAGCCCAAATCAGCACAATCACAACAGTTAGTATTGTCGCTGCTAATAAATGAGGATTTTTGAGCAACTTTACCAGATGCTTGTTGTCGTTGCTGCGTTTTTGCTTCCTCCTCTGTCGATTCTTCTGAGTTCTCAGTTTGCGATCGCAAAATTTGCTTAGCTTGCTTGCAAGCCTGAAATCGTTCACGGGAATTAACAAAAGCTGCTTTTAACCCTTCCTTGGCAACTACCCGCTTGATGTATTGAGAGCAAGATTCGCCGCTATATAGTATTCTGTGGGCACAAGCAAAACCTTTGTGTGGAGAAATGTGCTTTTGATATCCAGTAATTGCGGCAGCACTAACTTGTCTAGTAAAAGAATCCAAGAAGGAAATCTGCATATTTTGGAACTGAGGACTGTGGACTAGGCAATATTCTTTATTCTTCCCAATACCCACTCCCTATTCCCTACTCCCCATTCGTATCGAAACATTAAGGAATATTGCATTTCAACAGAAACCTGAAGGTAAAGCGTCAAATCAGCCGAAAGACCGTGATAGTATGCTCTCGGTAAATGTGAAGATTTGGGAGAAAGACCTTTGACACTACGGGTTGCTGTTATTGGGTCAGGCCCTGCTGGTTCATCTGCCGCAGAAACGCTGGCAGCCTCTGGGATTGAAACCTACCTGTTTGAGCGGAAGCTAGACAATGCAAAGCCTTGTGGGGGAGCAATTCCCCTATGTATGGTGAGTGAATTTGACCTCCCACCAGAGATTATCGATCGCCGGGTACGGAAGATGAAAATGATTTCGCCTTCCAATCGTGAGGTTGATATCAATCTGGTAAATGAAGATGAATATATAGGAATGTGCCGCCGGGAAGTGCTAGATGGCTTTTTGCGCGATCGCGCGGCAAAAGTCGGCGCAAATTTAATTAATGCTACTGTTCATAAACTCGATATACCAGGAAACAATACTGACCCTTATACCATTCATTACATTGACCACACAGATGGTATATCACAGGGTATTGCCAAAACCCTGAAGGTGGATCTAATTATTGGGGCGGATGGGGCTAATTCCCGCGTTGCGAAAGAAATGGACGCTGGGGATTATAATTATGCGATCGCCTTCCAAGAGCGGATTCGCTTACCCGAAGACAAAATGGCGTACTATAACGACCTCGCCGAAATGTATGTCGGTGATGACGTTTCTACTGATTTCTACGCTTGGGTTTTCCCGAAATATGACCACGTAGCTGTCGGTACTGGTACAATGCACATCAATAAAGCCAGCATCAAACAGTTACAAGCTGGTATCCGTGCCCGTGCTTCCGAGAAGCTGGCAGGTGGTAAAATCATTAAAGTCGAAGCCCATCCCATTCCTGAACATCCTCGTCCCCGTCGTGTTGTCGGCCGCATCGCTTTGGTGGGTGATGCTGCTGGTTACGTTACCAAGTCCTCTGGTGAAGGTATTTATTTTGCCGCTAAATCTGGGCGGATGTGTGCTGAAACCATTGTAGAAACATCTAACAGTGGTAGCCGTATTCCTACGGAAGATGACCTCAAGGTTTATCTGAAACGTTGGGATAAAAGATACGGACTTACTTACAAGGTGCTGGACATTTTGCAAAGCGTGTTCTATCGTTCTAACGCTACCCGCGAGGCGTTTGTGGAAATGTGCGATGACCTCGATGTGCAGCGATTGACATTCGATAGCTATCTGTATAAGACGGTTGTCCCAGCTAATCCGATCACCCAACTGAAAATTACTGCCAAAACCATTGGTAGCTTAATTCGGGGTAATGCCCTTGCACCTTAACTGAGTGTGAAATACTGGGACTTCCAACAAATAAAAGCGATCGCTCTTTAGTTGAAGGGAGCGATCGCTTTTATTTATAATCCAGAAAACAGCTTAAGCTGCAACAGGTTCCAATAATTTGATATCAGAGAAGACAAATTCCTGAATAGATACTTGTCCTGCTGTCTCGGTGCGAATCTCCCGACGATTTAGGATGAAATAGTCACCAACTTTTTCATACTCATCGATAAATTCGCTTCTACCGCCCTTTTGTTCCCCAGTTTTGGGGTCATGGTACACAGAGTCATAGCTGTGAGACAAGTAACCTTCCCCGGTGTCGTGGCTGCTAAAGGTGTCAATTGTCACGAAAGTACCGTGGATTAGACGGTGAACATGGCAGACTTCATTGTTGCGGACTTTGTATTTATCGCCCTCAGCCTTACCACCCATTAAAAGCTCAACCGCACCAGTTTCATCAGTTTTACCATAGCTAAACGTATTGGCGCTGTGGGTGTCTTCAAAGCTGCGGCGGATACGGTGAATTGCTATTTCCCAAGCTTGACCATGAATTGCTTGCTTGGCTGACTCGTCATCTACATCCAAAACTTCGGCTTTGAGATTGGCGTTGATGATAACTTTGCCTGTAAACACTTGATCGTCATGCTTAAAGGTAATATTTGCGGTATAACCGGGGAAATTCTTGTCCCAAGTATAGCGGTTCTCATAAGCAGCCCGGAAAAGTTCCTGAGCAGAGAGTTGTGTAACTGTCATGTGCTTCTCCTAGTCGCTACTGTAAATTAGCGTTTTAGTTATCTTGGTATTAGCATAGAAGTAATTGTTGAGGCTTGGATAGTCCCCAACTGGGTACACTTATGGCTAATTCTCTCCACGCCGTATTTCATGCGATCGCTAATGTCCAAAATGAGCAAGAATTAAAACTAGCTCTCACAGATAAAATTGGCGAACATTTTGGCGTGCAAAATTGGGGTATTTATTTCCTAAATGAGCAGCCAACCACTGATATTGATGTTCAGGGTATTCCGGCAGTATGCTTAGAAAGCAATCCAGTCGGGCGTTACGTGGTTGAGCGTCATGCTCCCGCCCATGAGCAGTTATTATTATCACCAGCAGACTGGAAGCATTTTTGCTCACGTTCCGATCACGAACACGTAATGACTGGGCCAATTGTTTGCAATGGTAGTCTTGTCGGAACGTTTAACTTAGCTCGTGACAAGGGAAATCCGGCTTTTAATGGCAACGATTTAGCTGACTTGAGCGCCTTATGCATTCATTTGTCAGCAAAAATGGCGACTCTACGGACAAAACCAAAAACATCCAATTCACTGATCGTAAATCCTCTAACAGCGCGTGAGTTAGAAATTGCCGAGTTGGTAGCGCAGGGGTTAACGAACGCAGAAATTGGGGAAAAACTTTGGATTACGCAAAATTCCGTCAAACAAGCTTTGAAGAGGATGTTTCGGAAGTTGAAGGTTTCGGCGCGTGCGGAAATGGTCGCAAAGCTGCAAGATATAGAAGTTTCTTGAAGAAGAATTCAGAATTCAGAATTCAGGAGTCAGAATTTAGAAGTCAGAATTTAGAAGTCAGAATCAATGAGTGGGGGCTTGTACCCAAAATTGATTATAGGACTTACGCACTTTACAAATTGAGTATTATGTGCATACAAAGCTTATTCAGATAAAAGTCTTGCCCTGCCTCGTTCCTGGGCTGCTGCCTGGGAATGTGATCGCTGGGAGGGCTGCTGCCTCCCAGTTTGACAGGAGGCAGCAGCCCTCCCACAAGAGCATTACAAGGCTCTGCCTTGTAACGAGAGGTAATTCACATTTGGTTATGTCTGTCAATGCGTAAGTCCTGGATTAATTCAAAATTATTTCTCATCCTAATTTTGAATTCAAAAAATGGTCATACACTCTGCCCAAGATATTGAAGGCGTGAAGTACAGTAAATTGTAGGGTAGCACAGCGATCTGTGCTACCCTACAAAAGACCTATATTTTATCGAACTGAGAAACGCTATAATCTGTCATCAGCAAGAGTAAGCGCGTTACCCAAGTATTAGAAGAGTTTGGTGGTTAGACACCAGCGCCCCTATTGAGACTCATTTATTGGGGAAAAATTATTAGTACTCGCTGGCAACTGTAAGATTGTAAGGTATTTAGCGTCCAATTTTGTTAGAGATATCTTTGGCTGTCTCTGCTGCACTGTCCCCTACATCACCAGCAGTTTTCTGAGCACCTTCTACGTACCCGGACCCAAATTGTTTAAAGGCTTCTGCTGACTCTTCACCAATCTTCTGAAGTCGTTTACCAGGAGAACCTTCCGTTTGGCGAGCTTCTTTATTCCACTCACCTATTGTTTTTGGTCTTTGAGAATCATCTTGCTGTACCTGTTCGCGGACTCTCTCACCTAATGCTTTGTCATTATGACCATAACTAACATTCGTCGTCAGCACTAGAAAACCAACTACGACAACAGCCAAAAAACCCTTTATCTGAAGTCCTTTAAGCAGGGAACTGATGTTACCAATCGTCCTAGAAATCAAATTTATCATGCCAATTAGCTTGTTTTTTTGAGTACAAATAAAGATTAACTATAAAAAGATAATTATCCTTCTAACAAAAGGCATATCTCAGTTATGAAAAAGAAAGACTTTTTAAATCGGGATAAGCTGTTACATCTGTAATTTTCCAGAAGATTACAGAGTTCCCAATGGTTTGTTACCCTAAATGTAATACATCAGTTCCTTCTGTTTTCGGATTGATCTTCGATCGCAAAGGTCTTGGAGTGTATATTTTTCCAAAACCGAGTTAGCAGCCTGACGTGCTTCCTGCCAGACTTCCTGAATTAGCTCACCTTCTACCGTGTTGGGAGTCGGCTCAGAAGTAGAGACAACAATATCTGACCCTTCCATGCAGCTAAAAGCATCCAATACTGTAATCTTCTGGGGATCTCGTGCCAGAACATAGCCACCTTTGGCTCCGCGTATACTCTTAATTAAACCTCCACGCCTTAATGTTGCCAGGAGTTGTTCTAAATAGCGGTTCGGGATGTCTTGCAATACCGCTATCTCTCGAATTTGCAGGGCTTCACCCTTAGGGTAGCAGCTTGCCAACTCTAACAGGGCTAGAAGCGCGTATTCTGATTTGTTAGAGATTACCACAGTCGTAATATTTTTAACTCACATTTAAAGATACAAAGTCTTTGAGTTCGTTTCCCTAAGCTACTTGTTAAGAAAAACTTTACAATCAACTTATTGTTGACCGATTAACCATAGTTTAAAGACCTTCTAGCATAAAAGCAATTATATTTTGTTTTGAATTCAATAAAGAAAAATGATTGATTATTTCCGACTTTATTGTTCCGACTCCTGACTCCTGAATTCTGACTCCTGAATTCCGACTCCTGACTTCCGACTCCTGAATTCTGACTCCTGACTCCTGACTCCTGAATTCTGACTCCTGACTCCTGAATTCTGACTCCTGACTCCTGAATTCTGACTCCTGACTCCTGACTCCTGACTCCTGAATTCTGAATTCTGAGTGCAAGTTGCTATACATGCAAATTTATCGAAAATGGCAAAATGACTGTAAAGGTAGTTCCCGCGCCGATCGCACTTTCGACAATAATCTCGCCGCCATGTAAATCTACAGCCTGCTTGACGATGGACATCCCCAATCCCATTCCTGGGATATTGCTGGCATTACTGGCGCGATGGAAGGGTTCAAAAATGTGTTCAATGTCAGAAGGGGGAATGCCAATACCAGAGTCTTGAGTCTGGAATATAGCTTGATCGGTGGCAGTGGTGACAGAAAACTTAACTGTGCTACCAATGGGAGAGTATTTTAGACAATTCGAGAATAAATTACTCAAAATTTGCCGCAGTAGTTTAGCGTCTAAGTTAGCTGACGTACATTGGCACTCGCCGCTAAAAGCGATCGCATGTTGTGAGCGATCGCTCTGTTGTAATTCTTCTAAGATCTCGTGGCAAAATTCTACCAAGTTCAGGGGTGTTGGATTCAACTCTAACTTGCCTGTTTCATTCTGACTCAGCACCAATACATCATTCAACAACTGATTCATGTGCATAACTGATGTTTGAATCCGACGCAGGTGGGTCTGTTGTCGTTCGTCGCTCCAGAGATGGCGATAATGTTCTAGTAGTTCCGCAGAAGAGTGGATGGTTGCCAAAGGGGTGCGAAACTCATGGGAGGTGATGGTGAGCAAGCGGGATTTCAGTTCACTAAACTGCCTTTCTTTGGCAAGCGCTTGTCCCATCGCCTCTTCTGCACATTGCAGCTTGGCTTGGATTCGCTTGCTTTCGCTAATGTCCCGGAATAGCCAGCGCAGACCGACTAACTTACTATATTGATTACGGATAGCAACCATCTTAACGGCAGCAATAATCGGCATTCTGTTACGTGGTCGCAGGTTGACTTCCCACTCTTGGATTTTCCAGTCTGGGATTTCGGTGCGATCGCGCAGATGAGTCAGTTTCAAACGAAAATCAATCAGCTCTTTCTCAAGCACATAAATCTCTAGGAGTTCGCCCAAAAGGAAACTCTTAGAAATGTTTAGTAGGGTAGTGGCGGCAGAATTAGCTTCCTGGATTACCCCTTTGGTATCAGTTACCAAATAAGCGTCTGGTACTTCTTCAAACAGTTCTTGGTAGCGTTGACGTTGTGCCACCAAATCCTGTTGAGCGTTGAATAATTCTTCATTCTGCTGCTGTAGGTCTTCATTAGCTATTTGCAGTTCTTCCAAAGCTAGGTGGATTTCTTGGAATACTTCGGTGAGGAGTTCAATATCTTTCTGTGCTTTTTGCTGTTCACTCTGGCGTTGCAAATGGGCGACGCGCTTATGCATATTCTCTAACTGTAAGGCTAAATCGTCCACATTCACGCTGTTACTCCTAATAAAGTTGGGTTTTATTTGAAATTCCCTACTAGGACGATCTTAGCTTTTGGAGTTCATCAGTTTTGAACCTCGCATGACTCTTACAGCTATTTTCAGGCAAATAGACCACGCGGTAGGGGCACAGAAAAAGCTCATGCGTGTCAACTTAGAGCCAGGGCGAATGGAATTCGCGGCTACACAAACAAAGTCCACCTTCGTGGACTAATGCAAAATCAAGGGTTCTTAACCCACGAAGGTGGGTTTTGCCTGTGTAGACGCGGTTTCTAACCGCCCTTTTAACCTTAAGTTGACACCAATGAGCATTGCTGTGCCCCTACGACAGATGTGGTTCAAATATATGATTTCTGCTGTAATGTCACCTGACCTCTCCTTTTAGGAGCTACGGTGTACAGACAAGTCTCTTGACCTGCAATGGCATTGCATCGGCTGACAATGGCATTACATCAGCTGACAATGGCATTGCATCGGCTGACAATGGCATTACATCAGCTGACAATGGCATTACATGGACTGACAATGGCATTGCATCGACTGACAATGGCATTGCATCGACTGACAATGGCATTGCATCGACTGACAATGGCATTTTACACACAAGTCGAATTACCCCCCTTAATCCCCCCGATATATTGGGGGGAAACAATAAATCTAGTTCCCTCCCCTTTATAACTACGGTGTACACACATCTCTACACACTATGCAAAACATCGTAAGATCCCCCTAAATCCCCCTTAAAAAGGGGGACTTTGAGAGTTTTTTGCCCCCCTTTTTAAGGGGGGTTGGGGGGATCAAAAGGCTGTGGGGCAACCTGACAAGACTTGTGTGTACACCGTAGCCTTTTAGGAGACAGAAATAGAACTGAGGTTTTCCAGATACCGTGAAAAGTCAGTTAGGCATGGGGATGCCAATACACTGGTGGGTACTTCACTGGTTTTGTCTGGGAATTTTGCTTAATTTGGCTCTTAAATCTGCCCATTTGACACCTTCTAGACTGGGCAAAACAACATGAGCGGCTCCAACTCGTTCAGCCGGGCCGAGTCCTACTGCCAACATACCAGCAGCTAGAGCCGCGTCAACACCGGCTGCGGCATCTTCTACAACTACAGATTGCCCTGGTTCAATTCCTAGCTGCTTGGCTGCATACAGAAATAGGTCGGGTGCTGGCTTAGGTTGCTCTACACTGTAACCGTCTGCGATCGCATCTACTTTGTCAGCAATGCCCAATCGCTCGATCACTGTCTGGGCATTTTTGCTAGCTGAACCAATACCGATCTTAATTCCAGCTTGCCGCAGTTCATCCAAGAGAGCGATCGCACCTGGTAACAAATCCTTGGCTGTCATGTTTTGCAGCAATTCCACATAATAGCGATTTTTCCGCTCCATCATCTCCTGGATTTGCGCTTCCGAATACGGTCTATCTCCAAGAATCAGCATCAGGGAAGCACGACGGGATACACCCCGCAGCGCGTCGTTAGCCTCCCGATTAAATGGTATACCCTCTTCATCTGCTAGCTTTTTCCAAGCTAGATAGTGAAGTTCTGCTGTATCTGTCAGCACACCATCTAGGTCGAAGATGAATCCTTGGATGTTGGGGGAGTGGGGAGTGGGGAGTGGGGAGTGGGGAGTGGGGGGAGATGAGGGAGCAGGGGGAGATGAGGGAGCCGGGGGAGATGAGGGGGATAAGGAAGAATAAGTACTAACTCCTGCGTGTTGCCTCCTGTCTCCTACCTGCTGCCTCCTGTCTCCTGCCTCCTGTCTGCTGTCTCCTGTTTGCTGTCTCCTATCTCCTGTATGCTGCCTCCTATCTCCTGTCTGCTGCCTCCTGTCTCCTGTCTGCTGCCTCCTGTCTCCTGCCTGCTGCGTCTTCTCTCCTGCCTCCTTCGCAACTGGTTCTTCATGCAGATCGAAGTCGTGCCATTTCCCGCGCCAGTGCAGTTTAAACTTCAGGCGCGTCCAGCCTGGGGGGAGGTGGGGGTTGGCTACCGGGCCATTTTCAGTTAGTTGGATGCCGCCGAAGCCAAAAATTACAGCTTGCCAAATGCCACCAGCACTAGCGCCGTGAATTCCATCGCTGGTGTTACCTCGGTTATCATCAAGATCCACCATTAACGCCCGCATAAATAGTTCATAAGCTTCGGTTGATTTGCCCAAATCTGAAGCTAAAATGGCTTCAACGGCTGGCCCAAGGGACGAACCATAGGTAATATCGGTGCGGGGTGCGTAGTAGTCCCAGCTTGTCTGCAATGCTTTTTCGTTGTAGGGAAAATCTGCTGATTCTCGCATTAAATATAGAAGCATTAATACATCTGGTTGCTTAAGGACTTGACATTTGTTGGTTTTCTCAATACCCAAGAGCGGTTGCATGGAGCGATCGCGTGGTTCATAGTCTGCTAAGTTAATATCTTCTAATTGGAAAAATCCCTCGAACTGCTCGATTAGTTCTGTTGATGGGTCATAGAGAAACAATATTTTGGCGATGATATCTTCCCAGTGCGATCGCTCCTCTGAGGTCAGCTTTAATTTCTCTTCTAGTTCGGTGACTCGTTCGGGGAAATTGTCAGCCAACCAATCATAGACTGCGATCGCTTTCTCTAGATGCCATTGCGCCATGCGGTTTGTAAAGGCGTTGTTGTGGACGAATTCATGGTATTCATCCGCTCCAATCACTCCCCGAATTTCATACTTTTGGCGCTCAGGATTAAATTCGACTCGGCTACCCCAAAAGATAGCCGCATCCAAGATCACCTCTGCACCACGCTTTTGCATCCAATCATCATCACCAGTGGCTTGCCAATAATTCCAAATGGCGTAGGGGATATCTGCATTAATATGGATTTCGTGATCGCGGCACCAAATCCGCACATCTTCACCATAAAAATCACTGCCGATAGCCCAACGTGGTGTGACTTCATCTCCGGTATTAGCACTTTCCCAGGCAAACATTGCCCCTTTATACCCGTAATGGGCTGCCTTGCGTCTAGCTCCATCTAAAGTGTGCCAACGGTAACTGAGTAAGTTACGAGCGATCGCTGGTTGGGTAAACAGAAACATCGGATGCATAAAAATTTCTGTATCCCAAAAGATATGACCGCGATAGCCAAACCCCGAAAGAGTTTTCGCCGCAATGCTCACCCTGTCATCATGCCGGGGAGCAGCAATCAACAGCTGAAACAGATTGTAGCGAACAGCAAAAGTAGCTATGCTATCTCCTTCAATGAGAATGTCACTTTGCTGCCAAACCTCCTCCCATGCTTGTTCATTGGCTTTTAGTAATGTTGCGTAGTCTGGCAGGTGCGCGAGTTTTTCTTGAGCTGCTGCAACTGGTGCTTCAATCTCCCGCGAGGTAAAAACCGTCACGATTTTTTCTACAGTTATGGTCTGTTGGGCTTTCGCCAAGAAGGTGGTACTCAAACTCGGATAACCAGGTGCGGTACTGACTTGCCAAGATGCTTCAGTGCCTAATATTGTCACCTTAGCTGCCATACCGAGTTCAATTCGGGAACTCCGGGTGGAGCGTTGCAACCAGATTCCTTCGTCAGTCTTGCCCTGGTCTAGTCCTTCCCAGTGATTGAAACCCTGATTTTCTGGATAGCCGTTGATACTAGCTTGAATTTCGATTAACCCATCAAAATCTATTGGCGTTAAATGGCAGCGTAGCCCCAACACATGGGGATCTGCAAGACTAGCAAAGCGTTCAAAGTTAATGTCTATGGTCTTCCCACTAGGAGAGCGCCAACGCAAGAAACGGCTGAGAAGTCCTTGGCGTAAATCAAGCCGCCGATCATAGCCCAATATCTCACCTTGATCGAGACGGAAGCGATCGCCATTCACAATCACTACCAAGGGTAGCCAGTCAGGGCAATTTACTAGTTCAGTGTACACCACCGGCACATCATCATAGACACCGTGGATAAAAGTAGCTGGCGATGCATGAGGATAACCTTCCTCAAAACTGCCCCTTGTTCCCAAGTATCCATTGCCGATTGTAAAAACGGTTTCTTTGGAGTGTAATTGCTTAGGGTCAAACTGGGTTTCGATTACTATCCAGTCTGTGTAGAAAAAGTGGGGATTGGGGAGTAGGGAGTGGGGAGTCGGGAATGGAGCACTTGTACGCGGCGTTGCCGAAGTATTGGGCATAGGGATTAGGGATTGGGGACTTTGAGTTAGATGAATGAGTCTTTTAACTCCGTTGATGAGTCTTTGAGGTGGATGAACGGAGTTCTGAACTGGATGAACGGAGTTCCGAAATGGATGAACGGAGTTCTGAACTAGATGAACGGAGTTCTGAACTGGATGAACGGAGTTCTGAACTGGATGAACGGAGTTCCGAGGTGGATGAACGGAGTTCCGAGGTGGATGAACGGAGTTCCGAGGTGGATGAACGGAGTTCCGAACTGGATGAACGGAGTTCTGAACTGGATGAACGAGTCTCTAATTTCTCTTGTCCCCCTCATCTCCCTCATCCCCCTCATCCCCCTCATCCCCCACTCCCCACTCCCCACTCCCCACTCCCTCACCCCCTCACCCCCCCAAATGTTTTTGCAAAATCTTGTCCGCTCTAGGTTTATAAATGAGATGAAATAACGCTTCCATATACCGATCTCTGGCTTCGTTATTTTCGGGAGCGACAAAGTTCCAAAAACTAAACATTTTAGCAAGCAGTAGTAATTGATTGCTATGTAAATGCCAATTGTATTTGTTATGAATTCGCTGACTCATCCATTCTGATGCTTCGTCCCAGTGTTCAGCATGAGTATCGCATTGCTCAAGGAAGTCTAAAATTTTCTTTGCTGTTCCTTCTAAGTCCGTAGGATTAACATTAAACTCGTTTTTTTGGTTCTCGATAATTTCTAAAGAGCCGCCAAATTGAGTAGCGAAAGTAGGCAAGCCGGAAATCATCGCTTCCAAAATACTCCGTGCGAAGGATTCAAAGCGGGCAAAATGCACATAAATTCCCTGAGAATCTGCAATTACTCGGTAGGCTTCACCGAGTTCATTGCTGGGGATACGCATCCCCACCCAGCGAATCTTGCCATTGAGATGATATTGATCAATAATCTCGTAGAGTTTTTGAATTTCTTCTGCTTCGTCTCGGTTTATTGCTTCATGTGGATGCCGTTTACTACTTAACAGGATTAGGTTACAACGCTCTTGCAACGGCTGACTTTTACCAAAGCATTCAGCTAAACCACTGAGATTGTTGATTGAAGTGATGGTATCAACAACAAAGATTGGTCGCTTGTTAGGGTGATCTAATTTACCAAAGATTTCAGGGTCTTCGCGGCTAAAGAGTAGGTCGTGAACTTGTGTGCGAAGGTTAGAATCTCGGTCTTCTTTTTGGCTATAGGGAAAGAAAATATTCTCATTTACTCCCGGCGGCACTAAGTTGAATTTAGGACTAAACAAATCAATACCATCAACCACATGATACAACTGCGGCATCGTAAAGCATTTATACGACTCGTATTGACCTGTGGTGTCGGGTGTGCCGACAATTTCTTGATAGGAGGATGTGATGATGAAGTCGGCTGCATTCATGCTAATCAAATCGGCGGTGAATTGTACCGAGAAGTGATATTCATCTTCTAAGTCTTGCCAATATAAATTGCTAAATAGATATTTAGGCTTTTCTAAAGAATGGGCAATGTTGCACTGAGTAACTTTCATCCGGCGAGATAGGATAAAGGCGACTAAATTTCCATCGCTATAATTACCAATGATCAGATTAGGTTTGCCTTGGAATTGAGCTACTAATTCTCTTTCTGCATCTAAAGCAAATTGTTCTAAATAAGGCCAAATCTCAAATTTAGAAATCCAATTGTTAGTAACTTCTGAATTAAATTCACCAAAAGGAACGCGCACTATCCAAGCATTTTCAGTATCTTGAACTTTTTCTAGGGGCAGGTTGCATAATGTCCCTTCACTGTTAGGGATTAGCCGAGTCAGAATAATTACATGGGGTTTAATGCCCAGCAGGTCAAGACCAGCGAGTTTGATTTGTTCACGCAGTTCGTTTTCTAAGCTGCGAGCTTCTTCGAGGACGTAGATAACTTGACCGAGTGTTTCATTTCTTCCCAAAACATCTTCCTGTCCCACCCAACCGTGGATGGAAACGAGGACGACGCGAAAGACAACGGGGATGCGGGCGACAAATGCTTCTAAGATGCCAGGTTCTGGGGAATAAATGAGTCGGTCGAGGAGTTCTAGGGTTTCGGAGACTCGCGCCGCAGTGTTACCCCAACCCGGCTCAAAGCCTAGTTCTTGCAAGTCAAAGCTAAATTTTTGATATGGTTCATCAGGCTCAAGCTGACTGAGGAATTTGAGCGCTTCCTTAATTTGTTTGGCTAAGTGAACACCGGAGGGAATGCGATCGCTAAACAACAGCCGAATCCCATCGTATTCCAGCCCATGTAATCCTTGAAATAATTTTTCTAACCAATATTCGGGGTCAGTCAATAATTTACTGCACAGGTAACGGTTGAGGAAGGCTAAACCTTGACCGATATTTCTGGCGTCGTCGATTCTTAGGGAACTCTCATAGAAGGGGTGGAGGTCGATTTCGAGGATGTGGGGTTGGTAGCGGTTGACTAGGCGATCCCTCACATCTAGCAGCGCTTGAAGCGTTATCTGCTCGAACCTACTAAAGTCGGCCGTCAGTTGCCAAGCTTCTTGGTTAGCAATTTTAGGTCGAACCACGAACCAAATACTTTCCTCTTCAAGAATTATTTCGTGGGTATAATGTATCAGTTTGCCAACAGAAGAAGAGTGGTAAAAATAGGCTGGCTTTTGGGATTGATCGCAGTAATCGGCAAAGAAGAGCAAAATCTCATTTCTCAGGAAGTAACGCTTACCTGAAGCACTCAACGCATAAATCAACTGACGTAGATCAGCTTTTTCATCACCGTTGAAGACAGCTTGAACTAGTTCATACATGATGACGAATTCCAGAAATTTAGTTAGGTCACGACCTCACTTTTATTTCCAGTCTCCAGTTTTGTGAGGTACATTCCCCCCGCAATGGTAAATTACTATAACAATGTTCGTGTCTACCTCTGGGATGAAAGGCTGTGAGAACTTAAAATCTATGGGATGAGGGAGCAGAGGAGCAAAGATTGACAATAGTCTTAAGTAGGTCGGCGCAATTAAAGCTAACTGGTGAAGGCTGTCATTTGTCCTTTGTCATTGGTCATTAGTAAGGACTTTAAGCCTATTTACGTTTCGTAACTACTTGGGTTTTTTCGCGCCAACTTACTTACACCAGAAGGAAGTAATTAATGAGTATCAATCTGACTGAAAAGGAAGCTTATGCTGCAATGTACGCCTTTTTAGGAATAAGAATTAAATAACAGACAATTTATGTCCGGGACTTACCTCACCCTCAATCCCTCTCCGATATACTGGAGAGGGAAGCTAGATACAGGATGAAGTTTTGCATTTTATTTAATCCACGTTCCTTAGTTAACATTAATTTTCCTAACCATATTCATCAGCCGGATTAGCCAAAACTTCGGAGAGACAAGGGAAAAAATTGTCAACCAAAACAAAAACCTCACCCTGTCCTAACAGACATCCCTCTCCTTACTAAGGAGAGGGACAGGTTTTGCGTAGCAGAACCTTTCTTGAGGTTTCTTTCGGCATTCGATAAACTATCTGTACACCGTAGCCTCTTTAACAGAGAAGTATTGCTACGCTAGCGGTGGTTCTCTCCTCTTTTCAAGCATCTAACGCATCCATCAAGATTTATTGCTTTAATAACCTCTTGTTTATAACCCCCGACTTAATTTGAGGGTTTTTATTGCTAAAAAATTAATTTTTAATTTTGATTTGATTGGGATACTGCTAATCAGGTTCACCTTCTAAATGCAGCCTCAATCGTCTTGCCACGATTCGTGATTAAGTAGGTCGATAATTCTATCTCTGAGTAGAAATTCGTTTTTTTCTAATTCAAGCTCAAAATTAACCCGGTCGCAATCAGGAATATATTTACAGAGGGTATAAATTGGCTGCTGACGGTTAACAAGTCTCTTTTTAACAAGTTGAAGTGCTTCTTCCTTGATAACCTCAATGTCGTATTTAACCGTAGTGTTCATAGCTGGTTCCTTTATTTTCAATCAAGGAATTAAGAATGCAAACAATAGTTGCTTTGACTCTCCCTTAAACTTATCAAATAAAATTGGGAAGAATTGTGAAGAATCAAGACATTAACCCTTGCTGAAAGTTAGATATGTCAGTAAACTACTCTTTACGTCTCCAAGTATACCCCCCTTTAGATAGATTTTTGCAGAGCCACAAGGCTGACACAACAAGCTGTAAGCACCAAAAGAGGATGTAGATGCTCTTTGTCCGACTTGCCAAAAGGTAAGCTAGGGTAAAGAACATTCTCCATAAAACTTATACTATGCTCCTGAATCTTGATAAAGTTCGTCAATATTTTCCCGCCCTAGCTGGTGAATGGACTTTTTTTGATAATGCTGGCGGGTCACAAACTCTGAAAAAAGTAGTAGATAGAATTAGTGAATATCTCCTAAGTTCTGATGTCCAGTTGGGAGCTTCTTATGCAGTTTCTGAACTTGCAGGAGAACGATTGGCTCTAGCAACTAGGGGAATGGCTACTTTCATAAATGCCAATTCTTTTAAAGAAGTAGTTATGGGTCCATCTACTACAATGATGTTGAAAGTTCTCTCAATTTGTCTGGGTCAAACCTTCACACCTGGTGATGAAATTATTGTTACTAATTGTGACCATGAGGCTAATATTGGTGCTTGGGTCGCTCTTGAAAAACAAGGTATGAAGGTTAAAGTCTGGCAAATTCGCCCAGATACCTTGGAACTTCATTTAGCAGATTTAGAACCATTGATGAGTCATAGCACCAAACTAGTAGCCTTGACTCATGCTTCTAATGTTTTGGGAACCATCAACCCGATCAAAGAAATTGCTGCATTTGTACACGATCGCAACGCGATGATTTGTGTGGATGGTGTAGCTTATGCACCCCATAGATTAGTTGATGTGCAAGATTTAGATGTTGATTTCTATACTTTGAGTTGCTATAAAGTCTATGGGCCACATCATGCCTTACTTTATGGTAAAGAAGAACATTTATTAAGATTGCCTGGTCTTAACCATTATTTTATTGCACAGACAGATATACCTTATAAATTTCAGTTAGGGAATGTCAATTTTGAATTAAGCTATGGAATGTTGGGTTTATGTGATTATCTCAGTGAGTTAGCACAATTGCACTACGGCAATCAAACTGCACCTGATTTGAGAAATCAAATGGTGCAGGCGTTTGATTTAATTAGCATACATGAAGAAAAGATTAGCGATCGCCTCCTAAATTACCTCAACAGCAAATCTAATGTCCGAGTGATTGGTCAATCAAAAGCTGACCGTCAATCCCGTGTGCCAACTATATCTTTTGTGGTAGATGGAATAAATAGCTCAACCATTCCGGCAAAAATTGATCAACATTACATTGGGATTCGCTACGGAGACTTTTATGCTAAACGGCTGATTGAATACCTGGGGTTAGCATCGCAAGGTGGAATAGTTCGGGTGAGTATGGTGCATTACAACACCCTTGAGGAAGTTAACAGCCTAATTGAGGCTTTTGAGCAGATATTTTAAGACTGGGCATTAAGTATCAACAAATAATTTAATCCCCAGTCCCCAATCCCCATTACTCGTTAACAAGCCTGACTTTTCACGGCTACAATCAACTTAAGAACCAAAGGTTCGCTTCATTTTTGAAAGAAGCTTCGAGATGGACTCCCCGTGAATAATAGAACCATGCATTGTTGCAAGGTACTTAATGGGTAGCTTCTCTATTGCCTCAATCCCCCGAGTGAAGCTTTTGCCTTCACACATAAACCCGACTTTTTGCTGAAACTTAATGATAGATTCTGTAAGATCCTTTTCGGTAACAGGCTCCTCGAACTGACCAGGATGAGCCGCAAGATCGGAACAAAAAAGGATCTCCTCTTGCGGCTGATAGAATACACAACCCTCCCATCCATGAGGAAAATGAGGAGTTTCAATAAGTATGATATCTCTTTTCCCCAAGGAAAGAGCTTTGTTATTCTTAAGAACCGTTGTTGGTCGCAACGCAAAGTCATCCATGTTCGATTGATTCAGAGGACTCACAATTGTTTTGGCTTCGGGAGCCGCTTCAAGCCACTGATTAAGCGCTCCGCACTCATCAGCCTCAAGGTGACATAAGCCAATGTAATGAAGTTTTGAAGGGTCGCAGACAGAGGAAACAAGCTGATACGTTTGCTCAAACCAATTTGAGCGACCCGTATGAATAAGCATAGGGCGCTCATCAAGGATAAGGAATTGACTGAAAACGAACTTTTTATTGTCTGAGATAGAAAGCTTATATATATTAGGAACTATCTCATCTATGCGCGTGAAGTTAGCATTGAAATGCGTAAACATCATATTTTGGGGTAAAAAAATCTGACAAAATCCAATTTTTGTTCACAATTGCGAATTGTGTTTGTAACTCTATATTATTGGTAGTGGACACGACTTGACTATTGATTGCTTCATCCCGATTAAGCCACAGCTGAAAAATCAAGTTGCGGTCATCATCTGGGTGAAAAAGCAGGTTTACCCGCTCCCGGTTTTTTATCATATTTTATAAGGCTCACAAGGCTTGGATTTTCTTGATAACTTGACAAATCAGCCCTTATTGTTATCCATAAAAACTCACTTTTATTGGGAAGAGACGACGTAGCTTTAAGGCTTCGGGATTTGATGAGCCATCGCTCACGCAAATGTTAAGAAAGATCCAGGTAATGGATAGCCTAGGAGGGAAGTGGGCTAGGGGGTTAGGTCACTCGATGATTTTTCCACATGACGTGAAAAGTCTGGTTAACAAGCTGCAAAACTTGCACCTCTTCTTGTGGGGAAATTAATGTTTTACCCACAGGTAGAACAGCTAAGGCATTGGTTTGAGCTAAATTAATTAAATTGCCGGAACTGTGACTACCACCAGCTTTATGAAATTCGTAAACACCGTCAATTAAATGCAATTTACCCCACAGGTAAGTTTCATTCTTGCCGTCCGATCGCAATTCATCATGCGATCGCACTTTCAAAAATACTGGTTCCCAACCTTCAGTAATTCCCGAAAGTTTCTTGATTGCTGGTAGCACAAACCGCCAAAATGTCACCAGCACAGCCGCAGGGTTTCCTGGTAAACCAAAATAAAGTGGGGAGTTTGTAGAGACGCGATTAATCGCGTCTGTAGGATTAATCGCCTCTCTACTGGGGAATGTGGCGACGGTGAGGGGTTTTCCTGGCTTTATCTGTACAGCCCGAATGTGGATTTTTGCTTGTAGTGACTCTAAAATTTTGTCAACATAATCATAATCTCCCACTGAGACACCACCAGAAGAGATAACTATATCAGCGATCGCAACGGCGTGGGTAATAACTTTCTCCAGAGCAACTGGATCATCTTTCACAATGCCTAAAATTAATGGTTCTGCCCCACTTTGTCTTACCAAAGCTGCGATCGCATACTGATTAGAATCCACAATTTGCCCTGGTTGCAACGGTTGATCAACTGATACCAACTCATCACCAGTGGAAAAAATTGCCACACGCGGACGACGATAAACACTTAATTGCGGACATTGTGCTGCTGACAATACGGCAATTTCTGGGGCATTTAACTTAATTCCTGCTGGTAATAGTTGTGTTCCAGCTTGATAAAAAGATGCTTTATGTCTGACAAATTCTTGCGGTTTTGGCGCATCCAGGATAAATACGCGGTTTTCTTCCCGATGTGTCTTCTCTTGCATAATTACAGTATCCGCACCTGCTGGCATCAGGGCACCTGTGAAAATCCTTGCTGCTTGCCCTGGCTGAATCGTAGACTTAGGCTGATACCCAGCCGGAATTTCTTCAACAATTTCTAAAACCGTTGGTTGTTCGGCGCTAGAGTGCTGTACATCTTCGTAGCGAACTGCGTAACCATCCATTGCCGAATTATCCCAATGGGGAAAATCTAGCGGACTGGTGACAGGCGTTGCCAAAATGCGACTATCGGCTGTCAATAAATCGACAACTTCTGTATCCCGTTGATCATCCAACGGTTGTACTAAATTTAAAATAATTGCTTCTGCATCGCTGACTGATAACATAGCGATCGCCTCCAACTTTTTACATTTATTCCTGTAAACTAACACTGACCACTCAATCAAGAGAGCATTTTGTTCTAATGATTCTGAGTTGTTGAAAGCTGCTTAATTTTATTGCTTGATTTTGGAGGTTGTTTTTTTGTCTTCTCTATACCCCTAATACCGTTTTACTTTAATAATGATACAAATACGTTGGTAGGGGCACAACAATGCTCATTGGTGTCAACTTAAGCCTAAACGCTTATCCCACAGGCGTTTTACCCCCCTTAATCCCCCCTTATAAAGGGGGGAAACAAGAAAATCCAGTTCCCTCCCCAATATA
>NZ_JBALBY010000097.1:0-12503 GCF_036919575.1 Nostoc sp. | reverse complement strand
GTTAAAATCAATGTCATTAAGTTTTGCTTATTGCGAAAATTTTAGGCGATCGCTTTGGGGCTTAAAAAATAATCAAGCGCGAAATCCTGATTTTTCGTTGGTTCTTAACCTTCGTTGTGATCAAGAGTAATTTAGATGCGTTTGCCCTGGGGGTAACGCGGATCGTGATGAGAAGTCAAAGAATTGAATATCACGTTTTGACAAGGGTTTCACGTTAAGTTGACACGCATGAACAATGCTGTGCCCCTACGAGAAATCTATATGTATCAGGGTTGGTGTGAAATGGTATAAACGCTTACGTCAAGAGTAATTTGGCTCATCTCTACCAATACCTAATTCTCTTAGCTTGGCTTTGACACTTGCCCAGTCTTGACCACAGTAGTAGTATTTTTTCTCTAGTAAGTTTACCAAATAGTATCCTAGCTTACCGCCATTAATCCGAAATAATTCAATAACAACTTTCTTTTTAGTTGTACCGAACATGAATTCTATATCACCCTCACTTGGCAGATTCAGTGGGTTATAAAAGGTTTTACCTTTAATAAAATGCCAATAAGATTTTTCTGGGGTAATTTTACGTTCGATAATTCGGTATTTAATAGGATGAATTATTGTTTCCATAGAAACTTATTAAGAGTTAAACTGTAGTAAGAAAAGCCCCTTCCTTATATCACCTCGTCGGTCATAGCATGCGGGTTAAATAAGTTGTACAAATTTAATCTTCTGTTGCACCGGGATAACCTAACCATTCAGATTCAATTGTCTCAGGAGAAAGGTCTATAAATCTCCAGTCTCCCTCACCCTTACTTTTTTTATCTTTAAAATCCGCAATTATTTTTTGGCTCTGTTTTTTAAGAAAAATATTTTATTATAACATATTTAAACCGCCTATACCTTAAAAACCGTAGTTTTTTGTTAACCCCTAAATAAAAATACCTGTTTTGTATGACAATCGAACGAGTTCCCCCAAAACACTATCCCAAGGCTGAGATTGCGCGGCGAGGTATGGCATTAGGATTAGATTTCCTTGGTGTCTGGTTAGTCAGTTCCCTACTCGGAAGCAGCAATATCGGGATTCAATTTGTTGAAATCTTAGTTTTCGTAATACTTTGGCTAGTTTTGCGGGTGCTGGTGCCATATAACAATCAAGGGCAAAGTTTAGGGCGTTGGGCGTTCGATTTAAAGGTGTTAGAAGTCGAAGATGGGGAAGTAATGGGCAGAATTCCAGATTTGCTCTCACTGGCGAAGCGAGAGGCGATTGTCGGCTTGGGTGCCCTTTTCGTGTCAATTGCTCTGAGCAATATTAGAGCCAATCCCACTGCTATACTGCTAATACTTCCCCTAGCAATTGATTGTGGGACTGCCTTCTCTGATGTCCAGATGCGGCAGGCTTTACACGATCGCTATTGTGGAACTTTCATCGTTTCGTCACGTCGTGGCTACTCGCTCGATATAAAAATTAAAAGATTAGTTGAAAATATGCGGCGGAATGTGAGAAGATAGTGATTTGTGTTAATTCTCTTCAGGCTTCACTGTTTGTAAGATTATGGCTAAGAGTAAAGGTGCCCGCATAATTGTGACACTAGAGTGTACCGAGTGTCGGACAAATTCAAATAAGCGTTCTGCTGGTGTTTCACGTTATACCAGTACCAAGAATCGCCGCAACACCACCAACCGGCTAGAACTGAAAAAGTTCTGCACCCACTGCAATAAACATACCGTTCACAAGGAAATTAAGTAAAGATGAGTTATTTCCGTCGTCGCCTTTCTCCGATCAAGCCCGGAGAACCAATCGATTATAAAGATGTTGATTTATTGCGTAAATTTGTCACCGAGCGGGGTAAGATACTACCACGCCGGATTACTGGGCTGACATCTCAGCAACAGCGAGAGTTGACATTAGCAATTAAACGTTCGCGGATTGTGGCTTTGTTGCCATTCATCAACGCGGAAGGCTAAAACAATTTTGGATTTGGGATTTTAGATTTTGGATTATATAAGAGAAGCTGTATCTAAAGAAATATTTAGCTTTGTCTGTGTGAGTCCAAAATCTCAAATCTGAATCAGAGAGTGTAAAATAGTTGCTGCATGAAAAACGGTTGGATTTAGGATTTAACACCAGTTATAAAATCCCTTCGGGTGACACTCGAAGACTCGCTAACGCTGCGCTAACAGCAGTCGCTCATGGGGGAAACCCCCAAGACAGCGCTGCTTCACCAAAATCCAAAATCTAAAATCTAAAATCTAAAATTATTAGAGTGCGAGAGTTGTGGAGAAGGGGACGCTAGTTGAATTTAGGGTTCAAGGCGATCGCCGTCTGGGGATCGTAGAACGTCCAGACGGCAAAACTCGCTGGTTTGTGGTAGACGAACGTGGTCAATCCCACAGCCTCGCGCCTAGACAAATAACTTATACAGTTAACGGACAGACTTATAAGCCGTCTGAGATTGCCAGCTTTTTGGAGCAGGTCAAGCCTTATTTAGATCCATCAAGCTTAGAAGTAGCTTGGGAATTATTAGTTGAAGATGGGGAAACAGTCACCCCAGACCAAATGGCGAATCTGCTATTTTCAGAATCAGCCGCGCCTCATTGTTACGCCGCCTATTGCTTGTTATCAGACGACAAACTCTATTTCAAGCAAAAAGGAGACGCTTACGAGCCGCGAACTGCTGCTCAAGTGGCAGAACGCCAGCACCAACTCGATGTAGAGGCACTAAAAGCGAAGGGACAGCAGGAATTTTTAACTCGCGTAGAGCAGGCGCTCAAAGGTGAAGTAATAGAGTGGGGGCGCCACGATCGCCAACGCCTAGAAGGACTAGAAAAATACGCAGCGCTGATCGCTGACACCGTGCGGACGGGGGTAAATTATGACTCCTTGGCTCGCGCTTATCCGCCAAGCGCCCCAGTATTAGAAACTATGACCATGCTGGGACGACCCACAACACCCCAAGGAGCCTTTCAACTGTTGGTGGATTTGGGTTGCTGGAGTCCTTATGAAAACTTGTTCCTGCGTCGTTCTTCAATTCCAATTCAATTTCCTCATAAGGTATTAGAAGTGGCGCAACAGCGTTTGGATTTCCCGCCGATTGACTCAGATACCAACCGCCTGGATCTGACTCACCTGAAGGTCTACACCATTGATGATGAAACTACCACAGAGATCGACGATGGTCTAAGTTGGGAAGTACTCGCCGATGGACGGGAACGCCTATGGGTGCATATCGCCGATCCCACTAGATGGTTAGTGCCGGAAGATGAGTTAGATTTGGAAGCCAGAAAACGGGGTAGCACAGTCTATTTACCTACGGGGATGATTCCGATGTTTCCAGAAGTATTGGCAACTGGGCCAATGAGTCTGATCCAGGGAAGGGTTTGTTGCGCCCTCAGTTTCGGGATTGTTTTAGGTACAACCGGAGTAGTAGAAGATTACAGCATTCATACCAGCTTCATTAAGCCGACTTATCGCCTCACCTACGAAGATGTAGATGAAATGCTGCAATTACGCGTACAAGCAGAACCGGAAATTGCCGCGATCGCTACTTGGGCAAAGAAGCGCAAAGCTTGGCGTTACGATCAAGGGGCAATTAGCATCACTATGCCCGAAGCGATGATCAAAGTCAAAGATGATGAGATCAACATTGAGATTTTGGACGATTCCCCATCGCGGCAAGTGGTAGCAGAAATGATGATTCTTGCCGGGGAAGTTGCGGCTCGTTATGGTAAAGCTCATAACATACCTTTGCCCTTTCGCGGTCAGCCGCAACCAGAATTACCTCCAGATGAAGAATTGCTCCTACTTCCGGCTGGATTCGTTCGCGCTTGCGCCATGCGTCGTTGTATGCCCAAGAGTGAAATGAGCATTACGCCTTTGCGTCATGCTGGTTTAGGTTTGGATACTTATACCCAAGCAACCTCTCCCATCCGCCGCTACAGTGACTTGCTTACTCACTTCCAGTTAAAAGCCCATTTGCGGGGTGAAGTTTTACCATTTTCCGCAGAACAACTAAAAGAAGTGATGATAACTGTCACCAGCATCACCCAAGAGGTGACAATGGTGGAACGGCAAACTAATAGATATTATGCTCTAGAGTATTTACGCCGTCATCCAGAGGAAACTTGGGATGTGACAGTGTTGATGTGGCTGCGGGAAGACAGCAACTTGGCCTTAATTTTGTTAGAAGATTTGGGCTTGCAGTTACCAATGGTTTTCAAACGTTCTGTGAACTTGGGCGAACAGATATTAGTGAAAGTTAGCCACGCCGATCCCCAAAAAGATATGATCCAGTTTCAAGAAATAATTTATCAAGAAGCTCAAACAGCCGCGAATTAACTAATTTGTCATTTGTCATTCGTCATTTGTCATTTGTGATTAGATAACTGATAACTGTTGAAGTATGTGGTGTCAGAGTTTTTGAATTTTCCCCCTGAGAGCTAAAATAGTGCATTAGACGTAGAAGTAGGTTGGGTGGAGCGGAGCGCAACCCAACATATATCAGGATGTTGGGTTACGCAAAGCCTCCACCCAACCTACAATTTTTTTGGAACATTTTATCTACTACAAGACTACCGAGATTTTTTCAGAAATTAAATATGATTCCTATAGAATAAATGAAATGAGGTAATAATTGTGAATATATCTTTGACCCCAGAACTAGAATTTTATCGTCCCATTGATGGCGGTGTGGAAGTTGCACGTATTGTCAGTGGTTATCGGGATTTAAAGACAGTTTTCTTAACTGAGGATATTCCTTAGCTCGACTTTATCCAAAATTAAGAACTTGGTTCTCTTGATACGGCAAAAACCTTGCTTTTTGGCAAAAAATTATTCCACGTCAGTGATTCTCGGTTAAATCTAAAAAGTAAAGTTACCGTCACACAAAGGTTTCAGCGTCAGCTTGAGCGTTACCCAAAAATGGATAAAGTCCAGCTTAGAGGATGTTTGAAAAGTCCTATTGTCGGTATCAAATAGTTTTAGATCCCCCTAAATCCCCCGATCAATTGGGGGACTTTGATTCCGGTTCCCCCCTTTTAAGGGGGGTTAGGGCAGGGTGGTTTCATACAAGCAGAGGAGAAAAACTAAAACTGGGTTTCAAAGCCTCCCTCCGCTTCGGGGAGAGGAATGGAAGCGGGGTAAAAAGCCATGCCGCAAAACGAGAAATCAAGACTTAATGTATTTTTCTTTTTTCCTATGAAACCACCCTGCCTTTTAAGGGGGGTTAGGGGGGATCTAAAAGTGCCTAAAGTCACAGGGAAACACTTTTCAAACAACCTCTTAAAATTGCATTTGAGAGCAAGTGACTTAATTGCTGAGGTCAATCTAAAATCTAAAATCTAAAATCTAAAATCCAAAATTGTTTGACGGCTGGTGGAGCAGCTGTGGTTTAAACCCAAAGTACAGTTATGATCTGTGAACTTTGGGATTAGTTTATCTCCTGTTTGGGGTCGTGGCGTTGCGGCTGTACCTGATAGATTGATTTTTCTGGAGAGGCTACTGCTGCTTTCGGAATTTCAATTACCGGGTTATTTAGTCCCACCATCAGAGGGGAAGGGGGAACCATAGATACTGAGGACGTTTCTATCGGTTCTATTTGTGGTCGTTGTGCTAGTTGCGGCGTCCTCGAACCACCAGATACTAAGCCAGAGATTGCGCCCATTGCACAAGCAGCAACGGCTACACCTCCCATCATCCAGTTGAAACGCGAACGGCGGCGCAAACGTGTGAATACTTGCTCAACTGTTGCTTCTGGTGACTGTTGGGCTGTTGGCACTGGGATAGTCCGCAAGCCTTGGCGCAGCTTTAACAGCCGGGCATACAAGCATTGAACAGAGGCATCATTTGCCAGCCATTCTTCTACTTGCCTGCGTTCTGTAGCCGTGACTTCACCATCGAGGTAAGCACTCAATAACTCGAAGCGATCGCGCTTCACCATATCCATAAGACCCGTTGATTCATTGGTATGCTTGGCCATTCCATCTGGCAAATCTTGAGGAAGTTGCAAAGGTGAACGGTCGAAAAACTGAGAATCAGTAGTCATCTTAACATTATTACCAATTCCTACACGGGTAAACGGGGCGGAAAATTCGGAAAAATTGTCAATTTTCCTCCTAACGGCAGAAGCGATCTACATCTTTGGTGGTAATTCTTAACCAATGCTTAATTCTGCTGTTAGGCAGAGGCAAGATACTGTAAATTAGGAATCTAGATAAGTCTGTAAGTGAGCTTGCAGCCTCGTTCTAGCTCTGGCTATTCTTGACTTCACAGTTCCCAAGGAAACGCCAGTGATTTCGGCAATTTCTTCATAAGCCAAGCCTTCGATTTCTCTGAGGACAATGGTAGTACGAAAAACTTCTGGCAAATCCGCGATCGCTTCCCGCAGTTGCTCGTAAAATTCTCTAGTTGTCAGTTCTTCTTCAGGCCCTGGGGTATCGCCGGCGATTTCCCAATCCATCTCACCGTCCTCTAACGAACGGGGAGCATCGAGTGACAAAGGACTCATAACCCGCTTGCGTTTCCGCAACTCGTCGTAAAACAAGTTGGTAGCAATGCGGCTTAACCAGCCCCGAAATTTAGCCGGATCTTGTAATCGGTTAATATTCCGATACACTCGAATCCAAACTTCTTGAGCCAAATCAGCCCTGTCAGCCCAATCTGGAGCCAAGTGGTATAGAACTCTATCAACTTGACTTTGATAGCGGCGTAATAGTTCTGCAAATGCAACACGATCTGGTCGCAGTCCTGTTTGACAGCGCAAAATTAAATCGTGGTTAGGGAGTTTGTCAACTTGCACTGATGCTTCTGGATACTTTGCATCAATGGTTGACCAGGATACAGTAATCGACTGACTCATAGATATTACTGGCTCTAAATCATCCCTATCTATTAGACCTGCTAATGGGACAGAAGTTCCATACTAAGGTGACGGATTTATGACTGGAACACTGAGGCATACAATTTTGGATACATTTATTGCAATAAGGAGAGGCACTTTTTGCTTATACTGCTGGCATAGTTGCCCAAGACCCATCAACTAACAAAGGCGCTGTTATTATATGCACATTTGGGTACTTTTAGCAACCGGGTATATACGCTTGATCAAAATAATTAAATCTGGTTATAAGGATGAAGAGAAAAATTTTGCAATTCTAGTACAGCACGGCGTAAATAAGCCACACATTTGTAATGTCTGAAACCCTTGCTAAAACCTAATTACGTTCGCGTAGCGTGCCGGAGGCTCTATTACGAATTACGAATTACGAATTACGCGAAGCGTTACTAGCTTCTTGATACCTTTAAAAATCAGGTAATAATTTCTGGAAGTTGGGTTGCTGTGGTTACTATAATGGTGATTTATTTTTTTAATTTTGTCACCAGAATAGTTGCTGATTGTTCTACTTGTGATCCGTAGGTAGCATCAGAGTGATTTTGCTGTGGTACGCGAACTTGAAAAAAGAAATGGAGAGAAAATGTAATTGTGACTGCTAGCAATAGTTTTTCAAACATGGTTTTTCTCCCACCGACACCATTAATGATTGATTGCTACGTTTCAAAGGTTCCACCAGAAAGTCTAAGTATTGGCTTACAACCCCCAGAAATCTTAGAGTTTTGCTGCTGGGACAATTCGTACAGTCTTAGTTTGCCCAGAGGTGTTGGCAGATGTATATCGGAAATGATAAGTATTGATAAATTTTTGATAATCGGATGATGAACCCATCCAATTGTGCGGCTGGATATGTCAGGGATAAACAATAGGCGATGGCAATGGTAAGAAACGAATCTGTAGGGCGGATGGTAATGTTGCTCTGTTTTGGCACAGCATTTTTATCTTTAGCTGTCCATTGGCGCATTACTACGGCGGAACGGCAGTCTGAGCAGTCTGCATCTACTTCGATGCGGCGAAATTCTACCCTAACCAATCCCAAGGGAAGCCGCCCAGAGGGAGTCTACAAGAATCTTTCCCAAGTGAGTTTAGGGGAAATTGCCCTCGGTGCATCTGTGCCACCTGATGATGTTACCCCAGGCTCAACTACTCAGAGGGCGTTTACACCAAAGTCCTCTGCTATTAAGCCTCAAATTAAGTCGAAAATAATTAAGAATAATGTCGCTAAAGTAACTACTCGGAGGGCTTATACACTCAAGTCTTCTACTATTAAGTCTGAAACTCAGCCCAAAATCATTAATAAGAATGTAGCTAAAACAACTGACCTCCCAACTCAGACGCGGCTGGTGGCGCAAGTAGAAAGTCAAAATCCAGTTGCGGATAGTTGGCCAAAAGGTCTATGGTCACAGGCTTCAGCCCAACAAGTACCATCTAATAGGCTGGTAGATGCCAAGACCAAGACGCAAGTAGTGGTTGTTTTAAGCGATCGCCGCACCTATGTATACGCAGGAGATGAGGTGATAGCCAGCTACCCCATTGCTGTCGGTAAGAAAGGTTGGGAAACGCCCACAGGTTCTTTCCAAGTGATCCACATGCGACACTATCCAATCTGGCGTCACCCGATTACGGGCAAAGTATTTCAAGCTGGTACGGATAGTCCCTTGGGAGACAGATGGATTGGTTTTTGGTCAGATGGACGGAATGAAATTGGCTTTCATGGCACCCCAGATGTTGACCTGGTAGGAACGGCTGTATCCCACGGCTGCTTAAGAATGCGTAATTCTGATGTCCGATTGCTATATGAGCAAGTGAGTTTAGGGACAACAGTGGTAGTACGTAATTAATTAAGAGTCATTAGTCATTAGTCCTTTGTCCTTTGTCTAAAACAAATGACTAATGACCAATGACCAATGACTAATGACATTAAAGTTATAATTTTTGCTCGAAGTTAGGTGCATAAGCCTGGAGTAAAGCACTAACTTGGCGTACAATTTCATTGCCAGTATTTTTGCCCAAAGCTTGCCGTTCTGGGAAGAAATTGGGTTGATCGAGGTAACGGTTAATCGCCTCACTTACTTGCTGAGAAATTAATTCTTGCAGTTGTGCCTGAGCCGTTTGGCGCTGGAAGGTAGCACCTTCTTCTGTAGTAGCATACAAAGGTGGTAGCCGATTGAGAGCGTAAGCAGCAATATCCCCGACATCTAGAGAACTTTCGCTGGTGGCTTCAATTTCTGCGACTCGGGAGATCGCTTCCGTCAGCACCAATTCTTCCATGACGTTAATGAATTGTTTGCGAGGTACCGCCACTACCTCACCAGTCAATAGCGCACCCATCAGCCGATCCAGCGCCATATACTCTTCAATTGAGAGTTCTGAGGCGTTGTCGCAGATTCTACCGACTTCTGCTTCCATTGCTGGTGTCAAATAACCATCCTGGAGAGCTTGTTCTACAATTTTTTCGATACTCATAACGCTTATCATCATTTATGTTAGCCAAGCGAGGTAGGGACGGTATCAATCCAATTTATTTTGCCTAATTATCCCCAAAAAAACAAAAATTATACACAGACGCGATCAATTCCGCCTCTACTAGTTAACGACCTTAGTTCGCCAAGGTGTTGGATCAACAGATTGTCCGTTGACATACAGACCCCAGTGCAAATGTGGACCCGTGGCAGCACCTGTTGAACCCACTGCGCCAATTAGTTGACCAGCTTTCACAAAATCACCTTCTTTAACGTTAATACGACTCAGGTGCATGAAAATACTGATTACTCCTTGGCCGTGGTCAATGCCAACGACGTTACCGTGTATCCGAAATCCTTGGGATACCCTACCTACCAAAGCAACTCGGCCAGAGGCTGGGGCAATTACTGGTGAACCAGCAGCACCCGCGTAGTCAAGACCACGATGATAGTAGTCTTTTGCAAATGTACCATTATAGTAGCGACGTACACCATAGTTTGTACTCATCCGCCCGGCATTGGGCTTCAGGAATACTCCATTCCAATACTTTTCCGGTGTTTGTAGCGCCTTCAAAGCTGCCACGCGCTTAAGTTCATACTCTGTGGCATCCACTCCGGCTTTGCCAGGTGGCAAAGTAATGCGTTGTACGGGAAACTTGCGATTAAGCACATTAACTGCCAAGTTTTGCACTTGACCATCTCCCGCAACCCGAAGTGTTCTAGTTCCAGCTTTTTCTAGTGGAGTTGTGGGAACAAAAGCCCGATAGTGATTGGGCGCAATTTTAAAAGCTGGATAAGTAATTTTACCACTAGCTACTGTTGGATTTGTACTATTCTCCGAATTATCTAAATTAACCTCTACTGATAGTGTATCCCCTAATTTAGGATTAGTTGGAGTCACTTTTACTTGCAAAGCATCTACAGGCAATGCCAAGGTGAGAGGGAGAACAGCAAATATTCCCTTTAACACATTTATTGCATGGCGATTGGCTGTTAAAGTTTTGACATCAAAACCGAGTAACTTTTTGTTTGAACTACTAGTGCTATTTTCAAGAATCATGGAGCTACAAAGAATCCCTTGCTTGTGTTGGAAAATAGACTAGCTTATTACCAGCAGTGTTTCCTGTTTGAAGCCGATGTTGTTGAAAATCATAAATGTTGGGAAATCTTCCAGTTATTTATGGATTGCAACGGAAAATAATTTATCTGTAATTTTAGTGAATTGGTCTTAACTCTAATAACCAAGGTATATGACATTGGCAATGAGCATAAATTTTAACTAGATTGATGGCAAAAACGCTCTCCTGGCTTGCCATAAGTGTCACTTGTTAGGCAACAAAGGAAACTCGTTGTGGTTACAGCGCTTACATAATAATACTTGAAGGAAATCTGGGAATCAACTGGACACTTGTTCAACTGGACACTCATACTACACTGTTAGGTTAAAGTTGATGTATCTAAATCACCCAAATCAGTTAAGCCAAGGGGAAAGTGCCAGAAACAACCCGACAAAATTTAGGTAAAGTTCGATTTAGTAAGCTGTTGAGTATTTAATTTGCACAAGTTTGGCGCTCATGTTGCCCACCCTACAATAATTTTTATTGATATATGGTGTGAAATTATAGGATTTTTAGCTTATCTAAACCTTAATCACCGTCTACAGACTCGTAACACATTTTATTAGCGTTGGTATAGGCTGTAAAATAGCAGCAATTTTACCTAAAATTTTATTGTTTCAAGTTCTGAGCTTGGATGTTGGAGTAAAAAGCTTGGCGTTCCGAGTTCTGAGCTTGAATGTTGGAGTAAAAAGCTTGGCGTTCCGAGTTCTGAGCTTGAATGTTGGAGTAAAAAGCTCGGCGTTCCGAGTTCTGAGCTTAAATGTTGGAGTAAAAAGCTCGGCGTTCCGAGTTCTGAGCTTGAATGTTGGAGTAAAAAGCTCGACGTTCCGAGTTCTGAGATTGGATGTTGGAATACGCTGATCAACTTTAGGCTGACAGGACTTACGCAATCAAAGCTTGAAACCTCGATCCCCCCTAACCCCCCTTAAAAAGGGGGGAACTTGAAAGCCCCCTTTTTAAGGGGGTTGGGGGATCTCTTCTGCGTAAGTCCTTGCTGATAAGTAGTCCAAGTTTTCAGAGCAAATAAATTTATTTATGGGGATTTGAATTTTGAATGCGTGAATTTTGAATTCCCCGTTCGCGTAGCGTCTCCAAGAGTTGGGGTTGACTGGAGTTTGCCATCTTCCATGTGAACGATGCGATCGGCAATGTCTAGGATGCGGTTGTCATGAGTAACCATCAAGATGGTACAGCTTTGTTCTTTTGCCAGTTTTTGCATGAGATTGACTACATCTCGTCCCGATTGACTGTCAAGGGCGGCGGTGGGTTCGTCGGCGAGGATTATTTGAGGATGACTGACTAAAGCACGAGCGATCGCTATTCTTTGTTTTTGTCCCCCAGACAGTTTATCAGGATAGTAATGCAAATGATTTCCTAATCCTACCTGCTCTAACATCTGGGCTGACCTAACTTGCATTTTTTTTAACCCAAGATGTTTGTGCAATTCTAAAGCCATTTTGACGTTTTGGAGTGCCGTCAAACTACCATGCAAGTTATGTGCTTGAAAAATATAACCGTTATGGCGTCGCGCCTGCACTAGTTGTTGGGCACTAGCGCCACAAAGTTCTCGTCCCAACACCCGCAAACTACCAGATTGGGTAGAACGCAACCCACCCACTAAGGTCAGCAAGGTTGTCTTTCCAGAACCAGAGGGTCCAGTCATGATAATAATTTCACCAGAGTTAATCTCTAAGTTGATGTTAGATAAAACTTGCTTGCGGAGTGAGGCGTGACCAAAGTGGTGGTCGAGATTCTGGATGGAGATGACGGGAAACATATTTTAGGAGTGGGGAGTGGGGAGTGGGGAGTGGGGAGTGGGGAGTGGGAGTTTGGAGTTAGGAGTTTGGAGTTAGGAGTTTGGAGTTATAGCAATTCTGTATGAAGATGCACTAAACCATATTTACAGCTATTTTCAGGTAAATAGACCACGCGGTAGGGGCACAGCAGTGCTCATGCGTGTCAACTTAACGTGAAACCCTTGTCAAAACGTGATATTCAATTCTTTGGCTTCTCATCACGATCCGCGTTACCCCACCCTAACC
>NZ_JBALBY010000096.1:0-17729 GCF_036919575.1 Nostoc sp. | reverse complement strand
GCATTGTAAGCTAACGCATTGGCATTGTAAGCTAACGCATTGGCATTGTAAGCTAACGCATTGGCATTGTAAGCTAACGCATTGGCATTGTAAGCTAACGCATTGGCATTGTAAGCCGACGCATTGGCATTGCAGGGTATTGCCAAATTTAATTCGCTACGAATTAATGAAATGCTGTACTAAGTCGATATAGCGTTTCCTAATCAGATGAGGTACATCTTAGCCCCCTCCTCGCTTGCGGGGAGGGGGTTGGGGGTGGGGTTCTTGTACCTCACTCAGGCGAGAACCGCTATAATACCTTTGGATAGTATTATTCAGATTTTGCAGTAAGGTTAATCCAGGGCTGAGAATGGCATAACTGCTTCTACTTGTCGCTGATATTTTTTGCGATCGCACCTACAAAATCCCCTGCCATATATTCATACGTTTTAAATCTTGTAAAACTGCGGCGGCTGATTGATAGCGATCGCTAAAATGATAGCAAACCATCTTATCTAAAATTACCGCTAATTCTTCGCTGACTGGCGCTGTTTGCCGCCACATCACATTACCCGTTTCTGGATTTGGGTGGAGTTCTTGCGGTGGTATCCCAGTTATCGCTTGAATGCCAATCATTCCTAAAGCGTAAATGTCACTGCATAAGCGGGGATGACCGGCAAATTGTTCTGGAGGTGCATAACCCCGCGTCCCGATAGCTACTGTGGCTAATTCTGTTTGCTCACCACTTGGCGGCTGCATCAATTTGACAGCACCAAAGTCAATCAACACCAGCCGATTATCTTGAGTGCATCTAATAATATTAGTCGGTTTGATATCACGATGAATCACTCGATGCTGGTGAATAAATGCGAGAACTTCTAAAACTTGTTTGAGCATCTCCATGACAAATGATTCATTTTGCACATTTTGCCCAGGTGGTAATTCTTCACTTAGAGTATGTCCCTCGATATATTCTTGAATTAAATAGAATTCTTGGTCATCTTCAAAATAAGCAAGTAGTTCGGGAATCTGATGATGTTTACCCAAAGATTCTAAAATTTCAGCTTCACTATTAAACAACCTGCGAGCAACTTGCAAAAATCGTGTATCTTGACGGGCTGGCATTAACTTTTTCACTACACAAATCGGATTACCCGGTCGTTGAGTATCCTGTGCTAAATAAGTGCGACCAAATCCACCTGCACCGAGAGTTTTAGAGATTTTGTAGCGTCCACTCAAAAGCAAATCACCAGATTTGATTTCTGGTAAATCAATTGGGGGAAGAAAATCAAGATATGAGTCGGGAAGTGCTGTTTTATCTTCTAAGAGTACATTTAATTGGGCGATCGCTTCTTGTTGTTTTTCAACTTGCAGAATAATCACCTGAGTTTGCCACTGATTTTGGTAGCTAGTATAAGCAATCACACAGATACTACTAATCACGAAAGCAAGAGCAGAAGGGATTAACGGCACCCATCCGGCTTGCAAAAACAAAGCAGTGCAGATTCCCACTAAGCCAAGTAGAGTTATCGCCCCTACCACTAGCAAAAGCAACGGATTTTGCCACCGCCATGCTAAAATACTACCTAAAAGCGACCAGCCCCACACCCAAATAAGTTCCGCCCAGTCTGGCCAATACCAAATTAGCGATCGCCCATCCAACACTGTACTGATCAGTTGACTTGCTATCTGTGCATGAATAAACAGAGCAGGCATTCTGGCTGGTTGATCTGGTAAAGCGCTGTAGGGCGTATAAAAGCCACCTGGAGGTAGATTAGCTGCCGTAGTGCCAATAATTACAAGACGGTCTTTGACTAAATTGGGGTTGACTTGACCACTGAGGACTTGTGAGAGGGTTACTTGGTCGGCGAGGCTGCTGGGGTCACGGTAATTTAATAATATTTGATAGCCATTTGCATCCAGATGTTGATAACTACCAGAATTAGCTTCTAAACGCGGAAAGAGGGTTTTGCCTAACTGAAACTCTCCTTTCTTAGTGAACTGGTATTCAATGCCTTGTTTTTCCAGATAATTAATTGCAATTAGGGCACCAAATGCAAACGATGTTGTACATTTCTTGTCTGTAGAGCTAGCAAATAACAAACTTCGGCGAAGAATTTGGTCGTTTTCATTGTCAGTAACCACATCGCTAAACCCAACATTATCTATAGGAAAATTAGGCGGCGGTGGAATTTCATCTCTACCCAAGCTGCTGAACAAACAGGTGCTAATAATGTTATCTTGATTTTGGAGATTAGCTGCTAAATTGTTGTCTTCTGGTTGGAAAAGATATAAACCAACAATTCGCGGTTGATAAGACTCTATTTTCTTTAAAAGTTGATTGATTCTACGATCTGATAGAGTCCATTTCTCTCGTTTGAGATCCTCATCAGTGATTTTTACCAGCAAAATCCGGCGATCGGGTGGTTGTGCTGGACGCGATCGCAACATCTGGTCATAAACTCTCAACTCCCAAGGCTGCAACCATTTGAGTTCCCGAACTCCCCAGATAAAGGCGGTGACTCCTACACTAGTAACCAAAATAGTTTGCAGCCAGCTTTTGCTCTTGTCAGTTTTACGATAATCCTGAAATTTGACAAAGGGGACACGAAGTTTTTCTAATAGTCCACTAATCACGGCGTTGCGACGGTAGCCTGAATTGGGTAGATGTTGCAGGCGTAAAAGTTAATTTTCACACTCTAGGTTAAAAGCTAATTAACCAGAAGCTCCTATTAATGTAGCAATTTACTCGCTGGTTATTGGTGTATAGCACTATGCAGCTAATCATCTGTTTGAGATATTTGAGGATCTTCAACAGGACTGGCAATTGGCAAAGAAATAGGATTAGTAGATGGGGTTAGTGAATCTAACTGGGGTTGTTCAACTAATGCTTCGATGCTTGAATCAGCGAAATATGAGCTAAAAATCTGATCATAGTTAGAAGCAACAGCTAAAAAAGCGCCACCCAAAATATAGATAGGTAATGGTAGATTAAATTTTTGCAACCAGTCAAACAGTTCCGCCAAGGCAAACAGCACCAAAAAGCAGGCAAGCCAAACCTTCATATTTTCATCCCCTGGATTGAGACAACTCTATTATTAGCTTAAATAGCTTGCATAATAGTTGATGTAGTACATAATCACCTACCTACAATTTCTATAACCCTAGATAGATGCAGTGAAAGTGATAGTTGCAAAAAAATTGCTTTGTTGGGTGGAGGCTTTGCGTAACCCAACATCCTGATATATGTTGGGTTGCGCTCCGCTCCACCCAACCTACGTCTACTTAAATAGCTTTGAGGGACTAAGCCCACCTGTTGTTTAAGGTGTCCCAAAATAAAGTTACGAGCCACCTGAAGAGATAAATTTCTTTGGATTTCATACCAGTTTTCAATTAACTAGACAAGGGGCTTAACAAGCGGCTTGAGCAACTTGTTAAGCCCCTTATTGAAGCAGTACAGCCAGCCAACTTAATAGCTGAATAAAACAGGAGTCAGAATACAGAATTCAGAATTGGTGAATACTCTACCCATAAAGGGATAGAGTTTTAAGGCGAGAATATTTTAATTTTTTTCGCCCACCCTTCGGCCACGCTCAGAGCATCGCCAAGGGCGAGGTTTTAACCAATATTCATCATCCACTCGGACTCCAATTCAATTCTGAATTCTGACTCCTGAGTTCTGAATTCTTCTTATAAACCTGCCTCTACCTGTTTACCGTTACTTGATATTAGCAGGTGTGATGGCTTGATATTCTAGAGTAGGAAGAACCGCTTGTTTGATATCTATCTTACGCGTGATGACTTTTTGTGCAAAATAAAAATCAGCAACGCTCTGCTGTTGGGCAATGATCGCAGGTGTGAGTCTTCTCAATCTATAAGCACTACGGCGTACCACCTTTTCTACAATTGATACATCTAATTTCAGTTCAGGAGCTAACTCGTTGGCAATTATAGTTGGGTTTTTTTCAGCAAATTCTCCTGCCGTCTCTGCTTCCTCTAAAAACACTTGCACCAATGCCGGATTTTGGGTGACAAATGAACGCCTGCCAAGATAAAATCCGCCTAAAGTGTTAATTCCGGCTGCATTTCTCAAAATCCGAATCGGAGTAGTATTAGTACTTTGCACAACAGCTAAGAACGGATCGCCACCCACCCAGGCATCAGCCTTGCCTTGAAGAAAGGCGTCGCGGGCTTGAGGTGGAGTCAAAGCAACGATTTGAATATCGCTAATTTTTAACCCTACCTCTTGCAAAGCTTTTGCTAGTAAATACTGTGCATTCGACCCTACCTGAAAAGCAATTTTCTTACCTTTAAGATCCGCTACTGTCTTAATGGGAGAATTAGCTTTCACCACAATACCTTGGTTTGTCCCATCGGTAGGCGTGCGTCCAGCAATATAGACAAATTTAGGCGTGCCTGGGATTGTGGCTTGGGAAAATATTGGAGGTGTTTCTCCGACACTACCGATATCCACCTTACCTGCATTCAGCGCTTCTATCAATTGCGGCCCTGCTGCAAATGGCCCAACCCAATTCACAGTTACACCCAATGCTTTGAAACGTGGCTCAACAGCTTTTCTGGCTTTGACAATATCACCAGAACTTTGATAGGCCAAGTTAATTACTTTGGCGTTTGTTTGCGCTTGGGTGCTTTGCATAAGGCTACCCGCAAAAGGAGATAATAAAGCAACCAGTCCTAGTGCTGAATATTGGACAATACGCTTTAAAACTGTGCGGCGTTGTGGTTGAAATGGCTTGTTCATCAGTTGTGATTTTCCTCGTAAGTTTTAGCTTTTAAGTTGTAACCCATATTCTGCACTTCAAAATGTATTCTATGAATAGTTCAAAAATAATTCCCAATAATGGTCATGTTATTAAATATTAATACTGACGATTATTGGTGGTTGGGCTATGCTTGTGGTTAGATTGCGTAGGCGCAGCCGAACCTAGACATCGCTATATTTCCTAATCTTCAGAGATTACAAAATGAATTGCGGAATGTGGGTTGTAAGTCTTACTTTCAAAAGCAAGTAAGATAATCGGAAGTTGTTTTGTCAACCTCCTAGAACACCAATTTAGTATTAAAACTTGAGATTGCACTAATTGAACAAATCTCTTTTTGGTTTTAGGAAATTGGTATTCTAGTTGGTTTGAAAAAACTTAGCGATCTTTTTAGCTATTTCTAAAATGATTCGCATTTATTAAAAAATCAAGTCTGGAGATTTGCAAAAAGTGGCTTTTCCTCAATTAGGCTTGTTTAGCATGAAGGATTTAAAGGGATTCGAGATTTGGTATTGGAAAACTATTTCCTAATCCCCAGTCTTCATATCTGATTATTTTCTACTTTTCACTTATAAGTGTTGGTGGAGTAATAGCTGCATATTCTTTGGGTGTAAGCAAAGCTTCTTGAACATCAATCTTTTTGGGTAATATTTTTTCCTTATAAAATAAATCTGCAACACTTTGTTGAGCTTTCATCAATTCTGGAGTAATTCCTTTAAGTCGATAATTAGCGCGTCCAGAAATTATTTCTTGAATGGGGAGATCAATTTTAAGTACCGGTGCTATTAGTTTGGCTACCTCTTTACGATTTGCTTCTGCCCATTGACCGTTTTTATCAATCTCTTCCAAGATAATCCGAAGTAATTCGGGATTTTCCTTAGCAAACTGGCGTGTTCCTACATAATATCCACCTGGAGTACCAATATTTGTAGCATCTCTCAGCACACGCGCACCGTGGAGTTTTTCCACTAAAGCTAAGTGAGGATCACCAGTTACCCAAACTGGAATAGTGCCCTGAATAAATGCACCACGGGCTTCGACATTGGGCATACTCAAGACTTTAATATCACTATATTTCAAGCCGACCTCTTCTAAAGCTTTGATGATAAAATAGTGAGAAGCAGAACCTTTTTGAAAGACGACTTTTTGTCCTTTAATACCAGCTAAAGTCTTAATTGGAGAACCTTTAGGAACTGCGATCGCACTCCCTTTACCTGAAGTAGCAGTAATTCGTCTACCAGCAAGATAGACGATTCTCGCACCAGCAGCTTGAGCAAAAATGGGAGGAGTTTCTCCAACTGATCCAATATCAATTTTATCCACATTCATCGCTTCCATTAGTTGCGGCCCTTGAGCAAATTGTGCCCACTCAACTTTCACACCCAAGGGTGACAAACGTTTTTCTAAAACTCCTGTCACTCTAACTAAATCACCAGAGCTTTGATACCCAACCCGCAGCACTTTTGTTTTAAAAGTTATAGTCTTTGCCCCGGCTGGATCTGCTTTAGTATCAGTTCCTGTATTTGTATTAGATACAGTTGACGTACAACTGATTAAAGTAGTAGATAAAGCTAGAAAACCAGGCATTACAAATAAGGCTAATTTACCGATTATTGTTGTCTTAGTTATCACGAAATTATTAAACATTTATTTTTGCACCTCAATTTTTGATTAACTACTGATATAAAAACATCAGCTAACAACGTAAATTATCCATTTTTTTAGTTGATTACATTTATTTATTAGATTTAATGGAATCAGGTGTGAATGCTGCATATTCTTCTGGAGTAAGTACTCCATCTTTGACATTAACCTTTTTTGGTAGAAGTCCTTGTGCATACCATAAATCAGCTATTTGTTGTTGTTTGTTAACAACTTCATCGGTGATTGGTAGCAGACCATATACTGCTTTACTATGAATTGCTTTCAGAGTAGGTACATCAATACCAACATCACCTGTTTCAAGTTCTGCTAACTTATCAATATTTTTATGCGACCAATCTTCGGCTTTGATAAACTCCTCTAGAAAAACTTTGAGAATCTCAGGATGCTCTTTGGCAAATTTACGTGAGCTGGTATAAAAGCCACCAATATCCTGGAGTCCTTGCCCATCTATTAATACACGTCCAAGATTTTTTTGGACATTTCTAGTAATGTAAGGTTCCCAAATTACCCAAACATCAATTCCTCCTTGGCTGAAAGCCACATTTGCATCTGGAGGTGGGAGAAAAAGAGATTTTATATCACTCAGCTTTAGTCCCTCTTTTTGTAGCGCTTTTAGTAAAACATAGTGGGCAATAGAGGCTTTTTGAAAGGAAACTTTTTTGCCCTTAAAGTCAGCAACACTTTTAACTGGAGAGTTTTTTGGTACTAAAAAAGAAACTCCTTTACCATTAAATGGGGTCGTTGCAACATACACAAGAGGTGTACCTGCGGCTTGAGCGAATATAGGTGGTGACTCAGCTGTGGCTGCGATATCAAGAGAACCAGCGTTTAACGCTTCTAAAGCTTGGGGTCCTGCAGCAAACTCTAGCCACTTTACAGTAAAATTCTTTGCTGCTAAACTCTTTTCTAGAGTTCCTTGCTTTCTCATCACTGCAAGAGAACCAAGCTTAGAATAAACAACTCGTAGCTCTTGCTTTTGTGCAATATTAGAAACTTTTTGACTTTGAGATTGTGTACTAATTGGGGCTGGTTCGTTTTGAGTAGTTTTAGTTTCTTGGCTACAACCAAATATGACCATTGGTATTGTGAGGAAGCAAGTAGCCATCAATAAAGATATATGTGTACGATCAATTTTATATTTTGCTTCTATAGATTTAGTATTTAGGATATATTCATATACCGGTTTTATCTTTTTTCTGTTTGGTTGTAGCGGCTTATTGCTAGACAACTTGAGGCTATGCAAAGATTTAAAAAATGCCATAACATTTTTTGTCTATTGAAATTTAAAAATTTTCGTCGCAGCCTTTTTAATGAGTGACAACAACTATCAATTTCAGTCTAGATTGTATCGGATTTGTTTTTAAAATAAAGTATTCATCAACACTAGTTTAAAAAAAATAATCCTTTGAGTTTCTTATATTTTTATAAGCATATAATGTGAAAATTAGAGAAGTTTTATTAGGTTTTTATTTGTTTATATTAAAGATATTTATAGCAATCCTATTTGATTTGTGAGAATTGTAGCCCAAGATTCCCAACTTCTCAAATAAGTCGGGAATCTTGTTTTTCACGGGGTCAAGAGTCGAGAATAACTCTTGACTCTTGACTGCCTTAATAAAATGTAGAATCTAAACACCTATGAGCTTAATTTCCTGAGTGATAAAGCCTAAAAGGGACGACTACCTGCAAGGCTAACCCGCTTCAATACTCGTCGCTCATTTGGATCGAATGCTTGACGGTAATGCAAGGTAGCTTGATTATCCCAGTAGACAATATCACCTACAGACCATTTATGTTGGTAGTAGAACTTGGGTTGATTTAGATGTTGCCTTAACTGTTCAATCAGTTTAGATCCTTCTTCCGGCTCTAGCCCGACAATTTCCACTTCCGTAGCAATATCTAAATAAAGATGCTTTTTACCACTCTCTGGATGTGTCCTAACTAAAGGATGGGGAAAGATCGGACTTATTAAAGGAATACTCTTGTCTAAACGATACAAAGAGCGGGGTGCATTCCGGTCTTGCAAAAATGGGTTGTAGGTAATTAACTGTAAATCTGCAATTCGTTCTTTGGTGGTTTCATCTAACGCCTGATATGCCAAATTGGTATTTAACCAATAAGTATCTCCACCTTGAGACGGTATTTCCAAGGCATAAAGAAGCGAACCACTAGATGGGGTGGGAGTCCATTTGTGATCAGAATGGAAAGTGAGTTCTCCAGTACCAGTATAGCCACCATCGACGTTGGAAATCGGAATCACCACCGGAGTTTCTCCTGGTTTAGAAGCCAATACTGGAGTCTGATCAGATGGTACAAAGAGTGCGCCAAAGTATAACGAAAAGTTCAAAAGTTCTTGATCAGAAAGCTTTTGGTCTTTGAAGATCAAGATATGGCGATCGCGCAGAGCTTCTTTAAGTTGTAAGATGACTTCAGGTGCGATCGGTTGACTGGCATCAAGATCGGTAACTATGGCTCCCAAAGGGGCATCAATAGACCTAATTTGAACTTTTCTTAAAGTCGAGGTAGACATAACATTCTCCTGTGTTTTACTTTGTTTCTTCTTGGGGATAACTACTTCTTCGCTAACACATCTGCGGGAGTAATTTTGGCGTACTCTTCAGGTGTCAAAAATCCCTCTCTAACATTCACCTTCTTGGGGATAAGTCCTAAGCTGTACCACTTGTCTGCAACTTGCTGTTGCTTGATGATGACTTTCTCGGTAATTGGTACCAGTCCATAGTCATATTTATCATGCATTATTTCTAGAGTCGGTGGATCTAGCTGAGTTACAGGAGCAAGCAGTTGTGCTACTTCTTTGGGATGATCCTTAGTCCAGATTTCTGTCTTTTGTAGCTCCTCTAGAAACACTTTAATCACGTCAGGATGAGCCTGATAAAATTGGCGTGAGGTTGAGTAAAAGTTGCCAGTATCTCGCAATTTACCACCATCTGCTAAAACACGAGCTATTTTATTTTGTACATTTCTGGTAGCGAATGGCTCCCAAATATACCAAGCATCCACCTTGTTCTGACTGAAGGCCGCATTTGCATCTGCCGGTGTTAAAAAAACTGATTTGACATCGCTCAGTTTCAGTCCCGCGTCTTCTAATGCCTTAACTAATAGGTAGTGACCGATGGAGGCTTTCTGGAAAGCCACTTTTTTGCCTTTCAAATCGGCAACACTTTTAATCGGAGAGTTTACAGGAACTAAAAGTGAAATTGCTTTACCACTGGGATATGTAGTAGCTAAATAAACAATGGGCACTCCTGCTGATTGTGAAAATACAGGAGGTGATTCGGCTGTAGATGCGATATCCAATCCATTTGCATTCAATGCTTCTAACTGTTGTGGTCCAGCCGCAAACTCAGGCCACTGTACTTTAAAACCTAGAGGCTCTAATCGCTTTTCCAAGGAACCTTGCTTTTCTAAAACTGCTAGAGCGGAAAGTTGTTTGGAACGCACAATCCGCACTACTTGCTGCTTTTGGGTTGATTTCTCTGTAGTGCTAGATGAAGCTACCGATTCAGGGGAAGCTGCCGACTGCTGAGTGTTATTTTTGGGTTCACTACAACTCGATAAGGCCGTCGATAGCATTAAGCAGTAGCCCAGAGAAAACAACAAGGAACGACGTGTTGTTCTCTGGCTTTTCCTGAATTCAAACTTTCCTTTTAAAGCTGACATGGGTTGTTTTATTTATTCCTTTATGCGTGGTCAGAACGATTATGATTAATTGCGATCTAAATAACCAAAAAAACTCTTGCTTATTAATATAGTTGAAAATTAGACTAATTAAATATTTTTTCTATAATTAAAAATATCTATCATTAAAGAAGAATTCAGAAGTCAGAATTCAGGAGTCAGAATCAATCAGTCGGGGATTCAGACCCGCGATTGATTGTTCGCCTTTGGCGTCTCCCCTTGGGAGAAGACCACAAAACAATAAAATTTGGTGGGGTGCAAAAACGCCGATTATTCATCCGCCAGCGATGCACTGAGCCGGTCGAAGTGTCGCACAGAATTCATTCTGAATTCTGACTCCTGACTCCTGAATTCTGTTTGATAAATCACGATATTTATTCATATCAAGCTATTAAGATCAGTGCCATAAAACTTATGTCAAGTTATCAAATGTAAATATAAAAGCTTTACAGCACTGTTGATCGTAAAAAGTGCTGTATAGCCTCCAATCATTCTGACTTCTCTTTTAATAAATCAACTTTTAGGTTTCCATACTGCATCTTTGATTTGAAAAGTTTTAGGAATCAGCTTTTGACTGTAGAAAAGATCAACTACCTGCTGTTGTTCAGCTACAAATTCATCAGTTATATCAAACACACCCAAGATAGGCCGTCTCTCTAAAGCCCATTTCCAGACTCCTGGTTCTTCTTTAGTTTGCGCTGCCAATAAGTTAGCAACTTCATTGGGGTTAGCTTTAGCCCATTCTTCTGCTTTTCTTTGTTCTTCCAAGATTATCTTTACTAAGTCGGGGTGATTTTCAGCAAAATTGCGTGTAGCGATATAGTAGGCTCTTTGGGGCGCGACATCAGAACCTTTGGCTAGAACTCGTATTTCATTTGCTCGCTCTTTCCGAGCATAAAACGGATCGCTAGTGGGTAACACATCAACCTTGGCACCTTCAAAAGCAACCTGACTTTCTGGAATAGTTAGGTAAGCAGGTTGAATATCATTGAGAGTTAATCCAGCACTTGCTATAGCTTTCAAAAGCAAATATTGCAGGGCTGTTCCTTTTTGGATCGCAACTTTCTTACCCTTGAGTTCCGCAAGAGTTTTGATTGGTGAATCCTTACGGACAATAACTGCTTGAGCGCCTGCATTGGAACCAGTTGCAGCAACATAAACAATGGGATTATCACCAGCTTGAGCAAAAATTGGTGGTAGATTTCCAACGTTACCAATATCAACACTGTTTGCGGCCATTGCTTCCATCATTGGCGGGCCGCCGCGAAATTGTATCCACTTAATAGTGATGCCATTAGCAGCAAAGCGCTTTTCCAAATAGCCCTGAGCTTTAAGTAGGTTCAGACCTGGTGTACCACTCTGATGACCGATGTTGATCACCTCTAGTTTTTTTGAGCTTGCAGTAGTTGGCTCAACTTGGGGAGTATTGCTTTGAGTACTTGGAGAGCTACAACCTGTAACTAACAGAAAAGTCGTAAACGCCAGCAAAAAATAACGAGCTATACTGGCAGGCAACCATGACTTTCTGTAGCTTCTGAACATGATTCAATGTAATTTCTTGAGGTAAGTTTAATTCGATTATGCAATTTAGATGTTTTTTAGCTTAAGAGGAAAAATTTAGGAAGTGGAGTGAGAAAGGCCCACTCCAATGTCGTGCTAGTGGAAGATTAAAATTTGTGAGTGAAACTCTGGCTTGTTCCTGTTCAATTTTGCTAGTGCTTCCAAGCGACTAGGATTGTAGCTTTGAGTTCTTCTGTAAAATGTCCAGACGGCTCAACTGCTAGTAGTGCTTCTTTGAGATCCTTTTCAAATGCTGGGGCGTTATCACCATAGAAAATTTTGAGAGAGAAGGCTGTAGTGTATAAGTAGCCGAGATAGCTATCGACAGTCCAAGATTTTTCAAATGGCACTTCATAGACTTGTTGACGAGTAAAAGCCGAATTGCCAATTACGACTTCATGGGGAGGATCGACTGGCTTACGAATGCCTTGTCCTCGTTGTCCAGTCCGCCGCTCTTCACCTAACCATTTCTTTACTACTCCAACAGCAGCTTGTTTCCAAGGTAGATTGCTTTCCCAAGGGCTGTCACCAGTCTGAAGCAGTGCTAGTCCACCATCATCAGTGAGCAATTCATAAAGGCGTTCAAGGACTAATTCGCGTTCCATCCAGTGGAAGGCTCTACCAATAGTGGCTAACTTAAATGTCCCTAGACTAGAGTCAATTAGTTCTGCTCCTTGTTCTAACCAAGTAATATTATTTGCTCCTACTGCTGCTGCTTGCCGTTTAGCTTCGGCAATCATATCGGGATCGGGATCGATCGCCACAACTTCCTCAAATTTGGTTCGCAGAGGAATTGAAATTAATCCTGGGCCAGTACCTAAATCAAGAAGTCGTCCTTGACCATTGAGATTAAATATTTCGGCTAGTTTGTCGAATACAACTGGTGGGTATTTGGTTCTATATTGAGCGTAGCCTTCAGCAGCTCCCTCAAATAAACTTGGGTCGTAGGTGGGAAGTGTTTTTAGTTGAGTCATATCAATTTTAGATTTTGGACTTCGACTTCGCTCAGTCGAACGATTTTGGACTTCGACTTCGCTCAGTCGAACGATTTTGGATTTAGGTAAGTAAGGTGGAGATTAAATAATACCCACCCTACAAGACAGCGAGTAGACAGCTTAAATATTGGGCATTGTTTATCCCCCTCATCCCCCTCATCTCCCTCATCTCCTTAAGAATATTGGGTGATGACGGGTAGCTGATCGTTGAGTAACCAATCGCCGATCGCACGCAATTTGTAATCTACAGGATCGTGCAGGGTAAAGGTTCGTAAGTCCCGCCAATAACGGTCAAATCCATATTTGGTTGCTGTGGCGCGAGTTCCCGTAACTTCAAAGATGCGGTTGGTAATATCTATACCTACACGGGTAGCTAATGCCTTCGCTGCGGAAACTGCGATCGCTACTTCTCCCCTTTCTTGATGAGTGAGTTCTGCATCCTTGTCCCATGCTGCTTGTACCTTCTCGGCTGCTTGGTCAGCTAGAGCGATCGCAGCTTGAATTTCTACCCAAAAGTCTCCGTAATGATGCAGAATATATGGGTCTTGAGTAGCACTCTCTACTCCTGATGTAATCCACGGTTGAGTAGTAGTTTTAGTGTACTCACGAGCGGCGGCGAAAGCTCCTTTAGTAATTCCCAGATAAACGTTGGTTTTTGTTAGCTGGGCAATAATACCAAGAAAAGTTGAGAAGGCACTATCAGGAGGATTTGCTGGCCCCAAAATCTCATCTTTCTCTACTAGAACATTGTTAAATGTATAACTACCGCTATCAGTGCGACGTTGCCCGATGTTGTCCCAATCTTGATTGGAAACTAACCCTTCCCTGTCTTTGGGAATTATGAATATAAAAGGCAATTCTACGCCATCTTCCAAAGCGGAGAATACCCGGAAATCCGCAACGGAAATACCCGTACCAAAGCTTTTAACCCCATTAACACGAAAATTTTCGCCTTCTGGGTTAATTTTCAGCCTAGTATCCCGCGTATTAATGGCATTTGCCCAAAATAAGTTCTTCTTAGCAGTTTCTCTATAATATTTTTCCTTTTGGGCTGGCGTGCCGGAAACGTGACCCAAAGCCGTCAAATTGAGATGATTACCATACAACTGACCAATTGAACCATCTGCTTTTGACAGTTTTCTGACAATTTTTAAGGCATCAATCCAAGTTGCGCCAATCCCACCATATTGCTTGGGTACAACCAGTGATAACAAGCCACTCTCACGCAGTTTATTAATTTCTTCTTCTGGGATTCCGGCTTTGGCATCCCGTTCAACTGCGGATTTAGCAAGTTCCTTGGATAGAGAAACTGCTACATCAATGTAATCCTTTGGTTTTGTAATTTCTAGCACCATAATCAAATCATCCTTTTAGGAATTTCAAAGCAATAAAACAGGAGTCAGAATTCAGAATTCAGAATTCAGAATACTCTACCCATGAAGGGATAGAGTTTTAATGCGAGATTCTTCTAATAAATTATCCAAATAAACGTTATTTAAGAGAAATGTAGAGTGGGCAAAGCCCACGCTACAAACGAACAGAGGAAATGGAACATGGAACGTTGTAATTGTCCTTTGTCATTAGTAATTTGTCATTTGCAAATGACTAATGACTAATGACTAATGACAGTTATTTCTTAGCCGCTAGATATTCGTTTGCGGCTTTCTCAACACCTGTACCTTTGAAGAAGTCTTGATTGAGACTGGTGTACAACTCCAAAGGATGGATTGAGAGGAAGTAGCGGAGGTCTTCTTCGGTAATGATTTCGTGTTCTACCATTGAGTAGGCGTTGGCAGTAACGGCGGTGATATCTGGCACATCCCAGTGACCGGAATCGGAACCCAAGAAGGCTTTAACTCTGTCGCCAAAGGGATTCGCTGCACGATTAAAAGCTTGAGATACACGGGTATCATCTGATTCTGTACCGAAGTAGAAATGATTCCAGAAGCGATCGCGCACATCTTCTGGTTTCTCAATTCCTGCTAGCTCAAATTCGTCGAGTTCGCCTGGATCTTCTGGTGCCAATAGTTGATGGTGGAATCCTAAACCGTCACCAATTTTATCTAAGCGTCCTTCTACAAGTTCGCCACCGTAGCGGGTGTACAACTCTACAAGTGCTTCCTTATCGATAATCGCAGGATTGTTATTTGTCAACAAATGTTGTTTGTTGCGGGTTTCCCAATGCCAAATAATATCAGCGTATAGACTAGCACCCCAAGCTGAACCACCTTCTAAAAAGGCAAACTTTAATTGTGGGAAGCGGCGGGTAACTCCACCAAAGAACAGCGATTTGCATAATGCTTCGGCTGCAAAAGCAAAGTGATTAATATGATTATACTGGGCGTTGGTGACAGAACGCTGAGTTGTCCAACCTTGGCTAGAAGCGTGAGTTGTGGGTACAACTTTCAGTTCTACGCACTTAGCCCAGAATGGATCGTAATCATACTGGCTATCTAAGCCAAAGTTATCAATCCAAACGACTTCGTTAGCGACTTCTTTACCATACTTTTCAAAAGCAGGAATTGGACGACGGACGTAACCGGGGATTTGAATTGCTTTGAGTCCGAGAACATTCACCGCATATTCCAACTCTTCAATCCCTTCTTCGGGAGTGTGCAGGGGAATGGCGGCAATGGGTGTTAAGCGATCGCTATAAGGGCGGAAAATATCAGCATGGTAGGTGTTAACTGCTCGACAAACAGCCCGCCGCATTTCTTCGTTACCGATATTCGGCGCCATTGTTGCCAAGTTGGGGTACACAACGGCAAAGTCTGTACCTGCTTCTTGCAAGCGTTCATGCAACAACTTGGGTAAGCTAATGGTAGCCAAATTCAAAGTATTTTTTGTGGGACGACCCCACCAGTTAGGGCGATTGGTGCGATAAGCAAAACGTTCTTCCCAACTTTGCTTATACCACTTAAAGCGGGAAGCTCCTGGTAAATTCTCTTTGAAACGTTCGACAAGTGCAGTTCCACCAACTTGTTCTAAATAATCCAAGACTGCTGGTTCAAATTCCTGGGTATGTACATCAGTGTCAATAATCGGATAACCAAGTTTTTCTCGAATCTGAGCAGACCTAGTTTTTTGGGGGCGGTCTAGAGCGATCGTCATGATAGTTTACCCTAAATTATTCAAAAGATTTGTGTATCTTTAAGATCCCCCTAGCCCCCCTTAAAAAGGGGGGAATTGAGGCACTTTTTGCCCCCCTTTTTAAGGGGGGTTGGGGGGATCATCAAGATTGAGGGACATAACGAGAAGATGGAATTAACGGCCGGCGCTAGCCAAAAATTCATCTGCGGTTTTCTCCACAGCCGTACCTTTGAAGAAATCACGATTCAGGCTGGTGTACAACTCCAACGGATGAATTGATAGGAAGTACTGCAAATCTTCTTCGGTGATAATTTTGCGTTCTACCATTGAATAAGTATTAGCAGCGATCGCAGTAATATCAGGTACATCCCAGTGACCAGAATCGGAACCCAAAAATGCCTTAACGCGATCGCCATAGGGATTAGCTTTGCGGTTAAATGCTTGAGCTACACGGGTATCATCTGATTCTGTCCCGAAGTAGAAATGATTCAAGAAGCGATCGCGGATATCCTCTGGCTTGGTAACTCCTGCAACGGCGAATTCATCCAAATCACCTGGTTCTAAGGGGGCTACTAATTCGGCGTGGAAACCTAGACCAGTACCTAGCTGATCCAAACGACCATGTACTAGTTCGCCACCATAACGGGTATATAGTTCTAGCAGTTCTTCGCGATCGATATTGGCAGGATTATTATTTTCCACCAAATGGTCTTTATTACGGGTATCCCAGTGCCAAATTAAATCGGTGTACAAACTAGCACCCCAAGCTGAACCTCCTTCTAAGAAAGCAAACTTGAGTGTGGGGAAGCGGTGAGTTACACCACCAAAGAATAGAGATTTACACAGTGCTTCCGCAGCCGATGCAAAGTGACCAATATGGTTGTATTGGTAATTGCTAATGGAACGCCGATTGATCCAGCCCATACCAGAAGAGTGGGTGGTGGGTACAACTTTAAGTTCTACGCACTTAGCCCAGAAGGGATCGTAATCATACTTACTATCCAAGCCAAAGGTGTCAATCCAGATGGCTTCGTTGGCTACTTCTTCGCCATACTTCTCAAAGGCGGGAATCGGGCGGCGGATATGGCCGGGGATTTGAATGGCTTTGAGTCCCAGCACTTTTACCGCATATTCCAATTCTGCGATCGCCTCTTCGGGCGTATTCATGGGGATGGAAGCAATGGGTGTTAAGCGATCGCTATAAGGGCGGAAAATCTCAGCGTGATAAGTGTTAGCTGCACGACAAACAGCCCGCCGCATTTCTTCATTCCCGATGTGTGGCGCCATCGTTGCCAAGTTGGGGTACACAATGGCAAAGTCTGTACCAGCTTCTTGTAAGCGTTCGTGCAGCAACTTTGGCAAACTAATGGTAGCTAAATTTAAAGCGTCGTTAGTGGGACGAGTCCAAAAAGGAGGGCGGGCGGTGCGGTTAGCGCGGCGTTCATCCCAAGATTGCTTGAACCATTTAGAGCGAGATGCACCGGGTAAGTGTTCTTGGAAACGCTCTGCGATCGCAGTTCCACCAACTTGCTCTAAATAGTCCAAGAATGCTGGGGGAAATTCTTGGGTATGTACATCGGTATCAATAATCGGATAACCCAGTTTTTCCCGAATTTGGGCAGACTTAGTTTTTTGTGGACGGTCTAACGCAATAGTCATAGCACTTTACCTGGAATTTTCAAATGGAATGGTGAATGGGGAGTGGGGAGTGGGGAATGGGGAGTGGGGAATGGGGAGTGGGGAGTGGGGAGTGGGGAGTGGGGAATGGGGAGTGGGGAAACTAAGCCGTTTAACACCGGGCGGGAGGACAGATAAATCTACTTGCTCTGTACATCAAGGAATTATTGATCAGCAGGGAAGTTGGAAGCCTTTGAGCTTGGGAGTTGAGCCTTTGAGCTTGGGAGTTGAGCCTTTGAGCTTGGGAGTTGAGCCTTTGAGCTTGGGAGTTGAGCCTTTGAGC
>NZ_JBALBY010000095.1:0-126344 GCF_036919575.1 Nostoc sp. | reverse complement strand
TACCCAATCGCGGCGCATTTAGTGGAGAATAACCATAGAGAAGAGAATATCCCTAAACTTCATTGAATCGAAGTGCAATATGAATACACCGTCGGTATCTTTAACATTCTGGTAGTCCCATCCTTTTTAGGGATAGGGATTTCCCGTAATCCTTGATGCTTCCAGTTTCCACTGTTCCTTTTCAGTAGTTCTTCCAGGTTGAAGCGTTCTTCAAATGAGAGGGATTTTTTACCATCAATACCAGCCGTCTTTTTACCAGCGTTTAGCTGAGATACTTGTCTTATTGCAAGAAATCGAGCCGAGGTGGATTTTAGAATAAGCTTTTGGAGTAACCGTGCTTTCCGCTTGTCTCCAACAAGAACCGCTTTAAATACGCGCTTTTGAAGGCGGAAAAGATTTCGGCGGAATTTCTTCCACGGTAGGGCTTTCCAAGATTCACTAGTATGTTTACTGTGTCTAATCATTTTCTCTTCTGGAGTTTGTATTTTCTGAACACCTCAGACCAGTTACGGTCTGTCCTACCCGACTTGTGAGAGTTCCGCTTCTCGTCTAGCCTACTTGGGGTTCGACTGCCCCAAGACTCACAAATCGTTTTTATTCGTTCCCTCGGAGAGATTGATTGTTCCATTAGGTGTAGCCGATTCAACCACTAGATTCCCTGGACTCTTGCCGTTATCTTGACCGAAAATTCGGCGGGAATGAACTCCAGTGCGGTCAGGGATTTTGCGTTGCGCCCTGCTACAGAGTAAGTCGCTTTTCAAGGCTCTGTTTCATCATAGGAACTCCCTATTAGCGCCAGTGTCAACCCGCAACGGTCGTCTGATTGCGCCCTGTTCCCAGCTTCACTCTACAAGAACCGAGCTTGTTCGGTGTGGGCAGATAAGGAGTCAATTCTGAGTCTGAATGGCAAGACTTACACTTGCATCTGACCGAGAGTTCAACCCTTAATGACAGTAATCTGCTGTCGGGTTGGCTTAGTTATGTACGGACTGGCTACCGTGATTCACTAAGCAACGAATCGCACCTCTTTTCTAAATATTGACCAATCATCAACTGCTCACCAGCACGGGAAATAATGGTTTGCCTGGTGCGGTATTTACTGCCAATTAGCTTTAACTCTTCCTCAAACACTGAACCACTGTACTCAGTTCGCAAAAACAGTGTTTTCGGGTTGGAGAAATAATACTGGGCGGTGACTGGTTTGGATATGGCAAAACCGCGATCGCGGTACAATATGTTTCCCACAACCCCAAATAACGTTGAACCTTGCGACTCTTTCCTTGCCTTGGGCACGTCCGTACTTTCCCATGTAACTGCTGCACCACAGATCAAACTACCTGTATCAGATAAATCATGCATTTGAGCTAGCTTTTGCAATTGATCGCAGCCCTGCTCTAGAAAATTGATCGTAACTATACTCTCCATCTCCTTGGTTTCTCCCTCTGGGAGGGTGTAGTAGCGTCGTTGCGATCGCCACTTCCCCATTGATTCCTGGAAAAATTCCCAAATCTGGGATTCGTCAGCAGTTTGTGCAATTTTTAGCAATGATGTCACTCGTAACTTTCCTCACCTAACGTCATCTGGTAGCTGTAGTACATATCGCCCTTTTCTTTGCTGTATATGCGATGTCTACGACGGGCTACGCCTACGCTTGATCGAAATCTTATAGCCTCAAAAAAAGCAATATATGTTTACTATTCTTAATATATTAGATCAAGCGTAAAAATTACTAGGCATTAGTAAATTTGGCTATTAGGACTTACGCATAAGAGATCCCCCAACCCCCTTAAAAAGGGGGCTTTTTAGATCCCCCCAATTTATCGGGGGGTTAGGGGGGAGTGCGCTTCGCGCACGCTACGCGAACGAGGTTTCAGGTTTTGAGCGCGTAAGTCCTAGCTATGTAAGCCTAAGTACAGTTAGGGACTGACAACAAATAAATTATCCAATCTTGTAGGGTGGGCATCTTGCCTGCCTTTGGCTTAAGTTGACACTAATGATAGTTGTGCGTCCCTACCGCCTTTTGATTTAACAAAAAAAATTCTATGCAACTAATTAAAAAAATCTTCGTATTCCCGCAAATTATTTACTTCTTTATCCCGATTATAATTCTCATTTTCTTATTCACAAACTTACTTTCAAATGCTGTTGAAGTTAGTAGCATAGAATTTATCGGGGAAGCCACTTTACCGAAGGGTTTAATCTTTAAAAAAACTGAAGTTGGAGGTTTATCTGGAATTACTTATGATGCAAAAAACAACCTTTATTATGTTATTTCTGATGACCGTGGACAAAAAGCTCCCGCCCGTTTCTACACCCTGAAAATCGACTTAAGCAAAGGTTTACTACAAAAAGGTGGAGTTATTCCCGTCAGTGTTACTACATTATTAAATGAAAATGCTCAAATATTTCGCCCTGGTGAAACTGATACAGAAGCTATTGCCTTAACCAATCAAGCGACTGTGTTTATTTCTTCTGAAGGCGATGCTGGAAAATTAATTAATCCTTTTATTAAAGAGTTCTCCCTATCTTCTGGAAGGGAAATTAAAACACTTCCTATACCAAACAAATTTTTGCCGGATAAAACTAGTAAACAAGGTATCCGCAACAATTTGGCTTTTGAAAGCCTCACCATCACACCCGATAAAAAGCATATATTCACAGCTACCGAAAATGCTCTAATTCAAGATGGTGTCGCAGCTAAACCTAACATCGGTAGTCCTTGCCGGATTTTGCAATACAACTTGCTCAACAACCAGCCAGAAAAAGAATTTCTTTATCAAACTGAACCAGTTGCACCATTTTTGAATCTGATTGGCAAATTCGCTAGTGGATTACCTGATTTACTTGCTCTCGATAATCAAGGACACTTCCTGAGTCTAGAACGGTCTTTTACTGGTTTAGGATTTGCTATTTCCCTGTTTCAGGTTTCTTTAGAAGGAGCAGATGATATTCATAAAGTAGATAGCCTTTTAGCAGTTCACTCTAAGAATATTCAACCAGTTAAGAAAAAACTGCTGTTAGATTTGAGAACCCTAGATATACTACTAGACAACATCGAAGGCTTAACTATTGGAGCTAAACTACCCGATGGACAGCAATCACTAATTCTCGTGAGTGATAACAATTTCAACTCCCTGCAACGCACCCAGATACTAGCCTTTAAAATTGAAATTGAAACACCACTAATCAGATTATTACACCGTTTACTCCCGAACTTCAGCCATTAGCTGTACGGAGAAGAAGGCGCGTCACCGAACAGCCCGTCGTAGACATCGCTCCTTTACTGCTATTTACTTATTTGAAGCTTATTCCTGTGTATTTACGGAATCTACTAGGCAACTTTGTCTAGCCTATTTGTAGTTTACGTGTAATTTCTCAACCGTATTCATTAATAAATATGTTATAGAATGTTTAGGAAATTTTGCAGAGAGATTAACTATGATTACAGCACATAATGAATTTTCTTAAATTTATGATATTTTTTAGATTTAAATTTAATAATTAGCTAGACTTATTAAAGTATTTTAGCAGCAATATTTTTTATAAATGATTCTTACGCCACAAACTAAAATTCAGAATATGGTAGGGCAAAAAGCAGAGAGAGACGATTACATTGGACAATTTTTAAATAATCGTTATTTAATCAGAGATTTGATTGGCAAAGGGGGGATGGGTAGAGTTTATTTAGCAGAAGATACTGCTAAAGGTGGTATGCTGATCGCAATTAAAATCTTGTCACTCAGTTTGGTAAACCAGCAAATGTCCCAACGCTTTGCTAGAGAGATTTTTATTGGCGCTCAATTGGGTCGCAAAAGTAAACATATTGTTCGCATTTTAAGTTATGGAGTTACTGAGGATAAAACGCCGTTTTATGTCATGGAATACCTCCAAGGAAAAAATCTTAAACAAATTCTTAAACTTCAGCCTTTAACATTATCGAAGTTTTTGGAGATTTGTAATCAAATTTGTTTAGGCTTACAATGTGCCCACCAAGGTATCAGCCTCAAGGGAGAGATTTTTCCCGTTGTTCACAGGGATATAAAACCAGAGAATATATTCATTAGTGAAGATAGTAAACAAGGAGAAATTATTAAAATCCTAGATTTTGGTATTGCCAAATTTCTAACAGAGCGCAGTGGGATGACCCTGACAGATTCTTTTATTGGTAGTTTACCTTACTGTTCTCCCGAACATATGGAAGGGCGCAAATTGCTAGATGTCCGCTCTGACATTTACAGTTTGGGAGTACTAATGTTTGAGATGCTAACAGGAAAGCATCCATTTCAGACAAAAAGCAACTCCTTTGGTACTTGGTATCAAGCGCATCGCTTTCAAATGCCACCGACAGTTGAGCAAGTGAATCCGCAAGTCAAAATCCCACAGATATTAGAAAAAATGTTGATGAGTTGTTTAGCTAAAGAAGTAAGCGATCGCCCTCAAAATATCAACCAAATATTAGAAGATTTAGAAAAGGTTAGTATTCAGATTAATGAAGTTAGTTATAACAATAACAATGACATTATTAACCTCTTAATTCCCATCCAATTAGTACCTGCAACATTATTATCAGAACAAGAGTGTTTACAAAAAAATTGGCCTAAAAATAAACCAATTGGGCGAATTGGTTTTCCCCATTTACTACATACTTCCCAAAGACCTATACCAACTTTTTGGGCAATGTTGCCCAAACAAGAAATTACAAACTTTTTGGATAAAATACATGGCACTGAGTTTATTAGTCAAATGAATGTATACCCGATGTTATTATGGGTTACAGTCCTATACAATGCCCAGCCTTCTCTGACTAAGTGGCTACCTTATTTTTTGGATTTGAAAGATAATAAAGGGCAGAAAATAGTGCGTAGTTTAGCAGAAGTAGGCTACTATCATCTATTACTTTTTGCCCTAGAAGATCCAAACCGTTGCTCTCATGTAACGACTTTAAGCCTCACGGCTAACCAGCGACAGCAACTTATAGATTGTTTAGATATGAGTCAAAAGTTAAATGAAATAATTTTGCCTAATCAAGCCAAAAATATTCTAAAAACAGAGTATGAAAAACTGAAATTAGATATCTTAGGAAACTTAGCCACAGATCAAAAAACTGAGAAAGAAAGTCTAAAAAAATGGATGGCTAAATTTTTTGAGTTTTTTTTTAACCTTTTATTACGTCGTTGAAAGTCCGCGTTCAAAATCCTTGCCACCATTACCTAATAATATTCTTATGTGTGTATTGCTAACTTTAAATCGTCTCAGCAGTAAAGGTGATCAAAGTGAACCAAAGCCCATTTACATCTCCAAGTAGTACGGGCTTGCTTGCCAATCGTTATCAACTCAACCAATTAATTGGTAGCGGTGGCATGGGTGAAGTTTTTTTAGCAAATGATATTCTGTTAGGAGGTATACCAGTTGCTATCAAGTTTTTGACTCAGACTGTTGTCGATACCAAGATGCAACAAGACTTTGCTCGTGAAGCTTTAATGAGTGCAGCTTTGAGTCAAAAGAGTATACATATAGTGCGGGCGTATGATTATGGTGTGAATGAGAAAGGAAAACCATACTACGTTATGGAATATCTAAGCGGTAAGAGTTTAAAGGAGTTAATTCCGTTACCTCTACCCATGTTTTTGACTCTCTCTCGCCAAATTTGTTTGGGCTTACAGTGCGCTCATCAAGGTATTAACATTGATGGCAAAATTTGTCCGTTAGTTCATAGAGATATCAAGCCTGCCAATATATTAGTTATTCCCGATCCGATATTAGGTCAGTTAGTTAAAATTCTCGATTTTGGTATTGCTAGATTTTTGAATTATACATCAACAGCTAGTACAAGCAGGGGATTTAATGGCACTTTACCCTACTGTTCTCCAGAACAGCTAGATGGGGAAAAATTAGATAGTCGCTCTGATATTTATAGCCTGGGCGTGATGATGTTTGAGATGCTCACAGGCAAAAAACCTTGGGAACCAGAAACTGATTACTTTGGTGCTTGGTATACAGCACATCACTTTGAAGAACCAAAGGCGATCGCAGATGTTAAACCCACTCTTCAACTACCTCAGAAGCTAAATAATCTAATCATGGCTTGTCTTGCTAAAAAAGCAAGCGATCGCCCACAAAATATCGCTGAAATTCTGGAAGTTTTAAACAGTTTAGAACAGTCCAATTATCCCACTTTACCGATAATTTTAGGCTCTAGTCCCATCCTTAGCCGTTCCTTATATTCTGGATTACCAATCACAGTAGAACAAAGCTGTCAGCAACTTTTGTGGCCCGAAAATAAACCAATTCAAGAAATTGTTTTTCCCCAGCTTCTAGACATCGCACAAGCATCTATGACAGCGCTATGGTTGATGTTGCCTAAACAAGAAATCAAAAACTATGCCATCTCTACACGTTACAACCAGTTTATCTTCATGATATCCCCTCACCCAATGCTGTTGTGGGTGACTGTACTCTACAATCGGCAATTGGCTCCTAAGTGGCTACCGTGCTACTTAGATATGCAAAATCCCCAAAATCTTCGGCTGGTAAGCTTCCTGGCTGAAAATGAGCGCTACCCTTTGATTTTCTTTACCCTAGAAGCACCACATTCTTGCACTAACGTTCTCAGCAGTTACATCGAGCCAACTCAACGGCAAATGTTGAAAACCTGGGTGGAACAGAGTCATAGTTTACCACCCGCTTCTCAACTCCAGTTGAGCAAACAGCTATTAAAGCAGCAGTATAAACAAATGCAATCCCGGATATTGCAGCATCTGGAATCAAAGCCCCAGGTTGTATTATCAGGCTCTATTTAACGAAAAATTTCTTCCAAGGAGCGATGCCTACGGCGGTAAACTACCCACGCTGGGGAGATGGGGCAAAAATAATTCCTAACTCCAAAGCACTTGACAAGTAGAAAATAAATGGCGATAATAGCAAAGTTGCCAAACAAGGGACTGTAGTTCAATTGGTTAGAGCACCGCCCTGTCACGGCGGAAGTTGCGGGTTCGAGCCCCGTCAGTCCCGTTCTAAATTTCTAGTCCCTAGTTTTGTTTTGGTTGGAGAGCCAACTTTCAGCAAATCTAAGTTGGGGTACTTCATATATAAGTTACATTTATAAGAAGAATTCAGAACTCAGGAGTCAGAATTCAGTATGAATTCTGTAGGATGGGTGATGAATATTGGTTAAAAGCGAGTGGAATGGTGGGCGAAAAAAATTAAAATATTCTCGCCTTAAAACTCTATTCCTTTATGGGTAGAGTATTCTGAATTCTGAATTCTGAATTCTGACTCTTGATTTATCATGCTTTGCGAAAGAGAGAACTAACTGTGACTGTCAGAGTCCGTATTGCACCGAGTCCAACCGGAAATTTACATATTGGTACAGCTAGAACGGCTGTATTTAACTGGTTATTTGCCCGCCACCACGGTGGGAAATTTATAGTGCGAATTGAAGACACAGACCTAGAGCGATCGCGTCCCGAATACACCGACAATATTCTGGAAGGACTGCGCTGGCTAGGACTTAACTGGGATGAAGGGCCATTTTTCCAATCCCAACGCCTGGATCTTTATAAAGAAGCAGTACAAAAACTGCTAGATCAAGGATTAGTCTATCGCTGCTACACCACTTCCGAAGAACTAGAGGCTCTCAGGGAAGCCCAAAAAGCTAGAGGTGAAGCTCCTCGCTATGACAACCGTCACCGCAACCTCACGCCAGAACAACGCGCCGCATTTGAAGCAGAAGGTCGCTCTTCTGTGATTCGCTTTAAAATCGAAGATGGGCGGGAAATTGTCTGGAATGACTTAGTAAGGGGGAAGATGTCTTGGCGAGGTAGCGATTTAGGTGGTGATATGGTCATCGCCCGCGCCTCAGAAGATGGTAGCGGTCAACCTTTATACAACTTTGTCGTTGTGGTGGATGACATCGATATGCAAATCACCCATGTCATCCGGGGAGAAGACCACATCGCCAACACCGCCAAGCAAATTCTGCTGTATGAAGCAATGGGTGCAAAAATCCCAGAGTTTGCTCACACGCCACTGATTTTGAACACGGAAGGACGCAAGCTTTCTAAACGAGATGGTGTCACTTCCATTTCTGAGTTTCAGCAAATGGGCTTTACTGCTGAAGGCTTGGTGAATTACATGACATTGCTGGGTTGGTCGCCACCAGACTCGACGCAAGAAATATTTACCTTAGAAGCAGCAGCCAAAGAATTTGGTTTTGAGCGTGTAAATAAAGCAGGTGCAAAGTTTGACTGGGACAAGCTGGATTGGTTGAACAGTCAGTATATCCACAAGACGCCGATAGATAAACTCACAGATTTAGTCATACCCTATTGGCAAAAGGCTGGGTATAAATTTGATGCTGGAAGAGAACGCCCCTGGTTAGAACAGCTAGTAACTTTAATTAGCCAGAGTTTGACTCGCCTGGTAGATGCAGTACCTCAAAGCCAACTGTTTTTTAGCGACACAGTTGAATTTAGCGAAGAAGCTAGTACACAACTGAAGCAAGAAGGTTCTGCTGCTGTCCTTGAGGGGATTGTCACAGCTTTGGAAAACCAGCCGCAACTGTCAGAAGCCGCCGCCCAGGAGATTATTAAACAAGTGGTGAAAGAGCAAAAAGTCAAAAAAGGCTTAGTGATGCGATCGCTCAGAGCAGCCTTAACTGGAGATGTTCATGGCCCCGACTTGATCCAATCTTGGTTACTACTAAATCAGATTGGTTTAGATAAGTCACGCTTGAGTCGGGCATTAAATAATTCGTAATTCGTAATTCGTAATTCGTAATTCAGTTTTTTAGCGGGGGACTTAAACCCACCGAATTTGGTTAACAGAAGCTAATTAGCGATTACCATAATTAAAGAAAACAAGACTATATCTAATAGTCAAATGCCACGTTGATGAAACACTTAACAGCATTGTTTTCAAGTAAGCACGAGTACTTTAGTACAAGTGGGTAGAGGCTGTTTGACTCAGCCCACACCGTTCTAGGTGTCAAGAATCCCATCTGCTTTTAGCTGTGGGAGAAGTCAATTCCAGATTTTAGAAATATTTTAGATTTTAGGGGCGCACAAACGTGCGCCCCTATTCATCAGGTAGAGCAACTATAGGAACAAAAAATCATTCACTAATTACTAATGAATTATCCCCAACTTCAAATCTAAAATAGGTAGTAAATTCTCCTCACATTGGGAACTTGGTGTGTAAAATTCATGTCTTCAAAGACACTTAGAGGCGAACGTAATTACAATGCCAACAAAAGCGCTCAATAGAGTGATGAGATTATCATTCATGATAGTTACGCTCTGCATCACATCGACAGTTAATGCTGTCACTGATGCTCAGGAAGCGCCAGCGATATTTGGAGATGTCACCATTGGCCCCCAGTTTTCGCCAGACCCCCTGACAGTTCGCGGGATGAGTGGTGGTTCAATATCTGGGAGTCAAGTAGCCGGGAGGAGTGAAACAGCCACTGGTCCTTGTACTGGATTTGTTGATGAAACACCAGACCACACATTAGCGCTAACAAGTAAATTTGACTACCTGAAGCTGCAAGTGCAAAGTCCTGAAGACACCACCATGATTATCAAGGGACCCGGTGGTACTTGGTGCAATGACGATTTTGATGGCAAAAATGCCGGTATGGTTGGTGAATGGCTGGCTGGAACTTACCAAATTTGGGTTGGTTCTTACGAAAAAGGCAAGTATCTTCCTTACACTCTACAAATTACAGAAGTTAAGTAGGGTATTGGGGTAAAGGAGGAGATGGAGACAACCTCTGGAATACGGTTTAGTTTGTACCTCATATCAGCTACGCTATATCTACCCCATTTTGAGGTTAAGCTGAATTTGCTTTGACACGCTGTCCTGTAAATGGGAACGTCCCTACAACTGAGCCTTTCTCTTCTAATGGATTGGCGTTTAGAGCAAAGGAACGAACCGTAATTGTCCCTTTTACTGCCTGAGTCAGTCGATGAAACGTAGCACGAATATCGGATCGAGCAATGTCGTTGGCTCCGTCGGGTCCTGAGAAACCGAAGTTTATTCCTGTAGCGCTAATATCTTGGTTGCCAGTGCAGGTATATGCACCTTGTGTATCACCGAAAGGGTTGAAGGCTTCTTTTACACCGCCTTGATTCGAGTCAATCACAAAAAAGTTACCGTCTGGCGTAAGTGTAATCACACCACGAGATGCCAATTGACCCTTTGCGTCAAAGATTGTCGTCAGATATGTACCTGTAACAAAACTACTACATTTATTTGAAAATAAGGTTTGTGCTTTGGATTGGGCTGCGACCAAGTGTGGTTTAAAAATACCCGTAATGGCAAGTACTGACAACAGACAAATCGTCAACATGACGAAAATTCTATTAGTTTTCATCGCAGAGCCTTTATTTTACAAACTCAATACTGAGTGCTGAGTCCTGAGTGCTGAATGAAGAAAAGTACTCAGCACGCTCTGTACTTGGTAAAAGCCCCGCAAGCAAGAAAGTAGGCCGAATCTTCTTATCGGGAGAAGGTTGATACCCTGCCCCTTGTGGGCGGTCTTTCAACTATAAGCCGAGGCACTCGGAACTCAGCACTCTTCATAGAAAGCGGCGGGAAACTCCATCCCCAGGTGTCTGTAGAGGGATAGCCGCCCCACCGCTTTAGTCATTAGTCATTGGTCATTGGTCATTGGTACTAATGACTAATGACTAATGACTAATGACTAATGACTAAAAACTCCATCCCGCAAGTGGCGTGGAGTTTTTTATGATATTGCCGATTTTATCCGTCTTCGGGGGTATTTGAGACCATTTATAAAATAAATCTTTAGAAAGCAAGACGACAGTCCAAGGTCATAAGTGACAATTTAAGGTCATGAACAATTTGTCAATAAGCAATAGGGCTTAAAATTATGCTGAAAATCGGGGTAGAAAACACAACTTTAAACCTGGCGATCGCTCGCGTGATTTCACGTTTATCCAGGCTACTTTTGACAAAATTTCCCCATGATTAAATCCACATCGCCACACTTAAGTACTTGTTACCAAAGTTACTTCTATCTGATAACAGTATTTTTTCACAAATGATTCCGAATTGCTATGGTAATGAATTTTTGACAAGCCTGGTTTCTGGCTTGCAATGGCGATTTGGGCGGCTTCTCTCTCAAAGTTATCTACAAATTCTCTGCTGGTTAATCCAAGCTGTATTAAAATTAAGTTAACTTTGATTAAGATTCTTCTTGGCATCGCCATAATGCGCCGATCGCTCTATGGGAGTGCATATAAGAGATCAAATTAAACAAAATGGATTTATAAACATCCGTTTAACAGCTTAAAGTGACAGAGTGATCAACATTCGGTTGCTAAGGCTGATGAGTTGTATAGGCATCTAGAGGCAAATTAACATGAAATTCTCCTGGAAAGTCCTAGTACTCTGGACATTGCCGGCTTTGGTAATTGGCTTTTTCTTCTGGCAAGGAGCCTTTGCAGGCGCTCCTGTTGACGCGAGTAAGAATACAGCTAATACCCGCATGACTTATGGTCGCTTTCTAGAATACTTGGACGGCGATCGCGTCACCAGCGTAGATCTGTACGAAGGCGGTAGGACAGCAATTATAGAAGCTCGCGATCCAGACATCGAAAACCGTGTCCAAAGATGGCGGGTGGATTTGCCTATTAACGCTCCTGAGTTAATCACCAAGCTCAAAGAAAAAGACATTAGTTTTGATGCTCACCCCATGCGGAATGATGGCGCAATTTGGGGATTGTTGGGCAATCTCATATTTCCAGTTTTATTGATTACTGGGCTGTTCTTTTTGTTCCGGCGTTCTAGCAACCTCCCCGGCGGGCCAGGTCAAGCGATGAACTTCGGCAAATCCAAAGCGCGTTTCCAAATGGAGGCAAAAACCGGGGTCAAATTTGACGACGTAGCCGGAATCGAAGAAGCTAAGGAAGAATTGCAAGAAGTCGTCACCTTCCTCAAACAGCCAGAAAGATTTACCGCAGTAGGCGCACGCATTCCCAAGGGAGTGCTGTTAGTTGGACCTCCTGGAACTGGTAAAACTTTACTAGCAAAAGCGATCGCTGGCGAAGCAGGCGTACCTTTCTTCAGTATTTCCGGTTCGGAATTCGTGGAAATGTTCGTTGGTGTGGGTGCATCCCGCGTCCGCGATTTGTTCAAGAAAGCTAAAGACAACGCCCCCTGCATCATCTTCATCGATGAAATCGACGCCGTTGGACGCCAACGGGGTGCTGGTATCGGTGGCGGTAACGACGAGAGAGAGCAAACCCTCAACCAATTGCTCACCGAAATGGACGGGTTTGAAGGTAATACAGGCATTATTATTATTGCTGCCACCAACCGTCCCGACGTACTCGACTCAGCCTTGTTGCGTCCTGGTCGCTTTGACCGCCAAGTAACAGTCGATCCACCCGATATCAAAGGGCGTTTGGAAATCTTGCAAGTCCATGCGCGGAATAAGAAACTAGACACTAGCGTATCTTTGGATGCGATCGCTCGCCGCACTCCTGGATTCACTGGTGCTGACTTAGCCAATTTACTCAACGAAGCGGCAATTCTCACTGCTAGAAGACGCAAAGAAGCGATCACCCTCCGCGAAATTGATGATGCGGTGGATCGGGTAGTCGCTGGGATGGAAGGTACTCCTTTAGTGGATAGCAAGAGCAAGCGCTTAATTGCATACCACGAAATCGGACACGCCTTAGTTGGGACTTTGTTAAAAGACCATGACCCAGTACAGAAAGTCACGCTGATCCCACGAGGACAAGCACAGGGTTTAACTTGGTTTACTCCCAATGAAGAACAGGGATTAATTTCTCGTTCTCAGTTAAAAGCTCGAATTACTGGTGCTTTGGGCGGTCGCGCTGCCGAAGAGGTGATTTTTGGGGCTGCGGAAGTTACCACTGGTGCAGGTGGAGACTTACAACAGTTGTCGGGAATGGCACGGCAAATGGTGACGCGGTTCGGGATGTCAAACTTAGGCCCACTTTCCTTAGAAAGCCAACAGGGAGAAGTCTTTTTGGGTCGTGACTGGACAACCCGATCTGAGTATTCCGAATCCATTGCCTCGCGCATTGATGGACAAGTTCGGGAAATTGTTGAACAGTGCTACGACAATGCTAAGAAGCTGATCCGCGATCATCGCACTGTCACCGATCGCTTAGTCGATCTGCTCATCGAAAAAGAAACCATTGACGGCGAAGAATTCCGCCAGATTCTGGCTGAGTACGCTGAAGTACCTGAGAAGCAGGAGTATGTACCGCAACTGTAATAGGTGACTCTTTTCTGGCTACTATCTGGAAATGAGTAAAGAAGCAAAAAATCGAATGAGGATGCTATGTGCCATCCTCATTTTTTTTAGCTCTACCGTACTCTTCTTAGCTAGGTAGGATTTTTGGGAGTTTGGCGGCGGTTGATAAGGCAAAATCAAGGATAATCAATGCGATGTTCTTTGACACAAGCGTTTATCTGTTTTTTTGCTTCATCAATTGTCTACAGTTGTAGACAATTGATGAAGCTGCGGCTCAGAAGATTCTGGCGATGAAGCCTCCTAATTAAAACTGATGTCTGATGATACCAGAAGTATTAACCCAAGTCATTCCCAGAATCGGAAAAATCTGTTTGTGTGTTGGCGATTTACTGAGTTTAGTGTATTTTGCGTTAGTGATGTGTGTAATGATATAACGCCAATTTCTTGTAGTTGAGTTGTTTTGCGTTTACTCTTTTCTTTGGCTGCAAATCTTTTAATAATTTCCGACTTGAAATCTCCGTAAATTTCTGCCGTTTCATCATCAATTGGATAAATATCAATTCGGTTGAGAAATGCGTGAATTTTGATGAGATTTGCAGTTTTTTGTTGGGAGTTTTGTGCCATGAATCTGAGTTCACCTGCGACAATAGCACTGGTGGCGAGTGTAACCTTACCTAGTTCCCGAAAGTGATTGACAACTTTTGGTTCACCTTCTATCAAAAAAGTGCAATGATTTGTGTCAAGCAAATACATTCTTAAAATTCCAGTGACATACGAGTATCATGAACAAGCTGAAGACATTCTCTGATATCATCACCTGACCAAGTTCCGGCAAATTCTAGTAAATCTTCAGCTGTAGAACCACGTAAGTTATTTGTACTTGACTGTTTTGCTGTATGACTGGTTTTGATTTCTCGAATAAAATTAAGTGCTTCTGTTAACAATTGTGGTGGTAAAGTTTCTATTTCTTGGATTAATAATTCTTTGCTAGTCATCTTCTACCTCTAATCATCGTCCTTACTTTCCACATTGTAAACGGTAGGAATAGCGAAACAAAAACAGTCGGCGTATCTGCTTGAGTTTTAGCAATACGCCCTAATGCACCCATTACAGAACCTTTATCACTACCATTGTCATCCCAACCCGTTACAATATCCCAAAATAAAAGCTTCGAGGTGGCTGGGATATTTGTGTGAGTTGATGTAAGACTTGTTCAACAGGTTCTTCTTCGACACTTACAATATACAGCAGTGGATAACGGGCGCGGATCATTAAGTCTAACTGCTGGAGCAATTGTTGATGAGGCTGCTCATTTACAACATTATTCATCATTTAACACCCAATTTTCGGTGCTTGAAGAATTGGTGGGAAAAGTCAGCATAAGTAGTACAAAACTCCTAATCTCGGCTAAGGGAAATGCTTACTTGCTATTGTTCCCATCTGTACCAAGAAAGTCACAGCTTGCGTTAAATTCAGTATGGTCTTGCTGTAATTGGCTATTGTATATAAACATATACCCCTTTTTATTTGCAGAAAATGAATAGCAAAGCTAAATTATTGACTCTTAGTACCGTAATGCTTGCTCTTTCTTCTCTAACTGTCAGCACAGTTGTAGCACAGGCAAAACTAACAAACCAGTCTAAATTGTTCATCAATGGTATCGGACAAGTAAGAGTTGGGATGACTGTTTCCCAAGCGGCAAAAGCTACTGGTATTAAGCTAATTGGCGAATCACCGAATAATAGTTGCTACTACGTTAAGCCGCAAAACGAACCCAAAAATCTTTTGTTTATGGTTACAAAAGGTCGCATTTCTAGAGTAGATGTGCGTCATAATACCCAGATTACTACCCTCAAAGGTGCAAAAATTGGCGACACTGAAACGCAAATCAAGTCTTTATACCCAGGACAAATTCAAGTCACACCTCATAAATACGTCCAAGGCGGACACTACTTGACATTTGTACCGAAAGACAAATCTGACCAGAACTATCGTATAGTTTTCGAGACTGACGGTAAGCGTGTTACTCAGTTTCGGTCAGGTAAATTACCGGAAGTCAAATATGTTGAGGGCTGTTCTTGATGTGAGATATCATCAAACTCAGTTCTTTAACTTTTGCAAGTTGCGTAGCTTGCCGTCGTAGGCATCGCTGCATTTTACTCCAGTACAGTTCAGTATTTCTTGCTTTTCTTCCTTTGCGTTCTTTGCGTCCTTTGCGGTTCGTTAAAAAAATTGACTTTGACAAAGAGTTAAGCCTTAACTGAATCGGATTGCACTTTACTCCCAAGATGATCCAATGCCGTACAGCGCCTTTAATCTTAGCAAAGTAAAAACCGACTTTAAATTAATCTTTGTTGAAAATCAAGATTTATTTGGGGATGTACAGGCAGTTTCTCCTAGTGAATATCTAAATTTGATTTTCTCTGAACATCTACCTTTGGTGACAGCAATAAATACAGAAAAAGCTCGTTCTGAACTAATTATTATGCCTGTTTTAATTGAAGTTAAACGCTTCTTTAAATACCAAATTAGTATATTTTCTGGCTCAGAATTTAATGTAGATGCTTCTAAAGGCTTAGAAGGACGCTGTGATTTTATTCTCAGTTGTTCACCAGAACAATATGAAATTACTAGCCCCGTGGTGACTATTGTGGAAGCTAAAAATGAAAGTATTAAATCTGGTTTAGGACAATGCATTGCGACAATGATTGCATCTCAACTATTTAACCAACAACAAGGAAATATTATCAATGAAATTTATGGTGTAGTCACAACAGGAACAGATTGGAAATTTCTCAAACTTTGTGACAATACCATCTTTATCGATAAAAACGATTACTTTATTAAAGAAATAGATAAAATCTTAGGAATTCTGACAACGACTCTCATGGCTTGTCCGCAATTTTAGCTTAGGGATGGTGTGTACCATCCCTATGTTTTGACTAATTCTGTGGGTTTAAGTCCACCGCTTCTTCTTGCGAATTACCAATTATATCATGTCCGCTTGATTACTTACTAAACCCCAAGAACCCCACCCCGCCAAAGCTACGCTTTGTCTCCCCTCCCCGCCGGCGGGGAGGGGCTGGGGGTGGGGTGCAATGACTGTGGGAATGATAACTAATTATCGGGACTTGATATTACAAATTATTTTATCTTTCCACTTCATCCACTGCTTTGGGAACTCCCGCAGTTAATACCTCATGTCCATCAGATGTAACTAACACATCATCCTCAATACGAATACCAATGCCAATCCATCGAGGATCAGTCTCTGGTTGGTCTTCTGCTAGTTTGGTGTCAGGCACAATATATAGTCCTGGTTCTACTGTCAAAATTTGACCTGGTTGTAAAATCTGCGGTTTATCTTCACCGTGCTGGTAAACCCCCGCATCATGGACATCCAAACCTAACCAATGACTGGTGCGGTGCATATAATATGGTTTGTATTTTTCTTCTTCAATTAACTTGTCAATTTCACCTTTGAGAATGCCAAGTTCAACTAAACCTTCGGTGAGGACGCGCACTGCTGTATCATGAATTAATTTGAAGGGATTACCTGGTTGAACTTGAGCGATCGCTTGTTTTTGTGCCTCCAAAACAATCTCATACAGCGTCTTTTGTTCTGGCGTAAATTTACCCCCAACAGGAAACGTCCGGGTAATATCTGAGTTGTAATAACCGTAGGTACAACCGGCATCAATTAGCAGTAATTCTCCATCCTGCATTTGACGATTATTTTCAATGTAGTGCAGTACGCAAGCATTCACGCCAGAAGCCACAATCGAAGGATAAGCGGGGCCTAACCCACCCCGCACTCGAAAGATGCGTTCCATCTCCGCCTGTATTTCATACTCATAACGTCCGGGTGCGGCGATTTCTTGCGCGTAATTGTGTGCAACAGTAGCGATCGCAACTGCTTGACGCATTAATTCCAATTCAGCTTCACTTTTAATTAGTCTCATGCTGTTGAGGACAGTCCCAGTATCTTCAATAGCGATCGGCCCTGTACCGCGCTTAGGATAAGTCCGCAGCAAACTTTGGTAATGTCCCAGAATTTGATCATTGAAGGCGCGATCGCGTCCTAAGTGATAGTAAATCCGACTGGCTTTTTCCAAATACTGCGGTAACTTTTCATCTAACTCGCTAATCGGGTACGCTTCATCAGCGCCATAAATTTCCTTCGCTGCATCTACCCCAGAAAGATAACCAGTCCATACTTCCTTTTCGCGATCCTTCGGTTGGACAAACAGCACAAACCGATGTTCTGAATGATGCGGCGCTAACACTGCAACTGCCTGTGGTTCGTTAAAACCAGTCAGGTAGAAAAAATCACTGTCTTGGCGATAAACATACTCGACATCGTTGTGCATCACTGCCATTGGCGCACTGCGAAAAATGGCTGTGCCATCACCAATTTTTGCCATTAACTGCTGGCGACGCTGCCGATATTCTGCTTGCATAGCTGATGTATATATGAAAGTATTGTGTTATTTTACACTTTTGACAACTAGATGATGCACAGATCATGCTTCTCCGTAGTTGCTAATCTAAGTTATTCTATCCAATATTTGTTTAAACTGAAGTCATAAATTATTAGACATCTCCAGAAATTAAATATGCGTTATCCATAACCATCTGAAAAACCTCTCTCTAAATCTTTAGGAGAGAGACTTTGAATTTTCCCCTTTCCCGTGTCGGGAAGGGGGTTAGGGGGTTAGGTTTTTCATGGGCTATTTCCAGATGACGTGAAAAGTCAGAGTCAGAATTATATATATGTGTATGTTTTAATTCAACATTTGCAATGTCAAATAAAATAAATAAGATTTTACAATTTTATCTCTAAATCATCACATAGATAAGGCACAAAAAATATTTTATAATTGCTTATATAGAACTTGAAAATTTTATAAAAATCGTTTAAAACAAACAGATGTTTATCTTTAAAGAATGACATTAATAAAGAAAAAATAGTTATAAAGAAATCTGGAAAACCTGGTAAATGTTATTTAGTTACAGAAAGAGACTATCAAAAAAAGTTAAAAAAATATGATAACCAATCATAAAAATACCCCATGTCTGTAAATACAAATTCCTCACCCTTAACTTTGAATACATCTGGATGGGCATCAGACTCTTTTGCAAAATCACAAATCTTGACATCTTCTTTTGAGAATTTAAATTTTGATTCGGGGTTTTTGAATAAGAGTTCCTTCCAAGCACTAGAAAGTCAACCGTTGACTCAGCCTATCAAAACGTCAGCAAATCCCAATCCTAATCCTTACTTAACTAGTGCGGCGATTACTCCTGACTTTAACGGTGATGGCAAAACGGATAAAGTATGGGTCAATTCTACAACCGGTGAGATTATCATTCGGTTGATGGATGGAACAAAAGTTCTCGAACAGGGTTCTCTAGGTAATTTCGACCTATCCGCCTATGATTATAAAATTGCTGACTTCAATGGTGATGGCAAAACCGACTTCTTATTACGCAATAAGACAACCGGCGAGAATAGCATTGTGCTGATGGATGGCACAAAAGTTGCTAATGCGGCTGCTCTAAGCAGCGTTGACCCAGCTTGGACTCCTGAGATTGGCGATTTCAATGGCGATCGCAAAACCGATATCTTCTGGCATAATGCCACAACTGGTGAGAACGCTATTTGGGAGATGGATGGCACAACAGTTCTGAATGCAACTGTTTTAGATAAAACAGACCCAGCACTAACTCCTAGCATTGTTGATTTCGATGGTAATGGCAAGAGCGACATTTTCTGGCGCAATCAGACAACCGGCGCTAACACCGCTTGGTTTATGGATGGTACGCAAAAGACTGAATTGGCGCTGCAATCACAAGATGCCGCCTGGACTCCTACCCTTGGTGATTTCAACGGCGACTATAAGACTGACATTCTCTGGAGAAACGCTCAAACAGGTGAGAACAAGGTTTGGACGATGAATGGGATCTTAGTCACAGAGGGTGCTTTGAAGACACTTGACCCAGCCTGGACTTCTAAAATTGGCGATTTCAACGGCGATGGCAAGACCGATATCTTCTGGCACAATGGCACAACTGGTGAAAACACCGCTTGGTTGATGGATGGTACAACAGTTGCTACTGAAGCTTTCTTACCAGCTAATAATCCAGCCTTGACACCATCCCTTGGCGATTTCAACGGCGATGGTAAAACCGACATCTACTGGCGCGATCAGACAGCAGGTGCAGACAGCATTTGGACTCTAGATGGGACAACAGCCACTCAGAATCCCATCAGCGATGCCGATAAGCTTACCCCAGAATGGTATACATTCTAAAATCAGAATTCAGAATTCAGAATTCAGAATTCAGGAGTCAGGAGTTATATCATGTCCGGGTAATTAGTTATGATTCCATAGTCATTGCACCCCACTCCTTAATCCCCTCTCCGCAAGCGGGGCTACGGTGTACACACAAGTCTGAAATAGTTTACTCACCTGGTTTTTTGCGTCAGTTTTACCCCACCCTAACCCTCCCCTTGTAAATGGGAGGGAACTAGATTCCTGTTTCCCCCCAATATATCGGGGGGATTAAGGGGGGTTATTTGACTTGTGTATACACCGTAGGCTCTTTGGGAGGGGAGACATAAGCACAGCTTTGGCTCTTTGGGGTTCTTCGGGTTTAATAAGTAATCAAGTGGACATAATATTAGGAATTCTTCTCCGGCTTCCCCGGCTTCTCAAAACTTGTAACTCAAAACCTGAATCACGCTATTTTCCGGCAAATCTTTAGGGCTAATGGAAATACTATCTCCGTTGCTACGCCGCACTGTCATACCTTTCATCAACGTCAGAAAATCATCGAGTGGCGAAAGATTGCATGTAGCAGCATCAGCCGCCTGTGTCCGGTAATGGGTGGGAATCACTAGCTTGGGATTTAACACTTGAACCGCCTGCTTTGCTTCCTCAGCATTGTAGGCTTTTGCACTGCCTCCCACTGGAATAAATGCCACATCAGGACGCCCCATCAGGATTTTTTGCTCAATGGAAATGGGTGCAGCAGCTCCCCCTAAATGTAAAATATTAATTCCGCCTTGCTTCCAACTCCAAGCAGTATTTAAGCCAAACTGCCTACCACCTTTGCGATCGTGGTCTATGGCAATTCCTTGGAACTTAATGCCTTTAAACTCGTAAACTCCTGGTTCGTAGATGAGTTTTGCATTTCCCGGTAGTACGTCCACAGCACCTTCATCCAGCAGTTGGCTGCTAATTAGTACTAAATCTGCTGCAACTTTTGGTAGACGATACCCAGCAGTACAGCCGACCGCCCGAAATGGATTGACGAGAATTTTCGCACCGCTACCAGTAAAAAGAAAGCAAGTATGACCCAACCACTGAACTGATAAACCGCTAGATTGTGCATCAGCTTGAGATTCAGAACCCAAGTTAGTAACTAAAGCTGTTACCAACCCCGCCCCAGCATAGCCCATCAACTGTCGTCGTTTCATTAATTATGCTCTTGACTGTAACTGTTCCAGAAAATTTCGCAATAACTGTTTTCCTGAAGATGTCAGGACACTCTCTGGGTGAAACTGGACGCCCTGAATGTGAGGATAGTTCCGGTGTCGGACTCCCATAATGGTGTTATCTTCAACCCAAGCGGTGATTTCTAACACATCTGGGCAAGTCTCACGTTCGATCACCAAACTATGATATCTGGTGGCGGTTAGAGGATTTTCCAATCCCTGGAACACCCCCACCCCATTGTGAGACACCTGAGAGGTTTTGCCATGCATCAACTCTGGAGCCGGAATTATTTTACCACCGAATACTTGACCGATGCTTTGATGTCCCAAACAGACACCCAAGATTGGCAACTCTTGGCCTAGCTGTTCAATCAATTCTAAAGAAATGCCAGCATCTTCCGGGCGACCTGGCCCGGGAGAAATAACCACGGCTTCCGGCTTTAATGCCCGAATCTCATCTATGGATATTTTGTCGTTACGAAAAACTTTAATATCATCTGCCACTGGGAATTCTGCTGCCAATTCCCCCAGATACTGCACTAAATTATATGTAAAACTGTCGTAATTGTCGATAACTATAATCAAAGCTCATCACTCCTGGTTTTTACCACTCATCAGTTGCAAAAAGCATAGACCAATATCTCATGCTATTTGTTCGCTAGGGTAAAATAATGCTAACGTGGATGCGTAAATATAAAGCGGCTACTCTACGATAAGCCAGTTCCTAAAGATTACCAAGTAACCCTTTAGCCAGGATGCTTGGCGTCGCAGCTACGCCCGTCGTAGACATCGCATTATTTAAATTTGGAATAGCTGATAATGTGTTCTCCAAAGGGGATCGGATAGAGTCTGCTCTCTTACCGAGTCACTTGCCGATACCTGCGGTGGGCTGTTCGGTGACGCAAATCACATCTATAAAGCCGATATAATTAACCTTACCAGAGGAGGGAGCAATAGCGTACCAGCTACCAGCACCGCTACCAAAGCAGAGACAAGGACTGCACCAGCCGCACAATCTTTAGCAATTTTTGCCAAATCATGGTATGTCTGCTTAACGGTTAAGTCTACAAGGGACTCGATCGCGGTATTTAGTAACTCTAATGCCAAAACTAAACCACTAGTTATGCCAATTACAGCTATTTCCACCGCTTGCAGATGCAAAAAAACGCTTAAACCGATTGCCAAAGCGCAAACACTTACGTGGATGCGAAAATTACGTTGAGTTTGAAAACTATAGCTGATTCCAGCCCAGGCATATTTAAAACTAACAAATAAATTAGAGGCTACTTTCCAGGAGAATTCCCGTTCGTTAGACACGAGTGTTTGTAACGAGGTGGGCGTTGGTGATGGAGAAATTTTTTGGGACATAGACTTAAAAACACAAGAACAGAGTTGCTACAGTGGGAATATTCGCCGATCTTAATGGCGGAATTAACTTTGAGACAATATTTAAGCAATTTTCCCCAAAAGTATTATAAAAGTATTGCCCAAAATTGGCACTAAGAGATACACATACTGCTATTCCATGTCAATAGCAATACCTATTGCGTTCAGCAATTTCACTTGCTGTTCTAACATTCGCCCCAAACTTTCTTCATCAGGATGATCCCAGCCCAACAGATGTAATAATCCGTGAGCAGCTAACCAGGCTAGCTCAGTTGATAAACTATGTTCCTGCTGTTGAGCTTGACGTTGTGCTGTATCTACAGACACAATAATATCACCTAAGTATAATGGTATAGAGGCAAGCATTTCTTGGCTTTGAGGAAAATCCACCTCCAAAGCAGCAAAGGCTAAAACGTCTGTGGGTTTATTTTGTTGACGATATTGGGCATTCAGTTCTTGAATTTGCGAGTCATCTGTCAAACGCAGCCCGATCTCATAACTTGGCGCTGGCGGAATATGAGGGTGAAGTATTTCTAACCAGCGATTAAACCAGTTTTCCCAAGTTTCAGGAGTAATTCGGGAATGAGTATCCCCAATCTTTACAGATGTTGTCGGGGACAACTCGTAAAAATACTCCTCCACATATAGTTCAACTCTCAGGGGCACACACTCTCCTAGTCTGAGGTTTACGGTTTGTCGTTAGTGAGTTAGGTAAGCAAGACCAACAAGGAGAGCTAGAAGCCCTACGGCAGTCAACGCAAAATGTTTAAGGGAAGTTGCACCCTTCCGCACCATGTTTCGCATGGCGAGTTTTACGTAGCTAGGTTGAGGTTCTGTTGAAGGAGAGTTGCTCATAGTTATTTGTCTACAGACTCTTTTATAACTGTAACAGTTGGTCTGGCACAGAATTGCGATCGCTGCATGTTGCTATGGGATTTCTTTAAAAACGCACTAATGATATGGGGTGCGATGCGATCGCGCTCATCTTACAGCAGAAATCATCTATTTGAACCACATCTGTTGTAGGGGCACAGCATTGCTGTGCCCCTACCGCGTGGTCTATTTACCTGAAAATAGCTGTAAATGCGAGAAAATAAATCATCGGTACTAAGTAAAAAAATACCTAGTACCGATTGCTAATTCCCAATTATCAGGGAGTGCTTTCTACCAGTTTATTTTCTTGGCGCAGATAAGCTTGGATGAATGTATCAAGTTCGCCATTCATCACATCGCCAATCCCGGTTGTTTCGGTATTTGTACGTAAATCTTTCACCATCTGGTAAGGGTGAAACACATAGTTACGGATTTGGTTTCCCCAGGAGGCTTCCACCATATCGCCACGAATTTCGGCAATTTCTTGGGCGCGTTGCTCCTTGGCTATGACCAACAGCTTTGCTTTGAGACGATTTAAGGCTTTCTCTTTATTTTGCAGCTGCGATCGCTCTTCTGTACAGCGCACGGCAAGACCGGTAGGAAGGTGAACCACCCGTACTGCTGTTTCTACTTTGTTGACATTCTGCCCACCTTTCCCACCAGAGCGAGTTGTGGTGATTTCCAAATCCTTGTCAGGGATGTCCAACTGTACAGAGTTATCGATCTGTGGCATCACTTCCACCCCGGCAAAACTGGTTTGTCGCTTGCCGTTAGCATTAAAAGGTGAAATCCGCACTAAGCGATGTGTACCCATCTCCGATCGCAAGTAACCATAAGCATAACGACCAGTAATTTCTAGGGTTGCCGATTTAATTCCGGCTTCATCACCCTCTGACTCTTCTGCTAAAGTTACCTTATAGCCGTGAGCTTCGCCCCAACGGGTGTACATCCGCATCAGCATAAATGCCCAGTCTTGAGCATCAGTGCCACCAGCACCAGCGCTAATCGTCAGTACAGCACCTTCCGCATCATAGGGGCCAGAAAGTAACTGTTGTAACTCCCACTGATCCAGGTCACGATTGAGTTTAGTGATGGTAGATTCCGCTTCTTGCAGTAGTGCTTCATCGGTTTCTAACTCCAATAACTCAACAACTGCCTTAGTATCTTCTAGATTCGTATGCCAGCGATCGTATTGCTGGAGGTGGGCTTTCAGGTCGTTGAGTTCTTGCAGCGTTTGTTGGGCTTGGGTTTGGTCATCCCAAAATTCTGGTTGAGCGGATATTTTTTCCAGGTCTTGAATTTTGGCTGTCAGTGCAGGTACGTCAAAGATAGTCCTGGGTTTTACCCAGGCGGCCAGACAACGTTTCGATTTCGCGTTTGAGTTCTAAGACTTCCATAGTGCTTGCTGTAATGATAGATAGAGCGCTTTGGAGAAAGAAAATTGCTCTTTATTCTACTATTTATTAATTTTAGCTGTATTTGGGCAAATTATCTTTGCACTAATTATATAGGACTCCTGTTTGATTTCTGAAAAATCTCGGTAGTCTTGTACTGAACCCTCTAGCCTAAATGTAGGTTGGGTGGAGGCTTTGCGTAACCCAACATCCTGATAATCAGTTGGGTTGCGCTCCACTCCACCCAACCTACCTCTACGTCTAATGCACTTATTCCCTATTCCCTACTCCCAGCCTACGCAAGTCAGATAAAAATCCGAGAAACTTTCTCAAATCTTCGCTTCTAAGGGCAAAATTACGGTAAAAGTAGAACCTACGCCTACCTCGGAAACTAAGTTAATTTGACCTTGTAGTAGTTTCACCAACCGCGAGACGATCGCTAACCCCAATCCAGTACTATCAGGAAGATAGGAACGATCGCTAGAACTGACGCGAAAGTAGGGTTCAAATATCTGCGCTTGGTTTTCTGGTGCAATGCCAATTCCAGTGTCAGAAATTGCGATCGCCCATTTCTGGTTCTCCAACACCTGACATATTATAATAATAGTCCCCGACTCTGTATAACGAATTGCATTACTAATAAGATTTGTGACAATATGTTGGAATTGAAAAGAATCTGTGATTAATTCTTTGGGAAGGCGATCGCAATCTACGACGATTTTTAAATTTTTCCCAACTGCTAAAGGTTCCAACATTTCACATACATTATTAATTAATTCACGCACATCGGTAGGCGCTAGTTGGAGTTTTATCTGCCCTGCGTCATACCGCGAAAGTTCTAATACATTGTTAATCAGGTGCAGTAATTGTCTACCATTGCGTAGCACGCGCTCAATATGTTCTAAATTGGCAGAAGTGTCTTTCACCTCCGTCTTTCGTCGTTGTTGACGTAAAAACAAATCCGAGTAACCAATAATAGAAGTTAGAGGATGTTTCAATTCGTGGGCGAGTTGGGAAAGATACTCTTGATTAGCGTTAATTAAGCGTGTGAGTTCCTGATTATGGAGCGTTAGTGATGACTGCAACTGCTGTAATTCTCGCAACCTCTCTTCAACATAACTCTTAAAACACCGAGCGATCGCTTCATCTACAATTGCGTCTATCAAACGCATGGAACGAATTATCTCTGATGGGGTTCCACTCAATAAATCTGCTTGTAGAGCATCAAATATTACTGTTCGCAGCAGATGATATTCTCTGGCAATTTCTCCTGGGTCAAACCCTTGTTCAGCTCGAATAGCTCCATGCTCGAAACTGGCAATAACTATCGACTGAATATCATTATCCTGGGATTTTGAAAGCACTGTCACCATAGCTTTCAAAACATCAGGGATATGATTTTTGATCGCTGTGTAAGATAAGTCATCAGCGCTTTCAATTCGTCTATCCTTGCGAACTGCTACAATCCATTGATCAAGGATGGTGTCCCCTTTTTCAGCCAGTACTTGACTAAAATCCATTATGTTAAATTCAGCTAGGAGATAGATAAGTAAACTTCCATATCCAAATAGTTTAGCGAGTGCAGTCGTTTTTTACCAGAATTAGCGATTTAATTAACCTATCAAAAGAAATAGATTTTATATGTTTTTTTGTTTGCTGGATTAACTATCAGTGTATAAAATTTGCAAAGTATAATATAATTCTTATTAAGAAATGTTAATCAAAGAGGTAACAGACTTGATGATTGATTCAACTATTGTTGTTTAGCTCTCTGTGCAATGGGTTCAGTCACAATACAACTAAAATTATCAAAAATTATAAATGTTGTTAATTACCGAAAAGCAAAGAGACACACTTGATTTTGGTATTGAAATAAACAACATTTATCAGAATGCAGCTGGCTTTTACTGAGCATTGATGTTATATTGTTGATAACTAGTATCCATTAGAGTAAGTCAGCCTAATCCATCACATCACAGTACGTGAGGTTGGAGCGGAGGAACCAAATTGTGGGGCGTATCTCAGAGAAAGTGAGAAGTTACTTTACTAAATATTCAACTCATAACTCATAACTTTCTTCAGAAGGGCATCTTTCAGCCCTAGCCCGTCAGCTAACTTCGTAGGCATTGAGAGGAGACTGAAGAGACGACATTTTTATAATGTTCCGATCTCATCGGTGTCCAAGGCTGGTACTGCTCAAATTTTTTGTACCTGCACTTAAATCTGTTGAGGTCGTAAATGATATTTCAACTAAATTTGGTTGCGATCGCAGCGATCGCTGGACAAGCCACTTGGAAAAAGGCAAAACCTGTCATCTTTAGAGATGTCTTCATTTTACCTGTATTGGGTTTCTTGGGAATAATTGTGTTGTGGTGGATTGTTGCACTTGCCAACCATGAATTGATGCCTACCCCACCAGAAGCGCTAATCGCTAATCTAGACTACATCTTAAATCCCTTCTACCAAAGAGGGCCAGGCAACTTGGGAATTGGTTGGTTGTTGATAGCAAGTCTGCGCCGGGTATTACTAGGCTTTTTGTTAGGTGCAGTAGTAGCGATTCCTCTGGGGTTTCTAATTGGCATGTCCAGACCGGCAATGTTAGCGCTCAATCCGATCATTCAAATTTTTAAACCCGTATCCCCCCTAGCTTGGCTGCCCATCGCCTTAGCAATTTTCAATTTAGCAGATCCTTCAGCGATTTTTGTAATTTTCATTACCTCCTTATGGCCGACAATTATTAATACCGCTTTAGGAGTTTCTAGCGTTCCCCAAGATTATTTAGATGTAGCACGAGTGCTGGAAATGCCTCGTTGGAGACGAATTACAAAAATCATCTGGCCTGCAAGTTTGCCGTATATTTTTACAGGTTTACGAATTAGTTTAGGGATAGCTTGGCTAGTAATCGTCGCCGTGGAAATGCTCACAGGCGGTATTGGTATCGGCTTTTTTGTGTGGGATGAATGGAGTCGCTTAAACCTGAGTTCAGTGTTTTTAGCTGTGTTGATAATTGGTTTAACTGGGTTAATCCTAGATTACGGCGTGGGCAAAATCCAAGAATTAATAACTCGCCGCCCGACAGCTTCTAACTAAGGGACTGACAAATAAAAAAATACTCAACTACTTCTTGTGGGGTGGGCAACATGAGCGCCCGTATAGAAAGGCGCTCATGTTGCCCACCCCACAAGATTGGGTAATTTATTTGTTGTCAGTCCCTTAACAAAAGTTGGCTGCTATCAAAACAGCAAGATGTAACGATACTCTGCACCTAAAACACGAGTAATTAACAAGTTCCGTGGATTTAAGTCAAGAGCAACTATCAAGCAGCAAGTTTTGCGGTGGCGTTAAAATCCCCATTGCAAAACTTAATTACGAATTACGAATTACGAATTACGAATTATTTAATCACCAATGGAGCTATAAGAATGGGTGATAATAGCTGGACTCGACGAGACTTTATCAAAGGAATAGGAGCAACCACAACAGGAATAGCGCTGTCCTCCTGTGCGATTTCAGGAGATAGATCAGCTAAAGGATTGACTGAAGAAGCCTTAGCTGTACAACCAATAATTAGATCCCAAGACCTAGAAAAATCTGATCTCACCATTGGTTACGTTCCCGTTAATGATTGTGCGCCATTTGCGATCGCCTGGAAAAAAGGCTTCTTCCGCAAATATGGTTTGAACGTCACACTCAACCGCGAAGCTAGTTGGGCCACCTCCCGCGACGGTTTAATTTTTGGTCGCCTGGATGCTTCGCCCGTAGTATCTGGTGCAGTCACCAACGCCAGAATTGGTGCTGAAGGCGCACGCCACGCCCCCTTGTGTGCAGCGATGACCATTCACCGCCACGGTAACGCCATGACCATGAACAAAGCCATGTGGGATTTTGGGCTACGTCCGTGGTATGAGTATCAAGAAAAATATGGCGATGGTGCGCTAGAAGCCTTTGGGCGCGATTTCCGAGGCTACTTTGACCAGCAGCCGCCAGAACGCAAAGTTTGGGCAGTTGTTCTGAGTTCCGCCATTTACGAATACTTTGTCCGTTACCTATCCGCCGCCGCCGGTGTTGATCCGCTTAAAGAGTTTCGCGTCATCATCGTTCCGCCCCCCCAAATGGTGACAAATGTGCGGATTGGTGCAATGCAAGCTTACATGGTTGCAGAACCTTGGAACACACGCGCAATTACAGGTAATGAAAACATCGGCTTTACCTTCGCACAAGGTAAAGAAATCTGGTTGGGACACCCAGATCGACTGTTGGGGGTGATGGAATCTTTCATCGAAAAATATCCTAAAACCTATCGTTCCTTGGTGAAGGCGATGATTGAAGCTTGCCAGTATTGCAGCAAAGTAGAAAATCGTCAAGAAGTAGCCGAACTGATCACAGACCGTTCCTTTACAGGTGCTAGACCTAAAAAGAAAGATGCCCCAATTGCGAAGTTTACAAGTCCCGGAATTCTCGGCAACTACAACTATGGCGGCTTTGACGGCAAAGACCGTACCATCAAAGCCGATGACACCACGATTTTCTTCGATATTCCTGATAACCTACCCAAACAGCCAGCAGAACACTCGACATTCTTATGGAGATCGAGAAGTATTTGGTTGATGACACAAGCAGCGCGATGGGGACAAATTAAGGAATTCCCCAAAAATGCCGAGAAAGTAGCAGAACTTGGTTGGAGAACAGATTTATATCGGGAGATAGCATCTGAAATAGGCATCGAGTGTCCCAAGGATGATTACAAGGTCGAACCACCAGAAGTATTTATAGATAAGAAAGGCTTCGACCCCAGCGATCCTGTGGGTTATCTAAATAGTTTTGCCATCAGGGCTAACGCTCCCACTAACTTTTTCATGTCTTAAATTCCAAGTTCAAATATTGACTGATGACTAAATTATTTGTGGAGCATTTGATGATGGAATATACCTCATTACCTATTAATACCCAGAGCGAAGTTCTGTCCCGCCCTGGATTTTTAGAAATTGAAAATTTAGTCAAGTCTTATCCGACACCTGATAAAGATGATTTTGTCGTTTTAGATGGAGTTAATCTTACGATTGGTGAAGATGAATATATTTCTGTAATTGGTCACTCAGGTTGTGGAAAATCAACTCTACTAAAGATAGTAGCTGGTTTAGAAAAAGCCACTTCCGGCTCAGTTCGGCTAGATGGACAAGAAATTCGTCAGCCAGGAGCCGAAAGGATGGTGGTATTTCAGAACTATTCGCTGTTACCTTGGTTAACAGTGCGAGAAAATATCCGTTTAGCCGTGGATGAAGTGTTAAAAAATGCTCATAGATCTGAGAAAATCAGCATTGTAAATCAACACTTGGCAATGGTAAACTTGACGGCGGCGGCTGACAAATATCCTGATGAAATTTCTGGAGGTATGAAACAACGAGTAGGTATTGCCAGAGCTTTAGCAATTCAGCCCAAAATGTTGCTGATGGATGAACCTTTTGGGGCACTAGATGCACTAACTCGCGGCAAATTGGAGCGGCAAGTATTAGATATTTGGGAAAACCATCGGCAAGCAGTGATGATGATTACCCACGATGTAGATGAAGCAATTTATATGTCCGATCGCATCGTATTGATGACCAATGGCCCGGCTGCTAGTATCGGGGAGATATTAAAAATTCCTTTTGAGCGTCCACGCGATCGCGCCGCCATGCGAAACTCAAAAGAATATTTTGAACTCCGCAACCACGCCCTGAATTTCCTTGATCGATATTTTACCCAAGACGAGTAAGTTAGATTATCATGTTTTTTAGTGGGTAGCCTAATTCAAATTCATGAAAGCTGAATTTGGAGCGGAGGAACCATATTGTGGGGCGTATCTCATAGAAAGTGAGGAGTTAGGATAGGACTTACGCAAAACTACACGCGGTAGGGGCAATTCATGAATTGCCCCTACTGGGAAATCGGGGTTTTAGCTATTGTTTGCGTAAATCCTATAGGAGTTAGGAATTATTAATCTTTAACTCAGCACTGGCTAAAGCCTAGCTACCCCTAACAGCACTCAGCACTGTTAAGAGAGAGACACCTTCCAGTCTTAGCCCGTCAGCTAACTCCGTAGGCAATGGAAGGAACCCCCAAGACTTTGGCTGTAATACAGTTATTATTGGGGTTTCCTTGACTGATTTCAGATTTGAGATTTTGGTTATCGTCACTCAATCTAAAATCCAAAATCGTTCGATGGTTGCTGAGCCTTGTCGTTCGCGTAGCGTCCCGCAGGGAAGGAGTGAGCGTAGCCGAAGTCTAAAATCTAAAATTTGTCCCCCTGCTTCTCATTGCTAATTCATTTCATTAGGAGAAGTAAAGCTGTGCAAATTAAGCCAATGTTAGCACGTCTGCAAAGTGCCACAGGCCGAGATGACTTAATTGAACAAATGGTACTGTTGCCAGAACCAAAAAAACCTTTTTCTAAAAAACCTCAAAGCTCAAAAGCAGTTAATTTAATTGTTGCATATAACGCATCTCCTAACAGTCATACGGCACTAGATATTGCCTTTTGGATTGCCCATCAAACGCGTTTAGCCACTAATGCAGAAGTCACAGTTCAAGCCGTTTATGTGGTAGAAGATAATCAAAACAGCCAGCATCCAAACATCTTGAGCTTTCCACAAGTACAGCCTTCATTGGAATGTCAAATCAGTGAAGTATCAAAGTCTGTCACACTGGTATTAACTCAACCCAAATTGCAGACAGTGGTAACACCCCTACAACAAGCAGATATAATTCTCTGGCAAGCCCGAAGTCTTGCTGAAGAATGGCAGGGTTCCTTCAAATCTCATTTGCGATTTGGCTGCATTTCCATAGAACTTAACAAAGTTGTTGAATCAGAAGCTGCCGATATTCTGTTTCTAGGTTGCAACTCTGTCAATCATCCGATGATTGAGGCACTAGGTTCTAATTTTCCCTGTGCTGTTTTGGGCATTCCTAGTTGTATTGATGAATAATCGCTGTTGATAATTTCAGTAATTTTTATCAAATTATAATCAAAAAAAAGTCACCTATAACTAGGTGGCTTTTTTCGCTATTAAATAAACGAGGTATTAAGCAATTAGAATCGTGGCAGGGAGTCATTAAGATATCTTTGGATGAAGTTACAGCAGAAATCATGTATTTGAACCACATCTGTCGTAGGGGCACAGCAATGCTCATTGGTGTCAACTTAACGTGAAAAGGGCGGTTAGAAACCGCGTCTACACGAGGCAAAACCCACCTTTCCTGCGGAACGCCAAGGGCGAACGTGGGTTAAGAATCCTTGATTATCTCGTTAAGAGTCTCCGACTGGGAATGCCCCTCATTGAGGCTCCGCCTCTGTAACTCGCGGCAGAGCCACCAGGATTTGCATTTCCAGCAAGAAGCTGGAAACGAGATTTTAAATCAGTTTTGGCTTAAGTTGACACCAATGAGCTTTTTCTGTGCCCCTACCGCGTGGTCTATTTACCTGAAAATAGCTGTAATATAATAAGTTCAAACTGATCAACGCCACTTGCTATAAAGGAGGAACCCCCGCAACGAGTGGCTCCTCCTAACTCCTTAGCTATTGCTAATATCCAATAATGTGTAGCACGTCACGAACAACGCTATAACCCGCCAAATCCCAAAGTAAATAGGCAACGAAGCCAATAGCTGCCAAGCGACCATTCCAAATTTCGGCTTGGGGAGTCCAGCCAAACAAAAATGCATTGCGATCTACACCGTTGTATTCGGGTGCAACAGGTGGTAAACCAGTAGAAGGGCGAGTTTCTGGAACTGCCATTTTTTTGTCCTCAACGATTTGTTTGTTAAGTTTAATGTAGCTATCTACAACTGAGATCCTATCTGTCTATAGGCATAAACTACAGGCACTTATTGCTGATGATAATCAATAACATCTTGGTACAGACAAATCCACCCTGAGAGGGTGATAAAAATCTAATTATAAAGAAATGTGAAATTCTCAGGATTAAACTGCAATTTTCGCAAAATAAATAGTTGTGACTTAGTAATTAAAAATTAAAAAGTAGCAGCCAATAATTAGCCAAATTTTTCATCTGATCGTGAATATTTTTAGCGTTAGATATAAAAGTTATATCTTTCGCCGGATAGACTTTTCAGCCTTTGGAGAGATGCTTTAAACAGCTAAATTCCACGATTCTGAACTAAACAGTTAGGTATTGCCATAGGTACAAACATAAATACTAAGAGTTGCTTCTCAAGAAATTCTTAATTCCCCAAATTTAAACTTAGTAGAAGGAAATACAATGTTCCAAAGTACGGAAATCATGGTGGGACTCTACAAACCACTATTGTGGATGGCACAGGTTCCAGTAGATACCTCAAACATCACGCCAACACAGGCATCGGCTCTCATTTCGGGGCCGCGCTTTTTTGTGGCTTTAATCTCCGGCGTGATTCTAGCCTTTGCTTTCCAATTAGTTCTAACTAATCTCTCCCTTGCAGCCGGTATTTCCTACCTGGGGCACTCATCTGACTCAGATTCAGATAGTGGGGAAGTCGGAAGTTTGGGCGGTAGCATTCGCAAAATCGGCACAGCAGTGGGGATTTGGACATTAGTCACTGTGACGATCGCCTTATTAATCGCTTCTTTCCTCGCGGTGAAATTGAGCCTTGTAATCTCAGACCGAGGATTGGGAGCGATTCTCGGCTTAGTGATTTGGGGTGCTTACTTTTTGCTCCTCGTTTGGGTAAGTTCCACCACCGTGGGTTCCTTAATTGGCTCAGTCGTCAATACAGCAACCTCCGGCTTTCAGGCGATTATGGGGACAGCCACCGCCGCACTGGGCGCAAAAGCTATCAATAACCAAGTTGTAGCGACAGCTGAAGCCGCCGCCGCCGCTATCGGTCGGGAACTAGGGAGCGCCATCGACCCAGTGAGTATCCGGGAGAACATAGAGGATTACTTAGAAAAGATCCGTCCTCCAGAGCTAGATGTGTCGAAAATTCGGAGTGACTTTGAAAATTTACTCAACGATCCGCAATTAAAAGCGATCGCGGGGACTCCAGATATTCGCAATATCGACCGCGAAAAGTTTATCGAGTTAGTCAGCAGTCGCACCGACCTTTCCAAAAAAGACGTTAGCCGCATTGCTGATACGTTGTATAAAGTTTGGCAGCAAGTGGTAAGTCAGCAGCCACCCACCGAAGACCGTTTGGGCGAGTTAATCGATTATCTCAAATCACTCCCAGCAGGACAAACTAAAACAGATGAACTTAACGCCAAGCTTGATCGGTTAGTCACAGAAACGCGTGGCTCGAAAGGATCTGACCAAAAGGCAGGTACTGGACCAATTCAAAGTACACTCCAGCAAGGAATAACTGCCTTAACCAGCATTGTTTTGGGACGGGCAGATTTGCCTGATTTGGATGTAGAAAAAATCTTGCGTAGCCTAACCACTGCCAAAGAGAAAGTCACCCAAGAAGCAGATAAGCTAGGGTTGCCAACACCATCGCAACCCTATAGCCCAATTCGGGCTGATGTCGAAAACTACCTATACAACACTTATGCTTGGCAACTGAGTCAGGAAAGAATTGTTCAGGAATTTCGTGATGTCATCTACGACCCAGCAGCTGACCCTGGAATAGTCCGCAGAGAACTAGAGCGACTATCCCGCAACGATTTCATCAATATTCTGCAACAGCGAGGACTACTTACCCAAGCCGAAATTCACCGCATTGCAGATCAGCTAGAAGTTGTCCGCCAAGATGTGCTAGTGACAGTGAAAGTTGTCGAAGAAAGAGAGATAGTCCAAGACTTGCAACGGGCTGTGGAAAGTTATCTGCTCGTTACCCCGAAAGCAGATTTGACACCTGAAGGCATTGAGCAGAATTTCAAACCACTGTTGGAAGACTCAGAGGCAGATGATGAAACCCTGACATTGCGACTGGCACACCTTGAACGTCAGGAGATTCGGGAGATATTGCTGCAACGTAATGATGTCCAGCTATATGAAGTAGACAGCATTCTCGATGAGTTGGAAAAACAGCGCGATCGCGTCTTGGTAGAATCCAAAGGACTAGCAGAACAGGCACAATATCAAGCAGAAACCCTGTGGCTGAATGTAGAATCATATCTGCGTAACACAGGAAAATCAGAACTGAATCCTGATGCTATCCGCGCGGAGTTCAAAAAGCTACTGGAAGATCCCCAAGCTGGAATTGCCTCAATTCGGGCGCGGTTGTCTCGCTTTGACCGCGATACCTTGGTACAGTTGTTGAGTCAACGGGAAGATTTGAGTGAAGATCAAGTTAATCAAATCATCAATGCTGCTGAGGAGTCGTGGCATAGCATTCGCCACACACCACAAGCGGTAGTGGATAAAGCTAAAGAGCAATACGACTCTGTGACTACGACGATCGCAGATTATCTGCGGAATACTGGTAAACAAGAACTCAACCCAGAAGGTATTCAACGAGATTTGACCAGATTGTTTGAAAATCCCCAGCAGGGAGCCGTCGCACTGCGCCGTCGGTTGTCGCAGGTAGACAGGGATACACTGGTGAAGTTGCTCAGTCAACGCCAAGATTTGAGTGAAGAACAAGTCAATGAAATCATTGATTCCACCCAAACTTCGATTCGCAACTTTGTACGTGCGCCTCGTCGCCTAGCTAGCCGCACACAGCAAAGAATAGAAACATTCAAAGGTTATCTGGAAGAGTATTTGCGGCAAACTGGCAAGGAAGAACTTAATCCAGAAGGTATTAAACGCGACTTGCAATTATTGTTGCACGATCCGCGAGTTGGGGTAGAAACTTTTAGCGATCGCCTTTCCCATTTTGACCGTTCTACGATCATCGCCCTGCTGAAAATTCGGGAAGATATTTCTGATGAAGAAGCGGCGCGGATTGCCGATAACATGGTATCCGTAAGGGATCAATTTGTAGAACAAGTGCGGAACATCCAACGAGGCATTCAAGATGCAATTGACGGGGTTTTTGGCCGCATTCGCAACTATCTCAACGCCCTGGATCGCCCGGAACTTAATTACGATAGTATCAAGCGCGATGTTCGCACATTTTTTGACGATCCCCAGGCGGGATTTGATGCCCTGCGCGATCGCCTATCCTCTTTTGATCGTGATACCCTAGTGGCAATTATGAGTTCTCGTGAGGACATCTCCGAAGCAGATGCCAACGGGATCATTGACCAAATTGAACGGGCACGCAACACAGTATTGCAACGTGCAGAACGCATACAGCACGAAGCTCAACGCCGCCTAGAAGAGGTGAAGCGTCAAGCACAGAAGCAAGCAGAAGAAACCCGCAAAGCCGCAGCTACAGCAGCGTGGTGGCTGTTTGCTACAGCATCCGTCTCTGCGGTTTTCTCAGCATTAGGAGGAGCGATCGCTGTAGTTAACGGCTAATCTCACAAGTTTTCTCCGCTAACTTTTAAGCCTCCCGCTATGGGGGGCTTTTCTATGTTTTGCAGACTTAGACTAATGGGGAGATGGGGGAGATGGGGGAGATGGGGGAGATGGGGGAGATGGGGGAGATGGGGGAGCAGTAGAAGTAAGCGAACAATTTAATTTAACGTGAGTTCGACAAGTTTTATTTGACCTCTCCCCCAACCCCTCTCCGACGCGGAGAGGGGAGCAAAAAGCTGAATTTTTCGTTGCTCCTCCCTTTCCGTTTCGGAGAGGGAGGCTGTCCGGGAGAGGTTCATCGAACTCACGTTAATTTATTATTATTCTTCCTCATCCCCCTCATCCCCCTCATCCCCCTCATCCCCCTCATCCCCCTCATCCCCCACTACACGCCATGCTGCTTAAACCATGCCAAAAGACGTTTCCAACCTTCCTTAGCTTCTTTCTCGCGGTAGGATGGGCGATAATCGGCAAAAAATGCGTGGGGTGCATCGGGGTAGACGATGATTTCAGATTTGCTGCTGCTTTCCTTTAAGCGATCGCGCATCTGCTCTACTGTATTGATGGGAATACCTGTATCTTTGCCGCCGTAGAGTCCGAGAATCGGGACTGTCACTTTTGATGCAATATCGATGGGATTCTGCGGCTGAAGTTCGGTAGCATCGCCCACAAGTCGCCCGTACCAAGCCACGCCAGCCTTCACCTTGGGATTATGTGCTGCGTATAACCAGGTAATGCGTCCGCCCCAGCAGAAGCCTGTAATTGCCAATTTATCAGCATTACCTTTAGCTGATTTCACCGCCCAGTGTACCGTAGCATCGAGATCGGATAGCACCTGAGCATCTGGCACTTTGGCGACAATTGGGCGAATTTCGTCTATGCTGCTTAATTTCGAGACATCGCCTTGACGGATGAATAATTCGGGTGCGATCGCTAAATATCCCAACTGAGCAAAGCGACGAGTGATATCCTGAATATGCTCGTGTACGCCAAAGATTTCTTGAATTACCAGGACGATGGGGAAATTTTCACCACTTGCAGGTGCTGCTCTATAAGCAGGAATTTCCCCATCTTTAACAGGAATTTTCACCGCACCAGCTACCAACCCCTTAGCATTGGTGGTGATGACTCCAGCAGAAATGGGTTGTACTGCGAGGGCAAAACCCGTCGCTAAGGTGGCTGTTGCAATAAATTTGCGGCGAGTTACTTCTTGCATCATCTCTACCTTGAATTGGCGAAAGTTTTATTGTTGGTTGACCGTACAGTACTATAATGCGAATACTACGGTTTACCAATTAGTTTACTGCAATACTGGCTGCGTTTGCTACCTCAGTTTTCGCCTATATACAAAGAGCGATCGCCTTATTTTTCCCGATTATTAAGAAAAGGCAAAAGGTAAACAATTCTTTTGCCTTCTGCACTTTGAGCTTCTATGAAAATCTCACGAATTATGAAGTTTAAAGAAAACGCCCCCTTTGAGCGATCGCGTCTCAGTTCCATAACTACTGACTGTGAGCGATCGCAGGTTGTTAAAAAATGGTTTACCTAAGACTTCCACTAACTTCAGAATCGGTACTTGACGCTCTAACAAATTCTGGCTCTTTATCCAGTCAAGATATAATATCGGCACGAAGGGCAACAAAATATGAAAGAGCTATTTGCTAGCAAGCAATAAGCTAGACAAAACTAGACTTATGTAGAAAAACTTGGACTATTTTTTGTTGCCAAAAATGAGTAATTCATGTATAATTTGAATTATCTCAAGTATTTAATAAAACTATTACTTAAGCGAAAACCAAGCAAAGATAGTGATAGTTTTTTGGGATTTAAACAATAAAGTGAAAGAATCGCGTTTGGCTAAAGCGTCTAAGCTTACTGAGGGATAACCGCTCCCATGCTCCCATTGAAGTAAGAAGTAAATGTCTAGACTTGTCTAGGATTTATATAGCAGACGACTATTACCGCCAGAATGCAGCAGGATGGGACGGTTCTTGAAATATTACCGGACGGTAACGCACAGACTATTTCCGGGGAGCCTATGCGTCCCATGACAGAGGAAGAGGTTTTAACCGCCGCATTAACCGACCCGGATGCTATTCCCATGACGGAAGCTCAGATAAGGAATGCCCGTCGGGTTTCCCGTGTCAAAACCATGCGTCGCGCCCTGCAACTCACCCAAGAGGAATTTTCGGAGCGTTATCATATCCCGCTTGGCACTCTGCGCGATTGGGAACAGGGACGCACCGAACCTGACCAGACCGCACAGGCATATCTCAAGGCGATCGCCGGCAATCCTGAAGCGGTTTACCAGGCATTACAGTTCAAGCCACAGTGATTTCAAGAAATGATTTTTATAGGCAACATAAAACTATGGGTATGGGACATATTCAGGGATAAATTGCCACTTTTGGCAATTAGCCTTATTTTTATTTAGAAAAAATAAATAAAATGTAATCGATGATCAGCATTGAACTGAGATGCGGCCACTGCAATCATTTAGAAATAATTGGAAATATAATCAATCGTGCTAATTGATTCCTGTGGCTAGAAATTACCGTACTGAAATATAAATAAAAAAATATTACAGAATAACTACGTAAATATCCTAGTACAAAAAAATGCAAAAGGCAAAATAATTTTTTACCTTCTGCACTTTCAGCTTTTATGAAAATCTCACGAATTATGGAGTTTGAAGAAAACGCCACCTTTGAGCGATCGCGCCTCAGTTCCATAACTACTAACTGTGAGCGATCGCAGATTGTTAAAAAATGGTTTACCTAAGACTTCCACTAGCTTAAGAATCGGTACTTGACGCTCTAACAAATTCTGGCTTTTTATCCAGTCAAGATATATATAGCCTTGGTTTGGTCGGGGAATCGCAGCGATACTATCTTTGAAATTGGGATTGTCAATTATGGAATTATCCTTGGTTGTGAGGATTTCATTTATCGTCTCTAAGTCAGACGTGAAAATTTCATAATTTCCTAAAGTTGTATGCAATCCCCGCACTTTTGTTTCAATGCTGAAAGATGTTCCCTCTTTAACATCAGTTTTTTTTGTAGCCGTAGTTAACTCAGTCCAAGCGGAGATTTTTTGCTTATCTATAGTCAGGGGATTGATGCTGAGTCCGTTGGATGAAGCGATCGCATCCAAACGAGCAACGCCTTGTTCTACACCCTCGGATTTTTCCACCACAAAAATCCAATGGGGGGTTGTTTGCTCTTTCTCAGGTAACAATGCTATGGCATATTCTCCCTGTACCCAGCTAAAAATATCCTCTGGTAAGTTTATCCCCCAGCGTTTTTGAATATCCGCCAAGGGTTTTGCTAATCGAGAAACCACATCCTCAGAACCATATATAGTTGCTGTTGCTTGTCTCCAGAGTTTAGCTAAATCACTGTTAGCCAAATTACTCAAATTTGAGCCGGAAATTGCCAAACCTACTGATGCTGGAATATACTGCAATGCTCCCACAGGTTTAGATAGCGGTGCAGATGGAGAAACAATTTCCGATGAAGTCAGAAAGGTGGTTTCTGCTAGCAATCCTTTGGGGTTTAACGCCAAGGATATGATTTGGCTGTTATAAAGTTCTTCTGGTAACTCTAAGCCTTGCCATTTTGCCACAATGGGAAGATTCAAGAAAGCTACAGCTAAACCCCCTTTGGGTAGTTCTTTGGTAGCTTTTTGATATTCGGGAGAGCTAGTCAAATTTAAATCGGGCGCTTGAACGTTATTGATCGCATCTCGCAGCACCTTCGGATCGTTGGCAAACAACACAAAGCCTTCACCAACAACAGCACCAGCTAGCAAATCTTGTTTTGGTTGAGAATTGTCAGAAATCAGCTTTACGCCTTTGTATTGTTCAACAGCTAAGGTTGCTCCAGCTAACGCCCGTTTGGAAAACAACAACTCAACAAACTCGCGGCTTTTCTCCGGTTGCTTGGTTGCTAGTGCCAAGAGATACCCTGGCTGCTGTCCGTTTTCTAAGTCCCGATCAATATCTAAGGTGGCGATCGCTAATGTAATTTCGTCCCCTAACCAGGGTTGAATGTCTTGTTTGTAATCTATGCCACTTTTGGCGAATAAACTGGTTTTGAGTTTAGATAGTTCCTCTTCCCGTCTCAACGCTTGCAAACGGTCAGGATTCGCCAGTAATGATACCATTACAGGCGAAAGTTTCGACACGAATATAGCTGCACCAGTCCCAGAGGTAGAACCAATGAGGTTAGCCGGACTTTTGCCGAAAAACCAGTAAAAGCTAGCGATCGCAATTACTAGCAGTGCGATCGCACCAGCGACGATAAAACCGATAAATGAACGTTGCCTATTCACATTAAACCTATTAAAAAAGACGGTTTACAGCCATTTAAACAGAAAGCTTACCAAAATCAATCAGCCCTGTTGAGAATGGATGCTCATGCCAAGGCAGAGATTTTCTGTCACCATAAATAATATTAGGACTGTTTACAAAAACCTCATGACAGGGAACTGATGAACCAAATTAGTGTAAAAGAACTGGCGCAACGTCTATCTTCTAGTGATCCAAGTATTCAGCTAGTAGATGTGCGTGAACCAGAAGAATTGGCGATCGCTAGCATTGAGGGCTTTGTCAACCTACCTTTAAGTCAATTTGCCGAATGGGGAGATCAAGTACCCAATCTGTTCAATCCCCAAGCTGAAACTTTTGTGCTATGTCACCACGGCATCCGCTCCGCCCAAATGTGCCAGTGGTTAATTGCTCAAGGTTTTACAAATGTGCAAAATATTTCCGGTGGTATTGATGCTTACTCCTTATTAGTTGACCCTTCAATTCCCCAGTATTAATTTCTGACTGTAATCCATAACTCAGCTGGGATTTACTCTTCCAGCTGGCTTCTGCTATTGTAAAAATAGGACTAGATCAACTTAGGGTTTTGAGGGGAAACTTTACACCTTTTGCTAGTGAGTATATATTTACGGAGCTTTTCGACTCAAATATATCATCTATTCCAGAAAAATACGTATTCAATAATACTGTTATAAGTTTAAAGTTATGCAAAAATACTGTTATGAGTAAAGGCAGCTTTTGCAGTATAAATCTAGCTCCTATTTCCAGCGCACTCTCAAAAAATCAACACGTAAACTTTAAAAATACTTATCATTAGAGAACTGGATAATTTGGTATCTTAATTAATTATTAATAATCTTTGTTTGCGATCAAATCCAGAAATTTTTTCAGAGTTTGATTAAAATTTGCCTTCAGTAAAAGATGCCTTATGGAAGTCCAGTTAACAAATCGACAACAGCATATACTTTGGGCAACGGTACGTCACTATATTGCTACAGCAGAGCCGGTTGGTTCAAAAGCTTTGGTTGATGAGTACGACCTGGGTGTAAGTTCAGCCACAATTCGCAATGTGATGAGCGTTTTAGAAAAGTCTGGGTTACTTTACCAACCACACGCCTCCGCCGGACGAATACCTTCAGACTCAGGCTATCGCATTTATGTTGACCAGCTAATTACACCTTCTCTGCGTTCGCGCAGCGTGTCGCAGACAGATGCTACGCGAACCGAAACTTTAGGGCGAGAAGTAGAGGTAGAACTGCAAAAGCTTCTCCACTGGGAAGATCGGAGTTTAGAAACCCTACTGCAAGGAGCTGCCCAAATTTTAGCAACCTTGAGTGGTTGCATTAGCTTGATTACCATGCCCCAAACCACTACAGCGATCGTGCGGCATCTGCAATTAGTGCAAATAGAAGCCGGAAGGATCATGCTAATTGTGGTAACAGATGGTTATGAAACACATTCCAAGTTGATGGATTTGTCGCCAATACCAGAGGAGACACAACGCGAACCAGAAGTCATCGATCGCGAGTTGCAAATTGTTTCTAACTTTTTGAATAGCCACTTACGGGGGCGAAGTCTGTTGGAATTAGCCAACCTCGACTGGACTGAACTAGATCAAGAGTTCCAACGCTATGGAGAATTCTTAAAAAATTCAGTTACCGAATTGACTCGTCGCACTCTTGCACCGACTGCAACCCAAATTATGGTTCGGGGTGTGTCAGAAGTTTTACGCCAGCCGGAATTTTCCCAGTTACAGCAGGTACAAACGATTATCCACCTGTTGGAAGAAGAACAAGACCAACTATGGCGATTAATATTTGAAGAACCAGAGTCTGAGGATGTGGGGAAGCCAAAGGTAACGGTTCGCATTGGGGCAGAAAATCCTCTAGAACCGATACGCACCTGCACCTTAATTTCTTCCACCTATCGCCGAGGTTCAATACCAGTAGGAAGTGTGGGAGTTTTGGGGCCAACGCGCCTAGATTATGAAAGTGCGATCGCAGTCGTAGCATCTGCTGCTGATTATCTCTCAGAAGCTTTCAGTTATTTTAATCCTTAAATAGAGATTAATCGGATCATCTGATATTTAGCAAAAAGTCGCACTGGTTTAGGCAGTCAATAATACAATAGCAAGCAGATAGCCCAATTTTTAGCGGCAAAATCAATAATTAATACTACTTAAATCTTTTATGGGGAGAAAAATTGCCTTTGGGGTGCTGTGGCTGGGATTCATTACCTATGCTTTTTTCTTTGCTCCTCCTGAGCAACCCGGTACATTCGAGTTAATTAAAAACCTTTCTATTGGCCAGTGGCAAGGCGTTAACCCGTTAGTAATAGCACTATTTAACCTCATGGGCATCTGGCCTCTTATTTACAGCGCAGTTGTGTTTATTGATGGCAGAGGGCAAAAAATACCTGCTTGGTTATTTGCGATCGCCTCTTTCGCAGTTGGTGCTTTTGCCTTGTTGCCGTACTTAGCCCTACGAGAACCAAATAATAATTTTGTCGGTAAAAAGAATGCCTTGCTCAAGCTGCTAGATTCTCGTGTGACTGGGATTGTCTTGACTGTAGCCACGGTTATTCTAGTTGCCTACGGTTTAACAGCAGGAGATTGGAGCAGTTTTGTACAACAGTGGCAAAGCAACCGCTTCATTAATGTGATGAGTTTAGATTTTTGCCTACTTTGCCTAGTCTTTCCCACATTACTAGGGGATGATATGGCGCGTCGCGGTTGGAAAAATCCGCAGTTGTTCTGGTTAATAGCGTTGATACCGCTATTCGGGCCATTGATTTATTTATCTGTGCGATCGCCTTTACAAGGTGTAGAGTCAATATCCAAGCAGCCAGCAGTGAATTGAAGAAGAATATATGTTATATAGATAGAAAGTGTTTAGTTTCGTTAAGAGTAGACGTAGGTTGGGTGGAGCGGAGCGCAACCCAACTGATTATCAGGATGTTGGGTTACGCAAAGCCTCCACCCAACAAAGCAATTTTTTTTGCAACATAGAAAGTGTTTAGTTTCGTTAAGAGGTTTTTACAAACTTTTATAGAACAGAATTTACCCAAAGTCCCCTTTTTCAGTAGATTGGGGATTTTCTGTTACGGATGCGTAAATTCCAAGAAAAAAATTTTTCTGAAAGTACTTTACAAAACTAAATAAATTATTTAAGATGTGTAACAGGTAGTCAAACCTACCTAAATTCATTCACAAACAATCGCATTTATAAAACAATGACAACAACCTTACAACGTCGCGAAAGCGCCAACGTATGGGATCGATTCTGCGAGTGGATCACCAGCACCAACAACCGCATCTACATCGGTTGGTTCGGCGTAGTCATGATTCCCACCCTGCTAGCAGCCACCGCCTGCTTCGTAATCGCTTTCATCGCCGCACCTCCAGTAGACATCGATGGTATCCGTGAACCCGTTGCAGGTTCTTTAATCTACGGAAACAACATCATCTCTGGTGCAGTAGTACCTTCCTCCAACGCTATCGGCTTGCACTTCTACCCAATTTGGGAAGCAGCTTCTCTAGATGAGTGGTTGTACAACGGCGGCCCTTACCAATTGGTAATTTTCCACTTCCTGATTGGCATATTCTGCTACATGGGTCGTGAATGGGAACTATCCTACCGCTTAGGAATGCGTCCTTGGATTGCGATCGCATATTCTGCACCAGTAGCAGCAGCAAGTGCAGTATTCTTGGTATACCCCATCGGACAAGGTTCCTTCTCTGATGGTATGCCCTTGGGAATAAGCGGAACATTCAACTTCATGATCGTGTTCCAAGCAGAACACAACATCTTAATGCACCCCTTCCACCAATTAGGTGTAGCTGGTGTATTCGGCGGAAGTTTGTTCTCTGCAATGCACGGTTCACTAGTAACTTCTTCCTTGGTTCGTGAAACAACTGAAACCGAATCACAAAACTACGGTTACAAATTCGGTCAAGAAGAAGAAACCTACAACATCGTTGCAGCCCACGGCTACTTCGGTCGTCTAATCTTCCAATACGCTTCCTTCAACAACAGCCGCAGCTTGCACTTCTTCTTAGCAGCATGGCCTGTAATCGGCATCTGGTTCACCGCCTTGGGTGTAAGCACAATGGCGTTCAACTTGAACGGTTTCAACTTCAACCAATCAATCATTGATTCTGAAGGTCGTGTGATTGCAACTTGGGCAGATGTAATCAACCGCGCTAACCTGGGTATGGAAGTAATGCACGAGCGCAACGCTCACAACTTCCCCCTAGATTTGGCTGCTGGTGATTTTGCTCCTGTAGCTCTAACCGCTCCTGCTATCAACGGTTAATTCTGAAGTTTAGCTAAATTAAAAAGCGCTCTCCCAGATTGGGAGGGCGCTTTTTAGTATCCCTGCGTGTCAACATCAGGTGAAAACTAGCCTAGAACCAGCTTTTAGCAGATTATCTCGTTATCTCGTTCCCAGTCTCCGACTGGGAATGCCCCTCATTGAGGCTCCGCCTCCGTAACTTGCGGCAGAGCCACCAGGAGTTGCATTTCCAGCAAGAGGCTGGAAACGAGATTTTAACTAAGTTTAGGGGTTTAAGTCCCCTGCTTCTATCAAGCAGCGCGAATTGAAGCCTAAGGTAAATCCCCGTCACAAAACTTACTTGCGACTTGCGACTTGCGACTTGTTTTAAATGAGTTTGGGCTTAAGTTGACACCAATGGTCACTATCAACGCGCTTAATTCTAGCAGCGCATTCTCAGTAGAGTGTACGGTAGTGTAAAAACAACTCACTTCCAACCTGACGAGTTTCGACGAGTTGGAGATGAGGAGCAGCATTGGGAACAAAACCTTCTCCCTCCACTGGGCTAGGGGCGTGCTTTCCTCCATAAATGACAGGCCAAATTGTCAACCACCAATCGTCAATTCGCTTTGCTTGCACTAGAGAAGCTGTTAAAGAGCCGCCTCCCAAAGCAACGACTTTGTGAATACCCCGCTCTGCCATCAAGGTGTAAGCTCGATCCCAGTCCAGGTTTGTATCTCCCAAATCAATTAATTCAGCCAGTTTTTGCAAGGTTGTTGCATCAGAATTGCGCTCCAAACCAGTCCGTGTCGTAAATATCCATCGCTCAATGTCCTGGCTCAAAAAAGGCAAGTCCAGCGATAGGTCTAGGGAACCTGAGACAACGCAGGTAATGGGCTGGGGAGGCTGACCCCGAACCTTACGTGCTGCCAACAGTTCGGGATTCCGAATTGTATAGGTTGACCCCTCAGCCCGAATCGTCCCTGCTCCTACCAAGACTAAATCAGCAAGGGAAACTTGATACTCCAAGTGTGCTTGATCAGCTACATCGGAATCACGAGGTGCTTTCGGATCTACGGCGCTAATCTTTCCATCGGCCGTCATGGCAAGAACCACAGTTGTTTGAATAGCTGACATGATTACGTTCTGATGGTTCTTTATAATTTTACCTTTTTGAATTCTTTGGTATGAATAGTTGCTGCATTGTGCTTTAAATCAGTTTCTAAGTTATGGTTCAAGGTGGTAAAAGAATTGTTGTTGGATGATTGCCTTTACACATGAGTCTAACAAGAGTCAACTTTTTTACGCCTAAGATACTATTATGCTCAAATACATATCTGCGATCGCATTTATCTTAATTTTAGTTTTGGGGTTCGCATCTCCAGTTCAAGCTGCAACTCCCCGTTTAACTTGGGTGAAGAATGAAATTTACCAATATAATCATCCCTTTGCTTCTCAATTGCCTCAAGAACTGGCAACGAAAATGCAAAAGATGACAGTTGGTCCTTTCGCCTTTTATCGGGGGACGGCTCACATTTTTTATCGTGATATGCAGACCTTACCAAGTTCAGGATTTGTGAATTCTTCAACCTCAGCCATCTGGTTAGAGGGAGATATGCATCTGCAAAATCTTGGGGGGATCAGAGATAGCAACGACAACAACGTTTTTGACACCACTGACTTTGATGAAAGCTATCTTGGCCCCTACGTTTGGGACTTGCGACGGATGGCAGTCTCCATTCTATTGGCAGCTAAAGAGAACGGTCTTAGCTCAAGTGATGCTCAAGATATTGTCCGAAATTTCTTGGATGCTTATCTGAACAAAATGAGTGACTTTAAGGGAAGCAATGATGAACTGTCATACCGTTTGGAATCCAGCAATACGAACGGTGTGGTCAAAGATTTGATTCAAAAGGCATCAAACAACAGCCGTTCTAGCTTGCTGAGTAATTACACGCAGTTAAATAACAGTAATAATCGAGTCTTTCAGACAACCTCGGAACTCCAGCCTGTATCCAACAGCACCTATTCCGACATTGCTGGGGCGATGAGCAGCTACATCTCCTCAATTCCTAGCAGTAAGCGCTACAACAATAGTTACTACACCCTCAAGGACATTCGGCTCAAATTAGGTTCAGGCATTGGTAATCTTGGTAAGTACCGATATTACTTGCTGATTGAGGGTCCAAGTTTAGCAGCCGACGACGATCGCATTTTGGAGATGAAGCAGGAAGGCAGTAGCGCCGTAGCGATCGCAGTTCCAGGTCTGCTGCCAACTTCAGTTTACGGAAACCAAGAAGGGGCGAGGGTGACAATCGCCATGAAAGCAATGCTCTCCAATACTGATCCCTTGGTTGGCTACACTACGGTCAGTAGCATCCCCTTTATGCTGCATGAAAAATCACCCTACCAAGTGGACTTTGACTATACTTTGCTAACCACTAAGTCAAAATTCATGGATGCGATGGGGTATGCAGGGAAAGTCGTTGCCAAGAACCATGCAATCTCTGATAAAGACTATGATGCTGCGATTATTCCCGTAAGCGTTGACAAAGAAGTGACTGACATTGTTAGCGGTAATAAGGCTGCATTCAAAGATGAGATCGTTAATTTTGCGGTAAACTATGCAACTCAAGTCGAGTATGACCACAGGAGTTTTGTAGATGCTTATAATCAAGGGGTGACACTCTACTAGAACACCGATTTAGTCATTAGTCATTAGTCATTGGTCATTGGTCATTAGTCATTAGTACCAATGACTAGTTATATCATGTCCGCCAAGTTACCCATAATAAAAGAACCCCACCCCCAACCCCTCCCCGCTTGCGGGGAGGGGAGCTAAAGCGCAGCTTTTGCGGGGTGGGGTTCCGGTATTATGCTTAATTGCCCGGACATCATCTGACTCGAAATCCCACGGCTTCAAGCCGTGGGATGAGTTAACAATTCTTCCTTGTGCCTTTTCTCATTTAAGATTTTTAACATTAAACGTACAGAAGCTTTTTTTAACATCTATTCATTAACAATCAGTAGAGACGGAGCAACTGCTACGTCTCTCCATTCTTTTTCACGCCTATATCTATAAGTTAATCTCCTTTCTCAATAATTCTGGAATCTGAGAAGGACGTTCGGCTACTGAAACTTGCGCTTCTTTGAAAGCAGCTAATTTACTTTGGGCTGTGCCAAAGTTAGGATCGCGTCCGATAACGGTTGCTAAAGTCCCAGTTTCACGCCAACTTTTTCCTGGTGGTGCGTGTTTGCCTGCAATGTAGGCAATTACTGGTTTATCGATTGCCTCAGCAATGTACCGGGCTGCTGCTTCTTCACTACCACCACCTGGTTGACCGACTAAAACGATCGCCTGTGTAGTTTCATCTTCATCGAGAATTTGCAACCATTGGAGAAAGGAGGAACCGACGATCGCATCACTACCAATACTGACACTAATCGACTGCCCCAAACCTGCTTTTGTCAATTCGTAGGCGATTTCGTAAGTGAGGGTACTGCTACGACTCACGATCCCCACTGTTCCAGGGGTATAAAACTCGCTAGGTTGAGTACCTAAAAGAATTTTTCCCGGCACAATGATCCCCGGACTATTTGGCCCGACTACCAAAGTTTCACAGGCTTCGGCTTTGCGGAGTAATTGCACCATATCTAAAGGCGGCACGCCAGCAGTGATAATAATGATCTGGCAAATATGAGATGCGATCGCTTCTAATGCCGCATCCAAAACGTCGTAAGGATCTACACAAATAATTGTCGTGTCAATTGTCCCAAATTCTTCTATTACTTCCTCTACTAAGTCAAATACTGGCAGTCCATGCAGTTCCTGTCCGCCGCATCCAGGATTTACACCAGCTACCAAATTCGTGCCATAAGCTTTCATTTGAGCAACATGAGTGCCTGATATAAATTCACAAAAGCCTTGAATTAATACTTTGCTGTCTGGCGTTAGGTTCATAAAAAATTACCGTAAGTTTGGCAACCCAGTGCCATGACTACTTCTTATTAGCAGTTTTATTAGCAGTTGGTTTAGCAAGGCGAACTGCTGCCGCCACTGCCTCATCTAAATCTTCTACCACCAGAAGCGCGTCGCTGTGGGTTTTTAATGTTGCTAAATATTTTCTAGCAGCATTAAATTCAGAACCAGCAAGGCGGACAACTAAGGGTGAAAAATTCCGCTCTCGCCGACTTTTACTACCATTAGAATGTCCAACCTGTGATTGAAGTTCGCTGTTGTCTTGCTGCACAACTCTGGCTATAACTTCGGTGACTTCCTCAGTTTGAGGAATCGTACCCATAAAGTTAATTAGTATTACTTGAATGCTTTTGTCAGCCTCCAGGATTTTCAGACCTGTCTCTAGGCGATCGCGGAAGGTAGTTGGTGTAGTATCTGTGAGGAAAGCATGACGTAGATTCAAACAAACACCTGGTTTGCCACCAGCGTTAGCGACTAAATCCAAAGTTGCCATCACTGAACCAGTACCATTACCTAATATACCGATTTTTCCATGCATTTGCACACCATCCCAGTCGCCCAAAATACCGTTGATTTCAGTACTGGTATGACGGCTAATAATTTTTGCCGCCATCTCGTCAAGATCGGGATGACGCTTGATCGCCCGTTCGTTGACTCTGACTTTACCATTAAGAGCCATAACTTGACTAGTTGCACTGACTGCCAAGGGATTTATTTCGACTAAATCCAGGTCTTTTTGCACAAATAAGTGATACATCTTCTGGACAACGCTGCTTACCGACTGCATCAGCGTTCCTTGCAAACCCATTTTCAAAGCCAGTCGTCGGGCATAAAATGGCGAGAATTCCTGATCTACAACGACATAGTGCATTTTTTCCCCAGCCGATTCCCAATCGATGTCTGCTTCTTTGCAACCTAAAAGTACTGGTCGGCAAACAGCAGTGTCTAAAACCACCGCTAGATAAAATTCCTGGCTAGCATCGTATTGGGATTCTGCCAGCACAACTTCCGGCAATTCGCCCCATATTGGTAAACTAAAGATATTTTGAGCAGCTGCGATCGCATCGATAGTCGTCTCCGCAAACCTGACTCCACCAGCTTTAGCCCGTTCCGCTCCATGTACTTGAGATTTCAGTACAATTGGAAAACGAATTTTTAAACGTTTCAAATCTGTAGGATGGTCAATTCGTTGCGAGGGCAATACAGGAATGCCTATCTTCCCAAACCATTCTTTAACTTGGTACTCTAATAAATCCATTGATACACCTTGTATTGACACTTTCCAAGCCTTTGCTTAGTGCTGTTTTAATATTTTGCAGCACCTTTATTGCAGAATTAAGCTTTTGGCAGCTATAAAAATTTATTTTTCACGGATCAATTTTATCGAATTCAGCAAATGAGGCACATTAATTTTGATAGTCAACCTGTGTGTGCCAGAGCCACAACACGTAATTAATCTCCTTAGTAAGTTTTCCAGCATAGAAGATAACTAGCATTTCTGTCAAAACCCTCTGACACAGCATCCTTTTCTTAACCCTTGGATAATTTTGTCACAACTGCTCTGCAACCAGAATTTTGCACACCAGTGGCTCCAGTGAATTTAATTGTCGCAAAATAATCCAGTGAAAATACTCAAAAAATCTATTATTCCCATTTTTTAGTTGTAATTTATATCTAACTAAAGATAGATTATTTATTTTTGCATTTAGCACTGTAAAAATGTAGCGGCGCGAACAATAACTGCTTTTTAAATTTTTGGTGAAAAGTCAGAATTTGTGTTAGAAAGTTGGTCGTTCAGATTTTCAGGCTGTGATTGATTAAAGTGTGCATTTGCATTCAACAAACCGAGAAAGTTCATTTCATCCCCTTAAAGATAATCAAAACAATATAGAAATTTAGCGGGAAAGCTCTATGAAAGTAGCAGTCCAGCAGGAAGATTTGCAGCTTTTAGCCAAAACTGTGCAGGAACAATTACTTGTAGAAGTCTCAACGGCTGAAGTCTTCGAGGTTAAGTGTGCCGTCAAGAAAGACGAATTAATGATTTTAACGCAACACACATCAGATGTAATAGTTGACGCTCAACTAATTTTTGCAGTAATTGAGGAAGTACTTCAGTCTTTAGCACCCCATAAAGAGCAGAGGGTGCAATGTTTCCTCAGAGTTTTTGGCGAACAACTCCCTTATGCCAAATGTTTCTTAGCGTTGAAGCAGAAGGGGGGATGGGGAGCAGGGGGAGATGAGGAAGCAGGGGGAGATGAGGAAGCAATATCCTACTCATCCCCCTCATCCCCCTCATCCCCCTCATCCCCCTCATCCCCCTCATCCCCCTCATCCCCCTCATCCCCCTCATCCCCCTCATCCCCCTCATCATCTCTGACATATTTTCCATTAATCGATGAGACTAAAGAGGAGGAACCCTTTGATCCGTTTGCAGATGCGCCGAATTTGTCGGCTTCAAAGCCAGCATTCCAAGTCAAACCTATCCTACTGGGTGCAGCATTGATGGGAATTGTAGTCTTAGGCGGTGGTACTTACTTATTGACTCGCCCTTGTGTGATGTCCGAGTGTAAAGAAATACAAAATGCCGAGCAATTAAAAACAAAATCTCCCCAACTGATGCGCCGCGCCAACTCTGAAAAAGAATTAGTAGCTGTACAACAGCAACTTGCAGCAGCCAGTACAGCCCTGAATGTAATTCCTAGTTGGTCGCCCCGTTACCAGGTGTCAGAAGAACTAAAAGCAACTTTGTCTGGACGATCAGAAAAAATCAACCAGGTGGTCAAGGCTTTGCAGATGGCATCCTTGGCGGCACAAAAAGTTGCATATAGCCTAGAGGAATTACAAGCTAGGCAGCACTTATGGCGACAGGCTATAGCGCCACTAGAAACTATAAGTTCCAGTAGTGAACTCTATGGACTGGTGCAAGGGAAATTACTTAGTTATCGTGTCCGTTTGCACGTTGTAAATCAACAGATATTTACTGAGGAAAAATGGCTGAAAAAACTAACAGCAGCAAAATCTGTAGCCAATGCAGCCGAGAACCGAGAAACTACTGCTAAATCCTTGAATGAATGGCAAAAGGTGCAGTCTACTTGGCTAGTGGTAGTTAATGCCTTGAATTCCATTCCCCAAACTAGCGCTGGATACCAAGAAGCCCAAAAGCTGTTAATAGATTATAAACCTAAACTAGTTGCAGCACGCGATCGCGCTACAAAAGAACAATTTGCTGTTAAAACCTACCAACAAGCCGTTAACAGTGCCAAGCAAGCCAAAGTTTATGAGCAACAAAAGCAATGGCTTGCAGCAGCGACATACTGGGATCAGGCTTTGCAAACTGTTAAAAAAGTTTCCCAAGATAGCTTGTACTACACTCAAGCTCAGTCTCTCATCGAACCCTATTCAGCAGCCCTCAAACAAGCACAAGAAAAACTCCAAGTTGTTAGTAGTTTGCAACAAACCCGCACCGACTTAGATAAAACCTGTATTAATGGAATTCGGATTTGCACATTTAGCATAGACAACACAAGAATTATTGTCCGGCTAACCCCTGAGTATGACCAAGTAAGGCAAAATAACTTGGCTAATCCTGATTCTAAGAACTCGGATACTGGTGTTGATGTCACCAATCACTTACAAATCTTACGGCAAGCTTTAGCTGTAATTAGTGACAATGCCAACCTGTCCCTTTTCCTCTATGATTCCCAAGGTCAGATAATTTATACGCGAACTTTAGGGGGGTAGAAAAGTAAATAGACCACGCGGTAGGGGCACAGCACTGCTGTGCCCCTACGAGAGATGTGGTTGAAATACATGATTTCTGCTGATTAGGCTAGTAACTGAAGCGATCGCTGAAAATACTGAGCGTCCTTTTTCTTTTTATGAAGAACTGGGATTTGCTTCTGGTCACTGGTATCAGATAGGAATCCCCCAGACGTGCAAATTTATCCACGAACTTCGCCTAATAACGGGTCTAACTCAAGAACACTTTGCAGCAGCATTAAGTAGGTCGGCGCAATTAAAGCTAACTGGTGAAGGCTGTCATTTGTCCTCTCTTACAAAGTTCTGAGCGGAGGAAACCTCCGCTCAGACTTTGCGCTTTGTCACTTGTACTGAGCGACGTCGAAGTATTGGTCAATGCCTTTCCAGTCTTACAAAGAAAGGCAGAAGGCAGAGGGCAGAAGGCAGAGGGCAGAGGGCAGAAGGAAAGAAGTATTAATAAAAACTTTAGTTGTGGGTTTAAAGCCCACTAGTATAAAAAGATTTGTGTCGAGATGCGTAGCACGAGACACAAGGTGTCCTTATTTCAATCCCACGTTTTTAAACGTGGGTTCCCTTCTGCCTTCAGCAAGAACTGCCTTCTGCCTTTTGAAGTTCGCTCCACAGACTGTCACCGAGCGTCAAACCCTGGCACCAAAATCGCCATTATTGCCGCCAAAAATTGCATTACTTTCTGCCTAGAAGGAATCTCGTTAAAGTACCATTAAAGGTCGCAAAGGTCAATTAGAAAAATTAAAACCCGTCCCTGGCTGGCGGGTGCCTACTCTCAATCTAAAGAGTGGATTCCATAACTCACCATCTTGGCAACATCTTAAACAGCGCCTCTGCGATCGAAAATTGGTGAGAGAGTTGACCTGGGGAACATCCTAGAGTGAAGATAAAAGGGTTAATTATAAAGTATTCCAAAAAGTTGACGCGGCAAAAAACTTAAAAAAGTACGCACGACGGATTGCTAAGACGTGCGCCAGTCGCCTACGGAGGGAAACCCGCCTACAGCGCTGGACTCACCGCAACGCGTTGCCTTGCCTGAATGCAGAGGTTTAAATGCGCCGTCTTACCCCGATGACGCGTCAAGAAATAGCTGATTAAATCAAATTCTAGACGGTTTAATCATATATTTTGTAGCAGATACTTATGGAAAAGCAAATGCTAGGTGTAAATGTTGTTATGAAAGTTGGCGATCGCATCCGCGTTAAAGATTCGGTAGTAGTGTATCATCATCCTGAACATCGGAATCAGCCTTTTGACATCAAAGGTACAGAAGGCGATGTAGTAGGTATTGCCACCCAATGGCAAGGCAGACCGGTAAGCGCTAATCTGCCGATTCTAGTCCAGTTTAGTAAAAAATTTAAAGCCCATTTGCGTGAAAATGAGTTAGAAGTCATCTAAATCACTTATCGGCGGCGAAACCACTGAAAAATATTCAGTTCGCCGCGCATTCTTTTAAGCTCTTGGCGGTGCTGTTCTGCCGTTGTATAATACCATTCACAATAACGCTGAAACTCTGACCGTGACCGAACTTCGTGGTAAAACTGGTGGGTTGTTTGGTAAGTGGCAAAAGCTTCCTCAACTTGGGGTTGAGGCGATGGCATAATATAAGGTAAATTTTTAGACATAAAGTTAAAAGTGGAGTGGGGAGTGGGGAGTGGGGGGTTTTAAATTCAGGCAATTACCGCACTTCATAATTAATAACTCATAACTCATAACTCCTGTACAGACGCGATTAATCGCGTCTCTCCTAACTCATAACTTGATTAAAGCCAACCGCGTAAGCGATATACAAAAGAACCAATGTACTCTTTTAAAGCGGTGGTAAATTGGTGTAAGTTGTCGCTATCAGGTAATAAATTCAGTATGGCGGCTTTAGGAGTGCTGCTGAGTTCTTGCAACTCACCCTCACTTACAAGAAAGTCAGTGGGTGTGGGAATGGCATTGATTCCTTGACGCTGGAAAATTCTTAGCGATCGCACTAATGATTTAGCAATCCAAGCATTCCTACAAAATAGCAATAAAGTTAGAGCAAAAGCAATTGCGATCGCCGCAGTACGCGGTCGTTTCCATAACGTCACTAATGCTACTACCAAGCTTACGCAGGCTAGTCCTAGTGGATAAAAAAATAGTGGCAGTAATTTGGATAATAAGCCAAGCAATGTTAAATCAACCTCTCCAGCCTTTACTTTCCGTGAACTACCTACACCGCCCTGACGGGTCGGTGTAGGCTTCCGGTTTCATCGACAAATGCCTTGCTCAAATACCCTAATTTTACCCTACCAGTCAAGCAAGTAACTTTTCGTAATTGCACCCAAAGTCGGGAAATCATAGCAAGTGTTCTTGTTCTTGTGTTGCAAGCCATTGCAGTTCTAACCACAAACGCGGATCTGTCTGCTTTACCTTCGACATTGGATCTCGCAGCAGATGTGTAGCATTTAGGCAGACAACCTCAACTAATCCGGCATATTCTGCTACTTCTCTGAGTATAGATATCTGGGCTTTGACAGCAGCAATCAGATTGTCAGGACAATAAATTGTGAAGTATGGCAGAAAGTGAACACGGGGTCTTCCCCAATAAGATTCAATGAGTTTAACATGACAGTATTTTAGCAATTCCTCGACTTGTGGGAAAGAATGAGCAATAACCGTTTTGAATTCTTTGACTAGCTCTTGTTCATACCAACTTGTGTTCATAGTTATAACTTTCATGCTGAAAGTAGCAATTGGGAATTTTGAATTGTGAGTTAGTTTTTCTATTAATCACTGATAACTCAGCACTTACCGAATTTTAGATTTTAAATTTTGGATTTTGGATTAAAGATTCAAAGTCCCTCTTGGAAAGTTTGCTCAAGTCAAGCCACTCCGTTGCGGTGAGGTAGTCGCTTAGAGGGGGTTTCCCCCCGTTGTAGTCAGTGGCGCGGCAGAGCCGCAAGAGCAACTTTGGGCAAAATCTAAAATTAAATAACAGAGCTAGTGACTTGATTGCTCTTTTCAATCTAAAATCTAAAATCTAAAATCCAAAATTGTGTGACCAGCCTTGGCGCGAAGATTTTTTGGGATACTGTGTAGTACAAAAAGGTCGGCGAAGCAATTTTTTACTAATACTGGTTCCGTTCTCCTCAAACACTATCAAGTGCAATATTTGCTCTAGAAAACGCCGTTTGTCAAAAATGCCTTGAATTAACACCTCTAGCTCAGTTGCGCCCTTGGCAGGAAAATCTTCCCCATCAATCGTGCGCCAGGGTAAAAACTCCTGCCAGTCTGAGGTTAATGTCCCGACTCGTGCCTGATTTCCATAAGTAATAACTAGGAACGTATTGTAGTAAAACAGCTTCGGTATTTGTTCAATGTAGGTCTGAATTCGCTGATAACCTGCTTTGAAAGTGGCCTGTTCATCACTTGGCTGAATTGAGACAATAACTGCCAAAGGTAAACCATTGATAAACACAACTACATCAGGACAGTGAGTATAACTCCCCTCAACTACAGTCAAGGGATGAATAGCTAGCCAATCATTTTTCAGTAGATTAGATGTATCAATGAGCCACACAAAGTCATGAACTATTTCTTGGTTATACAGGTATTCAACTTCCACACCATTGGTCAAGAATTTGTGAAAGCGACGGTTATTTTCCAGCAAGTCGGAACTCTCTATGCAAGTAATCTGATGGATAGCTGCGGCGATCGCTTCATCAGGTTTTTTCGGGTTAATTTTCTGCAAAGCACTATAAAGGCGCTGATACAAAACCACATCACCATAACTACTCCGCCCGATCTGATGCTTACCCAAAGCAATATCTGGCTCTAACAAAACTATGTAGCCAATGACCTCGAACCAAGTGAGCGCATATGGTGCGATCGCTTTGCCCAAAGCAGGCATCGCTTCTTTACAAGAGGCTCCGCCAACGCGTGGCTGGCTTTTGAGTACGGCAGGCATCGCAGATTGTCTCAGGTCAAAACGGCGGCGAAGTTTTCTGGTAACACGACTCGCTTTGGCAGTTGTTTTTTTTAGCTGTGCTGGATTCATGAAGAAGACTTAATTTGAGTCAATGCAGGAGCTAGGCACGAGCTTGCTGACATTGGTTAGTATATTCACTCATGGCCGTATACGGCTTGATAGTAATTATCAAAGCTAAACTTGATCGGCAATATTGTATCCTGTGCTACATATTACCAATATTCTTGGTAAGATTGCGATCGCAGTTGGAATTGGCTCTGTATTAATGCTTAACTTTTGTTTCCTGCTCTAAAAACAGGTTGCCAATATCAAATAAAAGTTGCATAGTACCTCGATAGCCAACCTTGGTAAACTGACCATGATCTAAGCGGTCAAAAATGGGAATCCCTTGACGATAGAGAGGAATTTTTAAGCGTTGGGCGATCGCCACTCCATGAGAGTTGGTAATTAGCAAATCAGATCCAACCGCCAATTGTTCAAAATCTTCCAAATCGCCGATAGTGACGCTCTTAATCGGAAGTTTTTCTAGCAGAGGAAAGCGTGTTGTTGTCACTGCTGAGTGAATTTCAACTCCAAGCGATCGCAAAAAAGAAACTGTTGACCAAAGTAAATCTGGTTCCAGCGCCAAAGAAACTCGCTTGCAACCAAAGTAAAAGTGATTCTCCAACATCATATATTGCAACTGACGGCGTTGACGGCGGTATTTCTCTGGTACGCTGACACCACTGATATCCGCCAAAGCTTGCAGGAATTTATCTACTGCTGCTAGTCCCGTCAGTTCACCAAATACCTCATAAGGTATATTGAATCTCTGCTCCAAAATTTGCGCCCCAGCCCGCATACTATCACCTAGTGCCAAAGTGAATACAGAGCTACCAATTGAGCGCAACTGTGCTGCATTTGTGCCATTACCTGTAATGGCACTAGAAGAATCTTCTATATGACCATCTAATGAGCCAGAAAGATCAGGTACAACAATAGGTACAAGTCCAAAGGAAGTGACAATCTCTTTAATTTCCTGGACATCCCCTGGTGTGAAGGCAGAACTAGCCAAAATAGTGATTTGTGTGGGGCAAGCGTCTTGCTTGGAGCCTTTTTGGGGGATTTCCCTGACTATACTTTCAACTGCACCAGCAAAGCCATCCTGTAAAGTACCTTTGAAATCCGGTGTAGAGACAAGCACAATTGGTAAATAATCTAGTTCTGGGTGACGGTGGCGAATCTCCTTAACAAAGCGCCCCATGTCATCCCCTCTGGTTTCCACCAGTCCAGTGCTACAAAGACCGATAATTTCTGGTTTGGATCTCTGCACCAAAGTCAAGATTGCTTGTTCAACTCTTTCCTCGCCACCCAAAATGGTTGCTACTTCGGTCATCGCTGTACTGGAAAGGGGAATCGCCTGACGGAAATGCTGTACTAATACTGCCTTAGTCAAAGCAGTACAACCTTGAGAACCGTGTAATAAAGGCATCATTCCCTTCAATCCCAAAAAGGCTAAAACTGCACCCACAGTTTGGCTTTGCTTCAGGGGATTAACTGCAACTGATGTACTCGTAACGCTAATAATCGCCATTAGATTTCCTCCTCTTGAGAAGATGAGGGGGATGAGGGGGATGAGGAAGTAATTTCTCCCTCATCTCCCCCTGCTCCCTCATCTCCCCCTGCTCCCCCATCTTCTGACCACGGGGCTGGCTGGCATAATTGCTCCCACACAGGGTTGTAAAAAGCGGCATACAGTTCTCCTGCTACCTCTAAAATTCCCATATAGCCTGCATAGGGATGGTTCCGTTCTTGATTAATGTCTAGGAATGGAATCTTAGCTGTGAGAGAAGTGTCTTGATGGCGTTTATCAGCAATTAACATATCAGCTTGATTTTCGTTAATTATCTGTAGGATTTCTTCAGGACTATTTTGTTCTAGAATTATGCCATCTTGACCCAGCAAGCTTTTGACTCTAATTCTATCTTCCTCACTATTATTCTTGGTAAGAATAGCAATAACTTCCATCCCCAATTTCTTAGCCGTAAAGATAATTAACCAACTCTTGAAACTTCCAGTAGAAAGGATAACGCGCTTACCTTGCAATCGGGTGATATAAAGAGCGAGTTTTTCATCTATTGCAGCAGTTTCTTCTGCAATTAGTTTTTCTGTACGTGACTGCAAATCAGAATTACCCAATTTTGAGGCAATATTCCTTAAACACTGATTGATTTGCTCTATGCCATAAATAGACTCTTCAATATAGGGAATGCCATATTCTTTTTCCATCCCTTTTGCCATATTGATTAGTGCTTTAGAGGAGAGGATCACGTTAAGCTTGGCACGATGGGCATAGCAAACTTCTTTGTAGACAGCATCGCCTGTAATTTTTGCCAAAACTCTGATACGTAATTTCTCCAATAATGGTAGAACATTCCATATTGCACCTGCAATGTTGTATTCACCAATTAGGTTGATGTCATAGGGTGTAGTAGTATCTGGTTCAGCTGTTCCAATAACATGTGAAAGCATTGCTTCACCAGCAACACGATTGCCCAAATTTTGGTTCCCAATGAATCCAGGGCAATGTACAGGGATAGTGGGTATTCCTGTTTTCTCGGTGGCATTTTTGCAAACTCCCTCAATGTCATCCCCAATCAGGGCGGTGATGCAAGTCGAGTAAACAAATACTGCCGCAGGTTTGTAGCGTCTTTCCAATTCTAAAATGCCTTTGTACAGCTTTTTGGCTCCACCGAAGATGATATCGTTCTCATCGATATCGCTGGTAAAGCGTATTTTGTACAGCATCGAACCAGAGGAGAGACTGCTGTAACTTCCCCAAATACTGGCAGCACAGCCGCTTGGCCCGTGAACTACATGAGCAGCATCGGTGATTGGTACTAGGGTAATCATTGCACTATCAAAAGCGCAACTCCCTTGAGTAGTTCCAGGTTGGGGTAATTGTGTGGAAGGCTTTTTTTTCTTTGGTATCTGCTGCTGACGAGCATCTTCAGAATTGGAGTCACTGAGTGAATCGTTGGTTTTTCCTGGAGTGGGATTCATTTTTTTTGGTGACAATAGGTAGAAGTTATTAGGTGTTAACTGAATTCCCAAAGGCTTTTATCGGATTTTCATTTATTCACTATATCTAAAGTATGGAATAAAAGGGAATGATCAAGATAATTTCCCATCCCCTAAAACATAAATATCACCTAGGTTAGAGAAGGAGAAAACAAAAGCACTAACTAGACTATTAAGGTATTAATTTTGCCGTCTATACCTTGACTAATTAGTGTAATCACGATGAAGAAAAAACACACAGAGTTAAGATTAGTTATTCGATTACCTCCATTTTAAATGATTTGTGAGAGGGTGGGCTATTCTCGCCCACCTGATATTTACTCTGTATTTAGCATCGAAGTCGGAACAAGAACTTTACTTCTTCTCGCTACCGGAAACTATTTCTACATTTCCTTTTTTCAGTGCTTCTAGTGCTTCGCCTTGAGCATCTTCTTGCTTTTTAGCAGCGTCTGCTTGGCTAATCATTTTCGCAGCATTTTCTTCACTTTCAAGGATGCCGAACTCAATCAACAAATCTTCTAGCTCATCCATCTCGATGGGTGTGGGAACTGTCAGATTTGTATTGTTGATAATCTTGTCTGCTAATGTGCGGTATTCATTAGCTTGTTTGCTGTCAGGCGCATACTCGTTCACCGTCATCCGGCGCAATTCGGCGTGTTGCACGATATTGTCACGCGGGACGAAGTGAATCATGTGGGTATTCAATCTGGCTGCTAAGGTGCTAATCAGTTCGTCTTCCCGGTCAGTTTGACGGCTGTTACAAATCAGCCCACCCAAGCGCACGCCACCAGTATGAGCGTACTTGAGAACGCCACGAGCAATGTTGTTAGCTGCAAACATCGCCATCATTTCACCGGAGGTAACGATGTAGATTTCTTGGGCTTTACCTTCACGAATAGGCATGGCGAAACCACCGCACACAACGTCGCCCAATACGTCGTAGGATACGAAATCTACATCTGCGTAAGCGCCGTTTTCTTCGAGGAAGTTGATGGCGGTGATGATACCGCGACCGGCGCAACCTACACCAGGTTCTGGCCCGCCTGATTCTACGCATCTGATATCCCGGAAGCCAGTGATTACCACTTCTTCGAGTTCGATATCTTCCACAGCGCCCCGTTCAGCAGCTAAGTGCAACACGGTAGTTTGGGCTTTACAGTGCAGAATCAATCGGGTAGAGTCAGCCTTGGGGTCGCAACCCACAATCAAGATGCGTTGACCCTTTTCCGCCATAGAAGCGAGGGTATTTTGGGAGGTAGTAGATTTACCAATACCGCCTTTACCGTAGAAAGCAATTTGTCTAATTTTTCCGTCGGACATGATGATTAATCCTGTAATTGTTTGTGTGGTGGGTCTGTCGGTTTATGAGGCGTTGGCACAAAGTGCCTACCGGAGCTACTTGCTGTCAAGTTACAGCAGTAACCTTATGTAGAACCTTGTTGGAGGTGCTCGTTCTACAGCAAAAAGAGCCGAAAGAAAGAACATATTCAAGTTTTGGTCAGTTTTCATTGACCATTAGTCATTGTTTTTTCTGACAATGGCTAAAGCGATAAGACATCACTCAAGGAATATTGCAGGTATTACCAGACGCTCACCCAAATGATTTCTCTGGCGGTAGTAATACCAACAGGAAAAAAGAAAGCTACAGATTCCAAGCTGGAAACCACAATTCAATCCGAATTTCCTAATTACGAATTACGAATTACGAATTACGAATTATCAAAGGTTGCTCATACCTAAAGCGTGGTTGCAGCCGGAATTTAAATTTACGCTAAGTTATTCCCTAAAACACACAACCAACCATTGCAATCCACTCTAAACAGTCGCTACAACTTCCCCGATTTTGCTGATATCGTAACCGCCGAGAATTTCAAATTGTGAGTGAACCATCCGATGTCCCAAAGTACTGAGCAACTGCTGTACTGGTGCTTCTTCCAAATATTCCTTGAGAATCACCAAATCATATCGTGACTGATGTAAAGGGATAAATCCCAGCCCAAAAGCAGTAGCTACAGATGCCGTACTCATACCAGCATCGGCAACTCCTCCTACTACAGCTTGGGCAACATCTTGGTGACTTTTGAGTATATTATCAAAGCCCTGAACAGCATCGAACGGTATCTGCTCTTTTTGGAGTGTTTGTTCCAAAAGCATCCGACTACCAGAACCTATTTCGCGGTTGACAATAGTCGCTCCCCCTGCAACTAAGTCAGTAACTGTTCTAATTCCCATCGGGTTCCCTGACTTCAATAAAAGTCCCTCCTCCCAGACACCAAGGGTAATCAGAACTGCTTCCCTCCCAACCAAAACATCTCGAACAAAGGGAGTATTATACTCACCAGTCTCAGGATCATACAGATGCATCCCAGCGATGTGCGCCTCACCTCTGCATAAACTGTGCAATGCAGCCATGCTATTGGCGAAGTTATATTGGACTCGCAGTTGGGGATGCCAACGTTCGGTGGCTCTTGCCCATAGTGAAATCACAGGGGCACAACCAGCAATCACAACGGTGTTGTGAAGTGTGTCGAGATTATCGTCTAGTAGCCTGACTCGAACTTTATTTGTACCTATTTGGCTAGTGCCTTCACCCTTCGGGTTCAGCAGTTTGCTTATGCCGGGGGACCCGTCCACCCTTACGGGTTCGCCACTCCCTACAACGGGGAGGCAGTCCGTTGGGCGGCTTTGCCGACTTGTTCGCGCAGCGTCTCCGACAGGAGAAGGAACTGCCGTGGGAACCCCCGCAAAGGGGTGGCTCACCGCAACTGCTTCACCATCAGCCGGAATCATGTCTTGGCGAAAAGCATCCTTGCCAATCAAGGGATAAGCTATCCATTGTCCTCCTACACGAGCCATGCTAACTCGTAGTTGCTGACCATTAGGAACAGGTTTGGCAAGAACGGCTTCAATTTCAGGTAAATCCCGCTCTAACCAGAATAGATCCTCAACTTGACAGCCAAGCGCTTTGGCCAAGCGAAGTGTTATGGCTACTGAAGGAGCATATAATCCCGACTCTACACCACTAATTGTCTGACGAGTCACACTAGCGATGTTAGCCAAATCTTGTTGACTCATGCCTAAGCGAGTTCTAATCGACTTCAAGTTATTACGGAGGTCACTATCCTGCTTCATTGGCTTTGTCTCTTGGTTTCAAAAAGCCGTAGCGGATTTAAACATTGCATCTGCCAAGGCGAAAGTCTGGTCTTTGAGTTTATATTATTTCTCTTTGAAGACTTTTTGTGCTTTCGCTGTCTTGATTCCCCATATAAAAAGACTATCACAGAAATTGCCAATTTGCTTGCGAAGCGCAAATTATTTTTGCGGGGTGAGGCACAACTCATAGAAATCGCCTCTATGCCAGGGTGTTATCGATATTCTCTAGATTTGTTGCTCAAATAGCAGCTGACTTTTCACGTTATGTGGAAAAGCCACGAAAACCTAACCCCCTAACCCCTTCCCTACCAGGGTTGGGGGAAAATTCAAAGTCTCTCCTTTTAGGAGAGAGAAATAGAAGTGAGGTTTTCCACATACCGTGAAAAGTCAGAAATAGCACAAGTGTCTGAGTTAGCAATTAATGCGATGCCTACGGCGGTAAACTACGCGACTTTTCCCCGTTATCCCCGAATTGCGATGGGCTACGCTCCACCAGAGGCGATCGCTACAACCTATAATTATTAAGAATTTATAGCAATAACTTCAATTCAACAACACCGATAATTTAAAACACTTGTAAGTTTGTCCGCAAGTGTAGAGGTTTGTCAACCAAGGATTACTCTACAGTTTCTGAGTCGATACTACTTTGAAATCGTTCAGGTTAATAGGTGATACTCCGTCGAACTCAAGTTAATTTACTACTGCTAAACTTTTAACTAAAGGTAACTTATGTTAGCAACAAAGGCACGAGGAAAGGTTCAATGAATACTGTTGTGCTTAATCTAGAACCCATTGCTCATTTAACCGATGAGCAATTTTATCAATTGTGTATTGCCAATGGCGATTTAAGCCTGGAAATGAATGCAGCCGGAGAATTAATAATTATGCCACCAGTAGGAGGAGAAAGCGGAAATCAAGAAGCAGATTTAATTACAGACTTGAATAATTGGAATCGTCAAGCGAAATTAGGGAAAGTTTTTAGTTCTTCAACTATCTTTATACTTCCAAATGGTGCAAAACGTTCCCCTGATGCGGCTTGGGTAAAGTTGGAACGGTGGGAAGCTTTAACACTAGAACAGCGAAAAAAATTTCCGCCACTTGTACCCGATTTTGCAATTGAACTGCGTTCCGAGACAGATCGGCTTGCACCTATTCAAGCGAAAATGAAGGAATACATCGAAAATGGTTTGCGTTTGGGTTGGCTAATTAATCCTCAAGATAAGCAAGTGGAAATTTACCGACTTTTGAAAGCTGTAGAAGTTATTCAAATGCCAGCAATTATTTTTGGAGAAGATATATTACCTGGATTTGAGTTGCAAGTATAGGTAGTGACAACCCGCATAGCGATCGCACAGAGCCAAGCCAGACAGTTTGACAGTCTGTCATTTGACGACACCACCTATGAAGAAGAGAATTATTGAGGATGCCGAATAAGCCTTGATTGCAGAGGGAACATTGGGATGAAAAAGATTATCGAACAGGAGTCAGAATTCAGGAGTCAGAATTCAGGAGTCAGAATTCAGGAGTCAGAATTCAGGAGTCAGAATTCAGAATTCAGGAGTCAGAATTCTTCTTATAAAGTCAGAATACGAAAATAAGGCTGTTGTTCTGGAATTACCAAATAGTAGGTAGGCTATGTGCCTTACTTACTGGTTTTGTTTTGCTAGCAAAGTGAGATATCATTATGAGTCGCTTTTACCGATTCATGCTCAATTTTTATATTGCCGTTGCACTCGTCTGTCTTTTTCTCACTTCACCCGCATATTCATTATCTATACTGGATAGGCAAATCCCAGAAGACAACTTATTCAAGCTAGGGATTGAAAAAATGCAGCACGGCAGTTACCCTGAAGCTATTCAAGATTTTACTGAGGTGATTAAACTCAAAAACGATTTTGCTCCAGCTTACAGCAATCGTTGTCTTGCTTATCTGCAATTAGCAGATTATCAGAATGCGATCGCCAATTGCAATCAAGCTCTAAAATTTATGCCTAACAATGTTGAAGCATACCTCAATCGTGGACTAGCATATTACAGACAAGGGGATTATCAAGCAGCGATCGCGGACAATAATCAATTTATCCTACTTAAACCTAATGATTTCAGAGCCTACTACAACCGAGGGCTAGCTCATGCTATGTTGGGTAATCACCAACAAGCAATATCAGATTACAATCTAGCACTCACTAATATTTCCCAATCATCCAGTTTACTAAAAGCGGATGTTTACAATGACCGAGGACTAGCTCATTTTGAGTTGTTGGACTTAAAAGCAGCGATGCTCGACTTCTCAGAGGCAATTCGACTTAATCCCAATAACTACAGAGCTTATTATAATCGGGGTTGTGCTTGCGGCAGAAGTGGCGATCGCTCTTGTGCTGTTAGGGATTTCACTGAGTCACTCAAACTTAACCCAACTAATGCCCAAACTTATCTGAATCGAGGTATAGCTTACCATCAACTTGGTCATGAACAAGCGGCAATTGCAGACTTACAAAAGGCGGTTGAATACTTTGCCCAACAGGGAGAAACTAAAACCTCTGAAAAAACTTTCTTGTTACTGAAAAATTTACAGCAACAACTCTCATTTTTATCAGAAATTGCTCTCGTGGAGTGTCAAGATTTAAACGAATTCAGAGGTTAGTTCATGGATTTTCTATCGGACACCGTTGCCCTATCGCGGATGCAGTTTGCACTGACGGCGATCTTTCACATGCTATGGCCTGTTCTCACCACTGGGATGGGCATTTATCTAGTCATCGTCGAAGGAATGTGGCTAAAAACACGCAATCCTGATTACTACCACCATGCTCGTTTCTGGGCAAAGCTATATGTGTTGAATTTCGGCATTGGTGTAGCATCCGGCTTGCCAATGGAGTTTCAATTTGGCACGAACTGGGCACCGTTTTCTGAAGCAGTGGGTGACTTTTTTGGCAGCATTTTAGGCTTTGAGGCTTCGATGGCATTCATGCTAGAAGCCGGATTTTTGGGTATTATGCTGTTTGGCTGGGAACGGGTAAACCCAGTGATTCACTATTTCGCCACAATTATGGTTGCCTTTGGCGCAAACCTATCTACCTTCTGGATTTTAGCAGCAAACTCTTGGTTGCAGACCCCAGCAGGCGGAGAAATGGTAAACGGGAAGTTTATTGTAGATGATTACTTTCAGGCAATCTTAAATCCCTTCATGCTCAACAGCGTCTCGCACATGTTTTTGGCGACGCTGGAAACTTCTCTATTTGTGATTGGGGGAATTAGCGCTTGGTATATTCTCAATAACCGTCATCAGGCTTTCTTTGCGCGATCGCTCAAAATTGTCTTGGCAACAGCGATCGCTGTAACCCCGTTGCAAATCTATATCGGACACCTCAGCGCCGAGCAAGTAGCTGACTATCAGCCCACCAAGCTAGCCGCAATGGAAGCGAAGTGGGAAACTACTCCCAAAGGACAGCCCGCGCCCTGGAGTGTGCTGGCATTGCCCAATAACCAGACTGAGAAAAATGATTGGGAACTCTCAATTCCCAACGGCTTAGGCTACATTTTGGAATTCAAACAGAACCTTTCTAAACCCGTTCGAGGACTGAAAGAGTGGAAGCCTGAAGATCGCCCCCGGATGGTGGGTTTGATTTTTTACGCCTTCCGCATCATGAGCGGTATTGGCTTCTTCTTAGCTGGATTGATGAGCATTAGTGTGATTCAGTGGTTGCGGGGCAAACTCTCGCCAGAAGCGATCGCCGGGCAGAAATGGCTACTGCGAATCTGGATTTTGGCGGCTCCACTGGGCTACATTGCCGTCGAATCAGGCTGGATTGTGCGTTGTGTTGGGCGGCAACCCTGGATCGTTTACGGGCAAATTCGCACAGCAGACGGAGCTTCCCACCTACCCGCTAGTGAAGTTTTAACATCCCTGGTGATTTTTGCTGGAATTTATACAGCCCTGTTTATTTGTGCTTTATTCTTTGGTAGTCGGATCATTCGTCAAGGCCCCAACCTAGAGCTTCCGGTTCCAGGCATTGACACCCAACCTGCCGTAGAAACTACTCCGGCTGAATTTGTTCCAGATCAACGTCCTGTGGAAGCAGAGCAATAAAGAGTGGTGAATGCTGTTAGCGGATAGCTAAGGTTTAGCCCGTGCTGAGTATGATAAATCAATAGGTAACTATATGGAGAATCTAGAACACTTTTTAGCTCAGGTTTGGTTTGTGATTTTGGCTCTGTTTTTATTTCTCTACGTCATGTTAGATGGGTTTGATCTAGGCGTAGGCATCCTATCGCTAACCAGTTCCAATGACGACCGACGCGATATTTTAATGACGAGTTTGGGTAATATTTGGGATGCCAATGAAACCTGGTTGGTGTTGATGGGGGGTGCGTTGTTTGGGGCATTTCCGCTCGCTTATGGCACCATTCTGAATGCGCTCTACATTCCCATTTTTGGCATGATCTTTGGCTTGATTTTTCGGGCTGTGGCCTTTGAGTTTCGAGAGCATTCTACGAACAAAATGTTTTGGAATGTGGCGTTTGGAGTTGGTAGTTTCATGGCCGCGCTGTTTCAAGGATTTGCTTTGGGCAGCATTCTGGAAGGCATTAAGGTGGATGAAGCGGGTCACTTTATCGGCAGTATGTGGGACTGGCTTGATTGGCGATCGCTCTTAGTTGCCTTGACATTGATCCAAGGTTATGTATTGATTGGCTCCACCTATCTGATCTTAAAAACTGAGGGAGAACTGCAAACGTCCCATTATCGCACAGCAAAACTCGCTGCCTGGACAACACTCTTAGGTGCAATCTTAATCACGATCGCCACCCCTGTTGTATATGAAAATGCCAGGGCAAAGTTATTTCATCAGCCAGAAGTGTATCTATTTTCAGTCATTCCCGTGCTAGGTGTGCTGCTGATTGGGTTATTGATTCAAAGCCTGAACCGCAAAGCAGAAACTACTCCCCTCGTTTGGACAGTGCTGCTTTTTCTACTTACCTTTGTCGGGTTAGGATTAGTTGTTTTTCCCTATATCATCCCCCCAGGTATCACCATTTATCAGGCAGCCGCAGCACCTAGTGCATTAGTCTTCATGATTATCTTCATTGGATTTCTGATTCCCATTATGTTGTTCTACAACATCTACAATTACATTGTGTTTCGAGGGAAAGTGGCAGGCACACATTATTAAAAAAGTCGGAAGTCGGAAGTCGGAAGTCGTTCGTCTGAAGCGTTGCCCTGAGCTTTGTCGTTCGCGCAGCGTCTCTAAGAGTTGGGTACAGTTTTGTAACGGGGATTTAGATTTAGACATCAAAACTTACGGCTTGCTTGAAGCCGGGGACTTAAACCAAACCGTTGTTTGTTAAAATAATTCGTAATTCGTAATACTTCTCTACGAGAGGCTGCGCCAACGGCTGCGCTCAATACAAGTTCGTAATTAAGTTTTGTAACGGGGATTTAAACTGAACATACTTTGTTGAAAATAAGTTTTCGCCAGAATTATCCAAAAAAACGCTGAACTCGAACGCAGAAACCGGGTAACAATGGTGATCTGATTTCGTCATCAGCCAGCAAGGTTGCGATCAGTTTTAATTGGGCAGATTCTCGGCGATAAACTTCTAGCTGCTGTAATTGCCAATTTGCAATCCAATATTCTTGGACTCCTCTATATGAGTATAGTTTCAGCTTGGCTTCTCGATCCCGACGTTCGTTAGTTGTACCAGGAGAAAGCACTTCCACAATTAGTTCTGGCGCTCCTCTCAAATGCCCTTCGTCATCAAGCAATTGTCCTAAACGCTCACGACTAATCCAAACTACATCGGGTATGATATTATCGGCATCTGTAAAAATTATACCGGGAGTTTGACGGGTTTCCCCCAGCCCACTAGAGCGCGACCAAATTTGTAATTCTAAGCAGATATTACCCGCAGTCCCTTGATGTTTCCAGTGAGGCGCTCTACTCACAAATAGTTCTCCGTCAATAATTTCATAGCGCTTCCATTCATCAGTTGTGAGTAATTCTAAGTCTGAGGTTGTCCAGCGTACTCTATCGGATATTGTTTGGTTCATAGCACTATTTTCCCATGCCTAGTTTAGAGATAAAATTCTATTTTCAGAATATTTGCTCAGGATCAATACCTGCGGCTCGTAAGCGTTCTGCCAATATTGCAGCCCGTTGGCGCTCCTGTTCTAGTTGTTGATTCGCTTGCTGTAACTGTTGATTTGCTTGCTGTAACTGTTGGTTTGCTTCGTCTTCTGGCAATATCACCAGTTGTCCATCTGGAGTAAAAAAGCGTAATTTACCAGACTCAACTCCTAAATACAAATCTAACTGCTGACTCCACAACCAACCCGACTCAGTGGGTATAAGTTCTTGGTATTGCCCATCAACTATGTGAAATCCCTGAAATTCTAGGTTATTTGGGTCAAACCAAAAGTAATCAGGGGTGCGAAATGTATTCTGGTATATCTGCTTTTTCAAACCTTTATCAACTGAGGCAGTAGAATCCGATAGCATCTCAATAATCACATTGGGATATTTGCCGTCTTCTTGCCACACAACCCAGCTTTTACGGTCTTTTTTTTCTGTATCTAAAACCACAAAGAAATCAGGCCCTCGAAATTCTTCTGATTTTTTCTGGTTAGGGCTGAAATAGATAGTTAAATTGCCAGTAGCATAAAAATCCTGACGATCGCGCCACCACCATTTAATCAGGCGGATCAGTAAATCAATTTGTTCGCGGTGTAAGTCAGATTCCAAGGGGGGTTCGTCACTATAGATGTCGCCTGGTGGGAAAATTATACTCTCAGTGACAGCTTCTAAACTAGGGGTGGTGGCAAAGGGCTGAGACATACAAAATAGTTTTTCTATTTGTATCTATGCTATCGTGACAAACCTTTGCATAGAAGTGCGTCACCGAACAGCCCGTCGTAGACATCGCACAAAACAGAATTCAGGAGTCAGTCGTCAGAATTCAGAATGAATTATGTACCAATACGCTTGGGTTAAGGCTAAAACTCTTTGTGAAAGTTAATTTTTTTAACATAGACGCGTTCGCGGAGCGTCTCGTAGAGAAGCGGCTTCCCGCAGGGTACCGCAGAGGCGCAGAGAAGCCAGTGCGTTGCGGGGGTGGAGGAGTTTGTAGCAACTGGCGCGACACAGAGAGAAGGAAGAAATGCTTAACTGAACTGTATTGAATTATGTACGACTGGTCTAAGCTTTGGGGTAGCGAGTCCGCATTCGCTATCAGTGGTGAGACTTAATCCCCCACGCTCTTGAATTCTGACTCCTGAATTCTGACTCCTGAATTCTTCTTCATTCTTCATCCCGATATAATTCCTGCAAGTCCTGTAACTGAGTCTTGCGGGAAATCCGGCGATATTTTTTACTTTCTAGCTTGGGTTCGTATTGACTCTGCCCTTTGCCTTTGTTTTTGCTTTTTAACTTCATGGTGGATTCTGGATCAGCTTGTTGATGCAGATGAGTTTCATGAGCGATCGCAGCGTCCAAAAATTCTAAATAATGTTCATATCGTTCCCAGTCTCCGCGGACCACACACTCAGGCTCATCTCGATGCAGACAATCACTAAACCGACAGTTAGCAACTGCTAACCGCTCTCTTGCTTCTGGGAAATAACGGATTAATTCTTCTGGGTTACAATCCATGTCAGGCTGATTAAACCCCGGAGTATCAGCCAACAAACCACCCCTAGGTAACTCAAATAATTCTATATGGCGAGTCGTATGACGACCACGAGCCAGTTTACCAGAAACTTCTCCGACTCGCAGCTTGGCAGAATCAATCAGCGTATTAATCAGGCTAGATTTGCCAACACCGGAAGGCCCAGCAATTACAGTAATTTTATTGCTCAAATATCTGGCTGCTTGGTCAGTATTTATGCCATCCTTAACACTGATAAATATCGGTTGATAGCCCCAACCAAGCAGGCGATCGCTAACTTGTTGCTGTGACTCCGGTGAAATTAAATCACTTTTATTCAAGCATAAAAGTACATCTAAGCCAGTAGACTCAGCCTTAATTAGAAACCGACTGAGTTGATAAGGTTCCAAAGGTGGATCAGCGACGGCAAATACCAAGAGGATTTGGTTCACATTGGCGATCGCTGGACGATCTAACTCACTTTGGCGGGGTAAAACCTCAGCGATCGCTCCCCGTCCTCCAGCCCAATCTGGCTCTTCTACCACAACGCGATCGCCTACCATCACCTGTTGTCCGATTTTTTTCAGACGTGTTCTCCGGGTACAAAGCAGGCGAGGGGGATGGGGAAGATGAGGATCTTGCTCCCTCATCTCCCCCATCTCCCCCATCTCCCCATCCTCTTGATCCAGCTGTACTCGATAAAAATTAGCCTGTACAGCAACCACCGTACCCAATAACTGTCCAGTTGCGGTAAAATTTTCCCCTGTCATTCAACAACTGGACGGCGCACTAACAGAGAAAAATAACTAGTGTAGTCTGTAATTTGTTCCACTTGATAGCCTGCCATTGTCAGACTATCGGGAACCTGCTCAATTGGCTCACCTGGGTCTAGCCAGACTTCTAGCAAACCTCCCAATGGCATTTTCTCCAGACGTAGTTTTGTCCGCACAAAATTAATTGGGCAAGGGGTGCCGCGTAAATCAAGTTGAGCATCGGGAGTTAAAACAGAAGAGGGCTTCATTATTACTTAAATAAATTTCCCAAGAATCCTTCTAGACCGCCTTTACCAGTGCGATCTCCCTTAATTTTAGCCAGCTTCTCCAACAGTTCCCTCTCCTCTGGGGTGACTTTGTTGGGAATATCAATTAATACGTTCAGCATATGATCTCCACGACTCACGGGATTACCCAAGCGCGGTACGCCGCGATTTTCCAACTTCATCACCGTATTCGGCTGGGTTCCAGCTGGAATAATTAGTTCCACCGGACCATCTACCGTATCTACCTCTAACCGACAACCTAAAATCGCTTGCAGGTAGCTAACTTTGATTTCGGAGAGAATATTAATGCCATCCCGTTGGAATTCCTCGTCCTCATTCACGAACAAGTAAACGTACAAATCCCCAGGAGGTCCACTACGTTGACCAGCATCTCCTTCACTAGAAATCCGCAAGCGTGTGCCATTATCCACCCCAGCTGGAATGGTAATTTTGAGTTTCTTTGTGACTTGATTTGCGCCTTTACCATCACACGCATCACACTTATCTTCAATTACCATCCCTGTTCCATTACAGGTGGGACAAGTTGAGACTTGGGTGAAACTGCCAAAGGGTGTTCTGGTGACACGGCGAACTTGACCCGATCCGGTACAAGTCGAACAAGTCCGAGGGCGGGTTCCAGGTTTAGCACCAGAACCGCTACAAACTTCACAATTTTCTAGATGGGAAATGCGAATTTCTTTTTCACCGCCAAATACCGCTTCCCGAAAGTCTAACTTCAGGTCTAGCCGCAGGTCATCACCTCTGGCAGGCCCACTGCGCCGTCTTTGTTGCGTGGGACTACCCATACCGCCAGCAAAGCCACTAAAAATGCTCTCAAAGATATCGGCAAAACCGCCCATATCGCCGACATCTTGAAAGCCCGCGCCAGCAGCACCAGATACACCCTCTGGGCCAAAGCGATCGTAACGAGCGCGGGTTTCTGGTTCCGAGAGTACCTCATAAGCGCGGTTAATTTCTTTAAAGCGATCCTCCGCCCCCGGTTCTTTGTTCACATCTGGGTGATACTTCCGGGCTAAACGGCGATAGGCTTGTTTGATTTCTTCTTTGTCGGTGTCACGAGAGACACCCAGGATTTCATAATAGTCGCGGGCCATATAGCAAAGGTAAAAGTTAGAAGGAAGAAAGGAGAAGGCATTAGAAGGTCACTCACGGTCACTTGCGACCCTACGGGAAGGCGTTATTGCCTAAAGCTCTGGAAGAGCAACGCAGTGTCCTTCAGAGGGTGGCTTGCCGGAGGTCAGGCAGGAGATAAAATTAATTTTTGTTAATAACTGATTTTACCCTTTACTTTTCACAAAAATCACCGACAAATCTTGAGCAACAGGTGCTTTCCTCGTGAGAGACGACAAAAGCCATAGAAGTTAGGAGCTGGTTGTAAGCCTTTGCTCAGACTTGTTACTGCCGAGCGCTGTCTCTTTTACAATTGTGCTACGTAGGAGAGGAAAACCTCGCCCATCAACCAGAGGGGCTAGCCGCACCATTAGGTGTGGAAAACCACCCATTGCAATGGAAGTGCATCTGAACTGGCATACTACCTAGCTCAAAGTAATTTGCTTCTACAATCTAGCAAAGTGCTGGGGTCTTGTGAAACTTCGCTAAATTTATAATCAATATATTTAGATATATTAAAGTGTCTTAAGAAAAATCTGCAACTTAGGGCAGGGGGAGATGAGGGAGATGAGGGAGATGAGGGAGTAAGAATTTTAGATTTTAGATTTTAGATTTTAGATTAAAGAATTGAAATTTAATCCAAAATCGTCAATCCAAAATCCAAAATTGAATTGCCTAATGCCCAATGCCCAATGCCCAACCCCTAATCTATCGCCTCATAATCAGCCTGTGCAGTACTTTCTTCGTCAAAATCAAAGTTGAATTGTGGCATTAGTGTGCCATTCATTGGTGAGTCCATTTCTGGGTTCAAGAGATTAGCTGAAGCCTCCTCAATCTCATCAGTTTGACTGTTAGCTCGATTGTAGACATCAGCACCAATTGCCAGCAGGGTTTGTTGGAAGTCGTCTAAGCGCTGCTTAAATTCCCCTGTGGAAACACTGGAGTCAATCATGGCAGCTTGGAGTTGTGAAACTTTTTCACTGGCCAAGGTTTTCATCTGCTCGCCGATAAAGTTGCCATTATCTTTGATGGTGGATTCGTAACTGAATAACAGATTATCTGCTTGGTTTTTGAGTTCAACTAGTTCTTTACGTCTTCTATCTTCTTCGGCAAACAGTTCGGCCTCTTGGCGCATCCGTTCGACTTCGTTGTTACTCAAGCCACCTGTATTGGTAATCCGAATACTCTGTTCTCTACCAGTACCCTTGTCTTGGGCAGAAACCTTCAGGATGCCGTTGACATCGATTTCAAAGGATACTTCAATTTGGGGCACACCACGGGGCGATGGGGGAATTCCTGCGAGCAAAAACTTGCCGAGACTCTTGTTATCTCGTGACATTGCCCGTTCACCTTGGAGGATGTGAATTTCTACCGAGGTTTGCCCATCAACTGCTGTGGAAAAAACTTGTGACCGACTCGTAGGAATTGTGGTATTGCGTTCAATGATTTTGGTGAACACTTCACCCAAGGTTTCAATTCCCAAGGACAGAGGTGTAACATCCAATAGTAAGAGATTATCGACTTCGCCACCCAACACACCTGCTTGGATAGCCGCTCCCAATGCTACCGCTTCATCAGGGTTGATCGAGCGATCGGGAGCTTTGCCGTTAAAAAACTTAATCAGCGCGTTTTGGACTGCGGGAATACGGGTAGAACCACCTACCAAAATAATCCGATCTATGACTTCTGGTTTGAGATCCGCATCTTTGAGCGCTTGGATCATTGGTTCGATGGTCGCTTCAATTAATTTTCCTGCGAGTTCTTCAAATTTAGAGCGGCTGAGTTCCATCTCCAGATGCTTTGGGCCGGCATCATCAGCCGTGATAAACGGCAAGTTGATGGAGGTATTGACGATGCTGGAGAGTTCAATTTTTGCCTTTTCTGCTGCTTCCCGCAGGCGTTGCAGTGCCATCTTATCTTGGGAAAGGTCGATTTTTTCCTCTTGCTGGAAGTGTTCCATCATCCAACGCACGATCGCATTATCAAAGTCGTCTCCACCTAAGTGGTTGTTACCACAAGTCGCCTTAACTTCAAAAACGCCATCTCCAAGTTGCAGGATCGAGACATCGAAGGTGCCGCCTCCTAAGTCGAATACTAAAATTAGCTGCTCTTGGTCTTGCTTTTCCAATCCGAAAGCTAAAGCCGCAGCTGTTGGTTCGTTGATGATTCGCAGCACTTCTAGTCCAGCAATGGTGCCAGCATCTTTAGTTGCTTGTCTTTGGGCATCTGTGAAATATGCGGGTACCGTGATCACTGCCTGAGTCACCTCCTCACCCAAGAAGTTTTCTGCATCCTGCTTGAGCTTTTGCAGGATCATCGCGGATAGTTCTTGTGGCGTGTAATTTTTGGAGCGAATTTGCACATCAACGGTATCATCTCGACCTTTGACACAGTTGTAGGGAACGCGATCGCGCTCTGTTTCAGTCTCTTCCCAACGCCGCCCAATGAATCGTTTAATACTGTAAATTGTGTTTTCGGCATTGGTTACGGCTTGGCGCTTTGCCAATTGACCAACCAAGCGATCGCCACTCTTGCCAAATCCCAAAATACTAGGAGTAGTTCGTCCACCTTCTGAACTGGCGATCACAAGTGGTTGACCGCCCTCCAAAACTGCGACGCAACTGTTAGTAGTGCCTAAGTCAATCCCAATAACTTTTCCCATATTTGCCAGTATTTTTACTGAGTTTTTCTACTGTAATTTGTCGCGGACTAACTTTTTTGCTTGTTGCAAGGCTAGCGGATAACGCCTGTGGAACCCCGATTGCTGGTAGCAAGAGAGAAGTTGAAACACAGAGAGTTATCCCAAGCCTTGTCCAAGTTTTAGGTAGGCGATGCTCGTCCTTGCTAGAACCCAGGCACTATTGGTCAGCGAGGCGAGCGATTACAGCTTAACTGAAGGCTTGACTCGACGACTGATCTTCTGGTGCAGCAGGGGTATCTTCCTTGGGAGCAGCTACTTTGACCATTGCATGGCGCAGCACGCGATCGCCCAAGTAATATCCGCGCACTAACTCTTCTAACACTCTTCCTTCAGGATGTTCATCCGTAGGTTCCCGCATTACTGCTTCATGCAGGTTAGGATCAAATTCTTCACCTTCAGGACGCATCGGTGATACACCCAAGCGCTTCAGGCTATCTACTAATTGTTTGTAAACGCCTTGGTAACTTTTGTGCATGGTCATTTCGCCATCAGATAGCGGTTTGAGGTGCGATCGCGCCCGCTCAAAATTATCGACCACTGGCAGCAATTCCAAAATCGTGTTCCGCTTCATCTGCACCTCTAGCTCTTCTTTTTCTTTGCTAGTGCGTTTCCGATAATTCTCAAAATCAGCGGCAATCCGCATATATTGAGTACTACGCTCTTCTAGTTGCGTTTTCAGGGACTCGATTTGTTGAGTCAGTTCTGCCAAAGCTGCTCTTTCCACTTCAGTTTTCTCGGTTGCCGCGACACCATTTTCAGGATTGAGAGTAGCCGGATCGCCGGATACATTGGTTTGGGCTGACACTTGCTCTGTCACCTCGCTGCCAGATTCATTGAAATTAATTTGGGCTGGGGAGTCACTCTTCATTGCTTGCTTTACCTCTGTTGGTTCACCCAATTGCTGGCTTGTATTGTTTATCTGTTTATTCTCATCCATTATTGTCTACTCATTCCAGATGCTATTTATGGCAGTGTATCTCCACAGCTTGCAACCGTCGTCATTCACGACTTGCTACTGAGGCTGATTTTGTTGCCGACAAGTTCCTGGAAGTGATGTAACCGTCCTCTTATTGTGACAAATGGTGAACACGTTAGCCCAGATGCGATTAAGGCGGGAACCCGAACGAGTAGTGTACCTCTAGGCAGTAAGTAAACGTGAGTTCGACAAGTTTTATTTGACCTCTCCCCCAGCCCCTCTCCGCTTCGGAGAGGGGAGTAAAAAGCTTAATTTTTCGTTGCTCCTCCCTTTCCGTTTCGGAGAGGGAGGCTGTCCGGGAGAGGTTCATCGAACTCACGTTAAGTAATTTGGAAGAGTGGCCCTGAATGTGATTCGCCCCTCATCTGAATTCATGAGTCAGTTTTTTAAGGAATTACTACTTAAAATTTAACCATTTATCAAATATTGTCATTCCTTCGGAAGTGCGAAGTGTTGAGTCAGATGTTTTAAATCATGACTTTTCACGTCATCTGAAAAAACTAACGCGAAACCTAGCCCGTACTAGAAAGAGGTTTTCCAGATCAGAGTTAGGATTTACGCAAAAGTCCGCGCTATAGGGGAAATTCATGAATTTCCCCTATAGCGCGGATCTATTTACCATCAAAATAATGATTAATCCCAGCCTGAAACGACCTATTATTTTCTCTACTAAGTAAGTAGGTGAGAATAACAGGACTTACGCACTCAAAATCTGAAACTTCGATCCCCCCTAACCCCCCTTAAAAAGGCTACGGTGTATACACAAGTCGAATTACCCCCCTTAATCCCCCCTTATAAAGGGGGGAAACAGGAAATTTAGTTCCCTCCCCTTTCTAAGGGGAGGGTTAGTGTGGGGTAAAACCTTGGTAAATCAGCTATTTCAGACTTGTGTATACACCGTAGCCTTTTTAAGGGGGGATCTTAAAAGCCCCCTTTTTAACGGGGTTGGGGGATCTCTTATGCGTAAGTCCTAAATAAATCAAAGTAGATTAAGTAATGTAAAAAATATTGAGATGAGTTCGTAGAGAGGGCTTCAGCTCTCAAATTACGACTAAAGTCCTTACTACAAACCTTGAATTATTCACGCCGCTCTACTTACTACTTCTTTTTGACTCGCATTTAGCGGCGAGGCCGCTGATAAGTTCGGTGATTTACGACTTTTTGGGGAAATGAGAATTCTGTCTCCCAGTCTGGGAATACTTTAAGCAGAGGTTTCCCCAAATCAATTGCTCATTTATGACTTACTCGTCAGCACACCGGCGCAGTACCGCTCTAACTACCAGAACAGAGTTTTCGCCCTTCGGCAACAAGCTAGTACTATCTGGCTATGTCAATACCGACCAGATGAGGCAGGCACTAATTGAAAGCCGCAAATCTGGCAGACCCCTAACGGAAGTCCTAGAGTCAATCACTGGTCAACAACTATCACCTGAGTTGCTCAGGCAATATAAAAAACAGCAGCTATTTGAACTTAAAATCCTATACGGTGTTGAATTCCTTGATCCAGAAGTCAACTCCTTTGACACCTCGATGATGGCGAACCTGATTGAAACCCTGATCCCAGTGGATATCTGTCGTCGCCATCGTTTAGTACCACTGTCGAAACACGAAGACCAAACCCCGCCCTCAGTTTTAGTGGCGATGGTCGCTCCAGATAATCTAGAGGCTTCCGATGACCTGAACCGCATCTTGCGTCCCCAAGGCTTGGCCTTGCAGCGCATGGTGATTACACAGGAAGACTACCAACAGCTAATCAACCAATATTTGGATCAAATGGCTGTTAAGCAGAAGCACCTAGACCAAGCAAAGTTTACAGATATTAATCAGGATTTAGAAAACCTCGGAAATCTCGATCTTGCGGAGGCCCCGGAAGAAATGGAGGCTGATCTAGGGGCGGCGATGAAGGGTGCAGAGGATGCCCCAGTCATCAACCTAGTCAACAGAATCCTAGCTAAAGCCTTGCATGAGGGCGTTTCTGATATTCATATCGAACCGCAAGAAGAAAACTTACGCATTCGCTTTCGGAAGGATGGCATACTGGTCGAAGCTTTCGATCCTCTACCGAAAAAAATCATCCCGGCGGTAACTGCCCGATTTAAAATCATCTCCAATCTAGACATTGCGGAACGGCGTATACCCCAAGATGGACGCATCCGGCGGCTGTTTGAGGGACGTAAGGTAGATTTCCGGGTCAGCACCTTACCCAGTCGTTACGGGGAAAAGGTGGTGCTACGGATTTTGGATAACTCTTCCACCCAATTGGGATTGGATAAGTTAATTACCGACCCGGAGACTTTACAAATTGTCCAGGATATGGTAAGCCGTCCCTTTGGTCTAATTTTGGTGACTGGGCCAACTGGTTCTGGGAAAACAACCTCGCTATATTCTGCATTATCAGAAAAGAATGATCCCGGTATTAATATCAGTACTGTGGAAGACCCAATTGAGTACAGCCTTCCAGGGATTACTCAAGTACAGGTGATTCGGGAAAAAGGGCTGGATTTTGCTACCGCGTTGCGGGCTTTCTTGCGGCAAGATCCAGATGTGCTGCTGGTGGGTGAAACGCGGGATAAAGAAACGGCAAAAACAGCAATTGAGGCTGCGTTGACGGGTCACTTGGTATTAACTACTTTACATACCAATGATGCCCCAGGTGCGATCGCTCGTTTGGGAGAAATGGGGATTGAGCCATTCATGGTTTCTAGTTCCCTAATTGGCGTTTTAGCTCAACGTTTGGTGCGGCGTGTATGTCCTGAATGTCGTATTCCCTACACTCCTACCGTTCAGGAATTGGGTCGTTATGGTCTATCAGCTTCCTCAGATATCGAAGTCACCTTCTATAAAGCTAACACCTTGACATTAGATGCGATCGCCCAAGCCAAAACTCAAAATCAGCTTTGCCCAAAATGTAATGGCGTCGGCTACAAAGGGCGTTGTGGAGTCTATGAAGTCATGCGAGTTACCGAAAACCTGCAAACTCTCATCAACGAAGATGCACCCACAGAACGTATCAAGGAAGTGGCAATAGAAGAGGGCATGAAAACCTTGCTGTCTTACAGTTTGGACTTAGTGCGCCAAGGTTCTACCACCTTAGAAGAAGTAGAACGAGTAACGTTTACTGATACTGGTTTGGAAGCCGAATTAAAAGCCAAACGCAAGATTGGTCTTACCTGCCTGACTTGCGATGCCACATTGAAACCGGAATGGCTGGATTGTCCCTACTGTATGACATCTCGGTTTTAAAAGTAGTCATTAGTCATTGGTCATTGGTCATTGGTCATTAGTCATTGGTCATTAGTCGATGCTTAGTAACTTTAAACAAATGACAAAGGACAAAGAACAAATAACAAACATTAAAAGGAAGCAGAACTATGGAAATGATGATTGAAGACCTGATGGAGCAATTGATTGAAATGGGAGGTTCCGATTTGCATTTATCCGCAGGTTTGCCTCCCTACTTCCGCATCAGTGGCAAACTCACCCCCATAGGTGAGCATGTAATGACAGCCGATCAGTGTCAAAGGCTGATTTTTAGTATGCTCAACAATACCCAGCGTAAAACCTTGGAGCAGAACTGGGAGTTGGATTGTTCCTATGGTGTTAAGGGTTTGGCTCGTTTCCGGGTCAATGTCTATAAAGAACGTGGTTCTTATGCTGCTTGCTTACGGGCATTAAGTTCTAAAATTCCTAACTTTGAAAAATTAGGTTTGCCAGATATCGTCCGGGAAATGACAGATAAACCCAGAGGGTTAATTCTAGTGACAGGCCCTACAGGTTCCGGCAAGACAACAACCTTAGCGGCAATGATTGACTTGATTAACCGCACGAAAGCAGAGCATATTTTAACGGTGGAAGACCCGATTGAATTTGTCTACGAACCAATTAAAAGCTTGGTTCACCAACGACAACTGGGTGAAGATACTAAGAGTTTTGCTAATGCCTTGAAAGCAGCTTTGCGGGAAGATCCAGATATTGTTCTGGTAGGGGAAATGCGCGATTTGGAAACGATTTCTTTGGCAATTTCCGCCGCAGAAACAGGACATTTGGTATTTGGCACGCTACACACCAGTTCTGCCGCCCAGACAGTTGACCGGATTATTGACGTTTTCCCCCATGAAAGACAAACCCAAGTGCGGGTGCAGTTGTCTAACTCGTTAGTGGCGGTATTTAGCCAAACCTTGGTGTCCAAGAAAAACCCTAAACCCGGTGAATATGGTCGGGTAATGGCTCAAGAAATTCTGATTGTCACTCCCGCTATTTCCAACTTGATTCGAGAAGGCAAAACAGCTCAAATTTACTCAGCTATTCAAACTGGCGGTAAATTGGGAATGCAAACTCTGGAGAAGGTTTTAGCCGATATGTACAAAGCAGGAACGATCTCCTTTGAAGCGGCGATGTCTAAGACTTCTAAGCCAGATGAAATCCAACGTCTCATCGGTACTGCGGCACCGCCGCCGGCAGCTGGTGCGAAACCCGGTGCGGCTGCCAAAGCGCATTAAAGAAACTAGGGAGATGAGGGAGATAAGGGAGATGAGGGAGATGAGGGAGATAAGGGAAACAAGGGGACAAGGAGAATAACCCATGACCAATGACAAATGACCAATGACAAATGACCAATGACAAATGACAAATGACAAATGCCAAATGCCCATTTTGAATTAATTTATGCCAAACTATGTTGCCCGTGTGCGGGATTCTCAAGGAAAATCCCGAACAGAAAAAATTGTTGCCGAATCCTTGGTACAAGCTCGGACTAATCTCAGAGAGCAAGGTTTAGTAATCCAAGAGCTGAAACAATCTCAAGGATTTCAACTAGATGTTGCCATAAAAAATTTCCAGAATTCCTTAGTTAAGGTTTCTGTGAAAGACAAAGCTGTTTTTTCTCGTCAATTTGCCGTTTTGATGAATGCGGGAGTTGCGATCGTTAGAAGTCTGGGGGTACTTTCTGAACAGTGTAGTAACCCTAAACTGAAACAAGCTATTGCGGACATTAGCATCGATGTTCAAAGCGGAATGAATCTTTCAGAGTCAATGCGGAAGCATCCTGACTGCTTTGATGGATTATATGTGAGTATGATTGAAGCTGGCGAAGTTGGTGGTGTTCTAGACGAAGTATTGAATCGTTTAGCCAAGTTGTTAGAAGATGTTGCCCGCTTACAAAACCAAATTAAATCAGCATTGTCTTATCCAGTGGTCGTGGGTTTTATCGCAGTTGCGATCTTTCTCGGCATGACCATTTTTCTTATTCCCATTTTTGCCACGATTTTTGAACAAATTGGAATTACACTACCACCTCTAACGCAATTCTTGATGGATGCTAGTAAATTTTTGAGAAGTCCGAAGGCTGTCATCCTTCTCTTTATTATTGTCGGACTGAAAATTGGCTATGGACAATTCGGTAAAACTCCTGGTGGTCGCCTCACAATTGATCGTCTTTCCCTGAAGGTACCGTTGTTTGGCGACTTAATTCAAAAATCTTCGGTCGCCCGCTTTAGCAGAACTTTTGGTTCTTTGACTCGTTCAGGTGTGCCAATTTTAACTTGCTTAGAAATTGTCCGAGATACATCAGGAAACCAAGTGATTGCCAATGCCATAGATGCAGCCCGCCTTGAGATTCAACAAGGAGGTATGATTAGCATTGCTTTACAACAAAGTGAAAGCGTTTTTCCGGCTATGGCAATTCAGATGATTAGTATTGGAGAAGAAACTGGAGAATTAGATGCAATGTTGATGAAAGTTGCCGATTTCTATGAAGATGAAGTTGAGCAGGCAGTAAAAGCAATGACCAGTATTTTGGAACCAGTGATGATTGTAGTTTTGGGGGGAATGGTTGGAACCATTTTGTTAGCGATGTATCTGCCGATGTTTAAAGTATTTGAAACGTTGGGATAGAGGATTAAAAGTTAGGAGTTAATAGTTAGGAGTTAGGAGTTGAAACTTGTATTTCTAACTTCTGACTTCTAAATTTTATTCTTAACTTATCACTTCTAACTACTTACTATTTAATAAATTATGACTGTGCAAAAATCTCAGTACGAAGCGAGTTTGGCAGAGTACAGCAATCATCTAGCTGCGATCGCCTTACTAAAGCAATATCGGCCATACTTGGAGATGATTCCCAGTTTGCGCCGTCCAGATGAAAGTGTTATCACGATTCCCTTGCCAATTGTCCGTCTTCGCAACACTGCTACAACAGCCCCACAAACGATTTGCTTACCCTGTGATGTGGCAATTTTGATGTGCGATCCTGAGTGGAAAGTCAAAACTGAAGCAGAAATTTTAGTCTTTATTCATCGCGCTCATGAAGACTTTTCTGATTTGTTAGGACGTTGGCGACAAACCCAAGTTTCGTTGGACAATGATTATGAGTGGTTGATGCCTCTGCGCCACAGTCATATTTTGAGTGAGGGTTCTAATACTATATATCCTCTGTTTGTCGTTTTTAGTGAGACTTTAGAACGCATTCAACGAGGACTAGTGGGAGCGGAACTCCCATTTATTATGCAAACACCAGATTCGCTGCTTGAGGAGAATTTCACAGATATTTTCTCTCCACAAATTCCACCAGCTTAGAAAAAGTTAGGAGTTAGGAGTTAAACGAAGTCGGAAGTCGGAAGTCGGAAGTCGGAAGTAAGTTTTGTGACGGGGATTTAGCGAGAAACGCGGTCTTGGGCTTTGCCCAAGAGGAGCGATTTCTCAAGACAGACCCCGACCCAAAACTTGCGGCTTGATAGTTGCCGGGGACTTAAACCCACGGAATCTGGTTAAAAGTTAGGAGTTAAGAGTTTTAAATTGCAACTTTTGAACAAAACCAGAGATTTTTAAGTCTCAAGTTTACGTTTTTAACTCCCCACTCCTAACTATTACCTTACAAATTGGGGCATAATTTCCGCAGCAGTGAATATTCCATAAATGCCGCGTTGGTGCAATTGTTTACCAGCTTTGAGATAGCCAAAGGCAGGACCGCAGACATTGGCTGCCATACTGGTTTCATCTCCCAGAGTAAATGTATGGGTGGAAATCTTCCCTTCAAAAGTGCGTCCTGTTACCTTAACGTTGGTGCTGAGGGGCTTTTTGGGATTGCGGGTATCGACTACACCACCAACAGTAACGCGATCGCGCCCACAAATTCCCGCCACCTCTAACATCACATCATCAGCGTGTTCCATATTCGTCAAGGTAAGCACGCCATTAGTTTTATCTAGTAGTGCTTCTACTTCGGGGTCAGTCATCGCCCTGGCAGTTTCCACTGTGTAACCAGGCATATGGCCAATGTCTTCTCGAACGGTGGCACGGTAAGCTTCCCAGTTAGCAATTCCCACCCCGAAGGTGATTTCGACTTGATGAATTTCGGCGTAGCTTTGGGCGGCTAATGCGGCGGCGGCGGTTAACAATCCCGGTGTAGCACCACAGCCTGTCATGTAAGTAATCCCGGCTGCTTCCAGTTCTTCTTTCATCGCCAGTAGTTGTTCTACAGCAGTGGTGCGCTTAATCGCATCCACTAGCACCCCACGCCAACCAGATTTGATAAACTCCTTGGCTACAGTCGGAATAAAGTCATTTGGCAAGTTGGGTAAAGCCAGAAAATACCCATCCACAGGTTGAGCTATTTCAATTAAATCCTGAATACTTTGATTTGTTAAAGTACCAACTGGCTCTAAATGACCTAACGAACCTTGGGACTGGTAGGTTGCAATGGATTCTTCAGTATTTAAACCTTCAGCAGCGTAAGCGTAGCCTTTTTGATCTGCTGCTGCGACTAAAATCATTTCCCGTTTGCCAGCAAGTAGCTTGGCGGCTGCTTGTCCTAGTCCGCCAAAACCCAGTACTCCCACGCGGATAGCTGGCGAAATATTTAGAGAATTTTTGACTTTTTCGGAATTCATAGTCAATTAGTTAAGTTGAATCAAAAGCCTTTAGCATTCGGCATTTCAGCTTCCGGCTTGTAACTGGTGGCTGATGGCTGATAGCTCAAAGCTATAGAGGTTAATTATGATTCATTATCTTGGGTTTTTTGGCTGACTGATGTTTTTTTATGTAAGCTACTTGGACAGGATCAAAAATTAATTTTCATCAACAAGCTGCAAAACGCTGTTGTATAAAGGTTATTGATGGGCGAAGTATCACTGACAATGATCACAGTCTACCCATCGCCCACAAGTTCTTTATATCTTGTTCAAAATCCTCGACCCCATAATGCACTGAAATTTGACGACTTGCGAGTAGATGCTGAAATGCTATACGATTCATCCCTGCAAACCGGCTGGCTTGAGCAAGGGTTAACTTTTCTTTTTGAAAGAGCATCACCGCAATTTCCTGCTTCATTTCGCCTTCAGTCATCCGAGTTGCGGTTAATATTTCATTAGGAATGACGACGCTCATAATTACAATACTCTCTATTACTACTATTTTAAGCTGCTTGGGCATTACCAAGTAATAATTAGGTAAATTTGCAGTCAGTATTTAAATCATCAGCAGCGTAAGCGTAGCCTTTTTGATCTGCTGCTGCGACTAAAATCATTTTCCGTTTGCCAGTAAGTACCTTGGCGGCTGCTTGTCCTAGTCCGCCAAACCCAGTACTCCGACGCGGATAGGTTGGTTTGTTGGTTGTGTATTCATAGTGATTTTACTGTGGCTGATGGCTATAAAGGTTAATTATGCTTTATTTTTCTGGGTGATGAGGATGAAGGATAGTTTTTTTACTGGGAAATTCTGACGAGTAGGATATGTAATAACTTAAATCTTGTCTAATTTGAAACCTACAGTTTTTATAGTATTTACTGGAAAGCTTATGTATCAGGGGCTATATGCCTCAACAGGCTGTTGAAAAAGCCCCAGTTTTCAAGATAGACGTGGTTTGATATAGGAGTATTGATAATTAAGTATGACAATTTATACACCTGGAGGAATGCCAATCAGCTTCCCGATGAACTATGCTTTTAGCTTACTCGCAAGACTTTATCCAAAGTATCGACCACATAAGGTTTTGAAGATAAGTGAAGGTATGGATAAAGCCCCTGAAGCTATTGCATATCTTTTGGGATTTATATTATTTTCACTGCGAATTTCACCCATAATAATTTTTACAAATGTTCTCGTTGTACCAGGTATTCTGCGTTGGATGCATATTAGGAGTAAATATATTGATCAGGTCGTGAATTTAGGTGTGATATTCAATTCAATTGGGACAGTTGGAATAATTTCGATAGGACTTACTCTGTTTGGATGGTACTCAGTAGGATGGCAAGGCTTAGTAGCATTTTTCTGTGCAAGGTTCTTTGGGGGATTTATAAATATTATTCTTGAGGCACAAGAAAAGAATCGAATCAGAGTGTTAGCAAAAGTCAACTATAACGAGTTTGATAGATGTTTTATAGACGCATATAGATTTTGTGCAAATAAGATTGGTGTAACTCTCGATTTATCAGTTTCTGAGCAAGAGTTAGCCAGTAATCGTTGGCAGATCATCTACAGAGACTATTCTGCTAAAAACCCTGTTCTGTTTAAAATGAAAGATTTTTTATGAAGAATTTTAGTTTAGTTATGGAGATATTTATGACTATTATTTCAGGGGTTTTTGTATTCATCTTAGGACAATTAGCACTCAAGTTGATTATCGAGCCTATTCAGGAATTTAGAAAAACTTTAGCTGATATCGCTTTTGCTTTAATTGAATATGCAAATATTTATTACTTGGCATTTATGACCCAAGAATTGATTAAGTAAAAAGAGATTGCATAATAAATATATAGTGGAATTGATACAATATGACTAAAAGTACAATCAAGTTGCTGGATGTAGTAGCACTGACGGTTGATTTGCCTGAATACAACTTGTACCGTGGTCAAGTTGGCACAGTAGTAGAATTATTAGCTGGTGGCGCTGCATTTGAAGTTGAATTTAGCGATCGCAATGGCCGCACATACGAATCTGTCGGTTTACGCCCAGAGCAAATTATGGTGTTACATTTTGAGCCAGCATCCCCTGATTCAGTCCCGGAAATGATGACAGCATAACTGGTTGTGTCCAGAGCGATGCCTACGGTTGGCTACGCCTACGCAGCTTGATCAGATATTCTGAAATAAAATCATATCTATAAACCTGACGCAAAATATCCGATTATGGCGATCGTTGTTTCCCTTAGCCCAGAATTAGAAGCACGACTGCGCGAGAAAGCCGCACAGCAAGGACAAGATGTTAGTTTCCTTGCGGCACAATTGCTAGAGGCTGTCCTAGAGTGGGAGGTGCAAGACTCAGAAGCAGCTATTAAGGGTATTCAGCAAGGATTAGAAGACTTTGAAGCTGGTAGATTCCGTTCATTTGATGATTTTGCTGACCAGCAGCGTCGCAAATATAATCTGCCAGCCGATTCATGAAATACCGCATTGAAATCTCTAGTGTAGCTGAAGCAGAAGCAGACAGCGCATTTTTGCAGTTGTCTCAAGTTACTTCTCCTGAAAGGGCAAGTCAGTGGTATGCAGGATTACTACAAGTCATTGAGTCTTTATCGCAAATGCCAAGGCGATGTTCTCTAGCTAGAGAAAATGATTATTTTAGCCAAGAAATTCGCCAGATACTTTACGGTCGAGGGCGCAACTCATACCGAATAATTTTCACAATTTTGGCAGGACAAGAAATATCGACAGTGCGTGTTCTTCATATCCGTCACGCTGCACAGCAGACCCTTGGTGAAGCACCGGATGACTCTGAGACGACCTAAAGACTAGCAACCGCACCAGACTACGCCGGAGCATATTAAACATATACCAGCAATGCGATCGCCTATGGTAATTTTGAGAGCGATGCCTACGCTTACGCATCATCAGAAAGCATAAAGCGATCGCATCAAAAATTCTTGAGAATATGGAAGCTTCTAACGAGATGCTAATGATATTTACGATGGGCTACCCTTACGCACATAAATATAGAGAATCTAGCGATCGCTTATCGTATATTGTAGTTTTGAGAGCGATACCAAGATAGATAAAAAATAAAGAGCAAAATAATGCTAAAAACATTCAGAGCTTGGTTGAAAGGAAGTCGTTTAGAGTGGATTGATCATGTACCTACATTGGGAGAGGAACAAATCCCAGTTCATGTTACATTCCTGGAAAATGAATCAGTTATAGATAAACAAGCACGGGGACGAAAAATGGCTGAAATATTAGAAAAACTTGCTGTGAGTCAAGCTTTGACTGATATTAAACCCAGTTAAGAGAAAAGTGTGTCACCGATAGCGTAGCGTTAGCGACGCAGGAGCGTCACAGCCCGTCGTAGACATCGCCTATGGTAATTTTGAGTGCGATCGCCCATAACCTATAATTAATATGTTATTTAAAATGGTCAATGTCACAAGGATTTGAAAAATGGACGTTGAAAAACTCAGTGGCCAAACAATAGAGGTATCAGACATTACAGGTTGGAATAAAAACGGACAAAAACTTTTAGTATCAAAAATTAGAGCAAGAGACATTCAAGAAGATATTAAATCCAAAGTAGAAGAAATTCTCAACTTCGAGCATGAACATAATCAAGTCATAGTTCCTTATGCTATGACTGCTACTCCTGAAAATATTAATTTCTTTAAATGGGATGGGAAAAATCTAGAGACTGTCTACACTTTCCCAACTCATGAAGTTATGTCTGAATACGATTCAGAATTTGCAAACAAGAGGATTTCTGAGTTTTATCTACAAACATTAGTTGAGAGTTGGTTAAGAGATTTAGCATATAACTGGAAAACAGATAATCCTCCTAAATCACAAGAGTTAAAACAAATAGATTTTGTAGAAAAGCTGGCAGATGCAGCATAAGGGTAGGAAAGCTAGTGACTATACTTTATGTTGAAACTAACTTTTTCATTGGTTTCGCTAAAAACCAAGATAAAGATTCTCACCTCTTAATTTATCCTCAAACAATTGAGCAAATCTCACAAATTAAAATTGTGACTCCTGCAATTTGTTATATGGAATCTCTTTCTGTTCTAGAAGACGAACGCAGAAGAAGACATAGTTTTACAGAAAGGTTAGAGACAGAAATAAAGGAACTGAAAGGAAACATCAATTTAGAATCTTGTACGAGAATTTTGCGTTCTCTTCAAACCGCAAAACTTGATAATGAAGCGATGACTGATGATATTGAGAATCGCCTTTTTCAAGTTCGGGAATGGGCTGCTAATAATGTAGAATTAATACAATTAGAATCATCTATACTCATTATCAGCCATAATCAACAACTTATTACTGATCCGACAGATAACTTAATTTTACATTGTATTCTTGCTCATGCCAGAACATCTTCAGATGAGCAGAAAGTTTTGTTGAGTGGAAATCATAAAGACTTTGGTACAAAAGAGATTAAGCAAATATTGGGTGCAGCAGGAATCCAAAAATATGTTGCAAGTACGAGAGATTTTTTAGGGTGGTTGCAGTCAATTTAATTATTAGATTAGAGTGCGATCGCCTATTGTAGTGTAAAGAGCGACGTCTAAGTTGGGGTTTATCTACGTATATATACGTCTACAGGAAAGCGCGTAGTTTACCGCACTTCTCTACGAGACGCTGCGCGAACGGCAAAACTCTGTTACCACCGTAGGCATCGCATTAAAAAATTATTGAAAAATTGAGCGCTTGTTGACAAAATCCTGAGTAGTAATCACGCAGCTAGTGCTGCATCCAACCTAATTAGCAATCCTTGCTACAATAAGCTAAATCTAATGGTAATGATGAAGTTTTTCAATAGATTTTATATTTTTATGAATTGTCTTGGTGGCTATATTACGCCCTAATGCTTGTTTTTAGGGCTTTTGCAGCTTACTTAGCAACCTCAGTTGTTACCTTGACTAATCGATGAGGTTAAGAGAGACTAACTAAATACTGATGTATATGCTTATAAAATTAATAATTTTTGTAAAGATTATGAGATATATGTGTTGAAAGATGGAACATTAGTTAACAAATGTTTTGATCTAACGTAAAAATGTTCCTAGGGCTATATTTATAGCCTTCTGCTAAGGCAGTACAATTCAAGCGTACTTATCGTGGTTGGCCAAGAGCATGGAGACATTAGAGTTCATAATCTATCCAGACGGTCGGGTACAAGAAAAAGTCACTGGCATTGTAGGTGCTTCTTGCGCTGAGGTTACAGCAGCAATAGAGGCACAGCTGGGGCAAGTACTTAATCATGAGCCAACCTCAGAATATTTCGCCGCTCAAGTGCAGCAATCTAATGTGGCGAATACACACACCACTTACAGCGATTGGTAAGTTTTCACAGTTGTTTAGTGTTATTAATTCATAACCACCATGTCACACTTTAGCCAAATTAAGACTCAAATCCGTAACCTTGATTCTTTGAAAGATGCTTTGACTGAATTGGGCGTAGACTGGAAACCAGGACCACGGGAAGTACGTGGCTATCGCGGTCAAACCCATCCTGCGGAAGTTAGTATTGAGCAGGAAAATGGCTACGATATCGGCTTTAGATGGAATGGCAAGGAATATGAACTGGTGGCTGACTTGCAATATTGGCAGCAAGACCTGTCTGTAGACGGATTTTTGCGCCAGGTAACACAGCGCTATGCTTATCAAACTGTTGTGAAGGAAACCGCTCGTGTTGGTTTTCAAGTCTCTGAACAACAGAAAAATGAAGATGGTTCAATTCGCCTGGTAGTACAACGCTGGAGTGCGTAATGGCTGATTTTTTGCCGTCGCCGGAAGAACAAGAAGATAATCGTTCAGGTTTGGAACCAGAATTAGGGGGTTTTTTACGGGATGCCCCAGAACGTTCTGGTTTAGAACCGGAATTGGGCGGTGTGCTGCGCCAAAATGGTGTTTATGTTGACGAAATCACCTGTATTGGTTGCAAGCACTGCGCTCATGTTGCGCGTAACACCTTTTATATTGAACCAGATTACGGGCGATCGCGCGTGGTTCGGCAAGATGGGGACGGTGAGGAAATTATCCAAGAAGCAATTGACACTTGTCCGGTTGATTGCATTCACTGGGTTAATTATACTGAACTGAAAAAGTTAGAAGAAGAGCGCAAATATCAGGTAATTCCGATAGTGGGTTATCCGGTAGAACATGCAGTGGCTGCTAGCGAAAGTCGGCGTAAAAAGCAAAAGTTAAAGACCAAAAAATCCCGTTATTAAGATAAAAACGTTAAATCAATATAATAAGGGACTGGTATATCCAGTCCTTTTGTTTTTTGTCATATAGTTAATTTTTGATAATTCTTAATTTTGAATTACCCGCAAAGGCTGACTGCCTTCATTTGAAATTCAGAGGATCGTGTTGTGAAAGCAATTTTTCTACTTTCGCCTCGTCTAACCTAGCGGTTAATCTTCTAGTTTCGTGCAAGTCTCTAGTAGTTTTTGCCAAAGTAAAAGTTGAGCCAACAGAAAAAGCTAAACCCATACCCATAAAGCCTTTCACCCAGCCATCCACAGGCAAATTTACAATGCCGAAGGTGGTCATAGAAATAGAAAGTATAAAAGCTGCCCAAGTTTGAATAACCCAAGCTGGACTGTCTTTTTGAGTACCAATTGTTTGCATATTCCCTACCTTTGATCTAGCTGATTTATACCAACTCGTAATTCGTAATAAGAGCGCCAGATTTTATCTGGTTTTCCAGACTTGTATCTATAGCGCTTCCCAATTGCATGGAATACAGACCTAACAAGAACAGCCCCTTCCCTTCTAGCGTTGGGGAGTAAGATTCAAAGCTTCTCTCCTTTTAGGAGAGAGGTTTGGAGAGAGGTCAAAACTGTACTGCACTCAAGCGAGAACCGCTATATAGTTTTATTTTGGAGAATTGGTGTTAATAGTGATTGTATTGATTAGTAGGTTTACTGGTATCAATAGTAAGACCAGTTTGCTAACTGGACTCTAAAAGCCAAGCTCAACAGCAATTGGAGCAAACACAAACTGGCACAACGTTTGTACCAGTTTTACAAGTGGCATTAAATAATTCGTAATTCGTAATTCGTAATTCGTAAATTTTGTTTAGTCCTGTAGAGAAATTTTTTAGCAGCGTCCTGGCTATACCCTTGCTGCCCTTGGGTTGACTTACTTTTTTCGATTGAAAGACAGGTTTAGTTTTTTACTATGCTTTCAACAGTGATTTAATTCGCTGCTTCATCATATAATAAATGTTGTGTAAAAAAGCCATCCGCCTTTGCCTTTCTTTTTTTATAGCTTGTTCAGCATACCAATTAGACCAAATTGAATTATCAAGGTATTGAAAAAATAAATCTTTGTCAGGATGCTTACAACTATTGTACCAAGGCTTATCCCTAGTTGAATAATGAATAATGTCAGGATTATTAATTAGCTGATTGAATACATCTTCTGTAAACGGACTATCTTGCCAAGATGAATATTGAAACAAATATGGCATTTGATTCCATCTAGGTTCAAGTTCTCCCCATTTTCCTGCAAGAATAGCATTCAAAGCATCTTGATCATGCCACCGCACATACTGTTTATTTGTTGCCAAATACTCAATTAATTTTTCAAAAATCTTATCTTCCCGCCATTTTTTGAGGTTAATTACTAGAACCCCGGAATTAAAGTATTTAGATTCTGGGGAAATGCCAAGCTCTTGATAATTCATGAGTCCTCTTGGCGAAGATACATAAGGCGCTCCCATATCCTGTGCTGCCAAGAGATAATATTCTCCAATATCAATATTCCATAATCTCTCTATATTTCCTTGTACAATCACATCGCTATCAATGTAAATTGCCTTATCAAATTGCTTTGGCAGCAGTTGAGGAATTAAAAACCGATAGTAAGCAGCAATTGTAATTGTGGATGAAATTTGTGCATTTTGGAAGTGCTTTTTTCTGGGCTTAAGCCAATTGATACTGACTTCCTCAGATTTTAAGTTTTTGATAATTCTCTGTTTGTTGAGTTTACTAATTCCACCATCAATAATATATAGAAGCAACTTGTGTTCACTTTGGAAATTGGCAATAACTGAGCGGGTAGCCGATGCTATAGGCATAGAATAGTTATCATCAGCAGCACAAACAAGAACAATTGGGTTTTCATTTGATATAATTGTCATTATTGCATTTTTATATAATTTAGATATTGCTAATATCAACGCAGATATTTTAACATAATCACCTGATAAATATTTAAGTTAACGCCTGTTTTGCTGATTCATTTTACCTCATTGAAAGTTTGGTATTCAAACAATCATATATCAAGAGTTTTACTTGATTTAGGTTACATAACTTTACAACGTGCCCTCTTTGCGATCGCGTGTCGTATTTGGTTAGCTCAATTGTTTGTAATAGGTTACTTAGTCGCACACATAAATCGTGGAAAATTTCAATATTTGGGATTATTGATAGATATTATCCTTGAACAGTTTTAAATTGCAAATACTTTCTGGCAAGGAGCGGAAAAAATTTTCATGAGCATCTATGTATTGAATATTTTGTAACCTCGTAATGCTTTCTGGTAAATATTCTAAAGCGTTGCTACTTATTTTAATCTAGAAGTGCTACGGCTGACTAGAGGCGATCGCAAAAAATGTAAAGATAAAGTCGAGCATTTATAGCTTTTGGATTAGCATTTATAGCTTTTGGGTTAGCATTTATAGCTTTTGGATTAGCATTTATAGCTTTTGGGTTAGCATTTATAGCTTTTGGGTTAGCATTTATAGCTTTTGGGTTAGCATTTATAGCTTTTGGCTTGGCATTTATAGCTTTTGGCTTGGCATTTATAGCTTTTGGGTTAGCATTTATAGCTTTTGGGTTAGCATTTATAGCTTTTGGGTTAGCACTACTATTCTTTACGATCGCATATCCTACCTAATTAGCTAAATTGTGTGTAGTATATTGTTCTGCCAGTCTAACGTAGTAGGATTGTTCAAGTGAAAGGGTACGCCTTGCGGGACGAGTAGCCATCGATCGCTAGTAGGCACCCTAAAATGAGAACAAAAGACGATTCCTAAAACAAGCACACTCCATGCGTATTTCTCTCAATTGGCTGCGCGAACTAGTAGAGATAAAACTTAGTCCAGAAGAATTAGCCGAAACCCTGACAATGGCGGGGTTTGAGGTAGAAGAAATTGAAGACCGCCGCACTTGGGCAAATGGCGTGGTTGTTGGGAAAGTTATTGAGCGTCAACCCCATCCCAACGCCGATAAATTGAGTGTTTGCCAAGTGGATATCGGTGCAGATGAGATTTTAAATATTGTCTGTGGCGCTGCGAATGTGAAAGCAGATATCTATGTGCCAGTAGCAACTACGGGTACTTACTTACCCAACATCGATTTAAAAATCAAACCTGCAAAACTGCGTGGTGTCTCATCTCAGGGGATGATTTGTTCTTTAAAGGAACTCGGTTTGCCCACTGATGTAGACGGAATTCATATTTTTACCCAGGAAAATTTACCATTGGGTAGTGATGTGCGTCCGTTGTTGGGTTTAGATGATGTAATTTTAGACCTCACGGCAACTGCTAATCGCGCTGATGCTCTAAGTATGGTAGGCGTAGCACGGGAAGTAGCAGCTTTAACTGGTGGAAAGTTGAGCATTGTTGAACCTAGTGAAGTCTCTATTTCTAAAAGTGCCGGAAATTTAGCTCTAAAAATTGCCGATACCCAAGCTTGTCCTGCATACATCGGTACGGTAATTGAACAGGTAAAAATTGCTCCATCTCCCGAATGGTTGCAACAGCGTTTGCGGGCTGCTGGAGTACGTCCCATAAGTAATGTTGTGGATATTACTAACTACGTTTTGTTGGAATGGGGACAACCACTACACGCCTTTGATTGCGATCGCCTACAATCTGTTGCAAGTAGCGAAAATTTAAGCATCGGCGTTCGCTTCGCCACTGCTGGAGAATCCCTCAAAACCCTGGATGGACAAACTCGCACCCTATCAACCCAAAATTTGTTAATTACCGCTAACGACAGACCCGTTGCACTAGCGGGAGTCATGGGTGGGGAAGAAACAGAAGTCCATGAAGGGACTCAAAGCCTAGTTTTAGAAGCAGCTTTATTTGATTCCGTAGCAATTCGCCGTTCTTCCCGGAGTGCAGGCTTAAGAAGTGAAGCTTCTGGCAGATATGAACGGGGAGTTAACCGGGCTGAATTGGAAATAGCTAATCGCCGCGCCTTATCCTTAATTAGCGAATTGGCTAGTGGAATTCTTGTCCAGCAAGAAATTGCCGATACCCGCCCCCATCCATCTACTTGGAGTCGTTCTATTGCACTGCGTTTAGACCGAGTTAATCAGATATTAGGGCCAATCGATTTGGAAGAGGACACAGGTGAACTCCAAGAACAAGATGTTGAGCGCATCCTGACTGCATTAGGATGTCAGTTGACTCCTTCAGGCAATGTTCCAGGAGAAGGTAGCACCCATCAACCTACATGGTCAGTTTCCGTCCCACCCTATCGTTACCGCGACTTAGAGCGAGAAATTGATTTAATTGAAGAAATCGCCCGTCTTTATGGCTACAACAAATTTTGTGATACCTTACCAGAAAAAGCGGAAGCTGGCTATCTGCCTTTAGATGAGGAACTGATTCGCAAGTTACGAGCTTTTTTCCGGGCTGAAGGGTTGACAGAATTAATCCACTATTCTTTAGTCAAACCAGGAGAAGACAGAAAGATAGTACTGTCAAACCCCTTATTTGTCGAATATTCAGCGCTAAGAACCGATTTGATATCTGGGTTAATTGATGCCTTTCAATACAATTTAGAACAGGGTAATGGTGCCCTTAACGGTTTTGAAATCGGACAAATTTTCTGGCGAGAAGAAGACGGTTTGCAAGAAACAGAAGCCCTTGCTGGGATTGTGGGAGGCGATCGCACCCTTGGCAAATGGTCAAAAAGTGGACGCGAACAATCCCTCACCTGGTTTGAAGCCAAAGGCATTTTAGAAAGTGTATTTCGGCAACTTAGCTTGGAAATCGAATTTCAACCCGATCGCCGCGACGATCGCTTACATCCAGGACGCACCGCTTCTCTGTGGATTCAGGGTAACAGACTGGGTATTTTTGGACAACTCCATCCGCAATTGCGACGAGAAAAAGGTTTACCAGATTCCGTTTATGTTTTCCAGTTGGATCTAGATGTGCTTTTAGATTCTCTAGAACAAGATGAAATGCTCGTTCCAACATTCAGTCCCTATTCTACCTATCCGGCTAGCGATCGCGATATCGCCTTTTTCGCACCTGTGAAAATCTCAGTTGCCGAAATTCAAAAAGTAATTACCAAAGCTGGTAAAGATTTACTCGAATCAGTGGAATTATTTGATGAATATCGTGGCGAAAATGTCCCCGAAGGACAAAGGAGTTTAGCATTTCGCTTAATTTATCGGGCTAGCGATCGCACCCTCACCGAGGCTGAAGTTGAACCAGTACATAATAAAGTCCGTGAAGCTTTGGTGGAAAAATTCGGCGTCAATCTGAGAAGTTAGGAGTAATTACCCCCCTTAATCCCCCCCTTCGACAGGCTCAGGGCATCGCTTGTAAAGGGGGGAAACCGAAAATCCAGTTCCCTCCCCTTTACAAGGGGAGGGTTAGGGTGGGGTAATTCGAGGACTGGTAGTGATTCGATAACTTGTGTGTACACCGTAGGCTTAGAAAGGGGGGAAACAAGAAATCTAGTTCCCTCCCTTTTATTGTTAATTCGGCGATCGCATTTGTTAATTCGGCGATCGCATTTGTTAATTCGGCGATCGCATTTGTTGATTCGGCGATCGCATTTGTTGATTCGGGGTTCGCATTTGTTAATTCGGAGTTCGCGTTTGTTGATTCGGAGTTCGCATTTGTTAATTCGGAGTTCGCGTTTGTTGATTCGGAGTTCGCATTTGTTGATTCGGCGTTCGCATTTGTTGATTCGGCGATGGCATTTGTTACATTGGGGGTAGCGATCGCATCTAACAAAAGTAATCCCATTTGCTTGAATAAAGCAGTGTTACTATCAGGAATTATATGTTAAATTAAATACCTAATACAGTCAGTATCGGAGTTGTAATCCCTTGCGTAGGCTTTGCTATACCAGCATAAGGATGTTTTGGCAGATGTTTAAATACAACAACATTACGTTATGCAACTATAATATTACTCAACGGTACTTACTGTATAATTTGCTATAATACTAGTCGTAACAAAATAGTAAATTTTCGGTAGTAAGCCATGATAGAATTTGCCGTCATTACTTCACTGATTACTCCCATAATTAAAAAATATGCTCCTCAAGCTGGTGGAGAAATCATCAGACAAGCTCTAAAAAACGAAGCTGTTATCAAGGTTTTAAAGGATTTACAACTCAATTCTACCGAAATTCCTGATGATAAGGTTGATACTGTTTATGTTTACGCTCTGGTAAGGTATGGTGTATTTAAGCCAGAAGCAATTTTAAACCTATTTAGAGATAAAGAAATTAAAGATTATTTTTGGTATGCTTACAGCAATAATTCTCCCGTTAAATTTAAAGAAAAAACAATAGAATTTATTAATCAAAATAGCGAACTAAAAACGCAGATAATCAATGCTAAAATTAACTTTTTGGGTGAATTAGAAGAATTTGGCGAAGCTTTTATTGCAGTTGCCAAACAAACGAAAGCCTCACGATATCAGCCTTATCCAGATTGGAATTTAGATGTTTATCCCAAAGATTTTAAAGCCCTAATATTTGAAAAAACTCGCTTATTTTGCGGACGTGATTTTGTTTTTAAGGCGATTCAAAAATTCTTCACAACTCAAAACAAGGGTTACTTTAGTGTGATTGGGGATGCAGGGATGGGTAAAAGTGCCATTGCTGCTAAATATGTTTTAGCTACTAAATTTCCTTGTTATTTTAATGTTTTCGCAGAAGGACGCAACAAACCAGAAAAGTTTTTAGCCAGTATTCGTCAACAATTAATTAAGCGTCATTCTCTCCAAAATGCAGACAACGCTGATTTAAGAACTTTCCTGCAAAAAGCTAGTGAAGAACTAAAAGGACAAAAACTTGTAATTGTTATTGATGCACTAGATGAAGTAGAACAAGAAGGAAATGGTAATCTTTTAGATTTACCACAAAATCTTCCCGATGGAGTCTATTTTTTACTGACCAGAAGACTTTATAATCAAGAAACAAAACGTTTAACTTTGTCTCCAGATACTCCTGTAGATGAATTAGATTTAACAAAGGGTTATTATACAGCTTTAAGTCGAGAAGATGTAAAAGAGTATATTCACTTGTTTTTGAAGAATGATCAAAAACTCATAAGTTGGATTAATGAGCGTAATATTTCTGAGGATAACTTTACTCAGGAAATAGCTATCAAGAGTGAAAATAATTTTATATATTTGCGCTATTTATTGCCGGGAATCTCTGAAGGTAAATACAATAATTTAACTTTAAAGGGATTACCGCAAGGTCTTCAAGACTATTATACGACTCATTGGAATCGGATGGGGATGGATAATGAATCAAATGAAAAGAAGGTAAAAATACTGTATATATTGGTAGAAAGAGGTGAGCCAATATCCATAAACATGATTGCGGAAATTCTTGATGAGGATGAATATGAGGTGAAATCGGTGTTAAATGATTGGGTTGAGTATGTAACACCCAAAGTAAATGAAGATGAACGAAAAACTTACTATAGTATTTATCATCGAAGTTTTCTGGAATTTCTCAAAGGGCAAGACAAACTAGGTAAAGGTCGAAAACTGTTTAGAGAAGTTAATAAGAGTATGGCTAATTATATGGCAAAGGAGATGGCATAGAATGGGGGGAATTGCCACTAAATTAGCCTCAAAATCAGTAGAATTTCAAAATTTATTTCTTGGTCAATTTCCTGAACAACAATTAAAAGCGGGTAACTCGGAAAAGTATTATCAAACTCTCACAGATTTTGATTTTATTTCTCTGAAAATTCGATATCCTAAATTTGGAATAGAACCCCTAATTATGGATTTTTATTTGATTGATGACCCAGAGATATTAAATAGCTTAGAGTCAGAAGATAAATTAGACCCCGAAAAAGTCAAAACACTCCAATTAATTCAACGTGCGCTACAGTTATCAGCCCATGTTTTGAATCAAGACCCCAACCAATTAGTAGGACAATTATGGGGAAGGTTGCAGATTTTTCCGCAGCCAGAAATTCAGAAGATTTTGGCAGATGCAGGACAAAGTAAAAGTGAAATTCCTCGATTTCGTCCCATTACAGCTAGCTTAACCACTCCAGGCGGAAATCTACTGTGTACCCTGACAGGTCATAACGGCTTGGTAAGAGCAGTAGCGATCGCTCCCGATGGCAAAAAAGCTGTTTCTGGTTCTTGGGACAATACCCTGAAGTTGTGGGATTTAGAGACAGGAAAGGAAATTTCTACCCTAACAGGTCATAACGACTTGGTATATGCAGTAGCGATCGCCCCAGATGGTAAAAAAGCCGTTTCTGCTTCTCGTGATAACACCCTGAAACTGTGGGATTTGGAGACAGGAACGGAAATCTTGACCCTGATAGGTCACAACGACTCGGTAACAGCAGTAGCGATCGCCCCAGATGGCAAAAAAGCCGTTTCTGGTTCTTGGGACAACACCCTGAAGCTATGGGATTTGGAGACAGGAACGGAAATCTCGACTCTGAGAGGTCATAACTCCTCGGTATATGCAGTAGCGATCGCCCCAGATGGTCAAAGAGCCGTTTCTGGTTCAAATGACAACACCCTGAAACTGTGGGATTTGCAGACAGGAAAGGAAATCTCTACCCTGACAGGTCATAACAAAGCAGTAACAGCAGCAGCGATCGCCCCAGATGGCAAAAAAGCCGTTTCTGCTTCCTATGACAACACCCTGAAAGTCTGGGATTTGCAGACAGGAAAGGAAATCTCTACCCTGACAGGTCATAACGACTCGGTAATGGCAGTAGCGATCGCACCAGATGGTCAAAAAGCCGTTTCTGGTTCTTATGACAAGACCCTGAAACTGTGGGATTTAGAGACAGGAAAGGAAATCTCTACCCTGACAGGTCATAACTCCTCGGTATATGCAGTAGCGATCGCCCCAAATGGAAAAACAGCCGTTTCTGGTTCTGGTGACAACACCTTGAAACTGTGGGATTTGCAGACAGAAAGGGAAATCTCGACCCTGACACGTCATAACGACTCGGTAAATGCAGTAGCGATCGCACCAGATGGTCAAAAAGCCGTTTCTGCTTCTGATGACAAGACTCTGAAGCTGTGGGATTTACAGACAGGAGCCGAAATTTCTACCCTGACAGGTCATAACGAATCGGTAAATGCAGTAGCGATCTACGCAGGTGGTCAAAAAGCCGTTTCTGGTTCATCTGACAACACCCTAAAACAGTGGGATTTGCAGACAGAAAGGGAAATCGCTACCCTAAAAGGTCATAACAGCCGAGTAGAAGCAGTAGCGATGCCTACGGCGGGCGGAACCAACGCCCTAGATGGTCAAAAAGCTATTTCTGGTTCAGCTGACAACACGCTAAAACTGTGGGATTTGGAAACAGGAAAGGTAATCTCTACTTTTACTGGTGACAGTCCTATAAAATGTTGTGCTATTTCCCCAGATGGATTCACGATTGTAGCAGGAGACACATCAGGGCGTGTTCATTTTCTGCGGTTGGAAGGAGAAGATATAGAGTGAGCAAATCTTATTTTATTTATCTTGATGTTTGTTGTTTAAATCGCCCTTTTGATGATTGGAGTTATGATAGAAATCGTTTAGAAGGTGAAGCAGTTCTTAAAATTTTCAAGCAGGTTAAATCAGGAAAATATAAATTAGTCAGTAGCGAAGCTATTGAAGCAGAGTTAAGAAAAATGACTAATCTTGATAAATTCAAAGAAATTAGAGAACTATTAAAGTTAGTTAATTATCAAATAATTTTAAATGAAGAAATAGATAAACGTTCCCAAGAATTAGAGAAGTTAGGGTTTAGTCTTTATGATTCTTTTCATGTCGCTTGTGCTGAATCTGCTAAAATAGATATATTATTAACAACGGATGATAGATTACTCAAAAAAGCAATTAAATATAGTAATACAGCGCATTTCAATTTGGTGAGGTACACAACCAAAGTCTCAAACCCTGGTGTAAAAGCTGTTTTACTTCAGAATTCTGACCTCTGAATTCTGAATTCTGCTGTATATTACAAGTTAAATTAGAAAACCCTGTTATTTGGTTAATGAATAGTTTTTTATTAAATGGAGATGATGAAAATGACACTCATTGAATTACGCACAAAAGGTTATCAAGCCTTAGTTAAAGAGTTGGGACAACTTGACACAATTCGCTTTTTACAAGAAATGGGTTGGGGTTCTGGTGATTATACAAAAGAACGCCAAGAGTCTCTAAAAAATGTAACAAGAGCATAATTTTGGCAAGATATTGAAGAAATTAGAAAAGAAACAATAGGCTAAATAATAAATACATTTCTATTAAATCTTAAAGATGATTCTAGTGCGATCGCTTGTTAATTCCAGAAATTGAATTCCTTCTAATAGTAAATGAAGTAAATAAATGTTTAATAACACATCTATCAAAAATCCAAGAGGACATCCCAAAGAATTTGAAGCAATTATTACAGAAAAAAGCCGTAATTTTGTCGGTCGTGAATTTGTCTTTGCTGCTATCAACAACTTTCTCAATCAATATGACCGGGGCTACTTTACTATTATCGGTGATCCTGGGATTGGCAAAAGTGCCATTCTTGCCCATTATGTCAGCCAAAATCCCGGCGTTGTCTATTACAATGTCGAAATTACAGGTAAAAGTCGCGTTGAAGAATTTCTGACGACGATTTGCACTCAATTAATAGAAATTGCCCAACATCAAGATAGTAAAACTTGTGTTGAGCGGAGTCGAAACAATCTCACCACGAACTTTCCTGATTTTACCACGGAAGGCAGTGGCTTTTTATCGTTATTACTGCAACAAATCAGCGATAGATTGCATCCAGAACAACGTTTAATTATTACTATAGATGGGTGTGATAAGATTGATACCAACAATCAATCACGCGGCTCAAATATATTCTATTTACCCCGCTATCTGCCAGAAAAAGTTTATTTTATCCTCACTCGTCGTCCATTTCTGACAGATAAATCAGGTTTATTAGTTGAAAATCCAGCCGAATCTTTCGATTTATCAGCCTACTCGGAACAAAATCGCGCTGATATCCAGGAATATATTAAAAGCTATTTAAATGAATCATGTAATTCTGTAGACGCTTCTGCGGCTTCCCGCAGGGTGCGTAGCGTTAGCGAAGCAAAGAATCCTGAAGATGTTTCCCTCAACCTCATAGAGCCAGGTTTTGATGATGATGAAACCAATTTTATGTATATTAGGGAAATATTAGCAGCTATTAATGAGGAAATTTACCCCTCAAATTTACAGATCTATTACCAAAATCACTTAGAAAAAATGAATTTAGCAACCAGTAAACAGCAACCAATGGGTTTAGAGGTGTTAAATATCTTAGTTCAAGAGCAATCAATATCAATAGAAGCGATCGCAGAAAGATTAGATGAAGATGAATATGAAATCAAGGTAATTTTAGACAAGTGGCGAGAGTTTTTACATTTAGAATCAATAGCAGCAGAAATCTATTATAGTATTTATCATGCTAGTTTTCGTGATTGGTTGAGGCAACAAATTGAGTCTAAATTTTGAGTTTGGCATGGTACTATAGCGGTTCTCGCTTGGGTGCAGTACAGTTTTGACCTCTCTTCCATTCCTCTCTCCTACAAGGAGAGATGCTTTGAGTGTTACTCCCCTTCCCTTGTAGGGAAGGGGCTGTTCTTGTTAGGTCTGTATTCCATGCAATTGGGAACTACTATAACCCCTTTATTAACTACTAGGAGTAACAAGCAATTATGCCTAAATATGTACTTTGGGGAACTTACTGCGAAGACGTTCTCGAAAAACGCGCCCCCCACCGTCAAGCTCATTTAGACGGATTAGCAAAACAGAAAGAATCCGGTGTGCTGATTACTATTGGCCCCACCAAAGATGTTACAAAAGTTTTTGGGATTTACGAAGCCGAAGACGAAGCCACTGTGCGCCAGTTAATTGAAAATGACCCCTACTGGAAAAATAGCATCTGGACTGAATATTCTGTCAAAGAGTGGATTCAGGCTTTTTGAATTAGGTATGGGGCATTCTTGACAGGTTAAGGTAAATGGATTTTTGTCACAATTCAGTAGCGGAGCAAGGGAAAAGCTCCTCTGAGGCGTCAGACGTGGGGAGTATCAAGGATAATTGGTGTCAACTTAACGTGAAAGCCTTTTAAAACCTCGTTTCCAGCAAGAAGCTGGAAATGCACCTCATAGCGGCTCTGCCGCAAGTCTTGAGGCGGAGCCTCTCAGAATGCATTCCCAGTCTCCGACTGGGAACGAGATAAACGAGATAATCTCTAAAAGCTGCTTCTAGACTAACTTTCATCTTAAGTTGACACGTATGATCAAGGATGTCCCTCTCCTTACTAAGGAGAGGGACAGGTTTTGCGTAGCAGAACCAGGGTGAGGTTTCTTTGGGCTATTCGATAAACCGTAAATTGCGTCTAGAGAGACTTGTGTGTATACCGTAGCTCCCCACACCCGATTATAAGACTGTTTTAAGTATTTTAACTGATTGACAAAAGGTACTTTATTTGTGAATGCAACCTTAAGCAATCGGACTCTTCCCATACTTTTCAAATAAATCATTTAAAGCTTCAGCCAGCAATGCTTGACTACTTCGGTCTTTGTCAAGTGCAAATTCATCCCGCCTTTATACAATGCTAAAGATTGCGTAAAGGTTAAATAAAACACAATTTTTTCCTTTGAGATCAAGCATACTTGTATTTGTTAAGACAAACTAGTAATTAGTGATAACACTTAATAAGGAAAATTAAAAATGAACTACAAGTACGCAATAGTTTTAGGAATCGTGGTATTCTCCAGTTTTCAAGCTCCAGCAAAAGCCGCTTCTCTGCTGGGAACGGCGAATAACTTCGGGGTCTTGGGTGGCTCGACGGTGACTAATACCGGCAAGTCCCTCATCACGCAATCTCTGGGTGTCAACGCAGGTTCTTCAGCTACTGGCTTTTCTCCAGCGGTCGGGGTCGTGAACGGAGGGATATTCACATCTGATGCAGTTGCGGCTCAGGCTCAACTGGATAACGCAAGTGCGTACAATTATTTAGCAGCCTTGAGTCCCACTAAGGAGTTGACTGGTCTGGATCTGGGTGGAATGACGCTCACACCTGGGGTCTATTCTTTTAGCTCATCGGCTCAGTTGACAGGAAAACTCACGCTCGACAATCAAGGCGACCCCAATGCGCTCTTCGTTTTCCAGATAGCCAGCACGCTCACCACCGCAACCGACTCGTCTGTTGTCACGACCAACGGTGAAGCTCCCAATGTGTTTTTCCAGATCGGCAGCTCCGCGACTCTCGGAACCTACACTCAGTTCCAGGGAAATATTCTAGCGCTCACCAGCATCACCCTGACTACTGGCGTAAACATTGACTGCGGTAGAGCCTTGGCGCAAAATGGTGCCGTGACGATGGATACCAACAAGGTCTCCAGCACCTGCTATACAAAGCCACAGGAAACGGTAGCAGTTCCAGAACCTGACTCATCACTTGGTGTTCTCGGCTCCGGGATGGTGGGTCTGTTATTCGCCTTCAACAAAAGATTTAGAAAAGGGTGGTAGGTTGCAAATAGTTTTTTGAAATACTTGATTGGCAAAGAGTGTAGCAATCTATGGTAAAAAAGATAGGTCTGGAATTGTCAATAAGACTTATCTGTTTAAAATGTTACCAGTATTTTACCAAAAGCATAATAATAATTAAATAGAGGGGGATGAGGCGAGCGATGTTCGCCTCATCCCCCTCTCCTCATAGCCGATTATCGGAAATCAAAGGTGCCCCACTCCCCACTTATGAAAATTTGGCAGGCTGATTTTTATCGTCGTCCGTTCCCAGATGCATCTGGACAAATTTTATGGGAGTTGTTGATTTGTGACTCAACTCACAGCTTTAAATATGAAGCTACCTGTCTACAGTCAGCAGCAAATTCTAATTGGGTTGCGGCTCAATTTGAGTTAGCATCTGGCGACAAATTGCCAGATGTGATTCAGGTGTTTCGTCCTCAGTCTCTAAGTTTAATTGAGGCGGCTGGACGCAATTTAGGTATTAATGTCGAACCGACCCGCCACACTTTGGCATTGAAGCAGTGGTTACAAGAAAAGCAATATCCCTCAGTGCTGGATAAACCGCCCCCAGCACCATTATCAGAAAACCTCTGGGGAGAACAATGGCGTTTTGCGACTCTAGCAGCTAGTGATATAGAAACGAGATTTAGCGATCGCCCCATTCCCATTTTGCACATACCAGAACATCTCAAACCCATCAATTTCGGTTTGGCGTCAACAGTACCGGTCCCTGGTGTGGTAATTTATGGTGGACGGCGATCGATGCCCCTAGCGCGGTGGTTGCAGCAAGCCCGTCCTGTGGCGTTAAACTACATATCTGGCGCACCGGATGGCTTAATATTAGAAGCTGGCTTGGTGGATAGGTGGATTGTTGCCACTTTTGAAGATTCAGAAGTTACAACAGCAGCCCAAGCATTTGAACAACGGAAAAAGCATTGCCGAGGATTGCATTTTTTGTTAGTGCAACCCGATGATTCTGGGATGACTTATAGCGGCTTTTGGTTATTGCGAGCAGAAGATTGATATTAATTGCCAAAAATATTGTTCTGTTTATTAAGTGAATTTTGAATTGCTTATGACTCTTAGCCAATTTCACCCCTATCTTTCTCCAGAAGCATACCTGGAAGCTGAAAAATCCAGCCTGAATAAACACGAATATATTCAAGGGCAAATCTATGCAATGTCAGGGGCAAGTGATGCCCATGTGACAATTACAACTAATCTCATCGCCCTCCTGAGAAATCATGTTCGCGGCACTAGTTGTCGCCTTTACGCTACAGATATGAAAGCTCGCATTGAATCATTAAATATTTTCTATTATCCTGATATCCTGGTTACTTGTGACCAAAGAGATATAAAGTTTGAATATTTTAAACGTTATCCCTGTTTAATTATTGAGGTTCTTTCTCCATCCACGGAAGCTTTTGACAGAGGCGATAAATTTATTGACTATCAAGAATTAGAAACATTTCAAGAATACGTCTTAATCAGTCAAACCCGCCAGCGCGTTGATTGTTTTCGTCGCAATGCTGAGGGAAGATGGGTTCTATATAGTTATAAAGGAAATCAAGAATTACAATTAATCAGCCTAAACTTTGCCTGTTCACTAACGGATATTTATGAAGATGTATCCTTTGCCGAAACATAGACTTGGCAAATTATATAATGATAAAATCATCCTAAATAGTAATACTAAAAATTCATACAGATGCTCAAAGTGATAATTAGCTTAGAAGAAGACATTCTGCAATTTGTAGATCAGTATGCACAAGGAAATCGTAGTGCATACATCAATACACTGCTGGCAGAACACCGCAGCCGAATTTTAGCAGCAGAAATGATTACAGCGCTCAAGCAGGATGCTGAAGATCCAGAGTATCAAGCTGAAATTGCTGCTTGGGATAGTGTTATTGGAGATGGCATAAATGCCAGGGAGTAATTTAACTTATCGGCGAGGAGAAATACGTTGGGTGAATCTTGATCCAACAGTTGGGGCTGAAGCAAAAAAAATCCGCGCTTGCTTGCTTGATTGTGCAAAATGACATCATGAATCAGTATGGGTTGCTGACAATTGTCATGCCATTTCGGCCCGGAAGTAAACAAGCCCCCTACGTTGTGAATGTGAAAGCAACACCAAATAATGGACTAGACCAAGACCGTTTTATTGATGTTGGGCAAATTCGTGCTGTTGACCATAGTCGTATTTTGGGTTTGCTGGGTGTGCTGGAGTCAGAATACTGGGAACTTATTCGTACAGCTTTAAATGTAGTTCTGGGATTTGTGGTTTAAGGGTGTTACAGCAATTATAGTTAAGGAACATAATTCAAAGATTGAGCAAGTGTGATCTGAGATTTATCTATTCTTTATTGAGTAGAATATAACGTTTTTATAATCGCTTCTTGAGCCACAGCTTTGACTACATTAATACTCACAGAATTTCCCAGTTGATAATAAGCCTTATCATCATTGGGATGAAGTATAAAGCTATCAGGAAAACCTTGCAGCCTTGCAGCTTCTCGCGGAGTTAGTCGCCGCACTCTCTGATTGTGATAAACTCCCAATCTATTAGCATCACTAGCAACTAACGTTACCGAAATTTTATTTGGATCTACAAACTTATAAACTTCAAATGAAAAGTTGCCCGATAGAGGTTTGTATTTATCATTAATAAGTTTTAAATATTTTTTTGTAACTAGTGAATTCAAAATTTTCCCTAAACTGGGATGTTCAAAAAAACTAGCTATTTGCTCCTGAGTTAATAGTTTGCCATCTTGTTCTTGTCCAAATTCTTTATTCCGTCTCTTTAATATGAAACGGTTCATTAGTTCAATTTCTTCGGAACTACACTCGCCACGCAATCCTAAATCCCAGGAATGAATAGAGTTTCCACCCCGATAATCAATCAGCCTTATGCCATGTAAGCGATTTAAATCATTATTAAATATTCGTTTTAAAGCATTGACGAAGTTTGGTGAGCAATTATATTTTTCATCTGGATTACTTTCCAAAATGTCGGCAACAGTCACAGATTTTTTTGGTGAATAAAACAAAGATAACTGCTGAGGATTATATGAATGTGAGTCTTTAAATCCCACATCAGAAATCAATTCAAAAGTGGGAGAAGCATCTAAAATTCCTACTAGATAAATGCGGACACGATTTTGCGGTAAGCCAAAGTTTGCACTGTTGAGTAAAAAAGCATGAAAACTATAACCTCTTTTTTTAATTTCATGCTTAATTGTTGCTAAGGTTCGCCCTTGATCATGACTATAAAGCCCTCGGACATTTTCAAAAATAAAAGCTTGTGGTTTATAGGTATCGAGTAATCTGGTTATTTCAAAAAATAGCGTCCCTCGTGTATCGACAAACCCTGCTTTTTTGCCAGCATGAGAAAAAGACTGACAAGGAAACCCAGCTAATAAAAATTCATGTTCTGGTAGTTGATCAATTAATCGAATGTCACCTAAAGCTTTTTGACCAAAGTTTTTTTCATAAACTAATTGAGCTTCTGAATTGATTTCGCTGCTGAAAACACATTCACTTTCTATATTTAAAGAATCAGCCGCCTGTTCAAAGGCTAATCTAATTCCTCCTATTCCTGAAAATAAATCCACAAACCGAATTTTCTGCATAAATATTAAGTGACTTTTATGCCAAAGTTTAATAGATTACGTAGGTTCGCATTCCGCATTTATTTTATTTGAGGCGATCGCCCCATGCACAGTAGCTTCGCGCAGTTTATCGCTGGAATGCTTGTATAGCAATACTTTTAGGCTAGCGTGGCTTACCCTGCTACCACCAAGGTGCGTCACCGAACAGCCCGTTGAAAACATCGCTTCCACAGTGGCGTAGCCGATCACACTCCTGGAAAAAAGCGTCGGCTAATGAATTATTTACTGTTCTATCAAATTAACGTTGTTAAGTTACTCAGCAGGTGTAGTTCTCACCTTCAGGCTGTGTTAGATATTGTGACGCAAAACAGGAGTATAGATACGTTGCGAAAGCTTTCTCCAGAATCTCCTCTATTTATTCTGCTAATCATTATTAGTTTTCTAGTAGTAACTTTGTCAACTTGGTTATCATCTAAACCATTCGTTTTAAAACCATTTGGGGTTAATGATATTCTCCAGTTACTCACATTACAGTTATTTATTTCTTTGTTGTTAGAGCGTTCTTTAGAAGTTTTTATAACTACTTGGCGTGGCCCATTTATCGAGCAATTAGAGATTAGTATTCAGCAAGAAAAAGCTCTAATATCTGAGAAGATAAAACTTATGGAAATCCAACAAAAACAGTTTCCTTCTTTGGAATCAAATCAAGTCAGTGGACTACCGCCTGAAGGAATGAGTTTAGAACAGCAAATCATCCAAAGTTTTACCCAAAATCAACAAGATTCATTAAAAATGTTCCAGCCACAAACTGATGATATAAATGAAAAAGAGCGCCAAAGAACAGCCTATAAATCTGATACACGAACAATTGCTCTATGGACATCCCTTTTATTCGGCCTTTTAATTAGCGCAATAGGTATTCGCTCAATCGAGCCACTTGTAGTTATTGATTTAGATAATCCCATACAAGTAGTTATTTTTCGTTGTTTAGATGCATTCCTGACAGGAGGTTTAATTGCAGGAGGTAGCGAGGGAATCCATCAGATTATAAAAGTTTTTCCCGATTTTATGGAAGCTACATCTAAACAAATAAAAAATCAGTGATTGTCTTGATAAAAGGAAGCGGTTTACTTTCTAAAATACAGGATAATATTACAAATATTATTAAAATTACAGTGGGAACATCTCAAGTTTTTAAATTTCCTATTATTCTGTCTGAAGATAGGAATAAGAGAATGATGAAACGAACCGCAAAGTACGCAAAGAGGAGGCAGCGCGTTGCGGGGGTTCCCCCCCGTTGTAGCGACTGCCGTCGCAAAGTAAAGAGAGTTATAAAGGGTTTTTGTATCAGTGCCGTGAATTTTTGAAAAATTGAGATGCTCCCAATTATAGTATTAATGATTCTACCAAGTGGGCTATTCGCTTACACGGTTCGCAGTGAAAAGTTAGACGAATTGCCGCACCACTTTCAAAGGTTAGCAAAGAGCCAGGGTTGAAGAAGAATGCAGAATGCAGAATTCACCAATCTTTCAGTCGGGGATTCAGCGCAAAGTGCGGTCTTGGGGTCTCCCCCGCCGCAGGATGCGCGAAGCGCTGTAGAGGAGCAACTTTGTAAGAGAGACCCGCCACTGAATTGTTGCACCACCAAATCGTAGATTTGGTGGGGGTCTAAAAAGAGGTTATTCATCCGCCAGTCATACAGAATACCCAACTGAATTCTGACTCCTGACTCCTGAATTCTGTTCGATAAAATTATCAAACTCTATACCCGTAACCACAATATTTTCTCGCAATCCTCCTGGTTTAATTGATAAGTCGAAAATATCTTCATACCTAACAATTAAAACTTGCCTGGGACTTATCGGATCGACATTAATATCTCTTTCTATACCATCACCTAATTTTAAATTTAATGTTTTAAGCTCCACCATCGCAGAACCTAGTTTTACCTTGGTGAAAAGATGCATTATTGAGAGAGCCATATCCATTCGGCGGCGCGATCAATTTCAAATTGAGGAGGTGAAGTCAGGTAAATCATCGGATTTACTAAGAATGAATAAACTTCCATCTCCTCCCCGTCCAATCCTTAAGGTTTCATCTAAGTAAGTAATGTCCAGTGTGGCAATTCTGTTAGTAGGATTATTCGCTGGGACAACCTTAAATGGGTTGAGTTGGGGCGTATTAATGCCAACAATTTTCTGAATCGATAGGTAGCGTTTGTCAAAATAGACGTTGATACGTTTGTTCGCTAGAGGCTCTAAATCTTCTTTGGCTGGCTCAAAGCTAGCTGTCACCTTGACATATCCCGAAACTAGCCCCAGAGAATGTTTAACTTTAGCTAGATTGAAAAATAATTTATTTGCAACATCAATCACTTGATAAACTTTACCCAGTTTTAATCCCAATGGGAGAGAAACTAAAGAACGGATTTCTCTCGCTGTGGAGTATTGCAGTTGCCAAGCTCCCTCCAGCAAAGAAGTAGCGTAGAGAAGAGGATTGAGATTGGGATTGACACTCTCTAATTCCGTCGTCAATTGTTCAATTTCTTCGGCTAAAGTTTTGTCTAGTTGCAAATCGGTAACGGGAGAACCATCGCTTTTGGCTTGAATCTTCTCAAGCTTGGCTTGTAATTTTTCCTTAATTAAAAGTTGATTGTTCAATGGTTGAAGATTTTGCTTTACATATCCTATTGCTTTAGTTGAACTTTTATGTGGGAAGTGCATAAAAGTTCAACTATCTAGATGAGATTAGTCAATGAGTTCTGGGTTGGGAATATGCACATCGATATCTGCTTGGGATAAAGTGGGGAGCAACCAGCTACTCTCACCCGCCTTGAATACTTTGGCAGGTTCAACATTCAATTCAATTACACCAGTGGCTGGATTGCTTCTAGCAATAGACTGTGTGCCATCGACAAACTTGACGGCAATTGGTTCGGTCAGTTCTTGTGGTTGAGCGTTCGGGCCTAGAACCACTTGAGAACCTGCGGGTAAGTAAATGCCATCACAATCCCAATCATCATCCGTGATTGTTCCTGCGCCCAGGTAGTAGAGTTGGGTTGGAGATTTTTTTGGTTTATTGGCATAGACAGCCAACGTTTTTCCAGTTTCATTGCGGCACTGCGCCCGCTTGCTAGCTGTTTCTATGACATTTTTCTGAAGCTGCAATTGTGCCAGTCGCTGCTGGAATTGCTCAGGTGTATAGCCAGCTTGCTCTGGTGTATCTTTTACAGTTAAAAGTTGATTGAGCGCCTGAGTTACCTCAGCATAGTCAGCGCCCTTAGTAAAATCCTTGCCTGCCCAAGAAGGTTGAGCAATTAGCAGGTTCACCATCAACACAAGAGCGACAAGAACAATTTTGAGAAACTGCATATTTTTCTCCTTTTTTTAAAATTAATGTTCACGGCTACTGAAACTTTAGCAGATTTCAAAAGCTTAAAAATTGTGAGTAGATCAGCAATTTTATTTTGATCGCGATCGCACAAACAATAGCCATAAGATCAATAGTGCTACAAGCTTTCCCAAATGTCCAAGTAACGCTTAAATTTAGGTTGTACTGAACTGCGAGGAGTAAATTAAAATTCCTCTTTTGAAAAAATCACACTTAGATAAATGTTTGTTACTAGTGTTTAGTGAATTGTAGAGCCAAATGTTAAGCAACAAGGATATAATTACTGGGATTTAATTAGACTAGAAACTTAGCTTAATTAAAAGTATCAATTTTAACTATAAGTTTACTTAATTTTGGTTAAATTTTTGGGAAGTACAACTTTGTAAAAATTGAAGTTAATTTTCCTTAACTATCTCTTGCGAGGGGTGACTAATGATTTTAGATATGTAATATGTGGTGAAGATTCTTGATTAAAAATTGCAATCAATTAATTACAAAAAAGGCAGAAGGCAGGAGGCAGGAGGCAGGAGGTTAGGAGTATCAATTGAAACTAAAGTTGCAGGATCAAAAGCCCAGTTCATAAAAAGAATTATACCGAGACGCGCTTCCTCGTGGTATAAAGCGTCCTTACTTCAATCCCACGTTTTTAAACGTGGGTTCCTCCAGCAAGAACTGCCTTCGACCTCCTGCCTCCTGAACTATAGCGGTTCTCAATTGTATGGAATACAGGAGCCAGTCGCGTGGGCGGGTGTCCTGACTTGGGCGAACTGGCGTACCACTCGTAGGGGCAATTCATGAATTGCCCCTACCATGTATTGCATCCATAGACTGCTATATAAGTAGCTAAACACAACATTGAGTATAAGCATCAAATAACAAAATCACACATATTATTGGAATGACAGTGTTATCTAATGTTTTTACAGGGATTAATTATTTCAATTGGTATTAGGAATTTTACTAAGATGCTCTCTCAAAACTAGGATGTAAAGAAATGATTTCAGCAGGAGTCGAAGTAAAGATAAATCGCTTAGAATCTATTGTTGAGCAAATTGGAGAAGCAGTACTATCTACGACTGAGACAATTGAACGTCTTGGAGAAAGATTGGAGACTCTCAGCATCCAAGTCGAAGCACAGGGACAGCAGGTGCAACAGCAAAGCTATCAAATTGTCGCGTTGTGTGATGCTGTACAGACTCTTGCTGAATCTCAGCATGATTCACTGCAAAAACTCAACCAACTGACACAAACTGTAGATCGGTTTATGTCTTTAATTCAAGCATTAGATGACTAAAATAATTCGTAATTCGTAATAGAGCCTCCGGCACGCTACGCGAACGTAATTCGTAATTACTGAACAGAGCAACTTAATTTATCAATGTAAAAAAAGGAATGCAATCAATATTTAAGAGGACGTGAATTGATTCGTGCGGTGCAAAACTTATGAATTAGAAATTATCAGTTATTAATTATCACCCTAAAAACTGGTAACAGTTAACTAGTAACTGATAGCTGATTTCAAACCCTTAACTGAGTTACGGCGATATTGCCGGAAAAACATACATCTACATCGCTACCAGGAGTGCGATCGCGTTTGCCATATTCTCCTACATAATAAAAATCATCGCCTTCAATTCGATAGTTCACGGGCAAAGGTTTGGTACAGGGTTGGCAAAACACCACATTCGGATCTGATTCTCCTGGTTGCAGATGCGGCAAGTTCACATTCCAAAAGCTTCCCGGTTCTAAGGGACGCTTGAGTAAGTCCGCTAAAACTTTAGCTGTGAATTTGGCGGCCAGATCCCAATCAAAATTCTGCTTGGCTTTGCGATACTGGGAAATGGCAACTCCCGGAATACCGTGCATTGCGGCTTCCCGCACGGCGGCAACTGTGCCAGAAATGTAGACATCGACTCCCAAGTTGCCCCCAGCGTTGATACCTGAAAGTACAAATTTGACATCTGCGGCAATTTGTGTTATTGCAATTCTCACACAATCGGCGGGAGTACCTGCGATCGCATACTCAGTCTCAGAACGTCGCTGGAGGTTGATGGCACGAGTGGTAGTAACTTGATGTCCACAGCCAGATTGAGGATCAACAGGAGCAACGATAATAGCATTTTTGCCGTTTACAGCTTTGAGCAGAGCTTGGATACCAGGGGCATCAATGCCGTCGTCGTTAGTTAAAATTATGGTCATGTATATATTATATTGATATAGATTTAGCCTAAAATATCAGAAAAATGCAGATATCCCCGATCAATGGATACAGCAGGAAAAGCTACTTGCAGATATGGAAAAAATATGCTTCATTTTGCCAAAAATATTGATCGTGCGATATGATTTCTAGATGGTTTGCAAATTCCGCCCTAAGTATTTGAGTTAATTACCAAAATGGGCGGTATTTTTTGTCACTAGCAAGGGTGTTAGCGTCAAGTTAATACTTGCAGCCGCCCTCAAAACAAGTTTTTGCAATCAAAAAATCCTGTAATAAGCTAAAACACATCTAATTTGCATATTAAATTTTATCAAATTCTTGTGGGGTGGGCATCTTGCCCGCCTTGATCATGCAACTTAAATGCCGATTAGCTTATCATGTCCGCCAAATTACCCATAATAAAAGAACCCCACCCCCAACCCCTCCCCGCCTGCGGGGAGGGGAGCAAGAGCGCATGGCGGGGTGGGGTTCCGGGTATTATGTTTAATTGGCCAGACATCATCTAAAATATATATCTGCTGGCAATACCAGAAATTTCATCCTGTAGAAAATCGGGAACGAGGTGATTTTTGCAGTGATTCTGTAGTATTTTTGGTGCAAGTCTGTCTTAGGGATCACATGATGAAACAGCTCCTCAAACAAATATTTAGCAGTCAAAAACACCTCATTCGGCTAATTCTACCTTTGGTGACGGTTATTTTAGCAGCTTCGCTGTTTGCCGCACCTGCTTTAGCTACAGGTGTGTATCAAATACCCAACCTCACGGCAGGGAATGACACCTGGGTTTTAGATCAAAGTGAAGTCATCAGCCGTCTGAATGAAGGTAAGATTAGCAGCGCTTTCGGGGATTTGGCAAAGCAAACAGATAAGCAAGTCCGAATTGTGACTGTTCGCCGCCTCGACTATGGGGAAACACCAGAAAGCTTCACCAAAGAGCTGTTTAAAAAATGGTTTCCTACAAAAGAAGCCCAAGCTAATCAAACCTTATTGGTTATTGATACAGTTACCAATGGTACTGCCATTATTACTGGCGATCAAGTCAAGCCTTTACTCACTGACTCTATTGCCGAGAGCGTCGCTACTGAAACAGTAAGTGTGCCGTTACGCAATGGTAACAAATACAATCAGGCATTTCTAGATGCAAGCGATCGCCTTGTCGCCGTTCTCTCTGGCAAACCCGATCCAGGCCCACCCAAAATAACTGACAATGTACAGGTAGAAGGCACCTTCAAGAAAGCAGAAGAAACCAACCAAGGTAACGCTACTGCCTGGGTAGTAGGATTGTTAATTGCCGCCACCGTTATCCCAATGGCGACTTACTATATCTATCAGATAAATCAGCCATCATCTAATGGATAATGGGAGAGTTATTCAATTTTAGATTTTTAATTTTGGATTTTGGATTGAAATAAAAATCTAAAATCTAAAATCTAAAATCTAAAATCTAAAATTGGCTTAATCTTGAACATACTCTTGCCCTGTGAGTAAAGCCACCTCAGCCCGGACAAATTCTCGACCCAAATAAGCTGCATGATCTAATAGAGTTATTGGAGGAGGCTGAGTTTCTTCAAAAATCTTCACGCAAAGTTCTTTCGCCGTCCTCGCGCTAAAAACTGTCGTGTGAGTTCGTTCTACTTTTTTTCGCGCCGGAATTACCTTTCCGGTTTCTGGATCGACAGCTAAACCGCGATCGTCAATCACATTTGTAAAATGCTTGGCAGAAATTAACCCTGCATCTCGATCCAAGTAAATAATGAAATATCCACCCGGATCAAGGTCAATATGACGCTGGGAAAGTTTATCATCAATTGCGGCTAAATTTTCAACTATTAAATCCATAAGCATTATCAAAAGAAATTTTCTTTCTTGAGGGTTTTTACACTCTACATCAAGTGTAATTCCTATCTTCCTTAGTGTTCTTGATATCTTTGAGATATTTTTGATTGCTTTTACTTAAAAGCAAATCAGAGAATTAGACTCAACTATTCCGAATAGTGCCATCTGGCATGATGGTATTACGAAAATTAGTGCGACGCAGACTAGATCCTTCCAAATTGGCTCCAGTCAAGTTAGCTTCCCACAGAATACATCCCCCTAAATCAGTTCCACTCAAATTAGCCCCGGTAAGATTAGCTCTATCGAACCTAGTGTTGGAAAATCTCGCACCTCTAAGGTCAGCGTTGGTCAAGTTAGTAACTCTGAGGTTCGCGTAAGACAATCTAGCACCTCTGAGATCGGCTTCGGTCAAATCGGCACCATCCAAACAGGATTGAGCCAATTGGGTATTGACGAAACTGGCACGCTTCAAGATGGCACGCTCAAAATAGAACTCGTCCATCTTATTCCCAGTAAAGTCAGCACCACTCAGGTCAATCCCCGACAAATCCCCGTCCAATTTGACTCCAGAAAAGTTTCTTTCCCCAGCAGCATATCTTCTAATCAATTCATCACGATTCACACGATCCATAAATATATTTCTGAACTTATTAGGACTTACGCAGTGATGTTACGAAAGTAGTTCCTTTTCCTCAACCATTTTTCTCACTAAATGGCAACTCTGCATTAATTGCCTCAATCTGCTGCTGTTCGAGTTGATTCACTTCCTTAATATAGGGACGTAAAATTTGTCCTAAACGATTATTGTAAAAGCGGTGCAGACTGTGATTGGGCATCGCGGGGAAACCGCGCCGTTTTTTGTGACGCCCACCTGCGCCAGGGTCAAAAATTTGAATTCCGTTAGCGATCGCCCACTCAATCGGCGCATAATAACAAGCATCAAAATGTAAGCAATCTATTTCTTGAAAACTCCCCCAATAGCGTCCATAGAGTTTGTCATCTTTAAACAAACAAAAGGACATTCCTAAAGGATAAGAGTTATCTGACTCGCTATATGCAGCAACAAACAAGACTCGATGGCGATAATCGGTGTATAGCTGCTCAAAAAACCTCTGTGTGAGATACTTGCTACCCCACCAGCCAAACTTATCACAGGTGTCTGCATAGAACTGGTGCATCAAAGGAAACAAAGACTGAGGAATTTGATCGCCACTTAGCGGTTGCAATCGTAAACCTGCTTTCTCCACAGCTTTGCGTTCCCGCTTGATATTGCGGCGCTGATTGGCGTTAAACACTTTCAAGTAGTCATCAAAAGTTTTAAAGCCAGCATTTTCCCAAACATAGCTGTGGTGCAGCCAAGTTGTAAAGCCATGCCGTTCCAGCATCGGACGCCATTGGGGATCGACGTAGAGAAAATGACACCCAGAAATTCCATTTTTGGAGCAAAAAGTGTCAATTTCATGCACCATCATCGCTGTGATTTCATCCTCATCTTCTCCTGGGGCGATTAAAAACCGATAACCTTCAGCCGGGGTAAATGGTGTCATTCCCAGCAATTTTGGGTAATATTGGACTCCAATGCGATCGGCTAACTCTGCCCATTGGTGATCGAAAACAAATTCACCAGAACTATGTCCTTTAAGATAAAGTGGCGCAGCCGCAATCAGCGTTCGATCTCGCCACAATGTCAAGTGATTTGGCAACCAACCAGTTTTAGCCGTAGCACTCTGAGAGGTTTCGAGATTGTTCAGCCACTCCCATTCTAAAAACGGCGTTTTGAGTGGCATTGCCAAAGCATTCCAGGCATTTTGGGGTACTTCAGCGATTTTGTTCGTCCAAACGACAGAATAGCGAGGCTTAAGTTGTTCCACTTTTTAGGGGAGTAGGGAGTAGGGAGTGGGGAGTAAGAATTTTAGATTTTAGATTTTAGATTAAAGAATTGAAATTTAATCCAAAATCCAAAATCCAAAATCCAAAATTGAATTGCCCAATAAATAACTTAACTTAGCTTAATCTAATCTGCTGGTCGTTGCAGGCGATAGTGCAAAAACACTTCTTGCTCAACTGTATGAACTTCTAGAAGTTGCAACTTGGGAGCTAAATCTGGTAAAAAACCTTTCCCATCTACGGGTGTGGGTGCGGTATTACCACCTAAAATCAGTGGGCAGACAGTCAGCCATAATTCATCAATTAAATCTAATTCCAGTAAGGAAGCGACTAATTCACCTCCACCCAAGACCACCAAGCGTGTTATATGTAGAGTGGCTAGATGTTTCAAAGCTGCGGGAATGTCAATTTCTCGCGTTGGTGTTTCAAAAACTAGAATCTGCTCAAATTCTGGAGGGCATTCCTGTGTTCTGGTTTCCACAGTTGAGTGAAGCGTCTGTAAGCGTCCTTTCCATGAAACTGCTCCTGCTGTAGTCGTGAGTAGCCAGCGTCTAACTGGTTGCTTAAAAAAGTGAATTTCCGGATTGAGGTTTGCAGAGTGTGTAGTCACTATATGAACTGGCTGCGGAGACTTCCCTGCTTGCGCCCGAAGTTCCACTAAAGTTGGATCTGTGACGGTGAGTGTTGTTCCGTAAGCGCCCAGAGTACCAGCACCGAATAAAACCGCATCAGAGGCAGCGATTTGCTTTTCTAAGTGTGCTTTATCAACCCTTGAGCCAAACCGAGCAGGCGATCGCCTAAAATCTGCTATTTTGCCATCTGCACTCATTGCTAAAACAACTGTAGTATGAGGACGATGTTGCAACATTAAATTGATTTGATAGTATTAATATTTTCTTTGAACCTGTGTAGATTATCAAAAAAATCCATGCCTGCAAGCTACTGTTTTACAATTTCACTACTGTATTCATCTGCAACACAAATCGCTTCTAAATCTAGCATATATGAGTTTTGGTATCCCACGTTTCTTTTTGAATTATAGCAATTTGTTATTTTTAAACATTGAAAATAAAATTCTGATTATTTAATAAAATGTCTCATTTAGATCGTCTAATTGCATATCTTTGCTGTTGTGGTTTGCAGGTGCAAAGTGAGACACTCGATGACTAAGTTCCGCCAATCTTCCTTTCGTCGAATTTTAGTCACGAGAATATTGCTCCTGTTTGTCCCAGTTTTACTTACAGGCGAGATTGTTGCCTTAAATAAGGCACGTTCTAGCATATTGGAAACTGCCCGTCAAAATTTAGCAGAAAGCGCCATCAGTAAAGGGGAGAGAATTGGAGATGCGATCGCGATCTTAAAAGCTAATTTGCTGAGTGTAAGTAAAACAATAGTGATTCCGTCGGGTTCGCCGATACAAGAGCAAGAAATTCTCACGCAGTTAAGGCAACAACTTCCAGCCAATATTGAGTGCATCCAATTAACGAATCTGCGAACCCAGAAGATAATTGCCAGTAGCTGCGGGGATCAAGCTATTGGAGAACTGACATTACCTTCAGCTAGTGACGGAATTGATGTCAAAGCAATGTTCCCGTCAAAGGCAGGAATAACTGGTAAAAGAAACACCCAAAATCAACTGCGATTAGTGTTATCTGCACCACTCTCTGATAGCCGAAGAAATTTAGTTTACAGCTTAAGTATTCAGTCTGCATTGTACCAACAAACCATAAATCGACCGGGATCGCTCACAGGTGCGATGGTAGTGATTGCTGAAAATGGAACAATTTTGGCGCACCCACTCACAGACTGGGTAGGAACTAATATCAATCAGCACCCAAATGCTTCCCAACTCAGGAGCATAATTAAAAATGCGATCGCGGGACGAAACGATTCGATAAATTTGTCTTTTACACAGGGGAAAGAATTAATCGGTGGCTATACAGCTATTGCAAATCCTCTGACCCAACAGCAGCAGCAAAAATGGATAATCTTAGCTGTTACTAGTGTCGATAATGCGCTTTTTGGTTTACAGGAAATCAAACTAATTCTCATCGTTTTGACAGTTGGTTTGATTGGTGCAAGTTTGTTAGCGTCCCTATATCTAGCTCCTTACTTAGCACGTCCTGTAGAAGAATTGCGAGACTACGCTCTCAATATTCACTCTCACCACGCCGCACAACCAGTTCCGCACAATTTTCAAATCCGGGAATTCAATCAACTAGCCCAAGCATTAGACCAAATGGTAGAACGGCTCAAAGCTGGGGCAGAAGAACTGGAAACAGCTTGGAAAGAAGCAAAAACCGCTAACCAGATTAAAAGCCAGTTTTTGGCTACGACTTCCCATGAATTGAGAAACCCATTAAATATTATTATTAACTGTATTCGCCTGGTTGAAGATGGCTTATGTGATGACCGGGAAGAAGAAATGGAGTTTCTCAAACGTGCCGATGAAACAACGATTCACTTGCTAGGTATTATTAATGATTTACTCGACATTTCTAAAATCGAAGCAGGTAAGCTTTCAGTCGTCAGCACACCTATTGACCTCCGACAAATATTGTTAGAGGTGATTAATTTACAATCAGTTAATGTTCAACAAAAAGGCTTGCAGTTGAAATGTGAGTTAGCTCCCCAAGCGATACCAATTAAGGCAGACGCGGCAAAACTGAAGCAGGTGCTAATTAATGTTATCGGCAACGCCACTAAGTTCACCGACACCGGAAGCATCACCATTAGTACAGAACTTCAATATAGTAATGGTAAATCTCAGGTGGTAGTCGCTGTCCAAGATACAGGTATAGGCATTGATCCAACTCAACAGCACAAACTATTTCGCCCCTTTGTGATGGTGAATGGCACAACCACGCGCCAGTTTGAAGGTACTGGACTGGGATTAGCGATTTCACGAAACTTAATCGAACTCATGGGAGGCAGCATTTCTCTTGAGAGTGCGGGACTTCATCAAGGTACGACACTAAAGATTACCATTCCTTTGATTGATATCTCGCTGTTAGCTGTTCCAAAGAAAGAAGAAAATGTCGGCGATCTGGGATTTTCCTCTGAGAATGAGGGGGCAAAAGCAAGCCGCTACCCTAGCTTACAAGAGTCTGGGGGAAGTCCCTCTTTGGGGAGCAGCGAATCTGCCAAAGCAGGAGTAGACAACGAGAAGTTCCCGAAGTCCCTGCTGCTACTTGGGAAGGAGACTTGCGAGATTCGTCTTTCGCCGCTACAAACTATCCTGGTAAGTCTTCCAAAGGGAGGGGTTTGTGCAAATGGAACTTTCAAGAGGTAATTTTGTCATTTGTCATTTGTCATTTGTCATTTGTCATTTGTACTAATGACTTCGATTTCCCCACGGCAATTCAAGAGTCACTAGTTATTACTTTTGATCCTTGACGATCGCTAAGAAAAATAGGTTTGCCGCCTTGCCCAAGAGATACTGTTAGAGCAGCAAGAATTTCTACTAACTCAGTGCCTACCCAGCCTGATGAAACCTCTGAGGGAGTATTGTTGAGAATAGAGACAACAAAGGTGGAGCAAACCCTCTGTAATGGTTCCCCTGGCTCTAATTCCAGCACCACCTGCTTTTGATTCACAGGAATAAATTGATTGCCCTGCTGTTCAAACTCCCCATGTAGTAAGGTGAGAGGTGATGATAGTGACATTTCATCAAAAATCAAACTACCAAGGCTGCCCACGATCGCCAGCCGTCGCTGTTTATCAGGATTCAGCCAGCACAGGTGAATATAAGCTTGAAAGCCATCTGGGTATGTCAGTGTCAGCCATACTAGGTCAGCTAGTCCCTGAGATGAGGGGGATGAGGGGGATGAGGGGGATGAGGGGGATGAGGGGGATGAGGGGGATGAGGGGGATGAGGGAGAATAAATAGTAATTAACTCCCTCATCTCCCCCTGCTCCCTCATCTCCCCCTGCTCCCTCATCTCCCCCTGCTCCCTCATCTCCCCCTGCTCCTCACCCCCCTGTAGCCACACCGTACCCGTTGCTTGTACTTTCACAGGGATTTGACCCAGCCAAGCGTTAAAGATCGCAATATCGTGAATGGCTAAGTCCCACAGCGCATCAACATCTTGCCGGACAGGCCCTAAATGGGTGCGCGTTGCGTAGCCATAGCGTAAATCTCCTAATTTACCCGCTTGTACTACAGTTTTTCCTCGCTGAACTGCTGGGTGAAATAAATAAGTATGGTCAACCATGAGTATCAAATGATGCTTCTCTGCTAACTGGCAAAGTTCCCGACATTCTGCTGGGTTGAGGGTTAGAGGTTTTTCTGCTAAAACATGGTATCCCTGTTGGAGGGCATCTTGAATTAAAGCATAGTGGGTGGTGGCTGGAGTTGCGATCGCCACTCCTATTAACCCTGGTACTTTCTTTAAATCCTGCCACTGGGTTGTTAATACTACATTTTCATCTAAGTTAAACTGCTGCTTTACCGCCGCTAATCGTTCTGGATGTGGGTCTACTACAGCAACTACATTTGCTTGGGGATCTGCTAAGAAATTCCGCAGCAGATGCACTCCCCAACGCCCAACTCCGATGACAGCAATTTTAATTTGGTTTGTCATTAGTTATTTGTCATTTGTCATTTGTCATTTGTCATTAGTTATTTGTCATTTGTATACAAAGGACGAAGGACAAATGACCACTGACAATTAACTGATTATCAGTTTATTTGTAATCTTTTGAGTTCAGGGTTTTTGCGGATTAGTAATTGCTAAAAAAGCTACCTTGGCTGCGGCTTGTTCAGCAGTTTTGATTGAGCGTCCCTTACCAACTCCTAGCTTGTTTCCGTGCAGCCACACTTCAGCCAGGAAACGTTCTTGATTACGGTGCGGTTGACTGATTTCCACAACCCGATATTCTGGTAAAACTTTAAATTGTGCCTGAGTCCATTCTTGGAGAGCAGCTTTGTAATTAAGTCTGGCAGGATCGAGGCGAATTTCTGTGGTTAGTTGGTGGAAGTGCGGATCTAGCCAAGAGCGGATCAGTTCCAGATTTTGAGTACTTAAGTAAAGCGCACCTAAAACTGCTTCAAAAGCATCTGCCAGTCGTGACTCTAGACCAACTTTATCAGCAGTAGCACTGCCAGCGACTAGTAAGTATAACTCCAAACCATAAACTCTGGCTAATTGGGCGAGGATGCGATCGCTCACCAACACCGAACGAATTGCCGCAAAATCCCCTACTGGACAATCGGGATAATTTTCCCATAACACAACAGCTGACACCAGCCGCACCACTGCATCGCCAACAAACTCCAGCTGTTCATAATTTGCCGAATCAGAAACAGTGGGATGAGTTAGCGCTAAATCCAGCAGTTCCCATTTTATAGGTGCTTCTAGCGACAAACCTAATTTTTGGACTAAACTTTCGAGTTGCCGTTGACGGCGTGGATAAGCAAGGCGCATTGCATGAACAGGGGAAAGGGGGTAGGGGGATCTGACTTTTCACGGCATCTGGAAAACCTCACTTCTATTTCTCTCTCCTAAAAGGAGAGAGACTTTGAATTTTCCCCCAACGCTAGTAGGGAAGGGGGCTAGGGGGTTAGGTCAATCGTTAGCTTTTTCACATAACGTAAAAAGTCAGGTAGGGGGAGCAGGAGGAAACTAATATACTCCTAACTGCTAACTTTTAACTCACTACTAAAATAGGGGGAGAGAGCAGGACATAAATACTAGCTATCTATTCTAATAGTTCTCGAAGTAATACTCTAACAACTTTTAACTACTTCCCTTTATTTCTATTTAGCTTCTCTTGGATAGCTTCTCTACAGAATTCAGGAGGGTTATCTTGTTGCTGCACTTCCTCTTTCATAGATTTTGTCATGCGTAAATTCATCTTCTCAGTCAGAGGTTCTTCCCTGTCAGTCTTGAAACCATAATTTTTAATATCTGGATTACCGCGATTATCTTTAGACACTTTACGTTACTTAATAAAGCTGTACTAATGTGGAAGCGTATTGAATAATGATTAATTGGCGGATGAAACTTTCTGAGGGTATGCATCCACCGATTCCCACTTTTACAAGAGGTAACTCTATTTTATGTTTACACGCACAGAATTAGAACTTAAAAGCTTGAGAGCATTACGGGATTTATGTCTGATACAGTATGGCATCCAAGCAATAGGCAACCCTGCTGATAAGGCATCCTACATTAACGCACTCCTGACTTTTCCTGTTGTGGCCTGCAAGCAAGTGTCAGAGAATAAAGGATTGAAGTCTCCTATGCTCTCTCAAGTACAAGCGCTAGAAGCAACGCTAGAGGCTATGGGAACACCTACACCGGAGCAGTCAGCATTGCTCAAAGTGACGATGGAGGGAAAGAAGCTAGAGTACCCAGCACGGTATAGTCAAGAGAAACTGTTTGGACTCTATCGGGTTAAATGGCATCTGGATACAGCATTAGAGATACTAGGAATGCTTTAAATTAACGTGAGTTCGACAAATTTTGTTTGACCTCTCAAGAGCAGCCCCTCGACCTTGGCGTCAGCCTGCCGTTAGGCAAGCCCAGAGGGGAGTAAAAAGCTTAATTTTTCGTTGCTCCTCCCTTTCCGTTTCGGAGAGGGAGGCTGTCCGGGAAAGGTTCATCGAACTCACGTTAAATTATGAATTAACGATCGCCCAAAATCCGTACAAAAAATAATAGAGTACAAACCGTGAAAGGTTCATACTCCATTACAGGGGAAAGACTAGGTAGTAAGCCGGGTTCTGTTCTCTTGCGAGGGCAGTTATCTATCTGGGACGCCTGTTACCAAACGCCTCTAGCGGCTCTCATTGAGCGGAACTGGTAAAAGACCAACCGTAGTTCCTATCGCCTTGCTCCCAACCGGGGTTTACCGAGCCAGCACCTCTCGATACTGCTGGTGCGCTCTTACCGCACCTTTGCACCCTTACCAAAGAGTGGGGAGTGGGGAGTGGGGAGTGGGGAGTAGGGTTTTTCTTTCCCTATTCCCTATTCCCTATTCCCTATTCCCTAATTCTTGGCGGTATCTTTCTGTGGCACTATCCTCACGATCGCTCGCACTGGACGTTATCCAGCAAGTTTGGTCTTTCGGGAGTCCGGACTTTCCTCAAACCAGTAACTATGACTGATCTGCAACTGCCTGCGCCTACTCTCTCCTTAGATCCAGTGTAATCTTGGATGGCATAGTATGTTGACATGGCATTACTTCTTTTTATTCCAAGGTAGAGCGTAAGTCCAAGGTAGTTTCCTGACTGTGAAAGGACAATTGATAATACTAATGGCAGGAAAATCACGACCTGGGGCTAGACCTAAACGCACCTCAGATATCCGTAGCACCAGTTGCAGCGAAAAGTCCAACTCCTTTCTTCTGTTAATAAAGTCGTTGTATAACTTTTTTTGCCCTTTTTGCAGCCCGTTGATATCAATTAGTGGTTTTTTTGCTGAATAGGTGCCAGTTACTTGATCGCGCTGCAAAACATCTTCTGCTGTCACGGTTTCAGAAAGTGTTTTCTTGGGAGCAATCAGGCTAGGACTTTGGGGTACTGCTAAATCGCGGGTTAAATCTGGTGATTTCCGAATTACGCGACGCGATTGCTTGCTATGTTCAACTACTAAAGAGCTATTGTCCCAGTCAACGTATACAGCAATATTTTCAGATTTATTTTCAACGCTAATTCCTAAATCTTTCAAATCGTCAATTGGGTATGAGGATTTGAGTCTAAAGGAAATTCCAATTTTATCGTCGAGATTTTGTTCTTTGAGTTGCTCGTCAACGATTCCTTTTTTAAACTCAAACTTAATTTGGTCATCGATGGATTCAACCATGCGGTTAAAAACATAGGAAACACCGATAATATAAATCGTCAAAACTATTAAATTCTGGTCGCTACTTCTCATAACTCAGAATCTTAACTCCCGGTGCTAATGAATGTATATTCGACTCATCGTTCATCTGCAATTTTTAATTGCGCTTGATTATTACAGAATTTTGCAGCCAGCCACGTCGCCAAAAAAAGAATAGCAAACCAAATGCGATCGCTAACATCACTGCCAAACAAAGTGGATAGCCCCAATACCAATTCAACTCAGGCATATTATATGGCGATTTTTCAGTATTGAAATTCATCCCATATATTCCAGCCACAAAAGTCAGTGGAATAAAAATTGTTGAAACTACTGTTAGTACTTTCATGATTTCATTCATTTTGTTGCTCACTGCCGAAAGGTACACATCCATTAATCCAGATGCTAGTTCTCGATAAGTTTCCACCATATCCATCACTTGTACCGTATGGTCATAACAATCTCGTAGGTAGATTCGCACTTCTTCACTAATCAAATCGCTACCATCCCGGATTAAGGAATTAATTGCATCTCGCTGTGGCCAGATAGCACGACGTAGTTGCAGTAATTCTCGCCTAATTTGATAAATATTTTGTAGTGTTTGCGGAGTAGGTTTAACTATTACCTCCTCCTCTAACTCTTCAATTCGCTCACCATAAAGCTCCAGTACAGGGAAAAAGCCATCAATAATCGCATCTAACAGAGCGTAAGCTAAATAATCCGCTCCCTGTTTACGGATAGTACCTTTATTTTTTTCAATTCGCGATCGCACCGCTTCAAAGCAATCATGCTCTGGTTCTTCTTGGACTGTCAGCAAATAATTTTTCCCTAATATCAAACTCACTTGCTCGCTGTAAAAACCACATGTTCTTTCCTTTGCTACTACCATGCGGCTAATGAATAGCAATTGGTCTTCATAATCCTCTGTTTTCGGACGCTCCGGTACATTGACTATATCTTCTAAAACTAGAGGATGTAACTTAAAAACGTTACCCAATCGTTGTAATATATCTTGACTGCCTAGACCTTGTACGTCTACCCAAGAAATAGATTCCATCTCCAGATATGGGACACACTCCTCTGGGGTTGCTATTTGTTCGTGGATAAAATTGGTTTGGTTATAGTCAATTAAAAAAATTATCGGTAGTGGAGCATCTGCATCAATAATAATGGTTCCAGGTATAGTTCCTGGTTGGTGATAGAACTCATTTTCATATAGCCTAGTTACTATTTTGGGGAGCCGCCGCAGTTTTCGTGCCATTAAATATTACCTAATAGTTATTGGTCATTGGTCATTGGTCATTGGTAAAAATAATTGACCAATGACCATTTACACATAATTTTACAAAATTTAATACAAATAGGACTTACGCACTCTACAAATTCATCGTGATGTGCGTTAACAAAAATAGGTTGTTTCAGGCTTTTCTTAATTATCCTTTGGTTGTAAATAGATGATGCTGTAGGGGAAAAGCCATGCTCATTGGTGTCAACTTAAGCTCAAATGCTTATCTCACAGACGTTTTACCCCCCTTAATCCCCCTTATAAAGGGGGAAAAAATCCAGTTCCCTCCCCTTTATAAGGGGAGGGTTAGGGTGGGGTAACGCGGATCGTGATGAGAAACCAAAGAATTGAATATCACGTCTTGGCAAGGGTTTCACCTTAAGTTGACACGTATGAGCTTTTGCTTTACCCCTACGAAAGATATGGTTTTTCACCTGAAGCATATTTGGTATTTGTTGTCAATACGTAACTCCTGACAAAGACGGTAATTTCTAGGTTATAAAAAATTTGGAGGTGTTATAAATCTGTAGAGTCAACCTGCTCCTACTTTTTTTAACTCAGGACTTAGTAAGGTTAAAGTAAAAGTTACTACAAAAAAAGCGGAAGTTTCTACAGAGAAGGCGGAAGTTGCTACAGACTGCGCCAAACACGGAAACGTCAAGGCAGAAGTTCTTACTCTTAAAGCGGAAGTTGCTACAGACTGCGCGAAACACCGAAACGTCAAGGCGGAAGTTCTTACTCTTAAAGCGGAAGTTGCTACAGACTGCGCGAAACACCGAAACGTCAAGGCGGAAGTTCTTACTCTTAAAGCGGAAGTTGCTAC
>NZ_JBALBY010000094.1:0-8528 GCF_036919575.1 Nostoc sp. | reverse complement strand
TATCACTAAGAACATCAATTGCAATGTTCTTAGATTACATCTTATGCTGACTTTTTGCTTAAGTTGACACCAATGAGCAATGCTGTGCCCCTACCGCGTGGTCTATCAAGACACCCGTGGACTCGAAGAGGCTGCGCTATCCGCCAGTACTTCGACCCAACTCTTGGAGACCCAACGGACACGCTCAGGGCAACGCGCTACGCGAGCGACAGAGCTACGGGCAGGCAAAAGCTCAGTAACCATCGTACAGAATTCATGCTGAATTCTGACGACTGGCGCCTTTATTCTGTTTCGATAAATTAATATTCTGGGAAAAAATTGATTTTTGTAGCATTCCATGCACACCTTTTTGGGGACTGTTCACAACTTGAGTAATGTGAAAATTCACAGCTAAACTACACAATACATAAGCATCTTCTGGCGACAAATTTACGAAGCGTTCCAAGAAATCAATCATATTTTTTAAAGCCAGTTCTAAGGCTTCATCTAAGGTTTGAGCAAAGCCCATTGTGATGATATGAGTTGGAGTTTCAGCAATTGGTGTTGTCAGTTGTAAATCCTTGCGAAGTTTGAGGGTGATTCTACCGTTCATAGAAGTTTCAATGGCGGTGACGTTTACTTCGCCATCTCCTTGTGCTGAATGTCCATCACCAATAGAAAATAATGCACCTGGTACGAAAATCGGCAAAAATAAACGAGAACCAGCTTGTAATTCCCGGTTGTCGATATTACCGCCGTAAGAACCTGGTGGAACAGAAGTTCGAGAGGTTTCTGAAGTAGCGACGCCAAGAATCCCAAAAAACGGTTTGAGGGGAATTTTTATGCCAGCACCCGCCGGAAATTCCGCGATATTGTTTGCTAAATCTAGAGGAATGAATCTCAAAGCAGGTTGAGGAAACTGATGTGGTAATGCTCCCCAACCTGTACGAATGGCATTGAAGCCGACAGGTAAACGAGGTGCGATCGCATCTAATTGTACTTCTAAAACATCCCCTGGTTCGGCATCGCGCACATAAATTGGCCCTGTGAGTAAATGCGGCCCCCCAGCAATTTTGCGTTCTGGTAGAAGATTTTGGCAGATGTCGAGAAATTCTGGTGTGAGAAACTCAGGTGGTGCTTTGTCATAAACGTAGTAACCAGTATAAGTTTCTACGTCAACGGTATCGCCAGAGTCAATAATCAGTACTGGTTCTAGTAGATGCGAGAAACCACCTAAATGTACAGTTTCTTTAGTAGCTTTTAAAATGTAGTGAGTCATTACCGAATTTTAAATTTTGGATTTTAGATTGAAGATTCTTGCATCCGTATTCACCATAATTGGCCGAGAAAATGGAGACTGGTGCTAAAGGAGATATCTAATGTCAGCATCCTCACAGTCCATCTGCACCACACAATTTCTTCCTTGTGCTTTTGCCTGATAGAGTCCCTGGTCAGCAGCAGCAATTAAGGTTGCAGGAGATAATTGGCTATGAGGAATGATGGTTGCCACACCAAGACTTAGGGTGATGAATTCACTGATATGAGAATGCAGATGAGGTATTTGTAATGCACTAACATTAGTCTGAATATCTCTTGCAACTGCGATCGCTCCTTCAATATCAGTATTCGGCAAAATGACTGCAAACTCTTCTCCACCATAACGAGCAACTAAATCAGCCGGGTGTTTAACTGTCTGAGAGATTGCCTTGGCAACCTGTCTGAGTGCATCATCTCCTGCCAGATGTCCATGCGTATCGTTGTAAAGCTTAAAGTAATCTACATCACACAAAATCAAAGATAGCGAACCTTGCTCTCGTGCCAACCGTTGCCACTCTGCGTTGAACGTGTCATCAAAGCAGCGTCGATTTCCCACTTGGGTTAGACCATCCGAAGAGGCAAGGCGCTGTAATTCCTGGTTTGCTTGTTGTAATTGGTGGTAAAGTTCTGATTGCTGAATAGCGATCGCAGCTTGACCTGCTAACTGCTTAAACAAATTAACCTCAGATTGCTGCCATTGTCTGGGGTTACGGCATTGGTGAGCAATCAATAGTCCCCACAAACGCTCTTGCTGCAAAATGGGGACTATCAGGTTTGCCCGGATTTGCAAACTTTGAAGCAGGTCAAAATGACACGGCGATAGTCCTGCCGTTTGAGTGTCTTCAATCGCTTTAGTATTGCCTTGTTGGTAGTAAGTTGCACGCGTGGATTTAAAGCAGGTGTCCATGACGTGAAATCCCAGAATCGATATGCAGCCTGCTGCTAAGGATTCTACAGCAACTAACCCACTCCAGTCGGGCTTAAACTGATAGATCACCACTCGGTCGATCTCAAACAGTTTTCGCACCTCATCTACTGTGGTTTGCAAAATCTCGTCTAACTCCAACGATTGTCGAATGCGCTGCGTCACAGCCGCGACAATTTGCTCAGACTGGCTTTGGTGTTGAACCTGCTGCTCAACCAGCGGAGAATTTGCCGATGCTATAGTTAATGCGATCGGATCAAACTGAGGGGTTGTAGTCACAGGCACTGCATTAGGTTGAGCAATCAAATAGCCTTGAGCAAGATTTGCACCCCGTTCTCGCAGCCAATTCAGTTCCTCAATGCACTCAATTCCTTCAGCAACAGTCTGGATGTTTAACTTTTGAGTAATCTCTAGAAGCTTCTCGGTAATCGAAGCTTTGTAAAGGTCTTGATGCACATCTCGAATTAACTCCATGTCCAGCTTGATAAAGTCTGGACGTAACTGATGTAGCAAGTTTAGGCTGGAATAGCCAGAACCAAGGTCATCAAGGGCGACTAAAAACCCAGCATCCCGGTAGTATTTAAGCACTGCCTTGAGGTGGGCTAAATCTTGAGGATTGTCTGACTCCACGACTTCAAAAACAACCCGCTCATGGGAAATACCGGCAGTATCAACTGCCTCTACCGTACTACGTAGGCAAAAAACTGGGTCATAAAGTGACATTGGTGCAAAATTGATGAAGATGTGCCCACTCACTTGATAACGGCTAAATTGAGTGATTGCGCTGAGGCGAGCAACTTGGTCGAGTTGTGGTAGAAGTCCGGCTTCGGTTGCTAACTCCAAAATTGGTTTCGGTAGCAGTAAATTGCCTTGTTCATCTAGTCCCCGCAAGAGTGATTCATATCCAAAAATCTGCGATGTATCCTTAATTGAGACAATTGGTTGGAAGTAAGTGGTGAATCGTTCCGTTGCCAGCATTTCAACCAGCCAGTCGGATTGGTTTAACTTAATGAAGCGTTGTAACGAGGCGATGTCACTAAAATCCTGGATTTCAGGTTGAATAGCGCCTCGAATGAAAAGGACTTGCGTCTCTTTTAATTCTCTCGGTGCAAGTAGTTTGGCTAGGTTACGGGCAATTTCTAGCGACTGTCCAGGTCTACAGTCCAAACTCAAACCTGGTCGCTCGTGCATCAATTCATACTCAACGGCAAACTTCTGTAGATAGGAGGTGACTTTTTTCAGCGTATGTGGAACGGGGAACCAGAGAAAGAGCCTGCCTGCCTCCTTAGTCCGACAGCGTGCAACATTGCGACAAGCACAGGTTTTGGAGATCGGACATATTTGGCTCATAGCTAACTAATTTACTCAATCTGATTTACCTATTATTCCCACTATTTTTAGTATAAAAGATAAACTAAACTTCAAATAGATGAAGATTCGATGAGTTCGGCAAACTAAATAATTTAGCTGATCAGGTGACTCATAAACATATTCTAAGCATGATATTAAATACTTAATTAATTCCAGATATATTTTTTACGTTAACGCAAATTAACGAGTAGTTATATCAACAATTTCAGTTACAAAATAAAGGCAAAAATTAGCTAGAGTAGGAATAGTTTTTAGCTGTAGATCAAAGTTCATAAAGCACTATATGTCATCATTTTTTTTACGACAGAGTGTTCTATAGGACTAGTATTTAATTTTTGAAATGCACGTAGTGGACCCTCATGGCTTTAATAGTGCATTAGAGGTTGTTTGAAAAGTCCTCTTCTTGGTAGCAAAACGTTCTAGATCCCCCTAAATCCCCCGATAAATTGGGGGACTTTGATTCCGGTTCCCCCCTTTTTAAGGGGGGTTAGGGGGGATCTAGAAGTGCCTAAAATCACAACTAAATACTTTTCAAACACCCTCTTAGACGTAGACGTAGGTTGGGTGGAGCGGAGCGCAACCCAACATATATCAGGATGTTGGGTTACGCTTTGCCTCCAACGCCACTTGCTACAACGCTCTTAACCCGCGCAACGCAGTGGCTCCCCAACAAAGCAATTTTTTTGCAACATTTTAGCCTACACAGTCCACTACAAGACTACCGAGATTTTTTCAGAAATCAAATATGATTCCTATATTACTCCTGAGATAGAGATTGTGATCTCAAGTCAGAGCATCACAACTTTTAGGATGTATGATAAATTCAATTTATCATTTTAACAAAAAAGACTATTTGATTTTATTGTCAAGGTTGCTTTATCCTGAAATCAGTAGAGATTTGAACTTTGAACAAATACAAACGGTTCTTGCGATTAATCCAAGCTTTTGGCTAAGTAATTAACTTCCCAAATCTCTATTGCTATCAAACTTAGGTGAAAAAGAGGTATGAATCCGGCAAAATCATCAACCAGCAACGTCAACTTTGAGAAAGCTAAAGAGGACAGCTAAATGCTAGAGCAGCAGATTGATTACCGCACCAGACCTAAGACAAGTGCAATGATTATGCAACTTTTCCAAATCACTCTAGTCGTCTTAGTACTTTTGATAAACTTAGCAATTGCTTTCCCCTCTTGGGGAGAAAGAGCGCCTTCTTTAACTAGCAATCCTAACTACTTTGAAGTTGGGCAAAAAGTCATTTGGCTTTACAAGCCTCGCACGGATTCTAACGATGTCCAAAGAATTCCCGCCGAAGTAGTCAAGTTAAGTTCCAAGCAAGTGCAAATCAAGGTGTACAAACATAACAAGGAATTGGTTAATCGTTGGGTGAATCCAAACAAGCTTGAGAATTCGCAAAAATTTAAAGAAGAATACAGAATTCCGAATTCCGAATTCCGAATCAATTAGTGAGAAATTCAGACCTGCCACTAATTGTAGACCACGAAACAAGAAAATTTGGTGGGGGACTTAAACCCAGATGCAAGTAAATTTTGACTGTGGTTACAGCTATTTTCAGGTAAATAGACCACGCGGTAAGGGCACAGAAAAAGCTCATGCGTGTCAACTTAAGCTCAAAGCCCTTTAAAACCTCGTTTCTAGCCAGAGGCTAGAAATGCAGTTCCTGGTGGCTCTGCCGCAAGTTACGGAGGCGGAGCCTCTCCGACGGGCATTCCCAGTCAGAGACTGGGAACGAGACTATCTCTAAAAGCTGGTTTTAGGCTGGCTTTCACGTTAAGTTGACACCAATGAGCACTGCTGTGCCCCTACGACAGATGTAGTTCAAATACATGAAAACTGCTGTAACATACAGAAGTTTTCATGTTGGGTGTTGTACACAAGCTAAGTCTCAAACCCAGGTATAAAGCCTGTTTTACTTCTGAATTCTGACTCCTTAATTCTGAATTCTGGTGTAACTATTTTATTTTTTGTAAATCAAAAAAACTGAACCAATCGGCCCAAGGTTTTCTACATAAGTTTTCTGGTTGTAATACAATCCTGGAGACATACCTCCATCAAATAATATCCCTTCTTGAATCTTACCTAAACAGTTATTGCTAGCAATGCCTTCCAGAACATTATCAAACATATCTGGCAGTAACTCTTGATTAACTTGAGATAATTCAATATCTGAATTAGCTTTCAAATCATTAACTAATAGGATTACATAGCCTTGATTAGTGATAGCTGCCAAAGAGCGATTAGTAGCATTTTTACAGGCAAATTCTCCCAAATCTTCACAAATATCTTTAAACTTACCCTGACGATAGAATCTGCCATTACCGCCCACTAAATTGTAATTGAGAATATCGCTTTTTCTTCTGCCAGCTTGGATAGTAGCCTGTCGCTGCTTGGGTATACCTCCTGATATTCCAAAGGAAGAACGTTTATTTTTAAATGCTCCTGAATACTCTACGCCACGAGAAACATTTAAGCCTTGTGGTTTATCATCAGTACCTATATAGTCGGCATTAATTGCGGCAATGGGTAGCTCTCCGTTTAATTTGGCATTCTCATCGCCGATGAGTTCATGAAACTGTTTTGCTACATATTCTTTACGCAGTTTCCCCCTAGCATCTTTGGCGTAGAGTTTATGAGATAGACCAACATTAACTTTGAAATCTAATTCTGCTGATTTAGGATTAAAAATAATCACATTGTTAATACCTCTTTGATTTTTTTTACCTTGATTATTGGTTTTAAAAAAATCAATACTGAACTTGGCATCTTTACCAGGACAAGTTTTAGATGCTTTTGAAACTGAATTTGCTTCAATCTCTTGACACCCTGATAATAAGCTCGCTGTAATTATCAAGCTAAATAACAAAAATAATTTTTTTGTATACATATAATGCAAAAAAACCGCTACAGAATTACTATAGCGGGGAATAATTTAAAATGTCAGGATTCAGAATCCAGAATGATTAGAAAATCAAGGGTGCTATAGCTTCGTAATTTTATTCAAATTATTAAGCTTGAGTCTCAAAGTCTTCTTAATTCTGACTTCTACTTCTGAATTCTGGATTCTGAATTCTGGCTTTAAAACTGGAGTTAATCTGGGAGCTAAAACTTAAGGGAACCATTCTAAAACAGCTTCTTCTTTGGTGTTAGTATTCCGAGATGGTGTCTCACGATTAAATTTCATCTGAATTGACCGGGTTTGCTCACCATCAGCAGCTACAGCCAAAATCGGATAGTCAATTAAACCATCTTGGAAGGACATTTGAAAACGGAATGTCCCATCTGGATTTAGCTTAATTGGACGACCGCCAATGGTTACGGTCGCATCGGGTTCGGTTGCACCGTAGACTATTAACTCAGCATCGGCAATTAACCAGAACTGGCGCGGACGTACTGGTACGGCGGAAGCCGAGAAGCCAACACCTGACATTCCGACACCGGAAGCGGTTAAACCAGACGCGGTGGGAAGTGCCCACATACCCACACCAGAGGGGAAAATGTATGAGCTAATGGCTTGTTCAGGACGCGCCGAAGCTTGCTGGGAGCCAAAGATAGAACCAGCAACCCGTTGTACTTCGGCAGATTCTGCTAAACCAAATATTTGGTCGTAGATGGGGTTGCCATTCACAGCATTACCAACATTACCATTGGCGGTAACTGCGATCTTCTTGGCAGGGGAAACCAGTTCGTACTGAGTCTTCCCACGCAAATCTTCTTCAAAGTTGACAGTGATGAAGACATCCTCTATCCAGTCAGAAGGATAAACGGGAGGAATGTGTACTCTAGTAGAACGAGCTAGTACCAACCAGCGACCATCAGCAGCACGATAACCGATATCGATCACATAATCGCGATCGCTAACTGGAACTGGTAGATACCATTCTCTGGCTAGTTCATCAGCAGGATATTCTTGAATGCTGTGGGGGCTTTGATATTCGATATTGATGTCGGTGACATCATAAATCCGTAGTGCGAGTTGTTGTCCCCCTTGTCGGCGCAGTTCCTCTTTGTGTTCATTGGGAACATCCCAGTAAGTGTAAGCCCACTGAGGATCGCGTGGTAAGAGTACAATCCGGCTGTCACCATAGCCAGATGGCAAATCTGCCAGTCCTTCATCAACATCAGCCAAAGACCCACCAGTACGATCTTCCTGACCTAATTCAAACTTTGCAGCTTCCACGGTTTCCTGTGCCTCCAATGAACGAGATGGACTGAGTAAAGTTTTGCTGCGCTGGACTTCTTGTATTGATGCCAGAAGTTGTGATTTACGCATTCGGCTATAGCGAGAGATGCTATATTCGCTAGCAACTTTGCGTAGTTGCCGTAACGTCATCTCCTCTAGTGGCGGGCGTTCTTTTGCCATTAATTGGGTCTCCAGTAGTTTAAGTGGTAAATGATTTCCCCTGGTTAAAGAATGCTATGTAAAATGTCATCCACTCCAGATGAATTTCTTATTCCTGACTCCTGGTTTTGCCCAGTTTTTAAGTTTTTTAGTCTGTTTTTAAATTGAGCTAACATCCTTTCAATTCCTGGTTATGCCAAAATCAGCATTTCTTTGGGATCGGAGGAGTTTTATTTCTTAAGTCAATATTAACCACTAAGCATATCTAGGGATCAAGGGGTAATAAGTAGGCTTTTTGCCTGTTTCACGAATTTATCAGCCTTTCTGGGATCAAATTGTCATCTTTTCATAACATTACTCGCTAGTTGCATCTAGAGCGATCGCCATAATATCAAGCTTTCATGACATTACGCTGTGGGTTAGCCAAAAAGGGGTAAATATAGCCAAGCTGACACCAGGGGCAAGATAGCCTGAAACTACTACTTGTCGGTGGAAGGATAATATTGCCGCGACTGGAACCATAATATTGCCACTGCTGAGGCTGAGATGCTGATGTTTCCGTTAGACGCTCTTAGTGAT
>NZ_JBALBY010000093.1:0-20793 GCF_036919575.1 Nostoc sp. | reverse complement strand
ATTTAATTTGTATATTGGACGCGCTCATGTTGCCCGCACTACAATATTTTTGGGTTTTCGTGTTATACAATTTAGCTGCACATCAACTTATTAGTCTGTCGCAAAAGTTTTGATAGGTGAATCAGTTTTAAATTTATCGAACAGCAATATTGGTGCCATTCGTCAGAATACATGTTAGGTATTCTGACCGAAAAAGCGGATGAATAATCGGCGTTTTTGCACCCCCACAAAACTAGAATTTTTGGTGGTGTAACAATTCAGTCGTGGGTCCCAATCCCCGACTGATTGATTCTGACTTCTGAATTCAGAATAGCTGAATTCTTCTTCAACTTCTTTACCTCTTAAACTTTGCGCTCTTTGCGTCATGGGCGGTTGTTTACAGCGATATCTGACGACAAGCCGCTCTACGTCTACGCATTTGGGTAATTAGGCGTAGCCCGTTGTAGACATCGCATCTTGTTTCAATTAGCTTTACGCTCTTTAAGCACTTGATCTAGCAAGTTCCTAGCAGGTTGTGCTTTAGCCAACGCTGCTTGATGGTCATTATAAGCACGAACAAGGCGAGAAAGACTACTCACACCTGCCTTGAGTTGCTCAAGTTCTTCACCAGCAACCAGTTCTCCATCAAGCATCCGCCCAATCAACGGTTTGATGTCGCCCACCTCCAGCCGGACTTTTTGGAGCTTTTCTAGGGTACTCAGTAAGGTTTTGAGTGAGTTCAAGATGTCGTCAATATCTTGGGCATCCTCCACTGGTTCGGGCGAATCTTCAATTGTCACTGTATTTTTGTCTGAAATTGTAGGCAATTCCTGTGCAGGCGAATCTTCAATTGTCACTGTATTTTTGTCTGAAATTGTAGGCAATTCCTGTGCAGACGTTTCATTTTTAACCCCGTTTGACCGTGCCATCAACGCTTCCTCAAGGAATTTCCCTATAGTGTATCGCTGATCCCAAGTTGCCCAAGTTCCCAAAAATAGTATTGTTATAATTCGTTAAACTTGGTGAGTATTAATACAGTGCATAATCGTTGAATTTGTCGCATCCTCTGACTGAGTTTTCGCGCAGCGAAAAAAGGGAGGAGGATAGCGGCAAATCCAACAAGAATCTATGCAGCAACGCATAATCTCGAACTCCTTTTTATTAATTTAACGTTTGACGGAGTAAACTGTCCAATTCGTGACCAATTATGGTCATAAATTGAAATATTTTTAGTTTTATTTGTATTGGTAAAACCACCAACCCAACCACGAACAATTAAACCTTTATAAGTGGTTTGAACATAATCACCCGATCTCAACCCAAACGGTGTTATTGTTCCGCCTTGACGTTTTAAAATCCCACCTTTTAAGTAATTTTCTTGGTATAATTTTCGTCGAAATAACTTAGGTCGAGTAATCACAATGAATGGTGATTCTGTTAAAACGCACATCCCAACCCAATGATGACCATGAGTGTTTGCTGTGTGAAACGCTTTGTACTCAATGAATGCTGTTGAAGCAACTGCAATTGCATCATTTGCATGAGTCTCAGGCGTTTGTCGAGATTTGTCTTTTTTGTCTTTAACAAGACCTAAATAATCACGATATTTACCTGTATCGAAAGAATCTACTTCTTTGACTGGGGCGATTAAAGATGCTTGTTTTCTGAACCATTATTGACCAACTGTTACAGGAGAAATCCCACCACCATTCTTTTTAGTATCGCCACCACAAGACTCATCTCTTATTTCGGAAATCGGAATTATTTTTGACATTTCTGTTAATATTCTTAATTCCATTTCTCGATTAGATTGAAGACTTGGCGGTATTTTGTTTTGGCGGCGGTTATTAAATCGCTTCTCTCTGTGATTACGTAATTTAAACGCAACTTGACGATTAATACGTTGACCTCTTCTAGTTCGTCGTAACTCGTGCCGTTTCTCCATTTTTCCTGTTACAGACTGCCTATCGGATTTTTTCTTGTTAGATTTATAAAATCCAGGTAAGCAAGCGTGAAATAGCACAATTGTTGCTAACTTGCTCCCAAAGGCAATGCCTGTAAATGCTTTGCCTCTGTCTGTTCCAACTACTATTCGTTGTGTGTCGTATCCAGATGGCTCCTGTAATAACTGGACGTAAAACACACCCACTTTATTCCTTTTCCCAACTGCTTTACCCACATTTATCCACTTTCTTGATCGTGCCGGGGTCGTCGGCATAAGCGGTTTAAAGTTTTTGTATATTACTGGAACTCGTTGTACCTTATTATTCTGTGACATTTGTTTTTAGGGATAACCCAAATTACTTTGTATTTAGAATAAATTCCGTCCCTTCGGGCAATAAGGCAGGCGTATCTCTTGTTCACGACCAAGCCATAAAGAGGAGCCAGTGCCAAAACTTGTAGTTTCCCCTAGTGTTGCATCTGGCGTGTACAAACTAGGGAAATATTTGTACGTTTAGCCCGTGCCTTATCTCATGCCCTAACCAACTATTGCTTTGCATACCGTGAGCCTAAGTAAACTTAGGTGTTTTGCAAGCCTACACTGTCCCGGAGGGCAGTGTAGGTAGTTGACGACTATTTTCCAGTAGTTGCGGTTGAGGGGATCAAGTATTTATCATACCAAGCTAAATAACGTTCTAGGACATCACGTTGATAACTCGGTTTGCTGATTCCGTGGGACTGTCCTGGATAAACTACTAACTGGGTATCAATTCCCAGACTTTTGAGTGCTTGATACATCTGTTCAGAGTTATGTAGTGGTACAGAAAAATCCCTATCACCTCCCAGAAATAGTGTTGGTGTAACAATTCGGTTGGCGTGAAGAAATGGGAAAGAAATTCGTAGCCAGACATCGAGGTTCTTCCACGGTACACCAAGCTCTTGTTCATAGTCATCAATATACTCATCAGTACCATAGGTCGCCAGAATATTTGATTCACCAGCCCCACTGACTGCGGCTTGAAAGCGGTTATCTTGAGCAATAGTATAGTTGGTCAACATTCCCCCGTAACTCCACCCACCAATTCCTAAGCGCGATGGCGAAGCAATTCCGGTAGCGATCGCATAATCAGCACCGGCAATAATATCTTGAGCGTCTTTGTTTCCCCAGTCTGCATAAATCGCTTTGGAGAAAGCTTCACCTCTTCCTGAACTTCCACGTGGGTTAACACCCACAACGACATAACCTTTCGCCGCAAACAGTTGCCACTTAAACATAAACTGATTTGTGAACTGACCGACAGGGCCGCCGTGCAACATTACCAGTGTTGGGTATTTCTTCCCTGGCTGATAGTGAGGTGGCTTGACAAGAAAGCCATGAATTTCTGTACCATCTTTACTCAAAAAGCTGATTTCATCTGTAGTTGCTAAATTTAACTGCCCTAGTAACTGATCATTTTGGTGTGATATTAAACGCAAATTTTTACCATCAAAGGCAAAGACTGCATTTGGTTGTTGTGGCGTTGAGGAAACTAAAGCGATTTTGCCATCGCGTCCTAAATCAAATTTACTAATCTCTCGTCTTCCTGTTAGGAATCGCTCGATTTTGCCACCAGTTACAGGCATTTTTGCTAGGTGAACATTGCCATCATCTTCGATTAAAAACAGTATTGATTTACCATCTGTGGTAAAGCGCGGTTTGGCAACATTGCGATCAAGGTTGGCAGTCAGTAGACGGGGAGTACCACCCTCGGCGGGGATAATGGCGAGATGGTGAACTGCGTACTCAATAAGTTTGGGTGAACCTCCCTGCAAATAAGCAATTGACTTCCCATCTGGACTCCAAACCGGACGGCTATCCCAATCAGGATCGGAGTCAGGCCCAATAAAGGTAGTTAGCTGACGGGCTTTGGCTCCCGATTGGGCGGCGATTGCATACAGATCCCAATTATTATTGCGATCGCTCTCTTGACCACGTTTGCTCACAAAAGCAATATTTTTGCTATCAAGTGACCAAGCAGGTAAAGACTCATTAAATGAACCTGGAGTGAGAATATCTGTTTTGCGAGTTGCTAAGTCCAATACATAAAGATGTTCATGACTTTTACCGATAAAACCCACACCGTCTTCTAAGAAGTGAAATTGATCAATAACAATCGGTGGTGGGGTTTTCCCATTAAAGGGTGTTTCTGAAACTGGTGAGTCGGCAATTACCGCTAGTCGTCTACTGTCACCAGACCAGACAAAATCGCTAACATCACCAGCAAAGTCAGATATTTTCTCGGCTTCACCGCCTGCTAGGTTGAGCAACCAAATTTGCTGTTTTCCCGATTCCCGGCTGGAGATGAAAGCTAGATACTTCCCGTCTGGGCTGAACCGAGGGTTATATTCACTATCCTTACCGTTAGTTAAATGTAATGTTCGGGAAGCATCCCAAGAAGTCATATAAATATGGTTATCTTGTGTATCATTTTTCAAATCGGTATTAGTTACTGTGTAAGCAATCCAGTCTCCAGTGGGAGATAGTTGGGGATCGCTAATTTGGCGAAAGGCAAACTGATCTTTGATCGTCAGCAGACGTTTTTCTTGGGCTTGAGCCGAAATATTTATACCGAGTGTCATCGCTAAAACACTACTTACTAAAGCGATTTTTGTTAGCTTTTTCATAACTAGATATCATAACTGGGGGTTCGCACATTTTTTTGAAGTTAGAGAAATTGGTAAATAACTTGGTCATAAAGCTTTGCCCCAGCATTGCGGCTAGCCCTGGTGGGATGTCCACAATCCGGGTTTTATACTTACCTTTGGTGGTAGACTTGCTCAAAGTGATAGCACAACATTTGATATCAGTCGTCTGGAGTGCTAGTGCTTCTGATACGCGACAACCAGTAAACAGGCAAATTCCTTTCCAGAGCGCTATGGCGTAACCGCCGGACTTAAGAGCGATCGCTCTTAGTGATAAATCCTGACGTGAATAATCGCTTTAGTTCCTCTTGGGTTAAAATTTTGCCTTGTCCGTTGCCGATAATTATTTAATTTTTTCAACTTCTTCAGCAACATCTCAAAATGTTTAAATTATTCAGAATCAAACGCGGATTAATATTACTGGTTTCTTCTTTAATTATAACTATTTTGGTGATATTAGGAACAAGTAAAATGAGTACAGCCGCCCAAACACATGAAGTGCGGGGTGTGTGGCTTACTAATGTTGATAGTCAGGTACTTTTTTCATCTCAAAATCTCAAAAATGCTTTAAATCGTCTCGCTAAATTAAATTTTAATACTATTTATCCTACAGTTTGGAATGGTGGTTATACACTTTATCCTAGTAGTGTAGCTCAAAAAGTATTAGGTCAATCTATCGAGCCAATTCCTGAATTAAAAGATAGAGATATTCTTCAAGAAGTTATTAAAGAAGGACATAAAAAAGGTTTAACTGTGATTCCTTGGTTTGAATATGGGTTTATGACTCCCATAGATTCCGAATTAGCTAAACGACATCCTCATTGGTTAACTAATCGTTATGATGGTACTAAAGTTGATAGTGATAATCAAGTTTGGCTTAATCCTTTTCATCCAGAAGTACAGCAGTTTATGATTGATTTAATCATGGAAGCTGTAGCTAGATATGATCTCGATGGAATTCAATTAGATGATCATTTTAGCTTACCTTCTGAGTTTGGTTATGATGATTATACTGTAGCAATGTACACGAAAGAATTAAAGGGTTTAATTCCTTCTAAGGATTTTTATGAAACTTTCTGGGTGCGTTGGCGTGCTGATAAACTTAATGAATTTATGAAACATTTATCGGCTCAAATTAAAGCTGTTAAACCAGATTGTATAATTTCTATTTCTCCTAATCCTTTACATTTTTCTTTACCTGCTTATTTACAAGATTGGTTTACCTGGGAAAGACGAGAATATATTTCTGAAATAGTTTTACAAGTATATCGTTCCGATTTACCTCGTTTTCTGACAGAGTTAGAAAGAGCAGAAGTTGATTTAGCTAAAACTCATTTACCAGTTTCTATTGGCATTTTAAGCGGTTTAAAATCTAGTTCATTACCGATTAATCAAATTAAATTGCAAGTTGAAGAAGTACGCCAACATGGTTTAGCCGGAGTCTCATTCTTTTTCTATGAAAGCCTCTGGAATTGGTCAGACGAAGCCCCTATTGTACGAGAAAAAGTTATTCAAAGAATGTTTCCTAATTCTGTATCTCGCGGATAAGTACCTAAGCCAAATTCATGATATCTATCCTCACTCTTCAAAGTTCACATGACTAAAGATATGCAACGCCAATTTACCAACCGCGATGAGTTGGTAGCCTACCTCCGCGAACAATTCCCAGATGCAGCAGAACGCGATGACCACATCAGCGAAACTCTGGGAGGACGCCAAGCGGCACAAAAAGCACTGCAAAAAATCGACCCAATACTCTACGCGCAAACACGTAATTTTTTCACAGGTGCAGTCACGCGCCTTTCGCCTTATATCCGCTATGGCGTTTTGAGTTTGCGAGAAATTCGAGATTATGTCCTTGACCGGGTACAGCACCAAGACGATGCTACTAAACTAATTAACGAGTTAGGCTGGCGCGACTACTGGCAACGGTTGTATGTGAAGTTAGGGGATGGAATCTGGAAAGACCAGGAAGAGTACAAAACTGGTTATTCTGTGGGCGAATATGCACCGGAATTGCCGCAAGATATCAGACAAGGAACCACAGGCAGAGTTTGCATCGACAGTTTTAGCCGTGATTTAAGAGAAACTGGGTATCTACATAACCATGCACGGATGTGGCTAGCGGCTTACATTGTCCATTGGCGGCGTATTCGTTGGCAAGTAGGAGCTAAGTGGTTTCTCGAACACCTTTTAGATGGAGATCCTGCTAGTAATAATATGTCATGGCAGTGGGTTGCCAGCACCTTTAGTCATAAACCGTATTTTTTCAACCGTGAAAACTTAGAACGCTACACCAAAAGCGTTTATTGCCAGAAATGTCCCCTTTACGGTCATTGTGATTTTGAAGGCAGCTATGAAGAATTAGAACAGCGACTTTTTCCTCAAGGGGAATTTAGCAAACAAGCCAATAGCCAAAGCTGGCAGCATGGGAAGAAAGCTAAAAAATGAAAAATGAATAAACCAATTGTTTGGGTGCATGGAGATTGCCTCAGTCCATACAACCCCGGACTCCAAAAATACCCAAATGCCCCGGCTATCTGGGTTTGGGACGAGGCTTTGATAGAGGAATGGCAACTGAGTCTCAAACGCATCGCCTTCATCTACGAATGCTTGCTAGAGTTACCCGTTGTTATCCGCCGTGGCGATGTGGCACAAGAAATTTTAGCTTTTGCAAAAGAACATGATGCGAATTTAGTTGTCACAGCCAACAGTCCCAGTCCCCGGCTTGATGATATCTGCAATCAAATGGAGCGATCGCTAACAGTAAAAGTGCTAGAGGTGGAACCATTCTTTAACTATGATGGCTATATTGACCTGAAGCGGTTCTCGCGCTATTGGAAAGTGGCTCAAAATTATCTTAGATAGCTCAATTGTAAATAATGTCTGGCGATCGCTTCTTCTACCAACGCTTCTTCTACCAAACTTTGGTGGCGATCGTCAAAAGGATACGAACAAGTTGAGCAATTAGTTGAGCTTGCCCATACTTACGGTATTAGCCTAGTTTACCACGATGATGATTGTGAAGTAAAGGTGGCAGCGATCGCCAAAGTAAAGGAGTTGTTTCATCGCCTCAACCTGCCGGAACGTTTATAAGAAGAATTCAGAACTCAGGAGCGGAGCCGGAGACGCTCCTCGGCTTGGCGTCAGAATTCAGAATTGAATTGGAGTCCGACTGGGTAATGAATATTGGTTTAAAACCAAGCCGAATTGCGATGCCCTGAGCTTTGTCGAAGGGTGGGCGAAAAAAATTAAAATATTCTCGCCTTAAAAATCTACCCATAAAGGGATAGAGTATTCTGAATTCTGAATTCTGAATTCTGACTCCTGTTTTATGGCAACTGTCTCCCACCACCTTTTTTTGATATTTATTTATATACAATAACTCACCAAATTTTCGCCTTGAAGTTGTTCTTTCGCTAAAGCCAATGCCTGATGAGCATTTTTAAACTTTGTTTCATCTGTAAATTTATTACCAAAACACTTTAAATAAGCTTCCAGATACCGAATACGTAAGCGGGGATCAGCCGGACTCTCAAGAAAGGGGAGGTCAAGTTCAACCATAAACCGGATAGCCAACAAGGGGATAGGGCTACGAAGTGGACGAAAGTCTGGGTTGTGCAGACCAGGACTTTGATTACGTTTATGAAATTCTCCGATCATCAGTCCTGACTCAACAAACAAAGGTTTAAGTTTTTGTTGGACACTATCTATTAGTTTAGAAGCTTCTTCTATATGGATGTCAGGAAAGATAAGTAAAAAAGCTCTATTGATTGCTAATTCCTGCTCTTTAACTTTCATCCCAAGGAAGATATCTCGGTAGCTTCCAACAATCTCTTCTACTTGTTCTGGATACAAATCTTTGGCGCGAATAACTGCTAGACGAATACTGTTTGACTTCAGAGAGTAAGGTACAAAAGGGCAAACTGCGCCGGGTCTTCCTAAATTAGGATGAGGTCTTCCTAAAAAATTTTTCACCCACTCTATAGTTTCAATTAAGTAAGGAAGGTCTTCGTGTTGTTGGAGTTGTTCGATTTCAAGATTTGTATAGAGTTGCATGAGCTTGATTGAAATGGAATAATTGTTTAATTCGGAATCGAAAATTAGTTTCACAATATTATCTGCCCGAAACTAATTATTATCTAAGTAAACAAAACAAGCCTTGATTTTTTTATTTTTGGTTTATCTGTGGCTTGTCGCAGATAAAAATGCTCTAGCATTTTTGTGAATTTAAAGAAATTTCCACCAAGAAATACACAAACATATTTTCGCACCAAACGACTTATGTTTATTTATTTTTGGCATTTTAACTAGAATGCATATGTATTATCCAGCAGATGCTCCTACTTTTTTTACACTATTAAGTTTCTAATATTTTTAACAAAGATATTATAAAGCTTATGTGTAAATAGTTATTTTTACTGTAAACTTTTAGTATTGCTTTAACAGCAACTATAGGTTTACTATCAAGTTCGTGTAATTTTCTCTAGGTAAAGTTTATATTGTATATTTATTTTTACTGTAAAAATTTAGCATTGCTTTAACAATAGCTACAGCTTTACTATCAAGCTAGTATAATTTGATATAAGTAAAATATCTTAACCCCCCCATCCCTAAAACCTCAGTTTTGCGTTGCTTTCCCGCCCTGCAATAAATTGCGGGCTAAGGGACTGACAAATAAAAAAATACTCAACTACTTCTTGTGGGGTGGGCGACACGAGAGCCCCTAAGCTAAGGCGGGCTTTTCGGCCCACCCCACAAGATTGGGTAATTTATTTGTTGTCAGTCCCTAATAGCTAAAGTACGTTGAAACGCACTGAAATTAAAGGAATTAAGATAGATTGGGGCTGATGGGTTAGACCCCCGATCAATTCGCCAACACTCTCATCATATTCGCCCAATACTTTTAAAGCATTTTTTTAGACAGACAAGGCTTGTTTGACCTCAATTGGTTCACCCGTCAAGCTAAAAGGACGAACTTCGGTAATTTTTACCTTTACTAACTGCCCTTGCAATTCTTTGATGTCGCCATTGAAGAATGTCAGACGATTACCGCCAGTGCGTCCCATCACCTGGGTTTGATCTTTAGGATTTTGGTCTTCTACTAAAACGGATTCAATGCGTCCGAAGTAACGTTGCGATCGCTCCGCGACTTTCAAGTTTACTAAATGATTGAGCCGTTGCAGACGATCGCTTTTAATTTCTTCACTTAGCTGATTGTCCCAGAAAGCGGCGGGTGTCCCTGGACGTGGTGAATATGCTGCTGTATTCAACATATCAAAGCCAATATCTTCCACCAGTTTCAGGGTATTTTCAAACTGTGCTTCTGTCTCACCAGGAAAACCGACAATAGCATCGGCGCTAATTGAAGCATCTGGCATATACCGCCGAATGGTATCGATAATTCGGCGATATTTTTCATGAGTATAACCCCGCGACATCGCCTTTAAAAGTTCATTATCCCCAGATTGAAAGGGAATGTGGAAGTGTTCGCAGACTTTGGGCAACTCAGCACAAGCCTTAATTAATCTCTCTGTAAAATAACGGGGATGGCTAGTAGCAAATCTCAGCCTTTCAATCCCCGGCAGATCATGCACATAATAAAGTAAATCTGTGAAGTTGTGCAGATGCCGACCTTCTGGTGTTGTTCCTGGCAAATCTCTGCCGTAAGCGTCAATATTTTGACCGAGTAGAGTAACTTCCTTGTAACCTTGGCGTCCTAATTCTTCCATTTCAGCCCGGATTGCTGACGGCGTGCGAGATTGTTCGACACCGCGCACATTGGGAACTACACAATAGGTGCAGCGTTCGTTACAGCCGTAAATTATATTTACCCAAGCTGTGACTTTACTATCCCGTCGCGGCTGGGTGATATCTTCAATAATATGAACTGAGTCGGTTGCTACAACTTGGTTGCCCTCAAACACTGACTCCAGCAAATCTTTCAGACGGTTGGCGTGTTGTGGCCCCATTACCAAGTCTAATTCTGGGACTCGCCGCAATAGCGCTTCCCCTTCCTGCTGGGCAACACAACCAGCAACGATCAGGGTTAAATCAGGCTGCTCATGCTTGCGCTTCGCTTGTCTGCCAAGGTAGGAATATACCTTTTGTTCAGCATTATCCCGAATTGTACAGGTATTGTAGAGAATCACATCTGCATTATTCGGATCTTCGCACGACTCAAAGCCCATGTCTTCCAAAACGCCAGCCATGCGCTCTGAGTCAGCTTTATTCATCTGACAACCGAAGGTAGTGATGTGGTAGTGGCGTTTAGAAGTGGTCATGTTGCTTAGTTAACCAGTTAGAGTGAGGTTATTCTTTAGCCTCAAAGTCAACTTTATCATAAATATCTGATAGAGGGATTTGAAATTGAATAGAGGATAGTGTTAAAATACTAGTCTCTTCTTCATACTCTGAGAAAATCCATTTATTTTCGTCAGTTTTAGAATATTGTTCTACATGATTTTTGTATTGATCAATCAGAACATATTCCTGAAAACTGGGGATGGTACGATAAGCCGCAAATTTTTCATCTCTATCATAGCTTCTGGTAGATTTGGATAACACTTCACAAATCACCAAGGGATTCGTAATTGTATCTGTACGTCCCTCAGAAAATTCTAATGATCCTGCAACAACCATGATGTCAGGATATGTATGAATTCGCTTTTTGGGAATCCATAGACGTTGATCAGCGATGAATACTCGATAAGGTTGTCGCTTCAAAGCAAAATTGAGGGTTGCACTTAGATTAAGAGCTATTTGATTATGATTTGGTGTTCCACCTGTCATGGATATAATTTGACCATCTATATATTCATGACGATACTCGGAAATGACTTCTAGTTCTAGGTATTCTGTGGGAGAATAATGGCGTTTTTCTTGTAATTGCATAGGGCAAGGCTCTTTGGGATTTTTGATTTTGCATTGACCAGATGTGATTAATTAGGTCTGGTCAATAGGGTTGTTTTTTTTAACGCAAAGGAACGCTGAGGGAAACGCAAAGGAACGCAGAGGGGTTTTTAGGCTGGGTTCCAAGTTCCGTGGAAGCTGTGGGGGATGACGCTGGGTAATCCTAGTTTGCAAATGGGTTCGGCATCTAGGCGATCGCTATCAAATACCCAAATTTCGCTACTATGAGAATTACCATCGTAGACAACGGTTAACACCCAACCTTGTTCAGGGTTTTGGCTGTCTTGGGCGTGGATGGGTTCTGAAGGATAGCGATTTTCTCCTAAGTCTGCTTCGGTGAGGGTTTCGGTTTTGTAGTCGAAGCGGGCGATCGCACTAAACAATTCTTTACCTGTATCCGTTCCTTGGGGCATTAATGATACATAAGTATATCGCCAAGGTTGCCCAACTTGCGATCGCTGGACTACGGGAAACTCACACCTGCGATTGATAATTTCTTGCGTTGCTGTCACTTTAGCTGTTTGGGGATTGAGACGCACTTGCCATAATTTTCCTTTTTGAACTGTGTGCGTCTCACCAGTTGGGATTTCTCTGAGATATTCATTAGTTTGTTGAAAATCTGAATATCGCACCACGTCCAGAATCACAGAACCGTCTTCATCTTCATAGCCATTGCCAAAATGCCAATTAAACCAGGGTTCGGTTTCGCCACGACTAACTAAGGATAAGTTTTCACGGTCAAAGATTAACACCTGGGTTCCTAACTGAGGTTCCCACAACAGAGATTTACTAAAGGTAGTCAGACCTAGCATAACTGGCAGCATTTTCATCCGCATCGGTGGCATGAAAAACACCAGATACCTTTGAGTTAACACAAAATCATGTATTATTGAGTAGCGATCTAGCTTAAAAGCAGCTTTTTGGATAATTTTGCCAGTGCGATCGCTTTTGTAGAGATTCAGTTCTACAGAACTTCCCATACTGACTCCAAAGTTAAAAATCTCGCCTGTGTCTGCATCGCGCTTGTAATGAGCAGAATAAGGTAATCCATTGTCCAAAGCACCTGAATCATCTAATCCCTTCGTTTCTAAAGTTTCCAAGTCAAGGGCATAGGGATTGGTTGCTTCCCATAAAGCCAACAGTTTATCAGGTAAAGCCAACACTGAGGTATTCGCTGCATTCTTGATCTTTTGCCCCCAGCGCTTCCAGATCGGCCCTGGGGTGTGCATACCATAAACACCATAGAGGAACCTATCTACTTTAGTTTCAGCTTGATATTCTGCTGTTTGCACATAGCGATAGACTCCTGTGACTCCTGCATCAGTGAAATGGACGCCGAGAATTGCTCCATCTCCATCAAACCAGTGTCCTACGCGATTGCTACCGCGTTCTAGCCGTCCGGGGCCATTGCGGTAAAGTGTGCCACGCAAGCCATCTGGGATTTTGCCAGAGATAATTGGCAGTTGCGTAGGGGGAAATTCTTTTGCCGGTTCTGCGATCGCACCTGACCAGGCTTTTTTTGTTGACTTTTTCTCAATGGTATGCATATCAAATTTTTGCTTGATCATTAATGTACACAGTTGCATTCTGACATTTTCATCTTTGTTGGAATTTTTTAACAAAGCCTCTAGCTGTAGATATGTAAAGGTTTTGACATGATATTACTCGTTAACTGAGCTAGCTCATAGTCATCAATAAAAATAACCACTAAATTGAAGTAAATCAACATTCCAAGTGGTTCAAAAAACTATGATTAGCCAACAAACATTAGATATCGTCAAATCCACAGCTTTTGCATTCCTAACGACAAAACTTAGTGTGGTAATGTTTCAAAAAGCGGGAACTCTTCTAAATACAGTTCCGTTGCTTGCTGCAAATTAGCGTAGGCGTAGCCCGTCGTAGACATCGCTTCTTCTATCGTCTCTCCTTGGCTGGCGGTTCCCACCTCTGGACATTCAGCTACATAAACATCCTCTTCCCAATGCAAGATTGCTGTAAAGGTTCGAGTTTTTGTATTCTTAGCCTGTTGTAATGAACTCATGGAGCGTTTATCTGGCTATCTTTTCATTTTTCTATTGTTGCTTAACCACCTGGAACCAACAACATTCGCGCCTCGATCGCTTCCCAGGTTTGGGGCAACACCCGCACTGCTGCTTGTTTGCACTGGATTATGAGGTAATTTGCGTAGAGATAATCGCGGAGTGCTTCCGCTTCTTCCTTTGATAAGTTGACCATTTCTTGGGTGAGATTGAAAGCATTAAGCCAGGTTTGTTGAATGGACTCAAAAAATGCTTGATCGGCTTCCAGTGGCTGTTTATAGTCAGACATTTTAGTTTGCAATGCTTTTAGTCGGGCAATTAGTAAAGTAAAGTGGACTTTATTAAAGATAAAGATTTTTAATTTTTCAAGTTCATGAATGATGGTGTTTGCAATGCTAACGGTATTGAGAATAGAGATGGTGTAGATATAAAAATGGGAATCGGATATGGGGATGGTCGTTCGAGTGGCAATGGCATGGACATGAGCATCATCGTAGGCGATAGCGTAGATGTCAAAGTCATCGGCATAAGCGTCGGCGTACCTGATGGCATAGGTTGTTGCAATTGCGTAAGCTTTGGCAATACCAATGGTAATAGCTTTTTTGGGGAAGGTGATTGCATAGGCGATCGCAATAGCAGATGCACGTTTACCCACAGGTTTATAATTACCTTCAGATCCAGCTGTTACCTGTTCTGCCCAGTTGATTAAAGCTTTTAACTTCGGTGTATTTATGTACTTCTGTGCTTCCTTTTCCATCAGCAACAGCAAATCATCTGCACCACCGCGCATTAACCCGGCTACTAACAAAAACACCTCTTTCCAGCGTTGATCTGTCAGGTGTTCAGTAACTAACTTCTCAACTTGGCGATGGTCATCAATATATTGTGCTGTTAAATATTCCTGTAGCGTTAGATGAGAGAATGAAAAGACATCCTCGGCTCGTTGTACCAAAATTCCTTGTTGAATAGCGATCGCATTCAGTACAGCTTGCCCATCTAAATGCTGAGGTGCATTCAGATTACTCGCTAAGAATGTTTTGATTTGCTGAACAATATCGCGCTGTGAAAAGAATAGCCTGTCAGACTCAAAACCTGTATAGGCAATATCTGATAGTAATATTTCTTCTAATTCTGTATGTAGTCCTTGATAAATCTCATCTCTGAGAATTCGCTTTTCTGATGCCCACTCTTCTAGCAATATCCGCAGTGCCTTCCGGTAAAGAACACTGCGATTATCTGGAAAACTTTGGGAACGGTCGTATACTAAACAGAGAAATGTCAGCAATAAAGGTGTGTGTGCTAATTCTTTTGCAGCTTTATGTTCTGGTTTTTGCAGTAACTCCCAGCATTTCTCGCCTGTCTTCGCCTGTTCGTCTGCTTCACAATGAAACCAGTTATAAATAAATTGCTGAATTTGGGTATCGTCGAAATCTGCCATTGATACATCGCTAAAGCGACGAAACCTACTGCGATAAGCTGCTGTGCGACAGGAGGCAATGAAACGATTTTTATCGTACTTGTCAACAAAATTTTGAATTTGGCTAATTGCCTCAGTTAAGTTTTTTGTTGGTACTTCATCCAACCCATCCAGCAAAATTAGTAACTTACCTTCTTCTAAAGTTTTGACTGCAAATTTATCTGGTGATGGAAAGCCGCAAATACCAAACTCCTCAGCAATAAACCTTTCAATATTAATGTTGCTAGATGCAAACCTTTTCAATTCTATAAAAACTGGAATGCAGCCGTGTTTGAATCCTCCTTTTTTATCTTTGAGCGCTTCTAGTCCCATCTTCCGCACAAATGTAGATTTTCCTGCACCCGGGCCACCAAGCACCATCAGATATTGCTTATCATTAGCAACTTTAATTCCTTCTTGTTTAGGAGTCTCTTGAGATTGAAACCTTCGGCTTTTAGCTTGGCGATAGAAATTTTCTAAATTCTCAATAGATTCAAAACTCTGAATAGCATCATCATCTAAAAACTGCACCGATGTATAGAGCGATTCCAGCTTGACAGGTTCACGCATTCCTAATACTTTAAGAATGCCATGCCGTTCTTCGTAGTTCTTTTGATATTGATTTGATGCATTAAAAATTAACTTCTGAGTGTTTTCATCCAGAGTTTTGCCTAATACTCCTAAAACCTGACTACTGATTTGGAAAAATATAGCGGCGACACCGCTAACGGCTGATATTGCCCAAGGTTCCATTCCTGTCATAAGATTATTCAGTGAATATGTTTAAAAATTAAAGCTGAATTGCGTTATCTAACTCTAAGTTCTATTATGACAACTACACCAAACTTCAATTCCTGGGTTATCTGTCCCCAACCAAATCCTCAAGCAAATTTGCGTTTATTCTGCTTCCCCTACGCTGGTGGTAGCGCGGCAATTTTTCGCACATGGCCTAATAATCTACCTAGTAATGTCGAAGTCTGTGCTGTGGAATATCCAGGACGGGGAAGGCAGATTCAGTCAGCACCTTTGACGCGATTAGAACCTCTTGTTGAAGCGATCGCTCCAATTCTGATACCATATTTAGACAAACCATTCGCCTTTTTCGGGCACAGTATGGGCGGATTAGTTAGCTTTGAGTTGACCCGTCTACTTCGCTCTCAGTATAGTCTTGCTCCCTTTCACCTGTTCATATCTGCTCGTCGCGCCCCGCAAATCCCGTTGACAAAACCACCTCTCCACGTCCTATCAGACCCTGATTTGCAGGACGAGCTACACAGTCTTAACGGTACACCCAAAGCAGTATTAGAGAGCATGGAACTGATGCAGATATTCCTCCCGATTTTGCGGGCAGATTTTGCCGTTCTGGAAACTTATATTTACACTCAAAAACAGCCTCTGAAGTGTCCTATTACTGTTTTTGGTGGTTTGCAAGACCAAGAAGTTACTCATGAGGAACTGCAAGCATGGCGAGAGCAGACGATCGCTACTTTCTCATTACAAATGTTTGACGGCGACCACTTTTTTATCCATTCACACCAACAATTATTATTTAAATTTATATCTCAAGAATTGCAGATGAGTAACCATAGTTAGTAATAGCGATCGCACAAAAAAGAGTTAGGAGTCAGAATATAGAATTTTCCTGACTCTCTCAACTAATATTTCTACTTATTTATCTTTGGGTAGCGATCGCTAATCTTGTTCCCTTCACCTGACGTACTTGATCCATTATCCCCACTACCTCACCGTGCAAGACTTTTTGATCAGCATTAATAATCACCAATGTATCTTGGTTAGAACCAACTAAAGTCCGCACTTTCGCTGCTAAATCATTAACTGCGATTGGATCGCGGTTTAGGCTTATCTGACCTTTTTCATCTACCGTGATGGTAATTTTAGTGGGAATTTGCTGTTCCTTCGCCGTGGCTGCCTTCGGTAGATTTACTGGCAACCCTTCTGAACGTGTTAAAAATAGCGTTGACATAATAAAAAATGTCAAAAGGGCAAACATTACATCAATCAGAGGTACTACATTTATAAATGGTGGTAAATCTGGTTCATTATCATCTAGATCCATAAGACTTCTCCTGTTGTTCGTAGCGATCATGTTGGTCATAGCGATCGAGGAACAGTATTTCTAGCTGTCCGCCGTATTCTTGAATCATTGTGATCTGCCGTTGGTATAGTCCCCGGAAGATGCTGGCTCCTAAAAGCACAAAGATAGCTACAACCAATCCTGAGGCGGTAGCAACTAAAGCTTCACTAATACCAGCAGTGACTGCACTAGTTTTAGTACCTCCGACATCACCAATATTCAGTCCAGCAAATGAGCGAATTAATCCTAAAATTGTGCCGAGAAGTCCCAACAGAGGCGCTAAACCGATAATGGTGTCAAATACAGCTTGAAACCGCTTGAGCATAGGTATTTCTGCTTGCGCCTCGCTTTTCAAAGCCAAACGAAATTTTTCTGGAGTCGGTCTTTCTAGCTGTAGTCCAGCCAGAAAAATGCGTGCTATAGGTAAGTCTACATTTTTTTGCAGCTTATCCACAGCACTAACGACATTATCAAGTCGATAAAGATTTAAAACCTCTCGCACCACCCGGTTTTGACGCTGACCAATCTGTATCCAAAACTTCGCCCGCTCAATCATTAGTGCTACTGCCAACACCGAAAACGCTAGCAGGGGCAACATGACCACGCCGCCTGCTTCAAACAAATTCTGAATTCCCATGTAGTGCCTCTAAACTCATCAACAATACAAAATCAGACTACCAGAATCAAGCTAAAAAATGAAACTTTTTCTCAATAGAGTTTAAGATACTATGATACTTTTTTCAAATCTAATTATGATTAATTTTATTTAATCTTTTTTTGTTTTACATAAATTAATTTAATTAAGACATAACACAAAAATTAATTTTATCTAGAAATCGTCATAATCAACAGTATTTTTCAAAGATATTTTGATGATTAAGTATCATATTCACTACCCTAAGAGGATGTTTGAAAAGTCTAATTTATGACTCGCCGGACGAATAGAATTCACGGCTACACAAGACTTTACCCACCGACCTGGGTTAGAAGACCCTTGATTTTGGATTAGTCCAGGTCGGTGGACTTAGCTTGTGTAGTAGCGAATTCTATTCGCCCAATACTTTTCAAACATCCTCTAACACTGCCCAAAATAATTTTAATTTTTTACTTGATATTTGTAACCTTGCATTCTAAGATAACTAGGTTAGTGAGAATAGGTAGCAATAGCTATGAGCTTTTCCGGCATTACTGTCGAGCAACGTTCCAAAGAAGTTGAGGCTCTCAAGTCTTTTCTGACTTACAGTCTGATCGGTTCACTGGCGCTGCATATCGGCGTACTGTCCTCAGGCATAAGTAATTATTTAACGAGAGTGTCCACACCAGAAGAAGAACCAATAGAGTTGGCGATCGTGGATTCTCCAACTGCGGAACCAGAAAAACCAATTGCAGAGATTCCAGAAGAAATCAAAAAAGAACCACTTATTGTCCAAAAACAGCCTATAGAAACTCCACCAGTAGAAAAATTTCAGCAGAAAGAACAGATTACAGCAGTCGCTCAAAAGCCACAGCCGACAAATACGCCGCCAAAAGCAATTGCTACCAAGCCAGAAGTTCCTGTGAAATCTGCACCCATTCCCCGATCGCCTGTATCTGAAGATTCCAAAGCAAGTTCGGCTGGTGGCGGTGGCGGCGGTGGCGGCTCTGGTGTGGGTTTAGGCTCAGGTAGTGGTATTGCTGTAGGTACAAGCAGCGGTACTGGCCTTGGCGGAGGAACTGGCACTGGCACTGGCGGTGGCATTGGCTCTGGTTCTGGCACTGGCATTGGTAGTGGCACTGGCAGTGGAATTGGCAGTGGCACTGGTTCAGGAATTGGTTCTGGTTCTGGCAGTGGTATAGGCAATGGACTAGGAAACCGTCCGACAGTAGCAACAGCACCAATAGCGCCAACACCCCCAAAAATAAATAGCTCAGGTGATGGTAATGGTCGTGCAGCCTGCCGCGAATGTAGTGCCAAGTATCCAGAGGCAGCAAGACGGCGAGGAGTTGAAGGTAGAGTAGAAGTAGCTGTAGATACTGATGCACAAGGTAATGTTACCAATGTGCGGATTGCTCGCTCCAGTGGAAACCGCGAATTAGATGAAGAAACCGCCAGACAAGCGCGTGAGTGGAAATTAAAACCCGCAGAAGGTGGTAGACAAGGGGTATCGATCGCCACTGAATTTGCCATAAAAGGTTCACGGCGATCGCGCCAAGTTCAAGAACGGCAAGCACAAAGAGAAGCAGAAGAGAAAACCCAGCAGGCAGCAGCAGCAGCAGCTGACTCCACACCCGAAAATCCAAGACGTAGGCGCAGAGAGTTGACACCCCCATCTAATGAAGCTACAGCCACAAGACCAGCAATATCTGGATTGAGTAGACGGTTGGAACCTCAAAGACGAGAAATTATTACCGCAGGCTCATCATCTGAAGCGAGGATAAATCGCACTCAAGGAAGTGCCAGAGACTCCCTACGCAGCATCCAACGTGAACGAGCGGGTAACGATTCATCACAACAGCCACAAGCAACCCCAACTCGGCGGCGGCGAGCAGAAAACAGCAGTCAGGATAAGTTGCGGGAGTCTTTGCGCCGTTTACGCCCACAACCTCAATCGCAACCTGCTGCTCCCAGTCAGCAGTAGTCTATCAAGTTGAAATTGATCGGTTCGTAGTGAGTGATTTATCGCTCAATTTTAAGGGCTAAAGCCGCTACGAACTTTCACATGAATCATTAGTAGAGGGAAAAAACTTATTGGAATCATGCTTTGATTAGCGATGCTCGCCGCCTCCTGTTTTTAGCTTTGCTCTTGTTTTAAGTAAGTTGTATTTTTGTTGAGAAAGATCCGGGTAATGGATAGCCTTGCTAAGGAGAGGGGAGAGGAAGCACAGATGGGGTGAGGTTAAACAATACCTGATTCTTATTAGGAAACGCTAAGTAAGTTGGTGGGAATAAACCAAATTATGTTACGGAACGTAAATAGGCTTAAAACCCTTACCAATGACAAAGGACAAAGGACAAATGACAGCCCACGTCAGTTAACTTTAATTGCGCCCACCTACTTATAGCAACACAAGCACATCTGAGAAATAGAAAATTACCAATGCTTGCTCATGCGCGATCGCACCGCATAAGCATGAGAAAATCAGGTAATACAATCGCAATGGAAGCGATGAGGCAGGTAAGGAAAAAAGATGTCCGAGAATTTGAGAAGTCAAATTGTGACGCAAGGGGTGCAGCGATCGCCAAATCGAGCTATGCTGCGGGCAGTTGGTTTTAAAGATGAAGATTTCAATAAAGCCATTGTGGGCATTGCCAATGGTTACAGTACGATTACTCCCTGTAATATGGGGATCAATCAACTGGCACAACGGGCAGAAGTTAGTATTAAAAGCGCCGGCGCGATGCCGCAAATCTTCGGCACGATTACGATTAGCGATGGGATTTCGATGGGAACCGAAGGGATGAAATATTCCCTAGTGTCGCGGGAAGTGATTGCCGATTCCATTGAAACTGTCTGTACTGGACAAAGTATGGATGGTGTGGTGGCGATTGGCGGTTGTGATAAAAATATGCCTGGGGCAATGCTGGCGATCGCGCGGATGAATATCCCGGCTATTTTTGTTTACGGTGGCACAATTAAACCCGGTCACTACAACGGACGCGATTTAACTGTTGTTAGTTGTTTTGAAGCTGTTGGTCAATACAGTGCGGG
>NZ_JBALBY010000092.1:0-197187 GCF_036919575.1 Nostoc sp. | reverse complement strand
CGAGGTAGACCGCTCCCATAAGTTCGGGAACCACTCCCGTCACGAGGTAGACCGCTCCCATAAGTTCGGGAACCACTCCCGTCACGAGGTAGACCGCTCCCATAAGTTCGGGAACCACTCCCGTCATGAGGTAGACCGCTCCCGTTACAACATTCATAACTACAGCTTAAATATGGTGACACCAACTTCAATATTGCTGATGACACCTTAAGCATTCAAAGGTAAGCACGCACAGTTATGCACCTATACCGCGTGTTACATCGAAAATTTTTGTATTTTCTTTATTTTACCAAAATCCGAAATATTGCAGAGTACAGTTGTATAAAATCTGATTAAAAATTTCTTGCTGACGCAATTATGCCGCCAGACTACTCCGGTCAAAATCTGCAAGGTCGCTCTTTTAAAGGTCAAAACCTGACTGGGGCAAACTTTAGCAAGGCGGATATTAAAGGGGCAGATTTTACCAACGCGATTCTCAAAGATGCTGATTTCACAGGTACTAAGGCTGGACTACAGCGACGTTGGACTATTGGGTTGCTTATGTCGTCATGGCTGCTATCGGGAATATCAGGATTTTTCTCAATTACTTTTGGTGTATTTGTAGCATATCTTTTTAACACCGAAGCCCAAAGGACTGCAAACTTCATCGCGGGGATAGTCTCCCTAATTGTGATGCTGGTTTTTTGGATTATTACCATTTATAAGGGTTTGACAACAGGTTTAGGAACCGTAGCCTTTGCCTTCGCCTTTGCCTTTGCCTTCGCCTTTGCCGGAGCCGTAGCTTTTACCGGAGCCGGAGCCGAAGCTTTCGCCTTTGCTTTAGCCTTCGCCGTCGCCGTCGCCGTAGGCTTCGCTGGAGCCTTTGCCGTAGCCTTTGCCGGAGCTTTCGCCGTAGCTTTCACCGGAGCCGTAGCCGGAGCCTTTGCCGTAACCGTAACCTTTGCCGTAACCGTAGCCGTAGTCTTAGCCTTGACCGTAGTCTTAGCCTTGACCGTAGCCTTTGCTTTAGCCTTCGCCTCAGCTGTAGCCGGAGCCGGAGCTTTTACCGTAGCCTTCACCGGAGGCTTTGCCGTAGTGTTTACATTATTTAGTGCTTACATTGGCTGGCGTAGTCTGGCTGGAAATGAAAAAGAAGCTTGGGTTCGCTCATTTGCGATCGCTTTTGCAGCTACAGGTGGTACAAGTTTTTGTAATGCTAATTTAACTGATGCTGATTTTACTGGTGCAACTCTTAAAAATACAGATTTGAGAAAGTCCAACCTCACACGCACTCGTTTTTATGAAGCTAAAAAATTAGACTTTGCTAGAGTAGACAACTTAATATTAGCTAACCGAGATGTTCTCAATTTGCTAGTGACTGGCAATGGTAGAGGAAAATCTTATGCTGATGCTGACTTAAAAGGTGCAAACCTGATCGGTGCAGATTTAAAGGAAGCGAATCTAAAAGATGCTGATATTACAGAAGCCACCTTCCAAGGTGCTTGTTTAGAGCGGGCAAACCTAACTCTAGCTCAAGCTGTAGGTACTAACTTCACCAGCGCTCAAATGACAGGCGCTTGTGTGGAAGCGTGGAATATTGAAAGTACAACCAAATTAGATAATGTAGATTGTCGCTTTATCTATCTTCTCGAAAACCCAAAGTCTGAAACAGATGACCGCGAACGCCGTCCCAGTAGTGGCGAATTTCAACCAGGAGAATTTAGCAAGCTGTTTGAAGAGGTTTTGAATACTGTCGATTTAATTTTCCGCGATGGCATAGACTGGAAAGCTTTTGTTAACGCTTTCCAAACAGTGCAAGACCAAAACCAAGGCACAGAATTAGCTTTACAGAGTATTGAAAATAAAGGTGACGGGGTTGTTGTCGTTAAAGTCGGTGTACCTTTTGATGTTGATAAAGAAAAGATTCATAGCGATTTTACGCAAAATTATCAAGTGGCACTGCAAGCTGTAGAAGAAAAATATAAAGCACAATTACAAGCTAAAGATGAGCAGATAGTCATTTATCGCCAAACAAGTGGAGAGATGGCAGAGATTGTCAAATTATTAGCGAATAAGCCGATTAATGTTCAAGTTGACAACAAAGTAGAGAATAAAAATATGACTAATAGCAATGATGCCAGCCGCAAAATTGAAATTGGCAGTGTTGGCAGAGATTTTAATGCTAGTGGACAAGCTTTAAATTTGGGTGACATCAGTGGTACGGTAACAAATACTATCAACGAGTTAGCAGCATCACCCGAACCAGATAAACCGGGAATTAAGGAATTGTTGACGCAATTGCAAGCAGCAATTGAGGCTGATACAAACTTACCGCCAGAAGATAAAGCTGACGCATTAGAGCAAGTGAAAGCCTTAGCAGAAGTGGGGAAAAGTCCTCAAGAAGGGGGAATGCAAAAAGCGGGGAAAACGGCTATAAAGATTTTAAAAGGGACGATCGCTAGTTTACCCAGTGCCACAAAGTTGGTTGAACAGTGCAGCAATCTATTGCCGTTAATTTCAACTTTTCTGGGTTTAGGGTAATCCGCTTGTGATTCAAAATTAGGACTTACGCATTGACAAGAAATACCAAACATGGATAAAGTTAAAAACCACATCTTTCGTAAGGGCACAGAAAAAGCTCATTGGTGTCAACTTAAGGTTAAAGCCAGTCTAGAACCAGCTTTTAGAGATAGTCTCGAAAAGAAGTCTCTGACTGGGAATGCCTGTCGTTGAGGCTCCGCCTCAAGACTAGCGGCAGAGCCGCAATGAGGTGCATTTCCAGCAAGAAGCTGGAAACGAGGTTTTAAAGGGGTTTGAGCTTAAGTTGACACGCATGAGCATTGCTGTGCCCCTACAGCATGGTCTATTTACGATCGCAGGATAATTAATAAAAGCCTGAAACAACCTATTTTAGCTAGTGCATATCATGATGCATTTGTACACTGCGTAAGTCCTAAAAATTTGCCTCTGACCGAAAGGAATAGCAGACTTCATCCGGGTCTTATACGAAAAGACACGTTAAAAGATAGCTATGACTACGCTTAACTACAGTTTACTGCGATATTTTGAGACTAAATGCAACGGCAAACTTCCGCCACAGTGTACTAAGTTGATGTGCAGCTAAATTGCATAACACGAAAACCCAAAAATATTGTAGTGCGGGCATCTTGCCCGCGTCCAATATACAAATTAAATACGCAACAGCTTAGTACAGCACGGCGTAAATAAGCCACCCATTTGAAATGTCTCAAACCCTTGCAAACAATTAATTACGAATTACGAATTACGAATTACGAATTCCGCCACAGTGTACTAGTATCCACTGAGTTCATGAACGCCGTACATTCAAGCAACACCATTCTTTGCGTTTCCACAAGGTAGCAACGACCCAACCATTTTCTTCTAAAGCGTCAGCAACAGCTTTAGATTGTTCCAGTAAAATACCACTGAAGATAGCCCAAGTCTCAGGTTTAGCGATCGCACTCATTTCGGGAACCAACTCAATAATCACGTCAGCCAAAATATTACAAACGATACCATCCACTGGTTGAGAAACCAGTTGTGTCAAAACGTCTACACTTCCCTGTGCAGGTAGTAAACGTTCTGGGCTAATGTCGTTCAGGGTACGATTGCTGATAGTTGATTGCACCGCCAAAGGGTCAGTATCTACTGCATAAACTTTCTCGGCTCCCAGTAGCAGCGCCCCAATGGAAAGGATACCAGAACCACAGCCAATATCCGCAATTACCAGATGTTCATGTTTGCCACTATTACCCACAAACGACTGAGAAACTCCACTCAGCCGCATTTCCAGGGATTCCAAACATAGCTGAGTGGTGGCATGGTTGCCCGTACCAAATGCTACACCAGGGTCAAGACGAATCACTAACCGTTCCGTTGTTTCTGGTAATGGTAGCCAAGCCGGGTTGATCAGGAAGCGATCGCCTATTTCCTGCGGATGCCAATATTGTTTCCAGCTAGTCGCCCAATCTTCCTCATCAATTAACTGCCATTGCAGGGCGGGAGATGAAAGTCCTATACAAAGGGCATCTTGACGCAGCCACAGCGACAGCGCTGCCAAATCTAGTAGCTGTATTTCAATTGTCGGCAGATAAGCTCTTACTAAAGATAAATTTCCTTTGTTTTCACTAGCTGTACCACGACAGCCAAAATCTTCCAGTCGCCAAAAGATCGAATCTTCTAGGTCTGGCTCACATAAAATCTGTAGTTCCCACCAGGTGTTTGCCATAATTCCGAATTCAGGAGTCAGAATTCAGAAGTCAGGAGGAATTATTTCTTCTGACTCCTGGCTCCTGACTCCTGACTTCTAAAGAGTTACCGTATACGCGTCCCGAATACCAGGGACTTTTATAATCTCACCCAAAATGCCCTCAGGTAAGGGGTCATCTATACTCAGAGCCATTACAGCATCACCACGGACGATTTTACGACCTACTTGCATACTGGCAATATTCACATTAAAACTGCCGAGTAGGGAACCAAGTTTACCGATAATCCCCGGCATATCGCGGTGCAGGGTAAATAGCATATATTTGCTGGGTGGGACGTTAATCGGGAAACCATCAACGTCGGTGAGGTGGATTTCTCGCTCACCCAACAACGCGCCTGTTACCGAATGAGTACCTAAAGTACCTGTGGCTTCTAGATGAAGCGTTCCGGCATAGTCTCGAATGGAAGCATCGCGGGTTTCAATCACCCGGATTCCGCGCTCTTTGGCTTCTATGCTGGCATTTACGTAATTTACCCGTTCCCGCAAAGCTTGGTAAAGTAATCCTTTCAGGGCTGCTACTACCAAAGGCTGACTTTTGTTGGTCGCTAGTTCGCCTTGGAGTCGCACAGTGAGGGTTTCCACCCGTCCACCAGCTAGCTGTCCCACTAGATTACCTAGAGTTTCTGCTAGTTGCATATAGGGTTTGAGTTCTTCCAACACATCGGGGCCGAGTCCGGGAATGTTGACGGCTGAACGTGCTGGTAGTCCTAAAAGTACATCTCGAATTTGTTCGGCAACATCAATGGCCACATTTACTTGAGCTTCCGTAGTGGAGGCTCCCAAATGGGGGGTGAGGATGATTTCTTTGCCTAGCGATCGCAACTCAGATTCACCCAGTGGTTCTGACTCGAACACATCCAAGGCTGCACCCCCGATTGTACCCGCTTTCAGAGCTGCTGCTAAAGCTACTTCATCAATGATCCCACCACGAGCGCAGTTGATAATCCGGGCCGTGGGTTTCATTTTTGCCAGGGTTGTGGCATTGATTAAGTGGGTAGTTTCTGGGGTTTTGGGGATGTGTAGCGTAATATAATCTGCTTGCTGGAAGAGTAAATCTAGCTCCACCAACTGACAGCCAAGTTGTTCGGCTCGGTCTGTAGAAATAAAAGGGTCATAAGCTAGGAGTTTCATCCCCATTGTCTTAGCTACAGAGGCGACATGGGAGCCAATTTTACCCAAACCGACAACGCCGAGAGTTTTTTTGTAGACTTCCGCGCCGACAAAGCTATTGCGATCCCACGCACCGCGTTTCACCGAAGCGTTAGCATCGGGGATGTGGCGAGACAAAGCCAAAATCATCGCTAGTGCGTGTTCGGCGGCAGCAATTGTATTTCCCTCTGGAGAATTGACTACCACAATTCCCCGGCGTGTGGCAGCAGGAACATCCACATTATCCACACCTACACCAGCCCGACCGATGATTTTTAGCTGGGTACCGGCTTCAATGATTTCTTGGGTGACGCGTGTACCAGAGCGAATCATCAGCGCGTCATACTGACCAATAATTTCGATCAGTTGGGCTGGTTTTAGACCTAGTTTGACATCAACGGTAGCAACTTGCGAAAGAATGTCAATTCCAGCTTGGTCAATAGAATCAGAGACAAGAACCTTAGACATGATTACTTCATTTTAAAGCTACAGGTTTTGCTGCACAAGACTTTTCAGTTTAGTCTTTATCTGTCGCAATTCAGCAAAAATTATTCGTTTTAATATCAACTTAACCTTTACTTACGCTGCGTGCTGATGGTATCGAAGCATGAGTTGCTTTTGGTGGATACTGCCTCCTAACTATTTGAACATGAGTGGCTGTTTGCACTACCCTGTCGCTAAATATATCATCAAGATAATCGGATTGTGACGCGAGTCTTGTCTGCGCTGCGATACCTACGCGACCGAGGGTCACAGCCCGTTGTAGACATCGCTACCGGAGAAATCGTGCTAATTCTGGTAAGTCAATCAATTTTGGATTTAAGAGAAAGCGATTAAAGAATTGACTGTACCCACTCTTGGGTTGCAGCTTGGGGATTTAAGAGAAAGCGATTTTAGATTTGTTCCGCCCACAATATGCGAGGCTTGTACCAAAGAAATAATCCAAAATCCAAAATTTAAAATCTAAAATTGGCACGGTCAAATATCCTTTAAGTTTTGGGGAAATCAGCCATATTAGAGTACAACTGCTGCTTTTAGGTACTTTTGTCATTAGCTTCTTAGTTTAACGAGTTTCGTGAGTTTAAGTAAAGAGCAACTATTAAGCGGCAAGTTTTGTGGCGGGTCTAAATCGCCGTTACAAAACTTAATTACGAATTACGAATTACGAATTACGAATTACGAATTATTTAATTCTTGGGGTTTTGCCGAGTCTTTTTGCCAAATAAACCAGACATACTTAATCCTGTTGCCAACAATCCCAGAAGTCCTAATCCGTTCAAAATTGGGTAGATTCCTTCAAGATGAAGGATTTCGCCTGTATGGATACCTAAGAGGAAGCTAGCTGGAACTCCTATACTAATAGACCACTCGCGGACAACCGTTGTTAACATCCCAGTCAGTACGGTTAAAATAAGTGGCAGAGATACGATGATGCCAAGAATACGATGATACTTACGAAATGAACGTTTCATAGTAGTTCTCCGGTCAGTAGAAACTTTTTTCCAATACAATGTAGCCTCAATATCACCGGAAATGCAAATTAGAAAAAGAAAAATCGAGTTTTGTCAGACAAGACTCGAAGTAAGAAATTGATGTGAGGAGTTTTTAGAGATTCTGTTCTTCAGGGCAAATGCATCTAAGCAAGTGGGTCAAATTAAATATAAAATCTCACTCTGCCTCCGGCTTCCCTCTCCTTACCAAGGAGAGGGATTGAGGGTGAGGTTTTATCTTATATTTAATTGTGCCTTCCAACTTAAATTCAGGGCTATTTCATTCTCATCTAGTCAGCCTCAGAATGAATTCTGAGTCTAATAGCACTCATTCGTCTAAAGACGACTAAGAAAAGGTTATAGTCCGTTAAAACGGACTTTAGCTAAAAGCCAAAGAACTTCAGTTCTGGGCGGTTTCTGTCTAGAACGAAATAGCCCTGTACTTAAATTACTCTGGATCACAATTAACGTTAAAATAATTCGTAATTAAAAACTATTGCCTTTTAGGAATAACGTTTCTGATTCCACTTTTAGTAGAGACAGTATCACCTTTGTAACGAGGGATGATATGAATACTGGCGTGCAGAATATTTTGACCGGCGGCTCGGTTGATATTCATTCCTATATTAAAACCATCAGGTTCAAATTCTGCTTTGAGAATTTCTTGTACTTTGTTCACCATAAACCAGCAAGCAGATTGCTCTTTGAATGGTAATTCAAAATAACTGCTAACATGACGTTTGGGAATAACTAAAATATGTCCTTTACTTATAGGATAGCCATCAAACATAGCATAAGCAGTTGCGGATTCAGTTAATAGTTTGAGATTTTTATGGGGATTACAGAATATACAATAATTAGATGAATTTCGCTGATGATTATAGTGAACATACTCATATAATTCCCGATGTTCATCTAAACAAACTGAAGTGAATGGAAGTTTGACAATACACTGATAGGTAGGTTTTTTATGGACATAATGTTCTCGAAAACCTTCTTTTTTGATATCCCTTCTTACAGCATAATAAGCTTTACCACCTGGTTTTAACAAGTGTGATACTTCCATAAGAACATTAGTTTGTTCTTCAGTAAATAAAACATTTAAAACATAAAAGCAAATTATTGTATCGAATTTATGATCGGGATATTCTGGAAAATAAGAAGGATCATAGCCTGTAATATCACAACCTTTTTGGCGCAATATTTTTACATCATTACCAAAGCCACAACCAAAGTCTAGTATTTTGCCTTGTAGAAGATTTTGATTTAATAAAAACTGTGCCGGAAATGATAGATAATTTCTTGCGATCGCAGTGAGATGGCTGAACTGATTTTTTTGCTGTTTCATGGAATTTTGGTGCTGATGTCCCAAACTTATTATTCCCAGCATTCCTTGAGGTTATGCGATGTCTACGATGGTCACTGAGCCTGCGCCGAAGTGCGGGCTGTTCGGTGACGCATCAGGTTCAACACCTAGCTAATATATCAGCACGTTGGCGGTATGTGTGAGGTGCAGCGATCGAAGCATTGTAGCTTTTTCCCAATTCTCACCCCGTAGCACCTCGCGTAGCACGGGGTTTTGTTTTAGGTGGTTGAGTGCGATCGCTCTGTTACGTTGTCGGATCGCAATTGGGTTTTTGCATGATTTGTAAAGGCGATCGCGCTCATGTGAAAATGGCTTTGATTCAAGATGAGGGGCGATCGCTCTCCATGCGTGTCAACTTAACGTTAAAAGGGCGGTTAGAAACCGCGTCTACACGAGGCTTAACCCACCTTTCCTGCGGAACGCCAAGGGCGAACGTGGGTTAAGAATCCTTGATTTTGTATTAGTCCACGGAGGTGGACTTTGTTTGTGTAGCCGCGTTCGCCTCAGCGTGCCGGAGGCTCTATTCCATTCGCCCTGGCTCTAAGTTGACTTAAGTTGACACCAATGATCGCTCTCCCCCCTAGTCTTTTTCTTGAATTTTGAATTTTGAATTGATGTCTCCCTTACGGCGCTTGCGTCTGTGGCTCCATCGCCTTACTTGGCGGAATCTCCTCAAGAGGAATCAGTGCTTCGATCACCGATTTCACAATTGGCGCGGCGACAGTAGCACCATAGGCACTTTCTCCTTTTGGCTCATCCACTAGCGCAAACACTACATAACGAGGAGATTCCACGGGCAAAATAGCCACAAAGCTGGTCATTCTCGCACCCTTGATGTAGCCGCCAGAGGGACTAGCTTTTTGGGCTGTACCAGTTTTACCAGCAATGCGATATCCCGGAATTTGTGCCACCTTGCCGGTACCTTCAGTAACAACAGTTTCCATCATTTCCACAACCTTTTGAGTTGTTGCGGCTGAGAAAATTTGGCGGGGGATGGTGAGAGTGGGTGAATCATGCATTTGCCCTTTGCTATCAATCAGCCCCCGAACTATATGGGGTGTGACCAACTTACCGCCATTGGCTAAAGCACCGTGCATTTGCACTAGCTGTAACGGTGTCATAGAAAAGCCTTGCCCAAAGGAAGTAGTAGCGGCTTCAATTGGCGAAGCGATAAATTCTTCTTGACTTTTGAGCCGACCGCCAACTTCAAAAGGTAAATCTGTATCAACTTTTTGTCCTAGCCCCAAGCGTTCTAGCCAGTTGTAGTAGATTGAAGGCTTTAAGCGTTGGATAATTTGCACCATACCAATGTTGCTAGAATGTTGGAGAATTTGAGCGATGTTGATCCGCCCGTAACCATTGTTCTCAGCATTTTTAATAGTGTAATTAGCTACTTGAATAGAGCCGGAGTCATTAAACATATCATCTGGTTTGACGACGCCATTTTCCAGAGCGATCGCCACATTCAAAGGTTTAAAAGTCGATCCCGGTTCATAAAGATCCGCCACCGTCCAGTTTTTAAATAACGAAATATTAGCCTTAGCGTATTCATTAGGATTATAGGTAGGTTCAGAAACGAGGGCGAGTAAGGAACCATCCAACGCATCCATCACAATTACCGCTCCACGTTTGGCGTCAAACTTCTGCATCTGTTGTTTGAGCGCAGTCCGAGCAATTCGTTGCAGACGGCTATCGATAGTGAGTTGCAGTTGCAAATCATCAAAATGTAAAAAACCTTCAGGGGCATGATCCGGCATCAGGTCGCCATTACCCGACCGACTGAGCCGCATCGTTTGCACAGGACGTTCTAGCAACTTCTCTTGAGAATATTCCACACCAGCTTGACCACGGCGGTCAACATTCACATAGCCCACCACATCAGCAACCAAATCATCTGAGGGGTAATATCGGGAGTATTTTTGAATCCACTCCAAGCCATTTAAGCGCAAAGAGATGATGCGATCGATAATTTCTTCCGGTAGGGCTGGGGCAAGTATAATTCCGCTTCTTTTGCCTTGAAAAGTTTTCACCAATTCCGCAGGATCTTTTGCCAAAATTGGGGCAAGTCGCCCTGCCATATCTTCATTAGACTTATCAAACAGCTTGGGATGAGCGTACAAAGTATATACAGGACGGTCAATCGCCAATAGATTAGTATTGCGATCTACCACCGGGCGACGGGGCATAAAAGGTCGCAAATTCACCATTTGCTGGTTTCGTGCCTGCTCAGTTAACTTTGGCCCCTTGACAATTTGGAGGTTATACAATTTGATACCCAACCCCAACCCTGATGCCATTAATACGCCCCATACTATGAACAGTCGGGACTTGGTGTTGAATGTTTGCTCTTGGATATTAGAGGCTAATTTTGCCAAAAGCCCTCGTTTATAATCTTTTTGTCGCCTTGTGAGTGCTGGATTCCGAAATTTTCTGGATTTGGTTCTGCTTGGTGACTTCTGCACATTTGTTCGCCCTACAGTATGGTTTAATTGCCTAAAAATTGCTATAAATCTGACTTCCCGAATTACGAATTACGAATTACGAATTACGAATTAGAATTAGTATCCCAGTGGGAAGATTGTTTGCTGTTGCGTTTGAGAATTTGGCGTTGTGTTAGACGATGCTGGCTTAGGACTATGAGATGCTGGATGCAAGAAAATCATCCCTTGAGGAGTGGGCGATACCAGCCCTGCTGTTGGTTGCTCTGCTTCTTGGGCCATTTTATTTGTCAGCGTCGCGTTGGTTGTCATTAGCAGCCGCTCATGACGTTGAAGGCTTTGCAGTCTGCGATATGACTGACTCCAAAGCTGTTGGCAATATACCGTCCAGCCATAAACAGCAAGTGTCGATGCTACTAACAAAAACGCTAAAACTGTCGAATAACGATGAAAGGTGTACAAGCGCAGCAACCACAAAGGTGTCGCTCCCGAATTAGACATTGTGGGAAGGGGAAGAAAACCTACCCCCAAAGGCTTCTGGTTCGGACTCGACTGCTCATTGAGATTTGGCACTTGTCGTCTACCCAACTCTTTCACCGATTTGGGCATAACCGCCTCATTTGTGGGAGAAACCGCGAGATTTTTCGAGGAACGCCGTTCTTTTTGAGAGGATACTGGTGTAGAAGCGCTCCGTGCTGCTGACTCCATACGCGCAGAGCGTCGCCTCCCTAAAGAAAGGATAGAATCTTGCCGGAACCAATTACCCCTTGTAGAAACAGCAGATTTACGAGCAACTACCATAATTTTTTTAGGTGGGAAATACTGTACTTTCGATTGATTGTCTTGATTGTCTTTTTTTGATTAGGTTAAAATCACCTTCTGTCCAACAAGCACACATAACAGACTACACTCTTTTAACTGTTCTGATAGGTAGCTGTATCAATGTTTGCAATCAGCGATTAGCAACTGGACAGCTTGCCTTTTAGGTATCGCACCTAAAGTATGGCAACGCGGGGCAGCAAGATGCAATACTCCGTGAAAAAAATAAAATTTTTTGCTATGATAACTCGGTTTGCTAGAAAACTTGGTTATTTCCGTTTTGCTCCTGAGTTAACTAAATCGCCCTCGTCCCCCACTGAACCTGTAGTCAGGTCAGTGGCGGGATATCAGGCGCGGCAATGACGAAACCATCTCGCTCCCGAATCAACCTTTTTGTTGATTCGGGAGCGAGATGGTTGAGAAATTGCCAAAATATTTGCCAAAGAATGTTACTACAATATGTATATAATAGTAACAGGTCGATATTTCGGAGAAGTTTAGATGAGACGGCAAGCCGTAAAGGTGAGGATATACCCCACTGGTGAGCAAGTTCAAGTGCTAGCACGGCATTTTGGATGCGCTCGTTGGTGGTGGAATCATGGGTTGAATCAATGCATTGAAACCTATAAGGCAACTGGCAAAGGTTTGTCTCAATCTGGTCTAAATTCTTTATTGCCAGCACTCAAAAAGGAAAAAGAAACTGAATGGTTAGGGGAGTGCTATTCGCAGGTATTGCAATCTGTGAGCCTTAATCTTAGTCGTGCGTATCAAAACTTTTTTGAGGGTAGAGCAAAATATCCAAGGTTCAAATCGAAACATCACCATCAATCAATCCAGTACCCGCAGAAAGTAAAGCAGATTGATCAGTCTTTGAAATTTCCCGGTAAACTGGGTATGGTCAAAGCTAAAATACATCGACCGCTTGATGGAACAATCAAAACCGTTACCGTTAGTAAATGTCCATCGGGTAAATACTACGCCTCTGTGCTGATGGAGTATGAAGGTGATTATCCAGCAACCAATAGTGATGGTAAAGTTATTGGGATTGATTTAGGAATCAAGGATTTTGCAATTACCTTTGATGGCGAGAAAATATCCAAATATCCAAACCCAAAACACCTAGCCAAATATGAAAAAAAATTACGATTAAAACAGCGTATTGCTGCACGTAAAAACAAAGGTAGCAATCGTCGTAGAAAGGCAAACAAGATTGTCGCTAGGGTATACGAACAGGTTAGCAATGTCCGCCAAGACTACCTACACAAACTGTCTAGAAAGATAGTTGATAACAACCAAGTTGTAGTAGTCGAGAACCTTTTCATCTTGGGCATGGTTCGTAACCACAAACTAGCTCATGCTATATCTGATACTGGATGGAGAACCTTTGTCAACTTTTTATCCTACAAATTAGAACGCTTTGGGGGGAAGTTGGTGGAGATAAACAGATGGTTCCCTAGTTCCAAACTTTGCTCTAATTGTCATTACCAAATATCGGCATTGCCGTTAGATGTCAGAACCTGGACTTGTCCAAGTTGCAGTACTCACCATGAAAGGGATGGTAATGCAGCGATGAATATTAGAGCAGAAGGTATCAGAATGCTTGCATTGAGCGCAGTCGAAATGCTGTCCTCCTCTGGGACGGGGGAGGCTAACGCCAGTGGAGAGGATGTAAGACCAATTCGCGGACGCAAATCCAAGATGCGGCAATCCTCCGTGAAACTGGAAGCCCACACTGTACCGTCAGGTTAGTGTGGGTAGTTCACTATGTAATCTCGCGGCCTTAAAAAAAAAAGCAATAAATACGGTATCGTATTCAACAGGCGAAAAATTGTTCTAGCCACAATTGGTGAAAGAGGAGTTATGAAAACAAAAATCTTTGGTTTGGCTCTAATGTTAAGTCTGGCTACAATTCTCGGAGCCTGTGAAGGTGGTGGTGATGGTGCTGGTACCACTACTACTCCCGCCGCTACAGGTGAACCAACTGATGCACCTCCTGCTGGGTCTAGCCCCGCCGCTACTATAGCACCTACTCCTGCAACTACTCCCGCAACTACTCCCGCAACTACTCCCGCAGCTACTCCTAAATAAGGCATCTATCAGCTTTAGTTTAAATCATGGCCAAAACAGCTTAGTAACAAGGCTCGTCACCACATAGCTAGAATTAATTAGGTTAACCTAAAAACCTACATCTTTCTATTGGTGTATCAGAGCCTAGAGTTTGCTCAAATATCAGCTAAGTAGGGCAGCAAGTAGAGGACACTGGTGATGAGGGTTACGTCCTCAACCAAGTGTCCGCCGGAAATTTTCGCCTGACCGAACCTTGTTCCCCAAGTCCAAGGGAGTTGAGCTATGTGAATCTAAGCTATTTTGTGGGTAAGGTACTTCCCTGATTTGGTATTTGGAATGGCTTAGACTCCTAAGTTTTGAGAGGGTAAAACAATTCATTGCGATCGCACGCTGGCAATTGCTCTTGAGCATTCCCTGTAGTCTATTCCATATCAGAACAGACCTGGTAATGTCCCTTGGTATTGCCAGATTTTTATTGGGAAAATTTGTAACTTTGGGAGTGGGGAGTGGGGAGTGGGGAGTGGGGAGTGGGGAGTGGGGAGTGGGGAATGGGGAAAACAGATTTTCATCCTGCGTTGTGAACGCAGTTCAGAAGATGGGGAGAGTTAAAGCGAGAAAGGCGATACAATTACTGTGCTTAATCGTGATTAGTGCTACGTTGGTTGTGTTAAGTAGCTATTGGGGATCAGTGGTAATAGCATTACCGCCACCAGAGGATATACCAGAAGAAATATTACGCACTAAGATAATCATAGAAGCGCGATCGCCTATTGATGGAAGACTCCTAACTGCTGCTGAATACGTCCAATTACAAGCCCAGCTGCAAGAAGTCCCGCCACCAAAACTAGACCCCAAAATTCGAGAACAGATTTTCTTGCTTCGCTTACGTAAAACGTTATTTCAGTTTTTCCCATTTTTAAAGTTTTGACAAATTACTCAAGGGTCAAAAGTCAACAGCTTTTCCCCAATGCCCAATGCCCCATGCCCAATGCCCCATGCCCCATGCCCAATGCCCAATGCCCAATTCTGAGGTAGGATAACGGTGACGACAATAGTGCAAGTAAATGTAAAGAATATATACAGATATTAAAAAAGTAGATTTAGTCAATCACGTTATTTCACTTAGGTAGCTTCATGTCCATGACCACGATCGCCCCTGAACAGGTTAACAGCATCGTTTGGAATCAGCATAACGATCCCTTTGAAATACTAGGTTCTCATCCCCTAGAACAAGACGGCAAAACTGTCTGGGCTGTGCGGGCCTACCTACCAAATGCAAGTGCCGCATGGGTAGTTATTCCTGAACAACGCAAGGAATACCCCATGCAAACAGTGCATCATCCCCACTTTTTTGAATGCACCATTGAAACCGCAGAACTGGCAAACTACCAGTTACGGATTAAAGAGGGTGAACATGAGCGTGTCACTTATGACCCTTACGCTTTCCGTTCTCCCAACTTGACAGACTTTGACTTGCATTTGTTTAGTGAAGGCAACCATCACCGGATATATGAAAAACTGGGAGCGCACCCCACGGAAATAGACGGCGTTAAAGGCGTTTATTTTGCTGTTTGGGCACCCAACGCCCGGAATGTTTCATTGTTGGGAGATTTCAACCTCTGGGATGGGCGTAAAAACCAGATGCGTAAAGGCCCCACCGGGGTTTGGGAATTGTTTATTCCTGAAATCGGTGTGGGAGAACATTACAAATATGAAATCAAAAATTTTGAAGGACACATTTACGAAAAATCCGATCCCTACGGTTTCCAGCAGGAACCCCGCCCGAAAACGGCATCCATTGTCACTGATTTAAATGCTTACAGTTGGAGTGATGAAGACTGGATGGCAAAGCGGCGTCGCACTGATCCCCTCACTCAGCCAGTCTCAGTCTACGAAGTGCATTTAGGCTCTTGGTTACACGCTTCGAGTGCCCAACCAGCGATACTCCCCAATGGTGAAACGGAACCTGTAGTTATCGTTTCTGAACTGAAGCCGGGCGCACGCTTCCTTACTTACCGGGAACTGGCTGACCGACTCATTCCCTATGTCAAAGAATTGGGATACACTCATCTAGAATTGCTACCCATTGCGGAGCATCCCTTTGATGGTTCTTGGGGTTATCAAGTAACTGGGTACTATGCCCCCACCTCTCGTTTTGGCAGCCCTGAAGATTTCATGTATTTTGTTGACAAATGTCACCAAAATGATCTAGGGGTAATTGTAGATTGGGTTCCTGGTCATTTCCCCAAAGATGGACACGGTTTAGCTTTCTTTGATGGTAGCCACCTCTACGAACACTCTGACCCCCGCAAGGGCGAACACAAAGGATGGGGTACTTTGGTGTTCAACTACGGTCGCCATGAAGTCAGTAATTTTTTAGCAGCAAATGCCCTTTTCTGGTTCGACAAGTACCACATTGACGGGATTCGTGTTGATGCTGTTGCCTCGATGCTCTATAACGATTATTGCCGCGAACCTGGAGAATGGCTGCCCAACAAGTACGGCGGCAGAGAAAACCTAGAAGCAGCAGATTTTCTGCGTCAGGTAAATCACATTATCTTTAGCTATTTCCCCGGTATTCTCTCAATTGCTGAAGAATCTACTTCCTGGCCAATGGTATCTTGGCCGACCTACACAGGCGGACTGGGCTTTAACTTGAAGTGGGATATGGGGTGGATGCACGATATGCTGGATTACTTCAGCATGGACCCTTGGTTCCGCCAGTTCCACCAAAACAATATTACCTTTAGTATGTGGTACAACCACAGTGAGAACTTCATGCTGGCTCTGTCCCACGATGAAGTGGTACATGGCAAGAGCAATATCATTGGTAAAATGCCGGGGGATACATGGCAGAAGTTAGCGAATGTGCGTTGTTTATTTAGCTATATGTTTGCTCACCCAGGTAAGAAAACCATGTTTATGAGCATGGAGTTTGGGCAGTGGAGTGAGTGGAATGCTTGGGCAGATTTGGAGTGGCATTTATTGCAGCATGAAGCCCACCAACGGTTAAAAACGTTTTTCCACGATTTGAACCATCTCTACCGTTCTGAACCAGTTTTGTACACCCAGGATTTTGCTGAACCTGGGTTTGAGTGGATTGACTGTAGCGATAACCGCCATAGTGTAGTTTCCTTCATCCGGCGTGACAAGGATACTGATGATTTTGCGATCGTCGTTTGCAATTTTACACCGCAACCCCATTCTCACTACCGCATCGGTGTACCGCAAAAGGGATTTTATACTGAGTTGTTCAATAGTGATGCGCGTCAGTATGGCGGCAGCAATATGGGCAACTTAGGTGGTAAGTGGACAGATGATTGGTCTTTGCACAGTCGTCCCTATTCGCTGGATTTGTGTTTGCCACCTTTGGGTGTGTTGATTCTCAAGTTGGATAAGAAGAAGACTGCTGAGGTAATTGGGTAATAATTTGGGGTGGGCGTCTAGCCATTGGTGTCAACCTAAGCCAAAACCCTTTTAAAACCTCGTTTCCAGCTTCTTGCTGGAAATGCACCTCATTGCGGCTCTGCCGCAAATCTTGAGGGGGCAGCCCCCCATTATGCATTCCCAGTCTCCGACTGGGAACGAGACAATCTCTAAATGCTGCTTCTAGACTAGCTTTTACGTTAAGTTAACACGTATCGCATCTAGCTCGTCCATAACCAAGGGCGGACAAGATGTCCACCCCACAAGATTAGATAATTTATTTGTTGGTAATCCTCAAAGACTCGTTAATCCCGCATTTATCACAAGCTTGAGGAGAAGAAGGGGCAGAGGGGAAAGAACTTGTACAAAAACTTCTCCTCTGCTCCCCCTAGCGAACCTGCACAAGCGCAGGCTTTGAGAGATGTGGTGAGAAATCCGGGTTTAAAAGCATGATTCGTTTTTGCCTCAGAATTCAGTACAAAAATTAATCTTATACTCAATACTTTACCCATCTTTCAGCATGATTACTAATTGACAAAATGATTTTGTCTTAACCTCTCACCAATGCAGTAAACCTAACAACCATTCTTGAAGAAGAATGCAGAATCCAGAATTCAGAATTAACCAATCTTTCAGTCGGGGATTCAGACCCGCGACTGATTTAAGACCACCAAATGTATGATTTGGTGGGGGTCTTAAACCCAGTTATTCATCCGCTTTTTCGGTCAGAATACCTAACATGAATTCTGACTCCTGACTCCTGAATTCTGTTCGATAAATAAGGTTTTCTTGATTTTTAATAGCGGCACATACTTACTGCCACGATTGTGCTTCCATTTTTCTACTTACTGCCATCAACTGCTTCCATTCTTTCATAGATTTTCCGCGATCGCATTTTCTACATAACGAAGTAATCAACCTTTGAGGTGCATTTACTGCCATCATGTCGGTAAAGTGACAGGAATGAGGCACAAATAATACTTGTTTCAATCCCTAATAGGGAGTTAATGAAATTTCAACATTGTTGTTTCCACCTTACTCGGTGCCATCCGAGTCGTTTCAATCCCTAATAGGGAGTTAATGAAATTTCAACTTAGAAAACTTAACTATTAAGCAGAAACTATGTCTGTTTCAATCCCTAATAGGGAGTTAATGAAATTTCAACTGAACAGTCCAAGCGGGAATACACCCAACAAGTTGTTTCAATCCCTAATAGGGAGTTAATGAAATTTCAACCTAAAAGATTAGTATTTCTTCGTAGTTAATATTTATGTTTCAATCCCTAATAGGGAGTTAATGAAATTTCAACTCCATAGAAAGGAGTTCGAGTTGTGTTGCATCTCTGAGTTTCAATCCCTAATAGGGAGTTAATGAAATTTCAACTTCCTGTAAGTGCGGCTCCAGAATGTTTTTTCATACGGGTTTCAATCCCTAATAGGGAGTTAATGAAATTTCAACTATTATGAAATACTTCTCAATTGTAGGCGATTTTCTGTTTCAATCCCTAATAGGGAGTTAATGAAATTTCAACCTTAGCCCGATCGCACAAATCCCCCATCCCCCCGTTTCAATCCCTAATAGGGAGTTAATGAAATTTCAACTCTGCCAAGATTGCCTGGGCTGTAGCTTCGTCTGTTCCCGTTTCAATCCCTAATAGGGAGTTAATGAAATTTCAACGTGATCAAGCTCCAGGTAGATGCCGCGATGAAATTGTTTCAATCCCTAATAGGGAGTTAATGAAATTTCAACTGCATATATTCCACTTCCTTTCAGTGCCAATTTCGTGTTTCAATCCCTAATAGGGAGTTAATGAAATTTCAACACCTTTGTCGCCTTTATCACCCTTGTCGCCCTTTGTTTCAATCCCTAATAGGGAGTTAATGAAATTTCAACCAGCCCATAGGCTTAACAGGCATACGGCAACGAGTTTCAATCCCTAATAGGGAGTTAATGAAATTTCAACTGCTTTTCAAAAATTCAATAAACTCTCGTACCGTGTTTCAATCCCTAATAGGGAGTTAATGAAATTTCAACATAATAGGCCGTCGCTATCCAATAGTTGATATAAAGTTTCAATCCCTAATAGGGAGTTAATGAAATTTCAACTAACTTCTGATAGCTATCAATCATGGTTACGGATGTTTCAATCCCTAATAGGGAGTTAATGAAATTTCAACCTATATTGATGCTTCGCAGTTTGTTGCTGGTTTTTTTTGGCGGTTTCAATCCCTAATAGGGAGTTAATGAAATTTCAACATTTGGCTAGTAGCTGAAAGCTCTAATCCGAGTGGTTTCAATCCCTAATAGGGAGTTAATGAAATTTCAACACCAGAGGATGCGGCGACGGCGTTGCAGGTGGAGTTTCAATCCCTAATAGGGAGTTAATGAAATTTCAACCAAAATATTCCTCAGCTTCACCAGTAGCCTTACTTTGGTTTCAATCCCTAATAGGGAGTTAATGAAATTTCAACATACTATAAATATAGTGAATGAGGAAAACGATTATGAGTTTCAATCCCTAATAGGGAGTTAATGAAATTTCAACATTATTTTGGAAACGTGTCTATTGGTTTAGAGCAGCGGTTTCAATCCCTAATAGGGAGTTAATGAAATTTCAACAAAAAATATCAAGGCCAGGAGGAGCCGCCCACTAGTTTCAATCCCTAATAGGGAGTTAATGAAATTTCAACAACTTGGCTGTATTACAAACTTAATAGCTGCAATGTTTCAATCCCTAATAGGGAGTTAATGAAATTTCAACAGCTTGGCTTATTCAGAGTCAAGCTAAAACTTGGTGTTTCAATCCCTAATAGGGAGTTAATGAAATTTCAACCTTAGCTATTCTGGAAAGTGTAATTAAGATATTAAGGTTTCAATCCCTAATAGGGAGTTAATGAAATTTCAACTGTGACTGCCTAAAATATAGTCTGTATTGGGTTTTCAAGGTTCTGTAGCGCGAATGAGCTAATCATAGCATGGAGAATTGACATTAATTTTTAGGAAAATAACTAAAACCTAGTCTGTGTAAGGTGCGCGGGTACTTTAGTCACTATTTCCCCCAAAACTCTTGCACCAGTGGGATTTGAAGTACCCTTTCACCAATCTCGTTTTAAACATCTACCCATCCGCGCATTCAGCAAAAAAAATAGTGTCATCACGAATTTTTTCCCCACCAATCCGTTCAACTTTACTCACACAGCAGGCACATAGGAAGTAAAAGAGGATACTATCGCTTTCAGGCTTGATTAACTTGTTCAAGCGCGATCGCAATTTGGCGTACTGAGTATCGGTTAGGTAGCATTCAAACACACTATACTGTACCCACTGTCCATAGGACTTAAGGACTTTGTGAATTTTAGTGCGGCGTTTATCTTCGGAAATATCATAGGACACAATCACATTCATCGCTACTTTTATTCTCCAGTTTCTATTTCAAAACCAATGGTGGATATTTTTCGGTTTCACCCATCAAATATTTTGCTAATAATCGCGCCTGTAGTTCAAATGCTTCTTGGTAACTACATTTGCGTCCTAATACAGGATGTTTAAACTCGGATTGTTTCTTTTGCGCGTATTGTTGCAAAAATCTTTTTCGCCCTTCTGGGGTTAAAGAAACTGCGCCACTCAACGGTTCTGTGAGAAAATCTGCTTTTGTCAACAATTGCTTATTCAATGTAGATAATACTACTGCATCTACTATTAAGGGGCGAAATTCTTCCATTAAGTCTAATGCTAATGACGGTCTACCATAGCGTTCGCAATGTAGATATCCTAAATATGGATCAAATCCAGCAATGTTGACTGCACCTTGAATGTCATGGCGCAATAATGAATAGCCAAAGCTGAGTAAAGAATTAACAGGATCAGTTGGAGGACGACGGACACGTTTATTAAAACTAAATTCTGTAGTCCGAATTAATTGGTCAAAGCAACCGAAATAAGCAGCACTTCCGGCACCTTCTAACCCACGTAGTGAATTAATATTTTTAGTAGTCTCGATTGGTGCGATCGCTTGCTCTAAACGTGTTACATTCACAGATAAATCCAAGCCTGGGCTTTCACGTTGGCGACGGATGAGGAAATTACGGTAGTTTTTCAGCTTCCCACGGACAAACCCTTGTACTACATGAATTGCTTGGGATGACTCACCTATTGCTTGCCATTGAGCCTTACGTACAAAGATATTTTTGGTGACTTCTGGTTCTATCCTTCCCAAATAACGACCAGTTTCTGTGAGAAATGTAACAGGTATATGCCTCTGTAGTAGTTCAAATATGGCGGCTGGTGAAACAGTTGCACGTCCTAAAATTACAACACCATCCACCTTTATTAACGGGACATCTAAAATCGTCTTTTTATCAAATTTGACGTGGAGTCGTTCATCGACTTTACCGATAAAAGCATCTTCTTGAGTGACGTATACTGTACCCATAATTACATCCCAAATTAATGCGGTTTGGTTAAGGGAAGAGACGCGATAAATCGCCGTCTCTACAAAGGACTGATTATTGTAAAGACGGCGATTTATCGCGTCTTTGCGATCTCGGACGTGTCATTAAAAAACCTTATCCGAACCGTATTACATCCCAAATCAATTCTTAGTTATCAAAAACTTCTAATTAGCTACCTTCTTGATAGCGTCCTACTTTTTCTACAGCTTGCGGTAGACAGTGAGAATATAAACTACATCCATCACACCGTTTGCTTTTGATAGCTTTGGGCATTGCACCTGTAAATAACAGTGTTTGCACAGCTTCAATAGTAGCGATCGCACTTTGACGCAATTGTTCTGAAATCTCGACTAGTTGGCGTTGGTGAGAGTGTGCATAGTAGATGTAACCATTACTGATGGGTTTACCTGTCATTTCTTCTAAACAGAAGGCTTGAGCGCAGACTTGTAATTCATCGTTATCCCACTCGCCCTTACGTCCTCGTTTGTACTCTATTGGATAAAATTCACCGTTTTCTGATTCAATTAAATCTGATTTGCCTATGAGCTTGTATTTTTCAGACTTCAGCCAAATTGCTCGTATTTGCCAAGTATCTTCACGTTGTGCTTCACCAACTGTATGAACTCGCTCATGTAAACTTGTACCTTCAATTGTGTATTGATTATCAGTAAATTCTCCTGCACAAAACATTCGCCAGCAGCGATGTGAACAATAGCTATACTGATTTAAAGCAGCAATCGGAATATAATCACTCTCATTCATAGGTTTCAATTTAAATGTCAATGAAATATTTACACACGGCGTACTATTCCCATACCCATTGTTGTTTTACGCCCCAATCCTGCATATAATGCAAAGTCAGCTAAAGCATTAATTTGCTTGATACTTGTTGATTCAATATCACCCAAAATTCGATAACTTATTCCACCAACACAACCTATGAACTTACTTTCATAATTGCTGACAACTTCAGTATTAATGTTAAAAGCACTTGGATAAATTGATTCAATGGGAATACTAGAAATTTCTATCCCACTATATTTGTTCCAACGACTAAGGAGGCTATTGAAAACACATTCTTTGATAGGTAGAACAGTATCATATCCACCTTGACGGAATGATACAGGTGTAGCAAAGGTAAAATTGAGGGTGCGATCGCTATCACTAGCTTGCTCATACAATTGTGTATAGCTGCAAGCATTTGCCCAAGGTTGGATTGATTGAGGCGTACCTTGAATACTGGCAATATATAAGTCAGCAGAACCTAAATGCCAAGGATGATTGGGGTTTAAATTTAGCCACAATGGAGTTAATTTTTGAAATAAAGTATCATCCAGTAGGGAAATACGCCACCAGCAGCAAGTACCAGTCGGGATGAGTTTTTGATGGCTAAATTGGAAAGACTGATGATGTTGTTTGTGTTGTCGTTGTATTTGTAGAGGTGAAAGAGTAAAAGCTTTATCTGCGTTGGAGGAGTGCAGATAGTTTCCCAAGGATTTATCGACAAAACTGACAAGAGTCAGAAATAGGGCGTGCAGATGTCTCCCAGTTAAAAATTCTGGATAAATGGGAGATTGGGGAATGAGGTTAAGGACAAGACTATGAGGCATGAGTAATTTAGAATGGTAGATGTAAGGTGGGCAATGCCCACCACTTGAAATTAAGCTTTAAATCGATACTGCATTTTTGCAGGTAAACGCAATTTTTCAGTTTTATTGGGATTATCGAATTCGTAATATTGCCCTTGGCAAATGCTGACATTTTGAATCAGACTTACTGGGGGCATATTTACCACATCATAGCTAACAACTTGATGGGTAAACATCACATCTAAAGGATTCAATAGGTGAGGAAAAGTGAAGTCACCTGTTTTTAATTTAATGTTGCTAACCTCTTGAATTGTGAGTTCACATTTACTCATCCATTTACCCAATCGAATCCATTTTGGTAGCTTCAATTGCTTTTGTGAAATTACAAAAAACTCAAATCTGCTTTCTGGTGCAATTTCTTTTGCTCTACCAAAACTTGGAATATTTTTTTGTGTTTTTTCCATCTCAACATGGTAGTTGTTATTCGCATACTTCCATGTATTGAGAGTAGCAGTATAGTTAACTGCAAAAGAGGGTGTTAGATAAATCCCCTGTTCATTTAGGGGTGTTAAATGTTCCTCGTATTTAGGAACTTGTTCAGGACAAAAGTAACGATAAGAATGTTTTTCAACGACGGTAGTAGAGTAAATTTTGCTATCGACTAACCCTAATGCGTAGCAGAGTGCATAGTTATGAATCACTGGTTCTGTTTCGTAGAGTCGTCCAATTTCACGAGTTGCGTAATATAGACTGTCATGAAGTTCTAATTGACAGCAATAAATTATTAACATAGCTATTATCCTAACTTAGCAGCAGTTTTCTTTTTACTGATGTGTTTTTTGGCGTATTCTTTAGCTTCTACATCAGCTTTTTGGAGAATTGACTTTATTCCTGTTTCACTACCTGTGAGAGTCTTTACTTCATTCAAAAGGGGTACAAAAGCATCACCTATTAAGTCAGTATGCACAATAAACTCATCAACCATTAATGCCTCAATAGTATTTTTAGCAGCAGTAATTACATCATCTTCATCTAGCGGATCGGGAGCATTTAGGGTGTTATTAGATTTCATTTGGTCATATATTGCCTGAGTCCAGCGCAGGTTGCTGGTGATTTCTCCGTCTGCAAATACAACACCAATTAACTCATTTCTAACCCGACCTGTACGGGTGGTTTGCGCTCCATAATGACGAGTTCGCAGAATATTATTAAAAACGTAAAGGAAGCTAGCCTCAGTGGGGTCTTTTAACGTGACAATACTAGGAAAGAAAACTTGGGGTCTAATGTGGTCTTGTTGGTTAATTCGACTTGTAACTTCACCAGGTTTAGAACCATTTTCACCCTTAGAAGCCATCGTGCCATTTTCATAAGGAGCATTTAGTGTGAATGTTTCGTGTGATTGATCAAAAGCTGTGATTGAAAATGCTGTGTCTACCACAACTTTAGATTTTTCTGAACCAGAATCACCAATAGCAAATCCGTAAATGATGCAATCAGGATTATCCATTGCAAAATTCACGTTATACTCGCATTCTTCAGCCGTCATTAATCCATAGTTACGCAGTAATTCTCGACCAACTAAACGCTCTGGAGTAGATTGTTTGCGCTTGAACATTGACAAACGGCTAATTGTGGTTTTGTCTTTAACTCCTGCTCTTACCCGTGCTTTATTCAGTTCTGCATCTGTCTGGAATAGTGGATAAGATTCAGTAACGCGAACAGTGAGAAAGTGGACATATTTACCCATTGGTTTATAAGGAATCTCAGCTTGAAAGAATTTGGATTCAACAGTTTTTAAAATTGCCATGATTTATCTCTAAAATGAGGTTATTTAAGTTAAATCGGCGGTTAGAAACCGCATCTACACAGGCTAAACCCACTTGCGTGGGTTAAAAACATCCATTTTTTTATTAGTCCGCGTAGGCGGACTTTGTTTGTATAGCCGCGACTTCTAGTCGCCCTGGCTCTAATTTGATTATTCATTTTCATCATTTTCAGCTTTAGATTTTCCGGCATTTTCTTTGTCATCTTCCAGGCGATAAAGAAATTCACAGGTATCTCGAATTAAGTTGAGTTGACGGCCAGCTAAACGAGCGCGATCGCCCGCAAATGATTTATCAAATACCTCCACTACAAAATACTTGGCAAAATCTAGAACAGCTTGCCGTTCTTCTTCTCGTTTGCTCATAATCCAGCGTCCTTCAGCAGTAGAAGAATGAACACGATCCATGAGTTTAAAAACTTCTGCTGCAACAGCCGCAACTAATGTTTCTCCCTGAAACACACTTGACTCAGCTTTGAGTATAGTTTCAGCCGCAATATCAACTGGTTTCAACACAGCATTAGATTTGGGATTATAACGCTTATTAGCTCGGTAAAATCTGCGGTATAAATCTGTTAATTTCTTAGGGTGATTCAGACTTGATACTTCTGCCACAATTAATTGCTCCATATTAGTGTCATATTTCACATAAGGGTCAAAACAAGGATAAAAATGATAGGCATAAAGCCGGATTTTTTCAATTCGCGCTGTTTCCGAACTCTGGTTACGCACCCAACGATTGAGGTAAGAAAAGACATACAGGGGACTGGTTTCAAAATCTTTAGCCAGTTCTGTAAATCTCCCCCAATTAGCATCGTAACCAGACTTACCCTGTCGTGCATTCACATCTAAATGAATGGCATAAGCGGCAGTAAGGACATTTAAAGGTGCTGGGTATTGGATGCCGTTTTCGTTCCAACCTTCGAGGATGTAGTCAAGACGGAAGCGATCGCGCCTTACCAAAGCACGGAAAGCATGAGGCGCACTGTCAAGGAAAACGCTTTCCTCAAACTCAGCCCCATCATTAAAGGGTGGAATCGGCGACTCTGAAACCACAGTTTTAACATCTAAAATCATGGGGAAAGCAAACGCTAACCAAGTTGGCATTACCCAAGATTCGGTATCAGTGCTGTCTCTTCCTGGCGGGAGTGCCATGAAGTAAAATGTTAAAGGCTGGTCTTCGGGATAGGAAAGTTTAAAGGTGCGATCCTTGTCACGCTGTAGGTTTTCATCAATTAAGAAACTATCTACACTTTGGTAGCGATCGCGCCCCAAGTTCGCCTGTAAATCCTTACTAATAAAATGATTGCGAACGCTGGTATCAAAGCGAGTTTGAGCAATACCATTGTATGCTTTCTGCAAAAACTTGTTAGTCTCTGGAGTAAAGTAATAAGTAGGATAAAAATAGAGATAGCGATATTTACCATCTTCAAATCGCTTACCTACAGCTTGAGTTTGATTCATCAAGATTTGCCTCAGCATCATCTCCACACCTGCAATACTGGAGATATTGCGTTTAGCGTTAGAACCTCCTAACATTTGCTTGTTTGTATAAACTTGAGGCGTAAATAAAACTGCTGATTCCATTTGCTCAGTAACCGTGTAAGCAGAATGAGAAATTGAGCAGATTAATTGTTTCCCTCGCCCTGCTTTTTTCGCAGCATTGTAATTATCTAACTCATTTAGAAATGTTTCAACTTGAGTTTTAACAGATGCCTCTTGATTAGTGCCTGGTAACATCACCACTCGTTTTACCCAAAGCCTTAAATCATCCCAACCATCAGGCAATTTATACTGAGAAATTATCGGAGAAATTAACGTTGTCAAATAGCCAATGACTTGCTGACAAGTTTCGCGTACATCTTCAATTCCTGGATGATGTTCTAAATATTTAGCCGCCAGATAATACCATTCATAAGGTACTCCTCCGGTATTTCCCTTTAACTTATTTTCTTTGAGACTTTCATTAATGCGTTGAATTTCTCTAATTTGGGGTAAATATTCTGCTAAATTCCAAAACTCTGCAACTTTGTGAGTTAAATCAAAATCGGGAACTGCTGGCAGCTTTTTATCTTTCTTACGAGCAGAATCAACGCGATTAACTGTCTCTTCCCAAATTTTCCGGCTAACTAAATCACCAAATTCTGCTATTTGGTCAATACGGATATCGTCTTCAAATTTAAAGTCATAATCAGCAGATAAAACATTTTGTTGCTGAAACTTATTCAGATTTTCGCTGCGACTTTTAGCGACAGAGCCTTTATTAGGGTTTAAGATGCGTAATGTAGCATCTAAAGCTACTTTCATCAAGCCTATATCGTCAAAAAATAAGTTGTAATATTCGGCATATTTCATGCCTTTGCCATCTCTACCAAATCCTGTTTGTCTGAGGCGTAATTGACCTGCACAAAGTGATTTAATACTGTTAACTACACGGTGTGGTAAATCTTCCGGCGAGATAGCTGGAGCATTGCGCGAAGCTAAATAAATCACGCCCGTTGGCAAATATAATAAAGGTTCATAATATGTATCCTCATCAGTATTGAGACTTGTATGAGCCTGAATTAAAGCATTATTCACCACATTAGTTAAAACACCACGATTCTCAGCAATGCTGTGATAGGTAAATTTCAATTGCCCATCACTGAGGCTGTGGATGATTTCTTTGAGTCTAGTGTGTTCTGCATCCTGGGGATGTTTAACAATTGAGGCGAGAGAATCAGCCAAACAAGTTAAATCAGATAAACTGCGGAGAGTGCGGTCTTTGAGAATAGGATTCAAGCCGAATTCAGAAAAATTCCAGTTAGTATCCCAGCGACGTTGAGCATTGTAAGCCATGCATAATAAATCATCTAAATACTCTCGATAAGCTTCAGGATTTTCTGGATTTATAAAGTTATCTAGTCCTAACTGATGAACTTTTTTATTAATAATTTCACGATGTTCTGCTAACGGCAACTTGCGGCAGTTTTCAGGGACATCAGGAAACTTTTCAAAATCATGTAAAATAAAGCCAGCAATTACTAATCTACGCTCTCGCTCTTTCACCACTCGCTGCACTGTGGTATTGAGTTTTTCTAAACGTTTCTCAATTAAATTAGCGGGGAATAAACCATTGAGTAAGTGAGTATTCAGTGATTGGTCAGCAGCATTATCTCGTCTGACTTTAGTTTTTCCTTCAGCTTCTCGCTGTTGGTCAATTTCATCAAAAAACTTACCACCTTTCGCCGTTACACCAATGGCTATCCGCAAAAGATTTGGTAAAACATACTCGGCAAAGTCTGCCATTACTTTATCATCAGGATTTTGAGACTGAATTGCTTCTCGTAATAGCTTGAGTGTTAATAATTCACCTTCAGTTTCAATAGTCCGGTCTGAGGAATCACCATCAAATCCAAAATCTTGATTTAAGAAATCATCTTCTAATTCCTCCGACTGCTCATTGTTCAAATCATTTTCAAACAAAGACAGTTGTTTATTTTCTTCTATTTTTTTTGTTTTTTTAGTCATTATCTTTTACATAAGCCTCACGTTGTTCTTGATCATACAAAACTGCAAAATCCCAGTCACTATTTGCGTGTGTGTTACCAGTAGCTCTAGAACCAAACAGGATTAACATTTTTAAATAAGGTATTTTTTCCGGGATTTGTAAGGAAAGTTCTTGCAACTCTGCAATTGTCGGTGTGTTGTTTTGCATTTGATGATTCTCCATGCGGATAAATAATCGTCAACATTTATTGGCTCACTCTATAATTCTATTCAAATCCTTCCAGTAATATGGCAACTTGCTCTGGAGCAGGAAGTTGATTTTGTAATTCTTGGGGTAATTTTGATACTACTTGATAAGTTCCTATACCAATTGGTTTATTAGATTCCTTCAACGCATATTCAACAATCGTTCTCTGCTTAGACTTACAAAGAATAATTCCAATGGAAGGATTTTCATCAGGTAGCCTTACCTTGTCATCTAAAACAGCTAAATAAAATTGCATCTTACCAACATATTCAGGTAAAAACTTACCTATTTTAAGTTCTATCGCTACCAAACACTTTAAGCGGCGATGATATAATAAAATATCTATAAAATATTCTTCATCATCAATTTCTAGCCGATATTGACTACCGATAAAAGCAAATATCCCGCCCATTTCTTGCAAAAATGGTTCAACTCTTGCTAAAATCGCCTGTTCTAACTGTCGCTCACTGTGTTCATCTGCTAGTTCCAAGAAATCAAAAGTATATTCATCTTTGACAGCTAGTTTTAATTGATTACGTATCTCTGCTGGAACAGTTTTATCAAAGTTAGTCTGATTCAACAGAGTCTTTTCATAGGTTTGATTTTCAATTTGGTGAATCAAAACATTCTTTGTCCAGCCAAATTTCCGAGTCATTCTGATATAGAATTCCCGTTCTAGGTCATCTTTGCACTTCTCTAAAATGACTATATTGTGAGTCCATCCAATTTCTGCCACCAATGGTGGCAGAATTTCTTTAGAGTGGTAAGTCAGGTAAAAATCTCGCATTCTCCAAATGTTACGGGCAGAAAATCCGCTAATTCCTGGAAACTCTGCTTGTAAGTCTTTTGCTAACTGTTCTACTACGGATTTTCCCCAACTAGCGCCCTGTTGTTGAGTAAAAATTATCTGTCCAATATCCCAGTAGAGATTAATCATTTCCCGATTAACTGCTTTTAGTGCTTCGTACTGGGCTGAACGAATACGCTGTTTTATTTCCATTAGCAAATCTCTGTAATTGTCTGAAATTAGGTTACTCATAACGAAGAAGGTTTAACTTATTCATGATCAACTAGCCGAGGTGCATAAACTAAACAGGCTTGCACATCTTCCCGTTCTAACCAGGGATAACCTTCCAGCAAGGTTTCAATAGTATCTCCTGCTGCAAGCATCTCTAAAATATGTTCAACAGCAAGGCGGCGACCTCGAATAATTGGCTTACCGCCAAATATTTGGGGGTTGACTGTGATTCTTTCTAAAAGTTTTTGTTCGTTCATCGGTTATGTCAGATAAAGAATTGTTTTTCTTTGCCAATCATATTTTTACGCTAAGAAAAGAAGGAAGCATTCATAAAATCAACTGCTTTAAGATTTTGATGTATACCAGACTTGTACCCAGCTATCTACCACAAGTTTTGCTTTGTCGTTCTAGGGGGTTGAGACTAATTACGCCTGAACTTAATGCCGTAACCTACTGTTCAGCTTCCCTCTATAGCAAAAAATTCTCTGTTTAACCAAGAAATTCGCTAACACCACATTAATATCGGTTAAGATTTGGGCAAACGATACTTGTGTTTGAGTCCAACTCGCTCTCTGACTATTGGAAAGCCTTTTTTGTCACGAGCTTTATCTACAGCGTCTCCAAAGCGCCAACCGACTTTATCGGGTTGAGCTAGTTCATCCCCCCAGTGCCATTCACCGTCTGATAAAACTTCAATTAACAACTCAACCTTGGTCTTCTTACGTTTTCGCATCTTTCAATCCTTAAAGTAACTTTACATACAGCACATTAGAAGTGATAGTTCTTTTAACTACCAACCTTACTAATTGCATACTCAGAAGCTAACTTAAGCGAAAGCCGATTGCAATATATTCATGGCAGTAAGTTAATAGACCTATTTAACATGACAAATATCTAGTCAAATAAGTCAGCACTTGATGGCGGTTACTTGCCTTTACTATCTGTTATTCTCAGATCAAGGCGGAGACTCACTATACAAAAGGTGAGATTACTAATCCCTATCAGGGATTGAAATAAATACGTCTGAACTTACTGGCGTAAGCTTTTTCTCCGTCACATTAACTAAAATCCCTATTAGGGATTGAAACCTCAAACAATCCATATTTCATCTCCTTTACTTTTAAACGTGTATGCAAGCGTATCCAGCAGCAGCGCAGAGTGAGCAAAAGCGATCGCACACGGTGCAGTAGCATCATGAAAGCTATACTGATCGCTGATGCCATAGATCTGAAAATTCATCGGTAGCCTTAGCCGCATCCGCACTTCAGCAAGAGGACGGTGAATCACGTAACAAACTAAACCCTCTTTTTTTAGGCGTTTGTTAATTTCCCCAACCCAATAGTTGTCAGGTTGCCAAATTTCCACACCTGTCAAAACCTGAACTTTCCAAGCATCAGCAATTGGCTGCAAGTTTCCAGAATAGGTAAACTTCCAGTTCAGCCGTTCCTCTCGGTAAGAACGCAACTTCATAAATGCTAGACAGTGAGCAAATCTACCTTTGGCGATGGGTTGTCTGGTGCGTTCTGCGGTTTCTTTGAGAAGTCGCATAAATGCCGCTTCCGTCCACATTTCAATATCTAAATTTCCCAAAATACCCGGTAAATCGTAGGTTTTAAACCTATCTGCCTCGTTCTCTTCCGTTAAGTCGTATAAACCACATTGCAAAGGACTTGAACCTCGAAAACTAGCAGCATCCTCAGCAATAGGATTTCCTGATTTACCAGAAAGTGCTTGCCAATCTTTCGCCCATCCTTGAATACGTCCAGCTTGTGACTTCAGACTAGTTTCAAATAATTGTTCACAGGCTTCTTGAAACTTGTCTCGGCTTTGTGCATACTGTTGTTTAATTGTGCGATCGCTCAACTGATAAAACAGCCGAAATGATTGCACAGCCCCCCATCGACGATAATAACCCCGAAAATCGTTGATTTGTCGATAATTCTCAGTAATTATATTGTGAAAAGAGGGGCGATCGCAAATACTATTCACTTCTAAAGGTGGAGTATCTCCTTTAAATAAACGTTCCACCAAAAAGTTAGGAATTAGAGAAAAAGCTGTAAAATTTTCAAACTTAATTTTTTGACCATCTTTCTCATATTCATCATGCCTACCTAAGCGTCCTAAACGTTGGATAAAGTTACCTGCATCGGATGATTCAAAAATTAGGAAATTGATTTTGAAATCAACCCCAACATCAATTGTGCTAGTACCAATAACCAAATCAGCAAAAAGACTTCGCTCTTTTTCTGCTTTTCCCGATAACCCTGTATTCTCTCCAACTTTCAATCCGTAAGGCTGTAATATTTCCCGAAAAAATTTAGTTAGGCGTTTGACTGCTGCAATTGAGTTAAGAATGATTGCGCCTTTACTTCCTGGATACTGCTGAAACTGAGCCAAAATTAACTCACTATTTTCTTTTAGCCAAGTTTCTGAAGCTTTAAATGATGGTTCCAAAGAAATAAAATTCAGTGAAATTGTTCGCGCTACCTGCCGCCATCCCTGTGTTTTTAATTGCTGTCCTTGTTCTGGTGTATCGGGAAATTGATATTTATTTTGTTTGAGAGGATTAATTTCTTGACAACGAAATCCTGCTTTTTCTAATCGCCCAATTAAGTTTGTATCTGGTGTGGCTGAGAGAAACAGAAATTTCTTGCGGCGATTTGTACAGCGAATTAACAACATTGTATTAATCACACTAGCAATTTGGGGCGCAGCAAAAACGTGAAATTCATCAAAAATAAATAAGTCAAAATCTTTATCAATTCTGCCCCATAACTTATCTGGACTATCCCCGTGAATTATATAAGCACCTCGATGCAGGTAGTGAAAAATATCAGGGTTAGTTAATAATGCTTCTCTCTGGTTAGTAAGAGTTGCGATCGCCGCCCCTTTTTTTAAGCCCTCATTTTCTGCATAAATCTCTAAATCAGCCCCACTTAGCCGCACTATACGCGGTTTGTCTCTGGGTTGAAATTCTTCAATATATCCTTGAATTTGTATTTCTTGGTCACGCGCTAATTCATTAGTTGGATAAAACCCAATAGCGGAAAATTCACCTTGAAGCACTTCTAAATAAGCAGCCAAGCTTTTACCGTCGCCAGTCATAGCTGTGTTGAATACTACATCAACATTTGGATCTTGCAATGCTTTGAAAGTTTCAACTTGATGCCAAGATAATAACCAGCCATCAGGAATGTTCAAGCCTTCTGGTGTCACCACTGTTTGAGAATACACTCCCTTGAGAGTTATTGTGTAATCGTTGGACATATACTTAAATACTGTCCGTAAACTGTTGTTGAAATCTATATTGGCACGCAAAATATAGATTAGCAACCAAATTACAATATAAAGTGTCCGTACAAAATGAGTCGTAAAGGTCAATCTATAACTCTGTCTCTGCGGGAACAGGATAAAGTCGAATTAGAAAACTTAGCGCTGGAGTTTGGTATGATGTGGGGCGATCGCCCGAACATTTCCAAATTAATAGAAGCGATCGCTCGCCATCATCTAATTATTGGCAAGAATAATGACTGGTCAGAAGAGCGTATTCATGTTGTTGTCCGTGCAATGCGTCTCTTAACTGACATTGGGCAAAACGATCAAGCACGGATAATAGGACAATTATTACTCGAACGTAGCGAACTACCAATACCTTTGCATACCGAAATTGAAAGTTTCTTAGGGAATCTAGCCCCACAGTGGCGCTTGGAAATTGACCGTTATATCTTGCGTCAGCAATCGTTTCAACTCAGTTATCAAGATGCGGCACAACGAGTATTTAATTTTACTGTTCACTATGCTAAGGTTACACTCCACGAAAAACGGCAATACTTAGATTGCTGGTGTACAGAGACAGAAGGTAATTCTGATGTGGAAGAATTACGTCATAATTGGAGTCTACGTTTAGACCGTATTCAAGATCCCGCTGTTTTATCTATTACTGGTGAGTGGCGTACTACTGGGTTAGAACAGATAGATGTAGAGATGAATTTATTGGGTAATTTAGGCTTTGCCTACCAAGCTAAACCAGAAGATAAAATAAATGAATGGCTCCCGGACATACAAAAAATAAAGAGAGTTGTGCGGCGTGTCTCTAGTACCTTTTGGTTTATTAGGGAGGTGATGCAATATAGCCCAGATTGTGTAATTGTATCGCCAAAAAATGTGCAATTACTAATGATCGAAAAACTTAAAAGTCTCTGTCAGCATTACAAGATATAATTGCATTCCTTGATTTTTAATGCTTCATAGGCAATAGCTAAAATTTAACTAAGTTTAGGGGTAAAAGTAGCATAAGCTGTTGCGTATTTAATTTGTATATTGGACGCGGGCAAGATGCCCGCACTAAGCTGTTGCGTATTTAATTTGTATATTGGACGCGGGCAAGATGCCCGCACTACAATATTTTTGGGTTTTCGTGTTATACAATTTAGCTGCACATCAACTTACAATATTTTTGGGTTTTCGTGTTATTCAATTTAGCTGCACATCAACTTAGCATCAATTGCCAGAACGTTTTGGATCGGGGTCTAAATCCCCGTTACAAAACTTACTTGCGACTTAGGACTTGCGACTTGCGACTTGTTTTAATATCTGGTGGTATGTGGTTTGCTTTTAAGGAAAACTTCAAGCCCTAATAGGGAGTAAGATAACAGTTGAATATACTCTAATTGTTTACTCAGGTAGTTCTCAATGCCTGACAGGATTACAAGGAGTTATCCGGAACGTTAGACGGGGCTATGTTATTGTTAGGTGTTGGAACTGGCTGAACTTTGATAAAAAATCCTTTTCGCAGTGGCGATTGATTAAACTTATCTGTCACGATAATTTCAATTTGAGACGGTAAGGCTTGATTAGCTATAAGCGGTATTGAATCTTCAGACTTAACGTTACCAAGGTTGGAAATCTGAACGTTAATGTCTTCGCCCACTACTTTCCATTTCAAAATCACAGGTTGACCTTCTTGCACAACTATATTGGGTTCTGAACTATCATTAAGTGTAAAATAGACAATTTCAAACGGTTTCGGTTTAATTTTTACTTTGTTAGTTTCAGTCTGTTTAATATTAGGTTGATAAATAGACTTAGCAAAAGGTTGGAGTGCAAAAATATACGTCCCTGGTTGATTGACTGCTGATGCAATATTTTTACAATTTAGCTGTTGATTATCTTTTTTACAAAAAGACTTAATCGGCATCGGGATACCTTGATTGAATTGATTAAAATCGTATTCATTGAATACTGTTCCGTCTTCTTGTTTCCTAATAATCTGGAGTTTTTTTAGCTGCTCTGGATTGCGGATTTCCCAACTTAAAATTACTTTTTGCCCTTTTTCGTATTCAGATTTATCTGCTTGAAAACTAATTACTTCCGGTGCTGGATTTTGTTTTATTTTAAGTTTTAGAGGCGACATCTGGTAAAGTTGACCGCTCCGGTCAAAAGCTTTCAGAGTAAAAGTATATTCACCTGGTTTGGTAGTTCCGGGAAAATTAGTGCAATTCAGCACTTGTTGCTGTCTTTGACAACCTAATGGTTCTTTAAGAGTGTTGTTACTATCATATAATAAATCCTCTTTAGTTTCCTCTCCTGTGGTTAGCAAAACTAACTTTTGTAATCGAGCGACATTGCCAATATCCCAAGTCAAACGCACCCGATCTCCTTCTTCATAACTCAGGCTACTTGACTGGAAATTTTCTAATTTCAAAGGCTCTGGGTGTAAAATTCGCCAAACAATTAATGCTGCTCCTCCTAATAGTCCTAATACTAATAACAGGAGCAGTAAAAATTGCCACCAAGGGCGAGATTTCCAGACTAGAGTAGCTTGAGGAAATTTATCTGGAATAGGTAATTTTTTTGGGTCTTGAACTTCAATTTTAAAATTGATCAACGCCGAGCCAAAAAACGGTCTTCGCCAGCGATGCACGGGGTTAACTATCAAATTTACTACCGCACTTTTCGTCGGCAAAACTTTCACTTTAGAAGGCTGGAATTCGTAAGTACACAGTTCTTCTTCATCTTGAGTTTTAGCACTAAAAGCTAATTCGCGCACGGTGTTACCCCGATTAGCCAGTTTTACTTCATATTTGCCAAAAGTACGGCTAACTGTTCCCAAAATGGTATTTAGTTCGACATCTATGTGATAAATCTCTGGAATTTGTATGTATACCAAATCCAGCAGCACTAAGTCGGGTGAGTTATTAGAATGCAGACGAATTGTCGGAGAGTAGCTTCCAGCGAATATGTCCGTAGGAGGATGAAATTGTAACAATATTTGACCTTGATCGCCTGGGTTAAGTTCTAATCCGCTACCCCCAGATAGCAAACCTGCTCTTTCTAAGCCTGTTTTTAGATAACGAATTGTAAACCATGTTTCCTCAAAATCCAGGCAAGTCAAGCGAAAACGGTCTACTCTACTAGAGCGATTATCAACTGTAACTTCTATCTGTAAAGCCTCACCAAACTTATAAATTAGCGGGTTGCTAGGGTTCGTAGCAGGTTTGACAAAAAAGGTGGGATCATTTTCCCTAATTACGGTGTGTTCTTTGGTCTGAACTTTGATTTGTCGGAGGTACGATATTGGTGTTTCTTGGGGATAATGTTCGGGTGCATCTACGATTAAAGTGTAACTATAAGTTCCCGGTTGGGTATTAATAGGAATTTGGAACTCAAAAGAAACTTCTGTTTTTTGTTGGGGTGCGAGGGCGATACGTTGTCGCGGGGAAATATTTGACTGGCTGAAAATTTGAAATGCCTCATCAAAAAATACATCAATTACAGCACTCTGGTTTCCCTGATTGATCACAATAGCGTAAAGTTGCAGGATATCTCCTGGCATTCCTGATTGAACACCAGGAGGATTGAAAATTACTTTCAGTGGGCTGGGTTGAATTTGCATCCCATTATTTTCCTTATTTGTTAAGGCGAATTAAATTTACTTGACAATGTTTGATACCTTGGCGATTAACTTGACAATCCTCGCCACCTGTAACAATGGCAGTTCCCTGGTTATTAATATCAATACTATTGAGTTTTAAATTGTCGGAACTTTTGTAAATTTCTCGACCGTTCAATGCTGCAACTTCTCGCTTTCCTTGGGAAGTTAATGACCAAGCAACTACTCGTCCCTCATCCCCAACAGTTACTAGCTGACGATCAGATAAAGTAAATGCTATACTACGCACTGCTTGTTTTCCTACTTGCCAGCGATCGCGCACGCAATTTTGATTAATCTGCTGTTCGGTTTCAGTAGGAGCCTGACTAATTTCGCATTGTAGATCCAATATTGTAATATATCCATCTGAGTCAGCAGTTGCTAACAATCCAGGTGTTTGAGGAACAAATGCTAAACTCCAAATATAGTCACCATTTCCATGTCCTACCCCAGGAGAAGTAACCGAAAATCGCCTTTTGGGATTATTAGGTTGGTTTAAATTTAACAAAGTCAGATATTTATTGTTTCCGGCAATAGCTAGAGTTTGTTCATCTGGACTCAGTGCCATCGACCGCGATTGATAACCTAGAGATATAACTTTTTGTGGTTGTGGCTGAAATTGTTCTAAGGCTGATTTTCTTTCCCAAATCAACACATTACCGCTACCATGTCCGCTAATCAGGTATTGAGAGTTTTTAGTAAACACTAGGTCAAATACTTTATCGGTTTTGTTAACTATTTCTGGGAAGCTTAATTCATATTCTTTCGAGCGTCGAGCCACATTCCACAGTTGAATCACACCATTTTCTAAGCCAGCTGCTACGCGATTATTCTCTAGCGGATCGAATCGCAACGCAAATACAGCTTGTTTATTTGTGTCTCCCAACACACCCTTTAGTTTATCAGGTTCGTTGTTGTCTTCAGCTTCTAACTTGTTATTATTGATTCGCCAAAGTCTAATTGTGCTGTCATCGGAACCGCTAACCACAGAAAGCGCATTGGCACTAAAACGAACAGCGTTAACATATTTTGTATGTGCGATCGCTTCTGGTTTCAATAATAAAGCAAATAAACCAGCAAGTATTGCCAGCAAAGTTAATTGCAACCACATCGGTAATATAGGTAAAATTCGTAACTCCAAAGCTTGAGTTGCAGGTTCTGTACTACCCAGGCGATCGTCAGATAATAATGCTCTGATATCAAATTGTAAAATTTTTGACCACCCAACCCAAAATCGTTTAGTTTTCACCTCTAGAATTATCTTAGTTGTCTCTCCCAAACTCAAGTCTGCATTTTCTGGTGATATCCGAGGTGTCAATTGGTGCTGGTCTCTCCCTTGGAGTATAACATTAAGCTGCTGTTGGAGATTGCTAGTATTTTTAAATATTAGTTGAAAGCTGACTGAATTTGAGCGCCAGTTAGGCAACCATCGATTTTTGTAGGGAATTGTTTGTTGTTGTGGTATTGCAGTAAACTCTACAAATCCCACCGGCAAAACTTCCAAACTGCCTTGGGTAGTACTTGGATAACCATCGCTACTCATCGCTTCTATGGTAAACGGATAGTCCTGGCTGGGTGCTTGAGTTACAGACGGGGGTTGGCATTGGAAGCTTGCTTCGCCTTGAGCATTGGCTGCTAAAAATAACCGTCGTTCCGCACCCTCACTTAGCCAAGAAGGTTCAATACCCGCTAAACGTAGCGCTACATCAACAGGCTGTGGACTCAAGTTTCGCACTCGCACTGGTATATCCACTGGATTGTGAGGATAAACTTGGATCTGTCGCGCTAACAAATCTACGGCTACAAGTTGTGGTCTATTATCTGACTCTATATTCAGACGGACTATAAGTCTGCGTTCTTGCCGTAATTGTGGTGAAAAAATTCTGACTGTAAGATTGACTGTACCCACAAAACCTGGTATCGGAGAATTAAAAATTATGATTTGAAAGTCAGTACTGCTTCCTGGCGGTTTAGCTGCGGATACCTCTGGTGACAAGCGATACCACAAATGTCCAGAGCTAGGACTGGCTCCAGCTGCGAGGACTTCAAGTTGAAAGCTGGCAAATTGTTCGCTGTCATTATCGACAGTAATATGAAACGAACTCGTACTACTCGGTCGAAATGTTTGGCTTTGTGGAGAAATGCTGGCATTAATTAAACTCTTTTCCATACAGTATCTGTTATATTTTTGATCCAGAGGAATAGTAAAAAATTTACACCCTTGAAAATTTCTGCAATTGAATCCACTTTGCGAATATTGCAGCTTTGATAAAGTATATAGGAATATTAATTTTTCAATTACTATAGTACTTTTTATGTAGGCTATTGATAAAACTTAAAGATATCTCTAGCTTAACATCTAGAGATTGGGGATATGGTAAAATGACTAGAGTCTTACTTGCTTGGGAAATTGGTGGAGGGCAAGGACACTTTCACTTGCTAGCAGCGATCGCTCAGAAATTAGAAGCTTTTGGAATTGAACCGATTTTTGCCTTAGAGAACGCCCAGTTTAAAAATTGTAATATTCTAGGAAAGGTATTACAAGCGCCAAAAGCAATGATGCGTTCTTTAGATGACAAAGGCGATAATAAATGTTATTTGTTTACTGACATTTTATATATATTTGGTTTCAGTACGGCTTTGACATTAAGTTTTCATCTCAAAGCATGGCAAAATTTAATTGATTTAGTCAAGCCATCATTGATTATTGCTGATTATGCTCCAGCTTTGGTGTTAGCCGCAAAAGGAAAAATTCCCACTGTGGTAGTCGGCAATGGCTTCAGTATACCGCCACCAATCAAAGATTTTCCACCTATTCGCCCTTTACCCTTACCAAATGCAGCAATTCACCGTCAAGCTGAAGTAGAAGCATCCGTAAAGCAAGTTACTGGCTTTGATGCTCCTCTTGGCTATTTGCTGAATGGCGATCGCTCATTTATTTTCTCTATTCCAGAATTAGATCCTTATACTGCTGTTAGAAAAGCAGAATATGTGGGAATTCACTCTGCACCATTCCCCGAAAACCTTGGTAATGAACGTGGAAGTGCTTGGGCTTATCTTACACAAGATTGGCATCACTATTCGTTAGTGGTAGAAACCCTGAAGCCAGAGTGTATTTTTGATGATTTAAAAATAGTCTTAAAAGGAAAGTCTTTTGCTATACATCATGCAGGTTTCATAACATCAGTAGCTTGTTTGTTGGCTGGAATACCACAACTCGTCTTTCCTAAAGATATGGAAAAGTGGCATACGGCAAAAGCTCTGTTAAATTTAGGTGTCGCAGTTGCACCGCAAGAACCACTTACTAAAGAAAGTTTGTTAAGTGCGATCGCTCATTTACCCCAAATTACTCAAAACGCTCAACAACAGGCAAAAAGGTTTGCGTATTGGAATCAAAATTTTATGGATAAGGTTATACAAGCTTGTCTTGAATTAACAGGTTGAAGAAGAATTCAGAATCCAGAATCCAGAATTCAGCAATCTTTCAGTCGGGGATTGGGACCCGCGACTTTCTTGTTGACCACAAAACTAGAATTTTTGGTGGGGGTGCAAAAACTCCGATTATTCATCCGCTTTTTCGTTCAGAATACCTAACATGAATTCTGACGACTGGCGCCAATATTGCTGTTCGATAAAAATACTTTTGCCTTTATCGCCTTCTAAGAGGTTGTTTGAAAAGTCCTCTTCTTGGTAGCAAAACGTTCTAGATCCCCCTAAATCCCCCGATAAATTGGGGGACTTTGATTCCGGTTCCCCCCTTTTTAAGGGGGGTTAGGGGGGATCTAGAAGTGCCTAAAATCACAACTAAATACTTTTCAAACACCCTCTAAGGTAACTTCTTGGCTTCTCTAAGCCACGGAAGAATCTTTTGGTAAGAACTTTGATCACCTTTAGCCTTAAACAGTTTCATCGCCACTTCTAAATCTGCGATCGCACCTTTTTTATCACCTAAATTTTTCCGAGCTAACCCTCTATTGGCATAAACCTTTGGATTGTTGGGTTCTAAGCGAAGAAATTCTGTGTAGTCAGCGATCGCTCCTTGAAAGTCTTTCTGAGCAAGACGAGCGTTACCCCGATCAAAATATACCTCAGCATTATTGGGGTGCTGCTGGATCGCTTCATCATACTTTGCCATGTCTGGCTCAGGGTTAGGGTTTAATAGTTGAGTCGGATTTGGTTTGACGAGATAACCAGGTGGAAAAGGATTTCCTGCTCTTTTGCGCTGCTGAAAATTCAGATATGTTTTCGGACATTGTTTGATGACTTCTCGATAAAGAGCGATCGCAACCGGATTAGCATCCGCAAAATCATTATCTAGTATTGATAAATATTGAAGTGATTGCCGATCAAGCTTGCGTTCACCACCCATTACTGCACAGCTTGTTGCAGCCACCTGCCGAATATTTATTTGAGCATAAGCAGTTTCTGTTGCTATGAGGCTAGTAATACTTACTCCACCGAGCAAGCTAAACGTTATAATTGGGTTCATAAACTTCATAAAAAGTCATCTCTTAGAATTTAATTAATTAGTTACAGAATCTTCTGCTAATTGTCGAAACATAGCAATAGGAATTCCCCAACTGAGAGCCTCCATTTGCTGAAACATTTCTACAGAAGGCTTAGAACCATCAGCAAATGTAAATACATCAATACCCTGTATTGGGTACTTTAATCTTCCGTTAATACCAACCAGTTCGCCCTTTTCATTTAAAACTGGGCCACCGCTCATCCCTACCTCTACTTCGTTGGTGTAACCTAGACGATACCCTTGGGGAAGAGATTTATCTACTAACATCATCGAAATCTTTCCTGTTGTAAAACTATATGCTTTTGTTCCCCAATTGCGAGTATCCTCTATCGCATCTTTGTTAATCGAGTGATAATTTGGAAATCCGGCGGCATAAACTTGAAAGCCAGCCGTTAAAAGATGAGAATTTCCTAACTTAACGACTGGATAAATAGTTTTACTATCAAACTGTACCAAAGCTAAGTCTATATCCTTTAACTCGCGGATAGCTTTTAAACGTGCGGGGTAAATTTTACCATCAGCAGACAAAACACTATATTTACCGCCTTTGCTATTAGCAACCACATGCTGGCAAGTTAGAACTGTGTACGTTTCACCTTGATGAGCAATCAGCACCCCAGAACCAGAGCCTGGTTCTGTTAATATCCTGATTGTTACTTTCTTGGCAATTTCTGCTACTGGTGAATTGCTTTCTCTAAGACTTCTACTTTTGTTATTAGTAAAAGATTTCCTTACTCCTTGCTCTATTTTATAAGTTGATTGACTCACTGATGTTGATAAACAAGATTGCATGAGTACCATTATCAACAACAACCCCATTTGAGAGTGCAAAATTTGCGATGATCTCACAGTTTTTGGGCTTAGATTTAAATTTTAATTATTTAGATGCCATTATTTTTTAAGGGCTGATTTGACGGTGTAGATAAAGGTGTAGGTTCTTGAGTTGGAGCGACGGATGCATCGGGAGTTGCTGGTTCGGTTGCATTATCCGTCTCGAAAGCTTTATCAATTTGTACTCCTAATCTGATGATTGTTCTGCCATCTGCTTCGCGCGACAAGGGGGTACTCGTAGCACCCACACTAAATTTTTTAAACTCGTTCAGGACTTGTTCTTCTTGACCGCGCTCTGATTGATTCAAAGTCAATATAAGATTGTTAGGATTGCAAACTTCTCTAGTACTGTTGATGTAACAAACTACGGGGTTAGATCCAACAATTCCATGAGTTAATTTTAATGTACTCAGTTTTCCACCACTACTTATTACAGCTTTGCTTAAACGCTGGCTAACTAATTCGCAGCGTTTTTGAGGCGTAAATTTGGGCCCAAAAGCAGTACTATTCCAAGTAATCATTGCACCAGTTTGCCGACTACCCCTGCGAGCAACTGTAGCAAAACCTTTACCCTGGCGAATACAATGAAATGTTGTTACGTCTGCTTTGCGAGTAGGTTGAGTTTGTGCAAGTCCAAATTCGCTTGGTAGTACAAAAATACTTGAGACGATCGCGCTCATTAACAATTTAGTGCTAATTTTGTAAATCATTATCTACTCCTTTTTGTGAATATGTGAACAAATACTAAATTTAGTAAACGAACCCAAATAAGCTTAAATGCTGAAAGTTATTCGTGCTGTCAGTTGTCAAATATTTTACTCAGTTAACTAGCAAATAACTGTCAGCCGAATATTAGCTTGATTCTTGGCAACAAAATTTTTGCATCAACTTTATAGGTTACTAGAATAACTTCAAATTATCATATTATTACTACAAAAACTTCATTACTTATTCCGGAATACTTATAAAGCTTTTTGCAAGCCTTAAAATAGCTGAAACTTTATAAAAAATCCTAAAGATTATTATTTATTTTACTCGAGGATCATCTATAATGATAGGAAAATCACAGAGCTAAATAACTTAATAGTTATAAAAAATTTATTTTTTATAATTAAAACGAAACAGGGAAAGCAGATAATTTAGATGCCGTTCGCACAAAGTTACTAAATTTGTGTTGTTTTAGTTTGTATTAAAATTCTCAGATAAAAATAACGTTTAAGCTATGAATCTGCCAGCTAAATCAAGGCATAATCGTCAAATCAGTTTAGGTATTTTTTTTCTTCCAGAAAAGTTAAATATCAACCTATCTTTATTGCTATTTAAAGGTGTTGTTTTGTGGTTTATATTATATATAGTTAGCATTCTGAGTATAAATCGAGTGCAAGCCCAAATAGTAGCTGCACCCGATGGCACCAATACAATTGTCACTCCTAATGGTAATCAAATTGATATTAACGGTGGGCAGTTATCTGGAGACAAAGCCAATCTCTTCCACAGTTTTACGCAATTTGGTTTGAATGCCGAGCAGATTGCCAACTTTTTAGCCAATCCCCAGATCGAGAACATTTTGGGTCGGGTTGTTGGTGGCGATCCGTCCATAATTAATGGTAAAATTCAGGTGACGGGGAGCAATGCTAATTTATTTTTAATGAATCCGGCTGGTATTGTCTTTGGCTCTAATGCCAGCTTAAATGTATCTGGAGCTTTTACTGCTACCACTGCCAATGGAATTGGTTTTGGCTCGAATTTTTTCAGCGCTTCTGGTGCAAATAATTATGCAGCTTTAATAGGCAATCCTGATGCTTTTAGCTTTTCGATGAGTCAACCAGGAGCCATTTATAATGCAGGAAATTTGACGGTAGGAGAGGGGCAAAATTTAACTTTATTAAGCGGAACTGTTGCTAATACTGGTTCGCTATCAGCGCCAAAAGGACAGATTATTGTCTCTGCTGTTCCAGGTGAAAAATTAGTGCGCTTGAGTCAACCTGGAAGTCCTTTAAGTTTAGAAATCCAGCCTCTGACAACAACTGGTAATCAACCGCAATCTTGGAGTTTACCAATTTTATCTTTACCGCAACTGCTGACAACTGCGGGTGGTAATGCCACTAAATTAGCCATTAACAGTGACGGAAGCGTTAAACTGTTAGGTTCAGATATTCCTGTGGCAAATGGGGATGTAGTTACAGGAAATGTGACAGCGAAAACAGCAATCCTTTCAGCAAATCGCAATTTGACAGGAGTAGAAAGTCAACTCAATACAACTGGAGACTTGAAGCTGCTGGCTGGGGATACAGTGCGAGTGCGAGATAGTGTGGCAAATCCTTTTATTGCCAAAGCAGGAGGCAACCTGTTAATTCAGGGTAATCAAAATATTGATATTCTGGCTTTAAATCATCCAGAAACACCATTCCAAAGTAATGGCAATCTCAGCTTAGTCAGCGACGGTAATATATCTGGCGATTCTCATTTTGCTAGCAGTGGAAATTTTTCCATCCTCAATTTAGCGGGAAGTCCTGGCAATTTTGTTAGTCTCTACGACCCAATTATCAGATCAACTGGTGATGTGACTTTTGGCAATTATACTGGTGCATCACTCAAAGTAGAAGCTGTTGGTAATATCAACGCAAACAATATTACGATTATAAGAACAGAGTCTTCTTATGGTGGTGGCATTCCTGCATCCGATCCAGATGCTGCTATATTGACAAGTAGTCCCGCCCTAATTTTACGAGCTGGCTTGCCTTCAGTCACTTCTCCCTCAACATTTCCTGTTGTAGCAGGTGATATTCCAACAACAACATTCAGTTCTTCTGGACAACCGTCACCATCAGGAAGTATTACTGTAAACGGCAATATTGACACCTCTATTTCTGGGTATGGGGGTCCTGTAATTTTATCTGCCAAAGGTGACATTACCACAGGCAATATTAATTCTTCAACTTCTAGATCAGGTAACGGCGGTACAATCACCATCACTAGTAATACGGGAGCAGTTGATGTTAAAGACTTGACATCAACTGGAACTAATGATGATAGTGGTGGTAATGGTGGTGGTGCGATCGCTCTCAATGCTAACAACGGCAACATTACTACAGGTGATATCAATACCTCTTCTCTTTCTTCTGGAGGTGGTGCTGTTACCTTACTATCTGGAGGTGACGTTACTTTTAACACGATTAATAGCGCAGCCCAAAATACACAGAATGCCCAAGCTACAGGCGGAAACGTTGCAATAACTGCAAACGGCATTGTTAGGGGAACAGGTGTATTACCATTAACAATTATTGGTAATACACCTGTTCCTGCTAACACCACCATCTATACCGTAGGTGCTACTCCAGGTACTGTGAGAATTGAACATAATGGTGGAGCAGACAACGTACCATTTATTGTGGGTGATACAACAACTGTCAACGGGACAAGAGGAGCGATTAATGCTGGCACTAATTCAGTAATTTCCTCAGCAACATTTCCGGTACTGGAAAACAACGGTGGTGTTACAAATGGTAATATAACCATCAATTCTGTTAACACTCCACCTACGCTCACGGCAAATCCACTGTTACCTAACATTCAACAAAATCAATCGTTGAAGTTTACTTATGCAGATTTAAATCCAAATGTCAATGATGTTAACGGCGATAATACCTTTTTGCGAATTGATGCAATTACAGCCGGAAAACTGAAAATCAATGGTGTAGAAGTAGTTCCGGGAACGCAAACTGCAATTCTCTCTCCTGGTGACACTCTCGAATATACGCCACCACAAGACTTTTCTGGAGAACTGAATCCTTTTAGCTTTAGTGCAAGCGATCGCATTTCTTCTTCAGCTTCACAACAGGTAAGAATTAACGTTACGCCAACACCACCACCCAAACCTCCAGAATTTCCACCGCCAGAAATTACCAAAATAATAGAGGGAAACAATCCACCAACAGTAACACCATCACTACCCATTATTGATGGGGGGACACCTATATCTTTCGATCCTGGTATTGAAGGTCTAGACAACCAATTCGCCAATCAGTATTATTCTTATGCAGGAGAAAAACCACGCGATCGCCCTCGTGTCAGTTTGTCTCAAGCGCGTGATATTCTCCGTAAAATAGAAAAAGCAACTGGGGCTAAACCTGCAATTATTTATGTCAGTTTTACACCTTCTGGTGTAGATGGAAATATATTGGGAAGCGAGCAGGATAGCGACCAACTAAATTTAGTGATTGTCACTGCAAATGGAGAACCTATTAGCAAAACCATATCTACGGCAAAGCGAGGCGATGTATTAAAAACTGCCGACCAACTTTACAGTGCGGTGGAAGATGGTGAGGTTATAGCAAACGATCCAAATAACAAAGATTATTTAGAACCTGCTCAGGAACTGTATAAATTAATGGTTGCTCCTTTGAAAGCAGAGTTAGACAAAAGAGGCATTAACAATCTGCTGTTTGTTGCAGATGAGGGTTTGCGATCGCTGCCATTTGCAGCTCTTCACGACGGTAAACAATTTTTAGTGGAGAACTACAGCGTTGGCTTTGCACTTGCTCTAGAGTTGGTTGATACTCGCTATGTCGATATTAGAAATTCGCAAGTTCTGGCAATGGGAGCATCTAAATTTCAAGATCTAAAACCTTTACCTGCCGTACCAGAAGAGTTGTCTATTGTAGCACGGGATATTTGGAAAGGTAAATTCTTCCTCAATCAAAACTTTACCCTAAATAATATCCGATCAATACGCAAGTCTCAGCCGTTCGGTATTATTCACTTAGCAACACATGGAGAGTTTAAGAGTGGAGAAGCAGATAATTCCTTTATTCAATTGTGGGATAGCAAGCTGAAGTTTAAGCAAATGAATGAATTAAATAACCCCCCCGCAGAGTTGTTGGTACTAAGTGCTTGCCGTACCGCATTAGGAGATAAAAATGCTGAGTTAGGTTTTGGAGGACTAGCGCATAAAGTGGGAGTAAAGACTGCTGTTGCCAGTTTATGGCAAGTAAGCGATGCGGGAACTTTAGGGTTAATGACGGAGTTCTACAAACAATTAAAGGTTGCACCCATCAAGGCAGAGGCATTAAGACAAGCGCAAATAGCGATGATTAAAGGTCAAGTCGTTATTGAAAATGGTAAGCTGCGTACTTCGGTAAGAGCAGTTGATTTACCATCAGAATCGCCTGAATCAAAACTCCAACCAAACTTCAAGCATCCTTATTATTGGGCAGCATTTACCATGATTGGCAATCCTTGGTAACAAAAGTCAGGAGTCAGGAGTTAAGTAGGGTGCGTTAAACTTCATTAAACGCACCCTACTCGCACACAAACCTTTTTGAAGAAGAATTCAGGAGTCAGAATTCAGGAGTCAGAATCAATCATTCGGGGATTCAGACCCGCGACTGATAGCGTAGCGTTAGCGAGTCATCGAGCGTCTTGAAGACCACCAAATTGAAAATTTGGTAGGGGTCTTAAACTCGATTATTCATCCGCTTTTTCGGTCAGAATTCATTCTGAATTCTGACTCCTGACTCCTGAATTCTGTTCGATAAATAAAATTTAAGGTTGGTAGTAAACGCTGAAGTAGAAGCCTGAATCTTGAGCATTGTTACCGCGATCGCGTAAATCGATAAATGGAATACCATAATCTAAACGCACATTAAACTTGGGAAGCGGTTGCCATAGCAAGCCTAAACCTGCACTAGACAAAAATCTTTGACTAGGTAAAGAGGGATTATTGGGATTATCAGAATTATTCCACACTGCACCCATATCAATAAATGGGGCAAATAGCAGAGTTGCTAAACCTGCTTCATTTCGCACGACGGAAATTTGGTCTTCCACAGAAAAGCGAAATCCATTATCGCCAGAACGAGCATTTTGCCGATAACCGCGCACTGATTGACCACCACCAATAATAAATTGTTGGGATGGTAAAAGGCTATTTGGTGTCAGTTGCAAATCAAGACTTGCAATCAGCTGTTGATTTTGGCTCAACTGTTGTATTCTTTGTATTTGACCAGACCAGCTAAAAAAGCGGCTGTCTGGTGTGGGATGAGCGTTGATAGTTCCATCAAATAAGCCTGTACCCAAACTAAATTGCGATTGCAAAGTCCATGCACCTTGAAGATCGCGTTTCACATAGTCTTGTCCAAACTTAAATACACTAGTACGGCTAACGCCATTTTCATCTGGCCCAATTCCAAAACCATAGGGTCGATTGTCAAACAAAAACGTTTGACCGTCCTGGTATGAAAACCCAAAGGATAAAGCAAATTCTTGGCGAAGCGATCGCACTAATGGCTGACGATAACTAATTTCATAAAGTTCGGAGTCACCGCGAATGTTTAGCTGTGAAAACTGTGGGTCGGTAATTTTAGAATTATTGATTGCTGCACGCAGTTGCACAGTACCATTCATCGGGTTAACTGGTAGGCGATAATTAAAGTCATAAAAATTAAGTCCACCTGTTGTAGAACGGTTATAAGCAGCAGAAATCTGATCGCCAGAAACTATTAAGCTATGGTAAGCCAAACCTACACCCAACTTTTCCGAACCCAGACTAGGAGGAGAGTAATTATCTATCCCAACAACAGCTTTAAAAGGTTGAGCTTCAGTTACGCGCACGATAAGAATACTTTCCCCAAATTTGCTTCCAGCACCAGGCGATCGCAAGCTGGCTTCCACATTTTTAAATAAAGGGTCAGAACGCAGTAAAATCAACTGTTCTTCTAACTTGTCTTTTCTCAAAGGATTCAGTCTAGCAAGTCTAATTCGACTGCGGATATACTCTGGGTTTACCCTTTGCGTTCCCTCTACTTTTATCTCTACTATTGTTCCTTCATAAACTTTAATTTCTACCTCACGATTAGGATTAGTAACAGTTTGCTCTGCCAAAACCACAGCTCTGGATGTGATATAACCTTTGTTTAAGTAAAGCTCTGTAATCTTGTCGGAAACTTCTGTTAGTTCTGCCAAGGTTACAGAACATCCTTCCGTAAGCTGACTCACTGAATTGTCTCGACTCAAGCGAAAAATCGCCTCACCTCTAGATTCTGCGAGATTAACAGAGCAACCCGGAAAAGAGAAATTGATCGCAGCAAGCTCTTTTGGACTAAAAACTTTACTACCCGTGACCTTGATTGTATTGACTCGAAAAGGTTGATTAGATTGAGATGTTTCAGCGCTTTCTGGCGTAGTAGAAGGGGTAACAGGTTGATTATTGTCAATAGATGGGGATGGATTTTTCTCTAAAGGTGTTTCGTCACTATTCGGATTCGACTCAGAACTTTCTAACGGAGTGGGTGGGACTTGTGCCACTCTATTAGATGAATTCGATATTGCAATATTTTTTGAGAAATTATTTAAATTGGTAGCATTAGCATGATTTGTCCAAAGACAAAATAATCCAATCGGTATAGCAACTTTATATCTACTACACATGGAAAAACTTCTTATTAAAAATCGCAAATCTTTTATTCCTATTTGATTTTTACAGATTTAAATTATTGATTACTTTAGCATATTATATATATCTATCCCATCTTTCTTTTAATATTTATCATTTCAATTAAGTTACTTCATAAATTATTGTAGTTATGTCACTGATGAGTTAGACTTAAGTCTATAGCATAAGCATTTCGATCAAGTGTAAAATTTGTTTGGTATAAAATGCCTGACATCAAGAATCATAGCTTTACCCATTGATCAAGGAAGGGTGAGATGAGCGATCGCACGTTTGAGCGTAAGAAAGCAGCTACATCAACTTTTTCCAATTCGTCCCTTGTTTCACCACATACGCCGACGCTGGCAAATCCAGGGCGCGGCTTTGGTTTACCAACGAATAATGTCATCCAAACAAAAACCTCAGAATCAACCAACCAGCAAGAAGCGCAGGCTGCTAACGAGCTATCTTTGTTATCACAAGCCATTCAGCAAGGGTCTTTTGGTCATGACATTAGTCGGTTCTCGTTGCATCGTCCCCAGGCAAAACTGACTGTGGGTGCGCCCAATGATGTGTATGAACAAGAAGCCGATCGCGTCGCTGACCAAGTGATGAGTATGCCCGATGCCAAGCCATCTATGCAGCGTGAAGTAATGCCAGAAGAGGAAGAAGAAATTCAAACCAAAACTCCGGGTAACTCGATTCAACGCGAGGCGATGCCGGAAGAGGAGATTCAGACCAAGCCCTTAGCGGCAACGATCACGCCGTTAGTCCAGCGCGAGGCAATGTCGGAGGAAGAAGAGGAACTGCAAACAAAACGATCGCCCGATGCAGGCTTTCAAGCGGGGAGCAATCTTGAGAGTCGGCTGAATAGTAGTCAGGGTGGGGGCAGTCCGTTACCGGATGGACAACGTATTCTCTATTTCTTAGACAAAATGATGCCTCAGGTAGGAGGCAGCGAATCTCCAATTTATAGAAAAGCTGAAGGTGGAATAGCAGAATCAATTTCATCAGTTCCCGGCATTTCCTCTGTTCAGATGAGTCCAGCACTTGCTGTGGTTATAGGGGCGGCTGCGGCAGCAGCAGCAATATGTGCTTATCAGTTTTATAGTTACGCTCTCGATAACTTTAGTGATAAAGATGATAAGTTCAAGCATTGCTGGACATCCTGCAAAATTGCAACCTACTGTGGCGGATCTGCCATTTCTGCCCTCTTAGGCTTAGGTAAGGAGGGAATAGACGCTGTGTGTGATTATTTCGAGGGTGGTTGCAAGGCAGAACTGGGAGATATTGTTGCAGATGCAGAAGGAATTGCCTGTTCTGATGTCCCTGTCAGTTGTGTTTTCTGCTGTGAAAAGACCCGTGCCTTGCATGCAGAGGCTGATAACACTGATACAAGTGAGCCAGAGCAAGTTCAAGCCAAACCTCTTGGTCATTTCAACCTTTCTGATCAAACAAAGCTATCAAAGCTATCAATGTTGGAGAAAGAAAAGATTCAGGCTAAGTGTGAGGCATGTGAGCAGGAGGAACAGGTACAGAGATCGGCCACTGGCAGTTCACAGCCACGAGGGGATCTGGAAAGTCGGTTGAATAGCAGTCAGGGTGGGGGAAGCCCGTTGCCGGATGAGGTGCGATCGTTCATGGAACCCCGCTTTGGTGCTGATTTCAGCCAGGTGCGGGTGCATACGGGCAGCGAAGCGGTGCAGATGAACCGCGATTTGAATGCTCAGGCATTTACGCACAAGCAGGATGTTTACTTTGGTGCGGGGAAAGCTCCTGGGAAGGATGCGTTGACTGCCCATGAGTTAACCCATGTAGTGCAGCAGACGGGTGCGGTTCAAACAAAGGAGGCTCTTAACCAGCCAGACGTTCAGCTAAAGTGTTCAGCTTGCGATGAAGAGGAAAAGGTACAGCGATCGGTCGAGATATCCCCTGTTTCGGAAATGGGAGTACAGCGATCGTGGTTTGGTGATGATGACGATGAAAAAAAAGAACCAGAAAATAGTTCAGATGGAGGTGTCTTAGATTGGGCTAAAGAGAAAGCCAGTAGCGCAGTTGATACGGTCACTCAAGCTGGCGGTGATGCTTACGATTGGGCGAAGCAGCAAGGCGGTGCAGCCGTTGATACAGTCACCCAAGCTGGCGGTGATGCCTATGACTGGGCGAAACAGCAAGGTGGTGCAGCTGTTGATACGGTCACTCAAGCTGGCGGCGATGCTTACGATTGGGCGAAGCAGCAAGGCGGTGCAGCCATTGATACGGTTACTCAAGCCGGTGGTGATGCCTATGACTGGGCGAAACAGCAAGTTAGTGGAGCCGTTGATACAGTCACCCAAGCCGGAGGCGATGCTTACGATTGGGCGAAAGAAACTGGGCAAGAATACAGTAATGCTTTACTAGAGAAGAAGAAAGCTGGTTTACTTACACAGATTAGTGGAGCGATACAAAAAATTGCTGGGCAAGAGTTCGTATATTTAACAGATAGTCAAATAGGTACGCTGAATAGCCATGCTGCTGAAGTACGGGAGAAATCACAGGGTTTGATAAATCTACCTGAGATTTCTGCACAAACTGATTCTGCGCTTTCAGTAGATGCTTCTGGTGCACAACCTGTTGCAACATCTACAATTGAGTCTATTCTGCTAAATTTGCAGTCGTCCATTTCCGCACCTTTTATGTCTCCTTCTTCAGATTCTGATGTCTCTAATTTAGATTCAGATCCTAGTATCTCTGATTCAGGAGCTATTCAAGGTCACATTCAACGATTTGCACCAGCTATCGCCGCTGCTGCAGGCCTTACTCTTATAGAGCTTCTTGTACTTCTAGCGCTCTTTGCAATAATTGTTGGAATAATTCTTTATGCAATATTTCAACTTCTAAAAGGAAAGATAAAGACACCAGAAATTGATTGGGGTACCGATGACAAGCCTAAGGAAGATGACAAGCCTAAGGAAGATGACAAGCCTAAACCTGTACCAACGACTGTGGACCCGCCGTCACCGCCTCCGTGCAGCCCCACTGGGTTAACGCGTTATGATCCCATTCCAATGACTTGGTATAAGAACTTAAGTTATTACCCAGATCAAATTGAAGTTGGAGGTACATCTTATAAGCGAAATGAACCAACAAAACTTCCTTGGGGTGAACCTATCGGTGTTCCTGATAAATACTGGCCGCGACCTGAAAAAACATTTCAACTTATTCCTGAGGAGCGTGGTCCTGAAGCCGACCATTTTAGGGCTGTTTTAAAACGGCATGGCTTTGATTGGAGCGACTTACAAGCTGACCATATTCAAGATGTCCAATGGGAAGGACCAGATAGTTTCAACAACCTTTGGCCTATAGATGGAACTGCCAACCAAAGTGCCGGGTCACTACAAAATAACTGGCAAAAGATCGATTTTTGTAACACACCTTCTGGTCCACGGTACTCTAACATAACTCTTATGGAAGCAAAACAACGAAGGCTTGTCTTTGGGCGCTACTTTGTAATTAGGGATATTAGGTGAACCGTAAGTGCGATCGCCAATCTTGTAGTGCGATCGCTCGCCTCGTAGGTTGGGTTGACGAAGGAAACCCAACACCCATAAGCCTTTCGGGTCAACTGAAGACAAAAGTGCGATCTCTCACCTCGTAGTGCGATCGCAGTTAGGTCTGGAGCGATCGTATACGGATTGCTGACGCGATCAACTGTGGGACAGATGGGAAGGGCGATCGCTTGCTAGAATGAGCAGAAATTTAGAGCGCGATCGTAATGTGTGAGTGCGATCGCTGATCGCGTAAGTTGGGTTAGGCTTTGATAAGGCGATCGTCGATCTTGTAGTGCGATCGCTTTTGATGGGAAGTATTGGGCGATCGCGGGTGAACAGAAAGATGGGCGATTCCAATGGAGAAGCATTGGAGGGCGATCACGCTATGAGTGCGGGATGCGATCGCCTGCCAATGCTTCACTATCCGTCAACGACACACCATTTTTCCATAGCTCATACTCGCTAATATCGATATCTGAATTCCAGACAATCCCGTAGCCCCCTGGCTCAATCTTAAAATTCTTGAAAAAAGTAGGCTGTCGAAGTGGAGCAAACATAGGAGTCTCTAGAAGATGACGAACGTCGTATTTTTTAATTTCTTGATTGGTAAATTCAATCACTAGAATCGTATCGTCGATCGCTTTAGCTTGATGAATTCGGGGATACTTCATACTGCTCCTAACCTAAATTTACTTCAAAGGAGGTAGCTTACGGAACTCCTGGGTATTCCACATTTGTAGCAAATCTTGCTAGTATAACGTTGCCCACTCCAGAACTAATTTTTGTGCCCGACTTGGTAAATCCCCCTCAATGATCTCAAGTGACTCAATGCTGATTAACGCATTATACTCACCATAAATTGCATGAAAATGAGGTGGCGGATGATCACCAAAGAACACCTTGATGACAATTCCATAAAACCGTGCAACCTCTGGCATAACCCCATTTAGCGAGTGTTTAACTCTTCTATTCTACCAAAGTGCGATGCCTACGGCGGGCGTCGCCATCGCCAATTTTGTAGGGTGGGATAGATGGGAGAGGCGATTGCGTTACAGGTTGCCGATGCGATCGCGATTCGGTTAGGCTGGGAGAGGCGATCGCTTGCTAGAATGAGCAGAAATTTAGAGCGCGATCATAATGTGTGAGTCCAACGAGGAGGAGCGCAAGCAAATTGAAGCTAAAACACCCCATGCAGAGCAGAGGTCGCAAGAAGCCCAAGACGGTACGGTGACTCGGCAAGTAGGCGATGTCAATCGAGTTGTCAGAGAAGGTCGGCTATTCCAAGATGCTGAAACTGGTTATTATGTATATGTAAAGAGTGATCGAGTGGTCATCGTTGATCCAGCAACCAACCAGCAAATTACTCAGTTCAAAAACTCAAGAGCCAATACCCAAAAGCGCATTGAGTCAGGTCGATGGAAACCTATCTCCTAGCAAGCTATGTTTAAAGCGATCAATATTTGGAAAAGACTAGATGACGCAGCCGCTATCTGCTATCGCTGTTTCCAACGCCTTAATGATGGACAGTTTTGTGTACAAAGTGCTGATTATTACCACCTTCCCCTGAACGAAAACCAGATCAAAGCACTAGACAAACAATTTTTAGAACTCTTCATCGAAGAATCTCCCGATCAACGATCCTCCCTTTATTCCACTCTTGAAGAGGCGATCGCTATTTATGACCTGGAATTCTCAAGCGATTTTGTCTCTTCTCCACAACGAAAAACTGCTTGAGGTGCGATCGCATTATGACTGCTGAAGGCGATCGTGGTTGAAAAGGGAAAGAGAGCTATACCAACTGGAATTTGTCCTCATTAAATGCTTCCAACATGGGCAATGTAACTCGCCCTTTCAGCAAAATGCTCTCTCCAAATGTTAGTGTCGATGACCACTCGGAACGTCATGCTTATTGAGATTGCTGGCGCACAGCCTTAATTTCAGCCATGATGCGATCGTCTGTAATGTCATCAACGGGGGGTTGGGCATAAAATTCTTGAATTAAAGCCGTCAAATCTGAACGTAAACCTGCTTGAACCAAGGCTCTAGCAACCTGTACCCGCTCATCTGGTTGCAACTGTTGCACAGCCGTAATGAGTTGTTCCAGGGTGATCGGAATCGATACCATGTCAGTAGCCATCATTGAGTTTCTTAAATTGTAGTGCGATCGCTCATCGTTTGAATTGTATGCAAAACCTCAGAGCATCAAATATCCCTAAAAATTCTCAGACTGCCAAGAACTACATTGGTAAAGTGTTGAAACATTTGTAAGTAATTATAAGAATCCGCGCGAAGAAAGACGGCAAATAGGTCTGTGGGAAGAATCAAAAGATTTCAGCATATTAGGGGAAATAGAAATTTTCACAACTGATATTGAGGGATGTGCGTCTCAAGTAATTGCTAATGATGACTTAGAAAATTATCAAGAGATAATTAAAATTTCACAAAAATGAATATATTTGATATTTCTTATTTTGCCGATTGGTATTTTTCAGAGGAAAGCCAATTTCCACAGGTAAAACTTTATATAGAAAAACTTAACTATCTGCGGTTATTAATTATTGAGTATATCAGCTTACATTATTAGCATCTGTTGTACCATATTTTAGGTACCTCGACCATCGCATTTTGGTGTTTTGAAATGGGAAGGTGATTAGGGAAATTGGCACAGACGATCGCTTATTGGGTTTTTTTGGGTGAATGGGATCGCCACCTTGTAGGTTAGGTTGAAGCACGAAAGCCAATATTTGCATGGGTTACGCTATCGCTAACCACAACTACAAATAAATCGCCGATTTTGTAATGCGATCGCTGCCATTGGCGAGAGAGGCGTAGTTTACCGCCGCAGGCATCGCGGATAAAAAGGGAGGAGAGCGATCGCTTTTGGGGAGTTGTGACGAATGCGATCGCGTTTTGAGAGGTTTTTTGGGGAGTTGGGGGAGTGTGATTGGGTTTAGGAGGAGTGCGATTTATAAAGTGCGATAGGATTGAAAAATATAGATATACAGCCAGCCTCTTACGTGATCCCCTGATTTTATGCAACAAGTTGATATTACTAACAGGTACATTACCATAAATCAACTGATTAACCAAGTTGAAAATGGTGGAGAAATAGTGATTATTAGTCATGGTAAACCCATAGCTCGGCTGTCATCAATCTCACATATCCCTCAACCTTTAACATCTCGCCACAAACTAAGAGCTACCCAATCTCAAACATTAACCAGTAATCTAGAAATCATCCAAAGCTTACGCCAAGAGGCAAGATATTGATCTATTTAGACACAAGCTTTCTCGCACCTACATCCGAGAAGCAACCAGGACAACCGTCGAGTTTACCAGCCTTGTGTCCCGTCGGGTTCGTATGAGCGAGTTGAGTCTAGAACAGATGGAAGCGGTAATACGCTCATTTAAAGAAGATGCAACTCAATCCTACACAGTTTTCACGGTGACAACTGCTGATTTTATTCTCGCAGCCGAATTTATTCAACAATGGGAAACTGGGTTGAGAGCAGGAGACGCTTTACATTTAGCAATCGCTCGCAACCGCAGTATAGAAAATATTCTCTCACTCGATCGCGGACTTATTGATGCCGCTCTACAATTAAATATTTCCTCCGATTCTGGTGGACTTCTGTAAATTGAAGTATAAAGTTATCATCGCGTTTTTGGATTTTGGGGAGAAATACGAAGCTTGTCCGACGTAAGTCGTTCGTTTTTTTGGGGAGTTGGGGGAATGCGATCGCATTTATTTAGTACATAGGTTCTACATTGAAGTGAGCGATCGCTTTTTGGGTTTGGAAAGGAGTGCGATCGCGTTTACTGTTCTAAATAGGGCTTGCTCATCGTTGAAGTTGAGATGCGTAGTTTACCGCCGCAGGCATCGCAGCCATTGTTGAGAGTGCGTAGTTTACCGCCGCAGGCATCGCGGTTGAAAAGAGAGGAGGGCGATTGCACTATGACGGCTGTTTGCGATCGCGGATGAAAAACAGAGGGGGGTGGTTGTGCTGAAGGCTTCAGCAGTATCCAGTATTACCGAAGAAAGGCAGAGGGCAGGAGGCAGAAGGCAGAAGGAAGAAAATACAATTTTTGCCCTCTGCCAAAAGGGTTTAAAGCCCCTAAATTTATTTATGAAAAAAAATAAAAATATTTTTTCCGAGACGCGCAGCGCAAAGAAAAATACGTCCTTATTAAATCCCCTAAATTTATTTATGGGGATTCCTTCTGCCTCCTGCCTTCTGCCTTCTGCCTTCTTAATTTACTCATAGATTATACTGTTTGTCCTAACCACCTTGGCGATTGCTATAGTAGCCAGCTTTGATTTTTGTTCGCGCAGCGTGGCGTAGCCATAATTATTTGTGTAAACAGGCAGTGGGGAGTAGGGAAGAAGCTTTTTCGGAGTGTACTAATTTTTTTTAAATCAAATACGACTCCTATATGAATGATATGTGGCTTTTAGCAGCTTAGGTTATTATTATAAATCGCAAAGTTGTTTAATATTTGCTTGAGTCTGAGAAGAAAGTGGATTATCAGCAGGAATTTTATTATATACCTCGTATCCTTCCAAACACTTGTTATCTTTTGCTAGTTTGATGGCATATTCCATCCGACATTTATTAAGAATTATTTGAACTTCCTGATAAATTCTGGAATTTTGAGGCACTTTTTCTGATTTAGCAATACATTCTTCATAATTTGCTATTGCGTTGAAATTTTTAATCTCGTTCAAAGCAAGTAGTGATGTCACTAGAGGATATGCGAAAATGCCACCGATGCAGGCGATCGCAATTAGCGCAATGGTAATACCTGCCTTCAGAGGTGGAAAAGGTTTGACTAGTTTTGGGTCTGGTGTTGGCTGTGGTGCGGGTGGAGTTTGAGCTATTGTATCTTCCCGTGTGACTGGTGCGGGTGGAGTTTGAGCTATTGTATCTTCCCGTGTGACTGGTGCGGGTGGAGTTTGAGCTATTGTATCTTCCCGTGTGACTGGCGGTGGAGTCAATGGTCGAGCAATCGTTTCTTCAAAAGAGCCTTCAACTTGCGTAAATTGGGCAATTGTTTCTTCTACAACTTGCCCTACATCTGAAATCATTGGATTAACAGCAGCTTGCAATGCTTGATTTAACTCTTCTACAGTCGCAAACCGTTTGTCTGGTTCTTTTTGCAAACACCGCATAACCACTGCTTCTAGTTGAGGAGACAAGCTTTCACAGCCTGATTGCGATCGCAAAGGTGTGGGTGGTTCTGAGGTATGGGCAAAAATCCAAGAGGCTTCACTTATACTTCTAGCTTTGATGCTAAAGCCAAACGGATCGGCTTTACTCAGCATTTCATAAAGGATGATGCCCAAACTGTAAATATCTGCTCGTCCATCTAGGTTAATTTCGCCTTTTAACTGTTCTGGTGCTCCATAGCGAAAAGTACCTAAAAATGCACTGGTAAGATTTGTAAATTCTGAAGATTCTGAAGATTTATTGCGAATTTTGGCAATGCCAAAATCGACAATCTTGACTAATTCTTCTGCTGTAGACACCAAAAAAATATTATCTGGTTTAAGGTCACGATGAACGACCTGAATATGCTCACTTTTGGTGGCTCCATTTCGCCATAAAGTGACACCTTGATGGGCAAGCTGCAAACCTTTACAAACTTGGTTGATAATATTTAGTGTGTGTTCCACTGATAACCGCTTCTCTCGCTGAAGCAACTGTCGTAGCGTCTCTCCGCGCAGATACTCCATTACGTAGAATGGAAACTTTTCATCGGTAACACCACAGTCCGTAACTTTGACGATGTGATCGCTTTGGAGAGCAGCACAAACTTCCACCTCACGCTCAAAACGCTTTCTCATCTCTTTTGAGGCTACCAGCGTATCCTTAAGTAGCTTCAATGCTACCTGCTGTCCCAGTCTAGTATCCATCGCCAAAAACACATCTCCCATACCGCCACCGCCTAAACGCTTTTCTAAGCGGTAGCGTTGATTATCGCCAATCGTGCGACCAATCCAAGAATTTGAGGTAGACAGGGAGTTCATCTGGCAAACACTATCCTAATTATTTTTTGATTAAGTTTTCACACACACAAAGTGCAAAGATTAATTAATTTTGCCTGGTTTAATCTGAGAATTCATCACCACAATATGTAGTAAATAAAACACTATCATAAGAAAGTGTGAGAAGCAATACTGAAATATCAGGTCAACATCTGGCTATGAAAATTAATTGCAGTCTTTGCTATTGGTAATTTTAGATGTTCCAATGGCATGAGATGTTCCTATTTAATAGAAAAATAACCATTGCTGATAATTACAACCTTTAATGTCAAGATTTCGGAAAAATACGCAGTCATTTGTGAAGAATTATCTGTGGTAGCACTGTGGAGAATTAAAAATGAATAACGCGCTATCTATAGCAGCGGTAACAGCAGTACTGAAGGATTTGTTAGAGAATGGTCTTGTCAAAGATGCGATCGCCACTAGTCTTGGCGATGTCATTGTTACTGCTCTCCCCCCTGACCGCGTTTCCCAAGGAACGGATGAACGCGCTCAAATCAATTTGTTTCTTTATCAAGTTACGCAGAATCGCAATGCTGACTGGATGTCTGAAGAATTTCGCAGCAAGCAGCAGCGAACACCAGGATCGCGCTCTCAAAATCCCCCTTTGGCGCTTGACCTGCACTACTTACTTACAGCTTATGGAGCAAAAGATTTTCAGGCAGAGCTTTTACTCGGTTATGCTATGCAATTATTGCACGAAATGCCTGTTCTGACTCGCAATGTCATCGAAACTTCTTTGAATAATGCAGCAACAGTCAATACTTCTAGTGTCTTGTCGCAAGCGTTAGCGGCAGTGTCTGTCTTCGATTTAGCGGAACACATCGGACAAATTAAAATTTGCCCAGAGTTTTTTAACATGGAAGAAACTTCTAAGCTTTGGTCTTCCTTGCAAACTCATTATCGCCCCTCTGCTGGCTATCAAGCTTCAATGGTATTAATTAGCAGCCGCAATTTAAAACCTTCTGTTGAGGTAATGCCTTTTTCTGAACCAATAATTGAACAAGTTATCACCCCAAGCGGAGCTGATAATATAATTGTGGCGGGTAGCACCTTAATTATTCGTGGTAAACAGTTGCGCGGTGATATAACTCGCATTCGACTAGGGGGTATGGACAAGTTGATCGAAGTCCAGGTAGTTCAAGAAACGCAAATGAGTGTAACCTTACCCCCTAACTTATACGCTGGCGTTCAAAGTGTGCAAGTGATACATCAAAAAATGGCAACTCCCGCAATGCCGCATTATGAAGTATCATCAAATGTGGCGGCTTTTGTGCTGCATCCAATTATCAGCGCTACAGTTAGTCAGGTGCAGGAAAGTGGCATTGATTTGCGATCGCCAGAGATTACGGTGAAATTTAATCCGAAAGTTGGCAAGGCACAGCGAGTAGTTTTATTACTGAATGAAGTTACTACTGATCAGAATGGACAAGCCTATCACTTTTTTTCGTCACCACGCACAGAAGACACTGACTCAATAACCATTCCTTTGAAAAACATCCAGACTGGAAACTATTTTGTCCGGGTGCAAGTGGATGGGGCAGAAAGCCCATTATACAAAAATCAGGCTGGTGAATATGATTCGCCGCAGGTAAAAATTGTATGAATGCTTCAACGATTAATATAAACTGGCATGAAGCCAACCAGCGCCACCTATTAGCAGCTTTAGCGGTGATAAGATGTGCTTTAGAAAAGTACAATGCTAAAGAGCAACTTGAATTACAAGCGCAGCAACAAGCTTTACACGAGGCTGCTGCGGCTATGTCTGCACCTTCAGCATTAGACAGGCTATGCAGAATCTTTAATTTGTCACTCTTTGAACGAGATTTGCTGCTGTTGTGTGCGGGTGTAGAGTTTAGCGGAGAATTTGCTAAGTTGTGTGCGATCGCTCAAGGTGATCCACAGCGACTTTACCCCACTTTCAGTCTTGCCTTAGCTGCATTACCCAACCCCCATTGGGATGCGATCGCTCCCAACTCATCTTTGCGTCGCTGGCGATTAATTAAAATTGGCGAAGGTTCTGCCCTTACCCTTAGTCCCCTCCGCATAGACGAGCGAATTTTGCATTATCTTGCTGGTATGCAATATCTTGACGAGCGTCTAGCTGGCATCATCGAGCCGTTAAATTTTGCGGGTGATTTGGTTCCTTCCCAGCAAGCGCTGGCAGAGCGAGTTGTCGGGGTATTATCTCAAACTCCCAAAACTAAACTATTGCCAATTATACAGTTATGTGGTATTGAAACTGCAAGTAAACGTGCGATCGCGGCAACGATTTGTAAAATCCTGGGTTTGAACTTATATGTCATGCCGCAACAAGTCGTGCCGTTAGTTGCTAGTGAACAAGATAATTTAATTCGCTTGTGGACTCGTGAGACAATTTTAAGCCCAAGTGCCTTACTTATTGATTGCGACGAGATAGACACAAATGATATTGCTCGTGCCACGGCAATTATCCATCTAAGCGATACTCTTACAGAGTCGCTGCGCGATCGCACAAATGGTGTCTTAATTCTCAGCAGCCGAGAAGGGATGCGGATGTCGCAACGCCCAGCCGTCCGCTTTGATGTGCATCAACCAACTTCCAAAGAGCAAAGCGCAGTTTGGCAGGAAGCACTTATTGATTTAGTGCCGCAAATCAACGGGCAAGTAAATACTTTAGTAAATCAGTTTAACTTGAGTGCTGCAACTATTCACGCTGCTTGTGCCGAAGCTGCCGGATATTTGAGTCAGGGGGATGAGAAAAATATAACTGGTATTTTATGGGATGCTTGTAGAGTGCAAGCTCGTCCCCGGTTAGATGAACTGGCTCAACGCATTACCCCATCGGCAGATTGGGAAAATTTGGTGTTACCGTCAGCACAAAAACAAATTTTACGTGACATTGCGGCTCATGTGCGGCAACGAAGTACTGTATACGAAACTTGGGGTTTTGCTGCCAAAGGTGTGCGGGGTTTGGGAATCAGCGCTTTATTTGCGGGTGCAAGCGGTACTGGTAAAACTTTAGCAGCCGAGGTGTTGGCAGAGGAATTGCGCCTTGACCTTTATCGCATTGATTTATCGTCGGTTGTCAGTAAATATATTGGGGAGACAGAGAAAAATTTACGACAAGTATTTGATGCGGCGGAACAGGGTGGGGTGATTTTGCTGTTTGATGAAGCTGATGCGCTTTTTGGTAAAAGAAGTGAAGTTAAAGATGCACGCGATCGCTATGCCAATATTGAGGTGAGCTATTTACTGCAACGTATGGAATGTTACCCAGGCTTGGCAGTTTTGACGACAAATATTAAGAGTGCGATCGATACAGCCTTTATGCGACGTATCCGTTTCGTAGTGCAGTTTCCCTTTCCCGATGCGGTACAAAGAGCGGAAATTTGGCGGCGGATTTTTCCCCGTGATACGCCAACTCAGGGGTTAGATGCTACTCAATTGGCACGGTTAAATGTTGCTGGAGGTAATATTCGTAACATTGCCTTGAATGCAGCTTTTTTGGCTGCGGATGCTGGGGAGGCAGTGCAGATGAAACATGTATTACAGGCTGCGAAGAGTGAATATGTGAAGTTGGAGAAAGCGTTGACGGAGGCAGAAATTGGGGGATGGATTGAATGAACTTTTAGCTATCAGCTACCAACATAATTTTAGATTGAAGTCGCTGACGTTAGCATAAGGAGTTTTTAAACTTGAAGATATATGTGGATACAAGCGTATTCAACAGACCTTTTGATGACCAAACACAACCCAGAATAGGGCTAGAAACTCAAGCACTACAGGTAATACTACGGTTGGTGGAGACGGAAGTAGTAGAACTAGTTGGGTCATCTGTATTAGAGTATGAGAATAGCCGAAACCCATTTCCTCTCAGGCGGCAATGGGTAGAGCGCCAATTGCAGTTAGCGAATTTTTATCAAGCAGTAGATGACCAGATAGCCGAACGAGTAGCGGAACTAGTGCAGCAGGGGTTAGGGCAGATTGATGCATTTCATGTAGCCTGTGCTGAAGTAGCAGAGAGCGACTATTTCTTAACCTGTGATGATCGGCTAATCCGTAGATATCAAGGAGAGCTTAGAGTCATCAACCCTGTAAATTTTGTTCTAGAAGTAACCGGAGAAAATTTATGAATGTCAAAATGCCAAGAGGACAGGAAGTCATTCAGGAAGCCTTAGAGATTTTGGAGCAACACATGGAGCCAGCGAAAGTAGCTCTCCTCTTGTCTATCTGGCAGACAGGAAGCGATGACTATATAAAGATTAAAGACCAATTATTTGCTGATGAGACAGTAAAAACGCTTTATGAAAAAATTCAAACTTACCAAAATAGTAAGGAATAAATCTGGTAGTAGCGATCGCCCTGCATAGCACTGCGTTAACTGTGTAATTTTAAGTCAGGAAATTTTCTTTTAGCGCGATCGCCAAATATCTGATCTGCCAGAGTATCGTTATTTAGAAAAAAAGTCAGAGGTTTTGGCGATCGCAACAGCCAAGTTAGAGAAGGTGTTGATAACAGAGAGAAATTGCCGGTTGGATGAATGGCAAAAATTAGACTTAAGTCGAATACAGTAAATAGTGCGGTCGCTACACGTACACAATAGAATTTGTAGGGATAAGATGCGTTTGCCCTGGCTACCAACTCAACTGGTAGGCGATCGCTAAACTTACATCTATGACAATTGAACTAGAGTTGCCCAATCCAAAATCTAAAATCTAAAATTGTGTCACCACTGTCCCGAATAATCCTCCTGCTGCAACCCGATCAACTGCCGCCGTTTCCAAGCATAATTCAAAATATTCACCCCTAATTCCTGTGCCGTGCGAATAGTAAGCCGGGGTAAACTCAATGCTCTATCCAGCCCCCAAGCAGAGCCTAAATCACCAATAATTAAAATAATTCCTCCCCCTGTTAACACTTGAATCAATTGTTGATTAATCATTGGCAAAGCAGCAAACAAAAAAGGGCGTGTACGTAAAGGATGATCTCGTCGTAACTCATCTAAAGGTCTTAAAGGATTCTCTAATTGCTGTGCCAAACCATGAATCCTTTCAATGAGAGCATTACCATCCAAAGGTGCATCAACTAATAGCACGCCGCCAGTATTCAAGTATTTTTTAAGGTTGTCAAATTCAAGACTATTTAGAGATAATGCTTGTTTGCCCGTTAAATAAAGTAAGTCATATTCTTGAAGATTTTCATTAAATGTAACCTGGCCTACTTCTTCAGTCCCTCGTAAAGATGAATATAAAGCTTCTACAGCTTGTAATAAATATGATAAATTAAAGAAACTCCGGGCGCACTCCGGGTCATTGTGATTTACCTGCGCCATGCGAACAATTGCTTGGGGACGTGCTTGTGCGTGACGACGGTAACGCAAATCAATATTGTTATAACCAGGGAAGAAAACATCAGCAGGTTGAGTGATTGTGGCCTCTCCTGATTGTAGAAGTACGCGACAAATTTCTAGTTCTGTACTTCCTGGGATAGTGCTTTTTTCATCAATACGATACATTTCTTGTACAACTTCGCGTTGCGAAGTGCGACGCAATTCATCAGGGTCTACATAACTTACTACTAAATACAGCATTACAGGGTCAGAATCGTGGACTTCGCTAGCAATCCGATAGTCAATGGTGTTTGGTACAACAATTAGATTTCCTACCAAATCGATAGCAATCCCTGGCTGAATTTTTACCCAGCGTCCATCCCGAAATTGGGCTTCTACTTCGCGGGGGGCTGCTATTACTTGTACACCCAAACCACAAACAATCCCTGGTTGATTTAAGCATTGATAATGAGCATTTTGGCGCAGCCGATGATAATCATGTGCTTTGCGCCAACGTTCGGCATTAATTAATAGTCCGTCTGAGGCTTGTAGGCGTTCAAAGGGTTTAATTGAAGGTGGAGGGAAAGGGTGAGACATAGTAATTTTGGATTTTGGATTTTAGATTTTGGATTGGTTAATTTTGTTAAACCGCAGAGACGCAGAGGAAATAAAAATTATTTATATATAATTTTTGAGGAATTATGTATGATTATGAAGGAAATAAATTTGATTAAGCATAAATTAATTTATACTGTTGAGGGATTTTCTATAAATAATTCGTAGGTGCAAAAAGCGGGTTTTTCTTGGTCGATAATCTGTCGTACCAGCTGTTCGTTAATGCTATTAGGATGTTCCGGGCGCAAACGGACGACAAAATGATAAGATTGTCCACCTCCTAACACTGCTTCTCCCAATTGTGCTTGTTGTAACACAAAACTTTGACCGAAAGGTTCTGTGATACTAATATGTTTTTCAGCCTCATTGGGCAAATGTTCGTCTAGAGGCAAGTTTGTGTAAAGATGCAAGTACAAACGCAAACCCTTACGAGTACCCCGCCAACGGTAAATTTCTACTGCACGGCGAATTAAACGTCTTGATGTATGCAAGTTCCAAATAGAATCAACAGGCCAAGCTACCCAATGTGCTAAAAAGGGCAATAGAGCGCGTGGTGCTGTCAATGGGTCTAGGTTTGCCCACATGACATTGAAGCTGTCAATTACTGGTTGATAAGCTTCTTCAAATATCTTCATGAAGCGACCGATAAAGTCTACTTCCCGATATAGAACAGGCAAAAAATCCATGTAGGCGCTATAAGGACGGATATATAAACCGAAATCTGCATTTTGTATTTGTTCTCGTTCTGTGTCTGCGTCGATATGTATAACAATTCGACTACGAAAATTTAACTCTAACTGCTCTTTGTTCCCTGGACGCAGTGCTTCTTGGTCTTCAAAAAATGTAGCGGGAATTTGAAAATAAAGCACCGCATCCATCTGCGTTCCAGGTGGGAGTTCTCTTGCTTCTGTGCCGATTTGACACCACTCAGCAGGAAATCCTTCTACTCTCAATGTCAAGCGCAAGTTATGTTGCACTAAGTTCTTTACTTGTACAATCAACTCGCTGGGTTCTCCAGGGTGCAGCACCAAACTAGAGGCAGTTGGGGCTGTTGCTATGCTCTCTGACGCAGCTAAATTAAAGCCAGCCAGAGGTACACCCTCAGAAATTCGCATTGGGGTTAATTGAATATCTATTTTTTTGGGGCTAAATGTAGTTTGAACCATCTGGGGACTAGGGGCGGGGTAAAGAGCATTTTTACGGGAGTGGAAAAACAGTTGACGATCGCTACTGACGCTATTCGATCAGATTAATTATGTGACTCGATCGCAGGCGATTATCTGTCCAGGAACACACCAAGCCCAATGATCCTGGGTCAATCAGTGGTTCTGGTGCGGGTTGACGGCTCCAGATGCCATCTTGGTTGCGTAATGCAAACAGCACCACTGCACCCAGATAGCGCACTCCTGGAATTTTTTGTAATAACGCTACGATATCGGAAGTATACACAGGTCGCCCAAAAGGCCAGCCTTTACCGTCTAAACCGCCAGTTAAAGGATTTAAGTATCGATACAGGGCAACTCGTAAGTTAAGTAAAATCTCTTGTTGAGCAAGGGGATTATAGTAAGCTGGCTCTAAAGCTACTTCTGTTTGCACAGAAACGCCGACAAAATCAGCTTCCTGAAGTTGTACTTGTACTCCTAACAATCGTCTTTCGTCTAAGTAGCTCGAAACTTGATCTCGAAGTGCAGGCTGTAAGGTAAAGAGTTCGGGAGATATGCCTTCTCCTTTGGCGATCGCATCTGTATTTGCTTGAGGAAGGACAATTAAACGTACTGTACCCGCACCACTGCGGCTATCTGCTGGCAAACAACGAACTCTAGCCACAGCCCCTGCACCTGCGCGTTGTGCTAAAACTTCAAAGTCTTCATTTGTGACTGCGCGATCGCGTGTGCGAAGTATTTGCGGCGCTCTCAACACAGCTTGTTCCAACGATTCGGCATCAGCACCATTTATCGCTGGTTTATGATTAATCACACTAGCAACGTAAGGAATTTCCGATTTTTTAAACTGGAGTGCGCCACTTTGGACGTTACCCAGACGACCACCACCTATACGATAAGCTACCATTCTAATCTCAGCCCCTCGCGCCGGAACTGCTCCATATTGATGATCCAGCGCTTGAGTTTCTGTATCGCGCACTTGAATTATGGTATCTTCTGGTGCAGGTTGCTGGATTTTACTGCGTATCTGCGATCGCTTTTGTAGTTGGTCGGGTTCACGAATTAAAGGCCCAAACTGGACTGTACCACTAAGAGAATCGATAGTGTAATGGCGGTCTTCCGAGCCAGAATCAGCAAAATCTGAGACTTCTTGCCAATTTTGGGGTAAACCACCAGGAGGAGTTACCAAAATATACTCGTTTTCTTTACGTCCTAATACCGGAGTTCCTTGTAATTGAAAAGTTTGACCGGCCGTACCATCACTAATGCCCAAACGTTCATCCCGAATCAGAGTACTGTGACTAGCCCTGACTGTACCGCCAATTGAACGTACCCCTAAACCGATAATTCGGGGAGAATTATTGTAACTAGATTGACGTGCCTCGGTTGCCGTTAAAACACACCGCAACCAGCGTCCGCGATAAGTGGTAAAACTTGTTACAGGCAATTTTTCAGGTAAATGCAGAATTACATCTGCTCCTTGGGCAGGATTACCCCCCTGTTGAGCAATTTCGTGAAAACTGAAGCCTTTGGTGGCATCATCAATTTCCCGCAATAATATAGGTTGCCATTTATCACCATCCCAAGCTTCCCAACGACGCGGCGGTTGATTGGGGTTAATGCCGGTAGGTGTAGCCGCAGCCCCTTGAAACGTTATTGCCAGGACATTTCCCTCCAAAGGTTCTTCCGGTTCCAATACGATGTAAAAACAGTTACCTGGCTGAGGAGTTTCATCAAACAGAATTTGTTCGTTACCTCCCCACAGATTATTGGCTTGGCGAGTCCAGACGTTGGTAAATCGGTCACGAAAAACTTGGGGAAATTCCTCGGTTGTTGGAGCGGTTAAAAAGTGCCGCAGGTGGGGCTTGGCAATGACTAAAGGCCGGTCGGTACTGAAAACTATGGCTTGTGTCGTTTCTGTTCGCAGAGTAGCAACTTCGACCCCAGTAGGGATTATATAGGTTTCTGGCAGGTCAGTTGTCAGATAAAAGGTTAAGTCTGTTTGGGCTGGCGCTGGCGGCTGAAGCCGAATACCAAGCAATTCTAAAAATGCAATATAATTTTTTCGAGGTACTTGGTTAAACCGAAGCAACATCTGGTCAGTTAACCAAGCAAATACTTCAATGAAGGTAATTCCAGGATCGCTGAGGTTGTGGTCTGTCCACTCTTGACAGTAGCGCGGAATTCGCAGGATGCTCTCTTGCACTAAATCATCGAAGCTGCGATCGTCTAAGTTGGAATTGGGTAATTTAGGTAAAAAGTTAAATTCCACAATAATAATACCGATTTTAGATTTGGGATTAAAAAATCATGCTGATGTAATTTATCGTAAATTAAAGGGTTTAAGAACCTGCAATCTATATGTAGCATCCATTTCAGTCCTTCGACGCAGGCTCAGGAACCATCGGGGTTTAAATCGAACGTAGTTGCCACAACGGGGGGAACCCCCGCAAGGCACTTCTCTTCTGGTGCGTCCGCTACGCGAACGTCTGAAATGTCTTTAATTTTGAATTTTGAATTTTGAATTTTGAATTGTTAATACTCCATGCCAGAAGCTAGGTAATATGGATAGACAAAGCTGTAAATATCAGGTTCATCTTTGAGACGATAGTCGATAATAATATCTACCCTGCCTTGTTCGCCCTTGGTAGAGTAAGTGCTAATTTGCTTATCAATGCCCTTGACTGGGTAAGGTTCAGTTATAACCCGATCAATAATGATGCGTGGTTCCCAAACCTCCAAAGCTTCTAAGACATACAGGCGAATTAACATTAAAGTCTCACTATTCATGGGTGCAAACATTAGTTCCGCCAACCGCGACCCAAAATTAGGTCGATACACCCGTTCTCCTACTCCAGTACGGAGGATAATCCAAATAGATTCTTTGACTTTTTGTGCTGCCGAACTTAGCTGTATTCCCCCTTGCACACTCAAACACATTGGGAAAGCCCAACCAGTCCCTAAGTAGTCCTGTTGCTGACTATCAATCGCATCTGGCATTCAGACAGCCCTCCCTTAACAATTGGTTTATAGTTGCGCTTTAGCGCTAAAACACTCAATACGAACCATACTTCATCCACTTACCTTCAAAGATAATGGGACAGGGGATATAAGAATATTCGCCAAAGGTCGAGTTGTAGAGACGCATTAGCAAAGCGGCACGAAGTACAATTTCGCGTCTCTACACATCGGAAATTTTCATAAAACTTGCTTTAACTAACTGTTTTGTCTGTAAGAGTAAAGTTTCCCAAATCTAAAATCCAATGACCAAAAAGTGATAGTATAAATCTTAATATCAATTTCAATATTAGTTTTATAAATACAGGCTTGATCGTAAAATCATCAATTTATGCAGGTTGGGGAACAAATGAGCGATAGCGAAGCGCTACGGCGAGGTGCCGAACGCATAAGAATCCAACGGCGGAAACAAATTTCAGACAGCTACTCCTATCCACAATTAGCAACAGACACAAGCGGTTTGAGGACTGGTACTGCTCAAACGTCGGTTATCCATGAAATTAGTCGCATTTCCATGCGTCCCCAAGGGCAACTCACAGTTAGCCAACCAGGAGATTTTTACGAACAAGAAGCGGATAGAGTTGCCCAGCAAGTGATGGGAATGGGCGATCGGACAAATCACAATGCCATCCAACGCGAGACAAGCCCCCAAGAAGAAGAGGAAAATTTACAATTAAAATCTCTAGGTAATATGATTACTCCCCTCGTGCAACGAGAAGAAATACCGGAAGAGGAGGAAGAAGAAAATTTGCAAATGAAATCTTTGGATAATCTTGCCATTCAAAGGGAAGAAATACCCGAAGAAGAGGAGGAAGAAGAACTTATTCAAGCTAAATCTTCGCTACAAAGGTTTAATGACGTTGGTTTAGCAGCTAGTAGCGATATTTCCAGCAGGTTGCACAGTCGCAAGGGAGAAGGTAGTCCTATTACGGATGATGTGCGAAACTTTATGGAACCCCGCTTCGGTGTTGATTTTAGCCATGTGAAAATACATACCGATGGTGAAGCGGTGCAGATGGCGCGGGGATTAGGCGCACAGGCTTTTACTTATGGTAGAGATGTATATTTTGGCTCAGGTAAATTGCCGGGAAATAATGAGTTGACGGCGCATGAATTGACTCACGTAGTGCAGCAGACTTTTACGCCACAGGTACAGGGCGACAGAAAACTGATTCAGCGACAAGAGAGAACAAATTCTGCACAAGTTACTTGGGCACAAATCGAGGCTCGGTTACAAAACTCAAGTCGAGGTCGAGAGGCTTTACAAATCAAGGCACAATATCAAGTTCCGATTGGATGGAATCCCCAAGGTGCCGCTGCATCTTTTTCGCCAGATACAAAGGTTTGCCAGCTTAACCCTAATCAAGCACTAGACGTTGTAGCATCATATTTTGTACATGAAATGTATCATGCACAAATGTTCCATACTAATCAATCAGCAGATGCCAAAAAGCTCGGTGAAGATACGTTTGTAAAGAGAATGGTTGATGAAGAAATCATGGGAACTATTAGGCAGTTTGAGGCAAAGCTTGAGTTGGATAAATTAGGAGATTCTAAGAATTTTGCACCAGGAGAAGATTTGTATCGAAGCGCTTACAAATATAAGAGAAATGAAGCTATCAAGGCAGGTGAATCTGAGCAAGAAGCTCACCAAAAAGGTCTTTCAAATGCTAGCAAAATGGTGAGCTTTCTTATTAGACCTACTGACGGCACTTGGCCAAGACTTGCCCCATCAACCTACGAATCGTATGAAATGATGTATAAGCGTGAATGGAGACAAACAAACAAACTTAACAAACACTGAAAAGAGCGGTCGCCGATCTTGTAGTGCGATCGCTCGCTCTTAGGTTGGGTTGAGGCAACGAAACCCAACATCGGCATGGGTTATGAGATCGCTATCCCAACACTTTTACTGTGGTAAAAACGCCCGCTCAAATGGTTGAGTTTGATAACGAAGGTAAATGTTGAAATCTTTATCCAGCGTGGCGTAGGCATAGCCCGCCGCAGGCATCGCCGCAATATTTAATCGTTCAGAAATGACCACAAGAGATAAATCTGCAAAATCTCCAGGCAGGTCTTCATATTGCGTGTTTAACTCAGCAATTCGGATAAAATCCTCACTCAAAAGCAGTTCACACTCATAGACCTGATGCCTTAAATGGGAGAAAAACAAATTTTGAATCTGGCGATTAGATGACAATAACCACATTACTTCAGTCACACATGGCAAAGTTGTAATCAGATGACTACGGCAAGTAGCAAAAAAAACCTTGACTTGAGAATGATTGCCCCTAGTTTTTGATCCTTGAAGCAAGCATAACATTTCAAAATGAGGGAGAGGCGATCGCGGTTGAAAAGGTAGGGGCGATCATGTTGGCAGCGATCGCACTATGACTGCTGAATGCGATCGCTAATCTCCCGGCGACTGTCTTAAAAGTCAAGCGATCGCTACCAAAAAATGCGATTAGCGAAATTGGTACAGGCGATCGCTCATTAGAGTTTTTGGATAAGTACAAATGAGCGATCGCTGTTTGGGATTTTAGGGAAAGTGCGATCGCCGATGGTATCATCCACCTATCATGACTGTGAACTCACCTAAAACAATCTTGTTTACACTTGTGGTTTCTTGAATAGTATCGCCCATCCGACAAGCTGCAAGACCGTTGATCAAAACCGTTTGACTACCATCAATCACTACACCTGCACCATCGGGAACTACAACTTTCACCACCGGACAAGTGTGAATATCAGCCATGAAACTAGCCATTAGTTTAGCCATGTTCTGTGCGGCTTCGGTGATAGTTTTAGTCAGGTTTGCGGTAGCTGCGGGTGCAGCAGGGGTTCCAGCAGCTGCGGTAGCTTTTGCCTGGGCTTGGGCAATATCTTCCGTACCCTTGGCGAAGGTTTGGGCTAATAGCGCGGCTTGGGCTGCGGAGATACCGCGCCAAGCTGGTTTTTTACCAATCATCACATTTAGGCTACCTGGCCCCACAGACAAGGGGCTACCATGAGCGGTCATATCTCCGACACGAGCAGCAGGTCTACCAGGCATAGGCAACTCCTTAGTTGAGGTAAATCATCGCACCGTTAACGGTAATTGTACCGTTAGCTTTAATCTCAATATTCCCTTGCGCTTTTAATGACAAGTTACCTGTGGAATTTACGGAAATTGATTGATTGCGATCGCTCATCGTTATTTTATGACCGCCATTAGTTTCAATTTCCACACAGGCATCACTATCATTTAAATATATTTTATGACCGCCAGCAGTTTCAACGCGCACACCAGTTTTACTACCGCCTTTATCTTCTTCTACAAACTGGAGGGTATGTCCAGTGCGAGTTTTAAAGGTGCGTAACCGCACTTTACCGCGTTGGATTGAGTCATCTACCTTTTCTGGTGGTGCATCCTTACCGTTCCATACACCGCCAAGGACGTAGGGACGGTGGATATCACCATGCTCAAAACCGACTAAAACTTCATCATTGACTTCTGGCAAACAATCAAAACCCCTTCCGTTGGCGGCTCCAGGCGCTACAACCCTTGCCCAATTACTTGCATGGTCTTCGGTAAGGGTGGGAAATTTGACCTTGACTCTACCCCAGCCTTGGGGGTCTTTGTTATCGGTAACAATTCCAACTAAGAATGTCTGACCTGGTTGTAGGTGAGTTGGTGGCATTAGGGTTGTCAGCAAGCTACCAGCACGTAGTCCCCGGACACTGAATTCTGTGGTATAAATTCTTTGATTGTAGCAATGGCGGGTTTCAGTAACGTAATATTTGCCACTAAAGCGATCGCCCATATCTTCGAGTTCAATTACTCGTCCAGGTCGGAGATTGGGATTTCCTTCGGCTTTGGCATCAGCATAAATAAATTCTCCTCCCAGTTCATCACACAAAGCTTGAGCCATTGCTTCTGCATATTTTGATCCAAACACAGGTTGGTCTACAACTATCATTTTTGGAGGCTTTTTATTAAGATTAAATTGGGTGCTGGTGCTACTTCCTAATTTATTTCCGGTTTTTGTTACTATCTGTTCTGATTTAGCTGTTGAGGTAATTAATTTTTTTTGAGTGTAGTCCCAACTACGTACTTCTACTGCACTTACTTGTTCAGCGCTGGAAACTCTTACACTAAAGCTGAGAACATCTTTTAACCATTTCAATTTTAAAGGTTTTTCCCCGGCTCCAGGTTTGCGAAAATGCAGCTCACTACGAATATCTGATTCACCTTCTTGGACACATTTAATAAATAATTCAAAGCCGATGCGAGCTGCACGTTCTCGCAGAAATTCCATGTTAGTTTGATTTTCTTGAAAAGCATATTCATGGGGCGGTCCACTGTCATCTACCTTAGCTGTTATTCCTACTTCTTGGACAATTTTCTTGACAATATCGCTATCAGTTTCGTTTAAAAACGACCGATTGTAGCGTCCTTTGTGTAAACGGTGAGAAATATCATAGCCCCGAATTATAATCGGAGCTTCAGATTTATTAGTAAAGTGAACTTCAATGCCTGTAATTTCGCCCTCAATTAAATATCCTATTCCTTCTTGTTTAAAAGCATTATCTTCTGTGGTGCTAGAACTGAAACCAATTTTTATTTTATTACCAATTGCGATCGCATCTTCATGACGCCAAGGTTGGTTTTGGGTATCGCTACTAGTAGGAAGATAACTGTTATGTACTACCAAGGTAAACATTGCTGGTAAATGCAAACTTTCTTCCACTGTAATTTGCATTATATCTTTCATTAACTCTGGTGGTGCATCTGACCAGGCAGCACCAGAAGAAATTTTAATTAACGGACGGCAAATATAACGGCTGGCTGTTGCATTAGGCATAGGTATTAGTATGAAGATTGCTCTGATTCTGGCACTAAGGAATTCTTTTTCTCGGTTGAAGAAGCGCTGTTTTTTCTAGCTGAGAGGGAGTCTTTTTTACGATTGGGTCCCTTAGAAGCAGATTGATGATCTCCTGGAGGATTTTCTTTATCGACTTCTTGTAGAGATATATCGACAATTGCACGTACTGGTGTGCCATCAGCCAAGAATTTATCTATTTTGTAGCTGATACTAAGCATGACGCAAGGGAAGGATTTTTTGTCACCCCATACCAAAATATAAACAGGAGGGCGTTTATCTTTTCCATCTGGAGATTCAACTCCTTTTTTAATATTTTTTAGATATTCATCAATAACTGATTTTCTTGTTTCATAAGTATCAAATACAATTTGACTTAGTGTCAGTTTATAAGGCTCAACTCCCGAAAAATTAACTTTTGGTAATGCAGTATTTCCTCTATTACCAGGGTCATTTTCCCATTTACAGGTTCTTTGGATACTTATTTGTGCAGGATTAAACATGAATTCAATTGTTGGTGCTTCTCTTGGTGTTCCTGCTTCTCTTGGATAAAATGACACAAGTTTAGCTTTTTCTAAAGGCATTTTTATATCTCCTTATCTTAATATTTAGGTATGTCAGTATATATAAATAAAAGCTTCATAGTCAAGGTAGTTATAAGTTATTGGTAAAGCTTCCAGCTATCTCTGTTAAGAGGATGTTTTAAAAGTCCTCTTGTCGGTAGTAAAACGTTCTAGATCCCCCTTAAAAAGGGGGACTTTGATTCTGTTTCCCCCCTTTTTAAGGGGGGCTAGGGGGGATCATTCAGTGCCTAAAATCACAGCCAAACACTTTTAAAACAACCTCTTAGGTTATAGTTGCATTTATTCAGTGATAATAAACGTGGGATTACCAAGGTAATCGTCCAGAATACATCCCATGACGTTCTCGCTCAATTTCTAAACGCTGACGCAGCCGAGCATAAATTTCACGAGCCAAATTTTCTAGATCGGGAATATTGGTATGATCAGATTTAGAAGCAAACTGTTCTATTGTTTCAGTAATAGGTTGTAAATCTGTATTGGTAATTTTTGTCGGTGCAGTTACTTCACCTCCATCAGCAAAATGTTGAATTGGATATTTGTGAACCAAATTATTTGTTGATTCTGAAACATCAGATAATTTTGGTTCGTTGCGATGAAACGGCACATCAGCAAAATTGAAAGGTGTGAAATTATCCAAGTTTTCATCTTGATTGTTCCCGCTCAATAAATCCTCAACACTTGACCATTGAGTAATCGCGTCATAGGTTGAATTAATCGAAGATTGATGAGGGTTTGAGTTTTTCTGCCTAAAAATTAGAGGAACAGATGAATAGTTAGTGAAGGATGTACTGTTAGTAACTGTTTTAGGATTGAACTTATCGGACTGAATAGAACGAAGGATTGAAATATCTTTTTGTTCACTATTCAATAAATTGGCAGATGGATTTAGAGATTTGAATTCAGTTGCTAAACCGACATCCAAATTTTGCCCTTCTGCTGGTTCATCAGCATCGACTTTAGTATAATTTTCTTCTTTTCGTTGAACTTTTAGAGGTTGTGTAGAAATTTGAGTTAAATTCTCTGCGTTACCACCACTATTAATATGATGCAGTAAGTTAAGGTTTTTCTGTGCAACTGTGGACTTAACTACAAACTCACCTGGAGTGAGCATTGCTGGTACAATATCAGAAGGTGCAATTTGTTGATTAACTAAATTTCCTGAGATTTCAACTTCTCCACCAACTGCAAACCCTTGAGGTGCTGGCAGTTTTTCCAAACCATTGTTATCAAATAATTCAGATACTAAAGTTTTATTTTCTATCGATATATCAGGGTTTTCTTGAGTTGATAAAAAATTGGTAGCACTTACTACTTGATTTTCTGGTATAATTTTATCTTCTGGATTAGATGCGGTAAATTCTATCAAACTTGGTGTCATTTGTGTAGGCTTAGGTACAACTATACCTGAGTCAATGTTTAATGGAGGAGGAGCAATAGAATTAGCTACTAAAGACCCACTTTGAGGTTCCGTAGGTAAAATTTCTCTAATATTTTCTATTTCTGTGTTCCCAGTACTGCTAATAAATGTAGTTTCATCTTTTTGTTGAGGTAAAGTTTTTACTAACTCAGATGCCATGTCATTATTTTGCTTTGGTGGTGTATTAGAGCCTGAATTTACAAGCTCCGTTGGCAGTGATTTTGTGACTGTTCCTATTTTTTCAACTTCTTCTTTATTCCTGGCAATAGTAGATTTATTATCTTGATTTAATAAAGAGGGTTTTTCTAAAATTGAATAATTTTGTACAGATTCTTCCCCAATTATATTAGTCTTAATTTCTTGATAATTACTAATATCTTTTCTAATATCAGTTTCAGATTGTGGCGCATTTTTCTCTTGCAGTTGAGGGCAAAACTCTGGAGGAATTTGATTTTGAGTATTTGCAGGAGGTCTGATGTTATGATTGGGATTAACTTCCAAGTGTTCCCGAAGCGATTCATCCAACAGAGAATGTGTATCGGTTATTTCTTGAGTTTCTGCTATTCCGTTGATGGTAGTGGTTGATACTTTTTGTGTTGGTGTTATCTGTGCAGCTTCATAGCCAATTGTATTTGAGCCTATTTCTGATGACAAATTAGGACTATGATTAACTACGAAAGCCTCATCTGCAATAAATCCAGTTGATAAAATATCTGTGCTATTCGTGAGGATTTCTCTTTGAATCTGTGTATCTTGATAAGACTCTCCAACATTTTTTTCTGAATTAATTACTTCAGATTTTACAGAATCTTGTGTATTTATATCTGCTAACTTTAAATCAGAGTTTTTGCTAGCTTGGATAGATTTTTCAGGGATAGGTATTATTTCTATGCTTTCCTTAGCTTGGATGGTTTTTTTAGCAAGGGGTATCGTCTCTGTATCGCTTACATTGACACTGCTAGATTCAATATCTTCTAATAAAGTGGGTATATGTTGAACATCACTGATATTTAAGCGATTTAATACTTGAGGATTGGCTACAGCAGGCAAATCTTCGGGAACTTTTATCAAATCTTCAGTATTTATTTGATTACTAGTGCTAACTTCATCAAAAGAATAGTTAATGCTTTTGGTTACAGGAGATATCTTTTTTGGGGATTTAGATTTAGCTTTTTGTTTTGAAGTTTGAGATTTTTTAGCCGATTTTTGAGGTTTTGTTTCAGTTTGCTGGTTTAGCGCACAGCTTTCTACCTTATTAGGTAAGTTATTTGTAAAAGTAATTGTTTTGCCTTCAAGAGGATAATCATTTTGGATTTCGGCTTCTTGTCTAATTGCTTCTAATGGCTCAGGTTTAATAAATGGCATTTCACTATCCCACTCATTAATATCCCATTCATTCAATAGTTTCCTTCGGTTTATTTTAGGAAATAGTTTTGGATGTTTTACCATAGGTACAAACGATGACAACTTCATTGCTTTCATTGTAACTAATGGTTTGGTAATATTTGCTGACAAAAAAGGACGAGATTTTCTTAATAAAAATCTGTTGGATATAAATAAATCTTTTTCTCTGACTAGCGGCTTGAAATTTACATTAAAAAACTTTTGAATTATTTGCATAAGTCGCTAAAGTTCTTGGGGCTACTTACTAAGTGATATCATCTGCTAGAGAAATATCCTGATTTATCAAAACGTGTTGTTGAATTTCCTCCTCCCCCTTCTTTACCAAATTGCAAGCCTTCGTAAGCTAAAGTTATTTCTTCAATAGCAACTGCATTGCCATCTGCTTGTAATGCTGATGTTTTCCAAGCGATAGGAATAGCACCAATGAGAGTCCAACTCTTCATAGTTTCACCTGCTTGGTTAAAGACAATAATATTTACATTGCGCCGACTTATCTTTTTATTTTTTTGTTCATCAAAAATTTCAGTGATCCAGTTCCAAAATACTGGGTCATTTGTCATGCCACGTTTGAGGGTTATATCTGCAAATTCTGTGGTTCCTAAATAAATTCTTTGCTGATCGTTGACACCACCTTCGTAGTAGATATTTTTCTTAATTTGAACACTTAACCCTGTGCATTCAGTAAAAGAAGCCGCAATGGTACTGTCTATTTCTACATAGAAACGATTTGTAGTGACATAATTTAATTCATGGAGAATGTTGCCATTATTATTGTTATCAGTCATTACTACCACCTTGTCGAACCATAGTTTCTTACCCTCTCGCGTTGCGATCGCATATCTTCTAGCAGCAGTTCATAAACGCGATCGCACAACTTGTCCATTAATAACGAGTCGCCAAGCTCGAAGCCAGCAGCAGATACCGCTTTGGTGGCATCGTCTGTTGTAGGCATAGCAGCGTATCCAGCAGTCCCACCAATGTCTCCAATCGGAGTTAAAGATGGTTGTATGCGTTTAGAGTCCATAATTAAAAAAACCTGTTTCTAATTCCAGCCTAAAGGCTTTGCGCCAAAATCAGAATTAGCCAAAGGTCGAACTCAAGATGTCGAGTCTGTTTATGTTATGAGTAAAACAAGTTAAGCCACTACCACCGTAAACCGCACTAACCCATCTTGGCCCAGTTGCAATGAATCACCGTGACTCAAGCGATAAGGAACTCCAGGAGAAAGAAGATTACTGTTGATATAAGTTCCATTACGGCTTTTGTCGTCTAAAATCATATAGGTATTTTGATTCCAGTCCCAATGCACTCGCGCATGGGAACGCGAAACTATTCCTTCATCGGGAATACCTACTAAGTCAATTTCTGGTACTGTTCCCTGAATTTGCGATCGCCTACCAATACAACCATCTTCCCCACGCAAATAAAATTCTCTCCCTGTTGTATGAACCAGTTTTAGTACTGGTGGCACACGAGATGGTGGTGAGGGTGGAACCTGCTGTGGGTAGGATGGCCGAGGCTGATAATTAGTTTGCTCTACCGGCACCTGATTCGGCCGAAAAGGATCTGGTGTCTGCGATTGAACTTGTGGATAAACAACTACATTGGGAGTAGGTGGTAATGGCGAGCTAGGCTGGACTGGTGCAGCAATCATATCACCCAACGCCGTGCCGCATAGAGGACAGACCTTAGCATGGTTGGGCAAGGGACGATTAAAATATTCGCAACTGGAGTTAGGGCAACGATTTGCAGCCATGAGCAATTTTATCGTTTTCAGGTATAGTCTGTAAAGGAACCAGCCCTACTTTTTTTAGCAGGCATTGACCCTCACGGGTAGTAAGCATTTCGGCGAATTTTGAACCGATATTAGGCAGACTATTATCCTTAGGGTACACTACATTCAAAGGATATCCTAAAGGATAGCGACCTGTTATAAAACTTTCAATATCAAAATAATATCTTCGGTCACATAAATTCACTTCTGGGTTGATTGGCTGGCCATTAAGCTGCAACAGTGGCTGAGTTTCGCGGTTATTGTCATCAACTAAAGCTAAAGGATAGCCGTTACATTGATTCCAAGTTTTACTGAGAATGCCAAAACTGATAATACCCGCTTCCCCTTTCTCGAATTTAGCCCTAATTTGCTTTTGAGTGTTCTCAGTTATTTCGGTAAATTGCTTAGTAACTTCTTTATATAAAGCTATTTGCTGCGGATCATCTTTTAATACTTGCTGTTGAAAAAAGCGCACTGCTTCCGGTTCTGTAGGAGCATAAGCTTGTATGGAAAGATTGGAACCACCAAGTTCTCGCCAGTTGGTGATTTTGCCTGTATAAATTTGTCGCAATTGTTCTAAACTGATTTTACCTTTAAGTACTTTTACCGGAGCAGAGTCATCCTTACTAGAACCAACAAATACTAGTAAGCCGTCATAGGCAACAGGTTTACTTTCTAATTCTTGATCTACGTTTAAAGATGTCAGTGCAAAATAGGCTTGACAACTTTGTTTTTCTTTATACTCTTCTTGACAACTACGCACCTTTTCTATTGGCACACTCACAGCCTTTACATCCGAAGATGGCACAGATTGATAATTAAATGTGACATCTGGTTTCGGTTTGGTTAAAGTTTCTTCAAGAGTAACGCTCTCTGGTTTTTCTTTTAAAACTGTACTCCATGTACTGTTGCTTTCTGCTGTATAAGTAAATTCTCCTGCGGGTACAGTGCTTACTTCTGAAAAACCAGATAAAAGTTTACACCACTGTCCGCAATTATCGGGTTGTAGACCAGAACGGAAGAAAAAATACCATATCCCTCCTCCAAGCAAGAACAAAGCCAGAATTGCTAGTAAAATTAAAGGCGATCGCCAAATATCATCTGGCTGTTCTACATCTGTTGAACCTACTTCACCGCTTGCTTGATTTTCCGGTAGTTCCAACAAAGCTTTACGAGCTGCTTCGGCACTTTCAAAAGGTTTGTCTAGCCCAATTAAGTGATAAAGAAACTGCTTGAGGTGAGGGTCTGAATTCGACCAATTTTCAGCTTTTCTCGGATTTAGAGATTGACCCGAAGTGCTATCTACAGCTTTTCCTGCCCACAGATAAAAAGCTACTAATCCTAATGCTACTAAATCTTGTTCGGGTTGAGGTTTTGCGACTTTAGTAGGGGGTGGGTAAAATAAGCTTTCCCAGATAGCTAAATCATCAAGATATATATAAAACTGTTGATTACTCTCTACTTTAATTAAAATACTATCTAGACTGAGGTTGCCGTGAGCCAGTCCACGTTGCACTTGATTGGAGGGAAAGCGCAGCGATGAAGTATGAAGGAACTGTAAAGTTTGCAGAGTTTGATTAAGTACTTGACGTACTTGCGATGCATCCATTGCACCTTTAGCGATCAGGTATTGGCTTAAAGTTTGGGATGCTTCTACCCCTTTGGTAATTATGTAACAGCGTTCTCCTCGCTCATCAGCGATCGCTTCCCAAGGCTCAATCAGGCGAAAGTTTTGGTTTCTGCCATCTGCGAGACTCACCCCCGCCACTTGCTGAAAAGTCTGTTTGCACTGCTGCGTCTCTTCGGCATTAAAACAACGATTGGGTAAAAGATATTCTTTAATTACTACAGGTTGGTTATCGCTAATCTGTATTCCAGAATATAATCGCCCCATAGAGCGCGTACACAAAAATTTACCAACTTGATAAATGCCTCGATTGCCCTTAATTTCGGAATTTTGCGCTAAAGTCGCTGGAAAACCACATTCCAAACAAAACTTAGCCCCTGGTATTTCCTGCGCTGTCTGCAAAGGGCGATCGCAATTTAATGGTGCATTGCGAGAACAGAGATATTGTTTATACAAATCTTCCTTAACTGGCACTTAGCAAACTCCTAGATGGACATTGGTTTCAAATAATTCAGGACTTACGCATTGAAAACCTGAAACCTCGATCCCCCCTAACCCCCCGATAAAAAGGGGGGAATCTTAAAAGCCCCCAATTTATCGGGGGTTGGGGGATCTCTTGTGCGTAAATCCTATAATTATTAAGGCAACTAGATTAAATAACTTACAAACCTCCACCTTTAACAATTAACACCGATTAATTATGAAACCTGAATTAAACCTAACTTTAAGGCAGTTACAATAGCTTGGGTACGACTAGTAACCTTTAATTTTTCAAAAATACTTGTGAGATGAGCCTTAACAGTAGCCACGGTAACATATAAATGTTTAGCTATTTCTTCATTAGAAGAACCTTCAGTTAACCAGTGTAGAACTTCTTGCTCCCTTTCTGTCAAGTGTAATTTTTGACTGGCTTGCAAACAAGACTCAGAATAAGCCTGAAAATGACGGAAAAAACCACTCGCAACCTCTAAAGGTAGATAAATTTCCGATTTTATCACGGTGGTAATAGCCTCACACAATTGAGTTGCCAAACGGTTTTTATATACATAGCCAGAGGCTCCAACTTGCATTGCCCGGAAGATCCAATCGTCTTCTTGATGCGCTGATAATACTAAAACCTTGCCATTATAGGAATTTTTTTTTAAATTTAAGAGAACGCTAATTCCATCACCTCCAGCTAATTCCATATCAAGCAAAATTAAGTTTGGATGCTCTTTAAGTGCGAGTTGCAACGCTTGTTCTGGTGAAGCAGCTTCACCGACAATCTCTAATAATAATGAATTACTTTCACTATAAAAACTTAAGAGCGATCGCAACCCCTGGCGGAAGCGTTGTTCGTCATCTACTAGTAAAATAGAAAGCTTTTGAGGAGTAGTCATAATATATAATGTTCATTTAAAAAACAAAAAAACTATAGATTAACCCTATTTTGTTATCGAACAGCAATATTGGCGCCAGTCGTCAGAATTAAGTTGGATATTCTGAACGAAAAAGCGGATGAATAATCGGCGTTTTTGCACCCCCACAAAACTAGAATTTTTGGTGGTACAACAATTCCTGCGCCGGTCCCAATCCCCGACTGATGGTTACGTAGCTCTACCGAAGTATTGATTCTGAATTCTGAATTCTGGATTCTGCATTCTTCTTCAATTGCACCCTTGTATTTTAACTTTTTACTAACTCTTAGATCGAGGCAATATCAAAGAAAACTGAGCGCCTCCATTTGGCAAATTTTGACCCCAAAGACTTCCTTGATGGTCAAGAACAATTTTCTTAGCAATGGTCAGACCTAGCCCTGTACCTTTTGAACGACGAGAATAAAAAGGAGTAAATATCTTTTGCAAGTCTTGCTGAGATAGTCCTGAACCTTGATCAGAGATTTTAATTAGTACTTCATTTTGAAAAACTTGCCAGTTACAGGTAATAGTTCCACCTTCAGGACTAAAATAAACTGCGTTGCTCAACAAATTGTCAAAAACTTGCTTCATTTGTAAGCAGTCTATTACCAAAATAGTAGAACTCTCAGGCAAAGATATTTGCAAATGCTTTTGATTAATTAAAATCTGTAAACCTTTGATACTTTCTAAAACTAAACTTCGCAAGTCTTGCAGACTTACCTTTAATTTTGCACCTTGACCACAATAAATCAACTCTGTTAAATTATTATCTAGCTCTTCTATACTTTCACATAAAATTGTTGCCTGTTCTTGCAAAGGCTTATCTTTTAATCCCAAAGATAAATTTTGTGCGTACAGACCAATTAACCCCAAATTATTACGTAACTGATGTCCTGCACGTTGAATTATCTCCTCAAGCAATTTAATTTCAGCTTTCTGTTGCCCGCACTCCAAATAAATCTCTAAATAGTTGCTTACTAAGATGGCAGATTGTTTGACGTAATTTTGCAAAGTAGGCGAGAGAGATTCATCGCTTAATATTTGGATATATTCAGGTTGTTTATTCCTGTAACCTAGTGGACAAATATAACAATTGCCAACAGAATAATTTAACTTTATTTCATTTAATGTAAAACCAAGAGGGAAATCCAACAACCATTCTTCCGACCTTAAGTAAGCTAAGGTATTTTGAGAAAAAGGAAGTCGGGTTGGAGCATAATTAATGACTTCCTCATGAGTTTTAATTAATGGCTCGTAATAGACAATCCGAGCGAAAAAAATAGGATTTTGAATTGTTAACTGTTCAAGTTGTAGCTGACATAAACTTTGTACGTTTAAAGAGTGTGAAGATTTATAACCAGTCTTTGTGTGTTGGATAGACGAGTCTACTACCATTGTTTAACTCACTTCTTAAGCTGTCAGGTAAGTAAATTGGTTTTATTTTCTATTAAATGGTAAATACCCTAATCAATTTGAGAATAAAATCTGACTTAAACCACATCTATTTTGAGAACCATAGTTTTCCAAAGTAGTGGGAGCATCTTGCTCCCGAATGGTAGTAGCGGGCAAGATGCCCACACTACTCCAGGTTTCAAAATGGACGAGGTTTAGATAACATTCGTGACAAGTTAAGGCAATAGGACTTACGCAAAATTCTCTCCAAAACCTGATTTGTCGATACGTCTCCCAATGTATAATTTAATTGATTTACTAAATAGCCATTTCTTTAGAAAATCTTAATATTTAGCTATAAACTTAATATAAAAAAATTAAGATAAGTAGACGAAAATTAAAACTAGTACTGGTTACGTTCGGAAAAAGTAAAAAGGGAAAGGTTAAAAGAGTTGTACCATAAGCTTTTGGCTTATTCTAAATAGGATCTTTATTTACGCGAGTGCTGTACTATTTATGTAACGAAATGTAACCAGATCCTTTTTTGCCAATGATTTACTTATGATTAATTACAGAAGTGTTGAATGTTAATAAAAACCTCATAAAAATAGCCCAAAATATGTTAAATTTTGGGCGGAATGTTATGTTGACCATTTTAGGCTTTTTAAAGTTCATTTAACTGAATATGTAAAATTTTGTATCAGCATTCAACATTTCTGGATTAATTAGTATTTTTATCATGCTAAATCTCGACAAAAGTCTAATTAACTTTCTCAGGTTGATGCTTTTAGAATAAATGCATCTCCACCCCTGTGAGCATCTTTATGCTTGTCTCCCTTCTTCATACACTAGCGTCCATCCTAGCTGGGGGAACCTCCCTCATTAGTACGGAGCAAATTGACTTTAGTCGTCCAGGAAGTCGCAGGGACGAGAGTACCGGGCCTACTCTCAATTTGTACTTTTATGACATTCGAGAGAGTAAGCAAGTACAACACTCTGGCAGGCAGGTAGAACGTAAGTTTGCACAATCAGGGTTACAACCTGCTACTGTAACTTGGTCTCCCAGTTGGTTTGATGTATCTTTAATATTAACGGCTTGGGATAGTACGACTTTAGGCGAACATCGGCTGTTAACTGAAGCATTAACTTTACTGCTGCGTCATCGCTCACTGCGTGAGGAATTTTTAACTCCTGAACTGTGTGGTTATGGCAATTTATCTATGACAGTTTCTGTAGAACCACCAGTTGAAGTAGGTTCTTTATGGAGCGCTCTCACTGTTCCCTTACGTCCAGCTTTATATTTAACAGTTACAGTACCCTTTGAACCACAAAAGACTTCCATACCTTTGGTTTGGGAGCGAATTATGAGCGTATATGATCAACTACAAAAAAATGGCAATGGCAAAGTATCAACTAAGCGGGTAGCGATCGCAGGCATTGTCAAAAATGCAATAACCCAGCAGCCAGTTGCTGATACAGAAATTAACATTAGGGGAGCCGAGAAATCAGCAACTAGTGACAAAGAAGGGTTGTTCTTTTTTGAAGATTTAAGACTGGGTAATTATGTATTAACACTGAAATGTATTGATTATGAGCCACAAGTCTGCAACGTCTTAATCGATAGCCAAAATTACACAGTTAAAGAAATTTTACTTACACCTGCCTCAGTAATTCAAAATCGTCAAAACTAACAAAGGCAGAGATTACGACTGCATAAAATTATAATCTTTAATCCAAAATGGAGAGACTTTCATGGCAAGACTTGATTACAAAGCTCCTGGCGTCTACGTTGAAGAAATAGACCGAGGTAGCCGACCGATAGAAGGTGTTAGTACAGCAGTAGCTGGGTTTGTCGGCTTTACAGAAGATGTGCGTGGCGGGGCTGAGTTATTTAAGCCCATGTTAGTAACCAATTGGACGCAATATCTCAACTACTTTGCCCATACCAACTCTGATGGCTTCACCAACTTCAATGCCTATTTACCCTTTGCAGTCTATGGCTATTTTATCAATGGTGGCGGTCGCTGCTGGATTGCAAGTATAGGTACTCAATTACCAAGTACTTCCAGAACCGCCACACCAGAAGCCCCATCCTTACAAATTACTGGTCGGGGAAATCGTCCCTCCCTCACCTTTACCCTCCGTCCCGAACAGGTAGCAGGTGGGGCAATTAGTATTGTGATTAATGACAGTACACCCCAGGCCCTACCTGAAGGTACTGAGGGAGAAGCGCCGCCAAACACAGGAGAGTATTTCACATTACAAATTATTCGTGGTGAGGAAGTTCTCGAACAGTACGAAAACTTGACCATGAACCGCGAATCAGCAACTCAGGTGGCAACTTATGCGATCGCTGCTTTGCGAAACTCCTTGTATGTCAGCGTCGCAGACTCCTCTCAAGCTGGACAACCCTTGGCGCGACGACCAACAAATGGTCAGTACGAACTAACACCTGCGATCGTTGCATCCCCGCCCGATCGCTTTTCACAGGATGTTGAGGGAGTACGCGACGACCGTACAGGCGTGCGCGGTATTTTCGAGATTGATGAAATTACCATGCTAGCTTGTCCCGATTTAATGCGGGCTTATGAAGCTGGAGTCATGAACTTAGACCAAGTTCACGGCATTATGGGACTCATGATTGACATGTGCGAGGGTTCTGCTAGTGGCGATATTCCTAATCCACCTAATCGTATGGTTGTACTTGATTCGCCACCAGATCGCGCCAAACCCCAAGAAGTAGTTGAGTGGTTGCAAAGAAGCTTTAACCGTCGTTCTATGTTTGCAGCACTGTATTATCCCTGGATTAAAGTTCCCAACCCGCGCAACGGTGGTAGACCAATACTTGTACCTCCTTGTGGTCACATGATGGGTGTTTGGGGACGAACAGATGAAACTAGGGGAGTTTACAAAGCGCCTGCAAACGAAGTACCAAGAGGCGTAATCGGCTTAAGTTATGACACCAATTTCCGTGAACAAGAACTCTTAAATCCCCTTGGCATCAATTGCATCCGCAACTTTCCTAATAGAGGTATTCGCATCTGGGGGGCACGTACCTTAGTCGAACCTGATAAAACCGAGTGGCGTTATATAAGCGTGCGTCGATTATTTAGCTACATTGAAAAATCGATTGAATTGGGTACACAATGGGCAGTTTTTGAACCGAATGATGAAGACTTGTGGGCACGCGTGCGCCGTACCGTCAGCAACTTCCTCGAACGTCTATGGCGTGAAGGGGCTTTATTCGGAGCCACACCAGAGCAAGCATTCTATGTCAAATGTGATGCAGAATTGAATCCTCCAGAAACCCAGATTCTCGGTCGTTTATATATTGAAGTCGGTGTTTGCCCTGTACGACCTGCTGAGTTTGTTGTCTTCCGCATTAGTCAATGGAATGGTATTGATGACGAGTAGTTACTGTTACCCGACTATTTATTTTATTGAACTTTCAGGAGTTGATATATGGCTGAATTTCTCACTGCGGCTCGCTTCTATTTTGAAGCAGATGGAATTACCGAAAAAGTCATCAAAGAAGTTAGTGGTTTAGGAGTTGAATCTACCCCTGCTCAGGATATTCATGGTAGTAGTAAGGGAGGTTTTGCAACTCGTCAACCTACTCCTACTGTCGCTAAATTTACGAATATTACTGTCAAGCTCATTGCTACTGATGATTTGAGACTTTATGAGTGGTACGAAGATTGTAACAAGAATATGGGAGGCGCAAGTCAGTGGCAAGGTAATCGTAAAGATGCTTCGATATCAGTTTACGATCAGTCAGGCAAAATGCAAGCGCGTTGGGAAATTCTTAGATGTTACCCCTGTAAATATACAGGCCCTACTTTGACTGCAAGCAGTGGCGATATGGCGACTGAAACCTTAGAGTTAGTTCACGAAGGTATTAAACGAGTTCCTCCAAGGTAGTACTTTGTCAAGTTGGTTTTGAGGGTTTGTAGTAAGCACTTTAGTGCTTAGAAAATAAGGACTAAAGTCCTTACTACGAACTTGCTTACCCATCAATTTAAACTTGACAGACTAGCAGGGCTACAAATTCAATATAACATTGGTTCATGGAGGCATTTAATACCTGCCTCCTTAACTATTCATTTGGAGTGAAAAACAATGCCGGAATTTGAAATTCTTACACCACATCGCTTCTACCTAGAATTGCATTTAGATGGATCTAGCGACCTGGTAGATGGTACTTTTTTAGAGTGTCGGGGATTTCAACAGACTCAAGCAGCAATTGAAATCTGTGAAGTCACTAATAATAGATGGGGCAAAGCCAAAAAAGGTCAGACGATTAGGACTAAAATTCCTGGCAATGTTAAAAGCGGAAATCTGACTTTACGTAGAGGGATGACTAGCTCTGTTGCACTTTGGAACTGGTTTCAAGCAGTTGAAGATGGCAATTGGGCTAAACAACGTAAAAATGCTTCTTTAACCATTTACGATCAACAAGCAAAACCACAAGCACAATTTCAATTAGCCGGTGCTTGGCCTAGCAGTTACAAAATTACTGATGTTAATGCCCGCAGTACAGAGATAGAAATTGAGGAAGTCGAAATTGCTTTCGAGGAATTTAGAAGATCGAAGTTATAGGAAGTTTTATGTTTCAAACAGAGTTTGAATTTACATTACCTAAAGGCTATCTAGACTCTGATGGCAATCTCCATCGCCAAGGGATAATGCGGTTAGCAATTGCCATTGATGAAATAGCTCCTCTGCGCGACCCTCGTGTTAAGTCTAATCCAGCCTATGCTACGATAATTATTCTGGCTCGTGTAATCACCTCACTAGGGGCATTATCTGAGCTAACTCCTTTAATAGTGGAAAACTTTTTTGCTCAAGATTTAAGTTACTTACAAGACTTTTATCGTCACATCAATGGCTTAGAAAATGAAACAGTAATCTTAGCAGATACTGTTAATAATTCTGAATCTTTAGTTATCAATTAGATATTTTTTCGTTCATTTCTAATTGTCTATGCGCCGTAAGGATATTGTTTGTACTGAATTTGCCTTTACTCTTCCTAAAGGTTTAGTTGATACCCAAAACCGAGTACATCGTCAGGGAGTCATGCGTTTGGCTACTGCATTAGATGAAATTTTATTGCAAAAAGAACGTAAAGTTCAAGAAAATTCTGCTTATGGGATTTTAGTAATCCTTTCACGGGTAATTACCCGCTTAGGTAGCCTTACTTCTGTTAGCCCTAATTTGCTGGAAGGGCTTTTAGTTAGTGACTTGGCTTATCTTAGGGAATTTTATAATCGAGTAAATCAACAAGGAAATACTCATATCCCTACTGAATGTCCTCATTGCAATACTAAGTTTTCAGTGGAGCTAGAATTAGCGGGGGAGTCATAAGCTACCCCTCTGATATGTTATATGAGGAGGTAGCGTTTATTGCTTACCACTTTCACTGGTCACAAGATGATCTTTTAAATTTAGAACACACTACCCGTCAGCGTTGGATAGAAGAAATAAATAAGATTAACCAAAAGTCAGGAGATTAGTTTCTTGAACAGTTGAAGAAAATGCAAAATTCAGAATTCAGAAGATGGTAATCAGTGGGGAGCATCCCACTTTGGCAAATATACCAATTATTGAGAGAATCTAAGAGAATACCCAAACTGTCCGTGTAAAACATGATTCCTGAAAAACAAGCACGTCTAGAAGCCTATGCTAGTTAAGCATTATACTCCTTTTTACGAGTCTGGTGACAATATCGGTAAGATGATTGTGATTGATGCAGAAACTGGTGAATATGGGATTGATCCTACTGGTGTAGAGACTGCGTTAAAGTTAAAGTTGTAGTTGCTAGGTTAAGTAGAAATATTGGGAAAATTGCTATTCTTAGAAAATATTAGGTAGTGGGAGCATCTTGCTCCCTGGTGTATTAAAAACGCGGGAAAGATATTATACAAACGCGGGCAAGATGCCCGCACTACAATTAAAATCAAAAATAATTATCAGAAATAAGTTCAATTGTCCACCTTCATTAAATGGTATCTCAGGTTGCACATAAGACACTTTGGCTTTAATTTCATCCATAGCCAACCACAAATCTAATAAAGCTTTTTCTTCAGGAAGGCGTTTCTTTTCATCAGCAATGCGCGGAATTACTTTCAACGCTACTTCAACATGCGCGTTAGCTTATCAACGCGATATCGCACTACAGGATGTTATCAAAATGTTTCCCATAAAAAGGGATATTCTTCAGGGGTAATCGATAAACCTGCTTTTACGGGATTTTGTCGAATATATTCCCATTTATTATTAAACTCTTCTTCCGTTCTAATCATTTCGTCGTATCTACCATCTTGCCAAACTTTCCCAATATGTAACATTGCTTTCGGAATTTGTTTGGAGCTATAACTTTTTATACTATGCATAATACTCCCGATTGACCAATATTCTGTTTCAGATTTTGGAAAAGGTTGAATCAGAATATGTACGTGATCTGGCATTATTACAACGGCGAAAAGCTCATATCTTTGTTCATGAAAAAACTTACAAGCATCTAATACAATTTGTCTGGCTTCTGGTGTGAGTTCTAATCTTTCCCAAGTTACAAATGTAATAAAATATCTACCTTTTGGCTTTTCTAATTGTGGTAATTGCTTTTTATATCTCATTTTTATAGATGAAATTACCGTCTATTTTTAAACCTCTTCAAAAGTTTCTATAAGTTTACCTTGTTTGCCTGAAGTAGCTTTCATACCTCACGAATTTTCATCGATTTTACTTCCCCCGTTTCTGCATCTACGGTAAATATTTTATACTCATGTTCATACTTAGTAGCTAAAGAAATAACATCAGGAATAAGTGTTCTTTCAGTCTTAGCTACAGGGCGACTAAAACCTAATGTTACATACCAAAACCTTTTATTCTCTGATAATTCTACTTCTTCAAGCAAGATATCATTGATAGAATTACATATCATATCCTGGATATCTTCAAAATATTTTTTCGCAGCTAGAACAGCACCACGCACGTCAATTTTCATATATTTCTACCTCCTGATTTATAATTTATAGTTATAAACTTCGTCCATTTTCAATCCTGGAGTAGTGCGGGCATCTTGCCCGCTAATAACCCCACAGAGAGCTAATACCAGCAGGGAGCAAGATGCTCCCACTACCTGCGTCTTGCCCGTAGGGAGCAAGATGCTCCCACTACCTGCGTCTTGCCCGTAGGGAGCAAGATGCTCCCACTACCTGCTACTACCAGCATCTTGCTACCTGCTATTACCATCAGGGAGCAAGATGCTCCCACTACTATGGTTATTAAATATTACAAGATGCTGCTAAATCCATGAGGGCGAATAAAAAAGCAACTACCTGTCCGGCTAAGTTGCTGTTACCAACTAGAGTAGCCTTGGCTTTTCTCAGGTATGAGGCAATTTCGTCGATGATAATGACTGTGGGTTGCCCTTGGATTATCCTTTCTAAAACCACTGTGCCTGGACTGACTCGCTGTTCGTCAGAACCTTTAAGCAAGCTGTAACCTGCTACACCATTAATTTGATAAGCAATTTATACCCAAAGGGTATAAGTGGTAACGCCAGTGTCCGCATGGTAAACACCGTTAACCGGATCAAGGTCAAGGCATGCGATCGCAGCTGCTTGAATCGGTCGATCTGGAATAAAATTAATATTGTCAGTAAAACGCTCTAGTCCAGAAATCTCTCGTCCATTTTTGGCAATGTGCCACAAAGCAATTTCATCGTGGGTTTTACCACCACCAAAGCTGGTTTCCAGTCGGATAATGGGGGAGCCGACAGCAGCACCTACCAACCGCCCGAACACTTCCGAGATTAGGGTTTTCAAACCATCGGTAGCAAATGTATTGGCGAAAAAGGCTGTGGGGTCTTGGTAGACTTGCGGCGCTTTCCCTTCCACAACCAGTCGTAGCTTGGCGGCGAATAATTCGGGGGAGGGTTGCCCGTTAGCTTGATTTGAGCTTGATGCTATTAGGGTTGCGCTTCCAAGATCCGACCTATACTTCTTGGCGATAGTGCTGGCAACCCCCTGCTAGTAGCTTCTTCAGCAACTTGCATATGGTAATGTGCTTTGAACGACTGGGTTTTCGGTTCTTGCTCCATTCGCTGATTTCGACAATTTTGCTTGCCTCTGCGCTCTTGCACTTCTTAGGTCTACCTGCGTTCACACCTAATACATCATTTACCTTTGCGATCGCATCTTCCAAGGTTTCCGAGCGCTCGTCGTTTGAATCAATCGAATGATTCAAATTTGAATCATTCGGTAAATGAGAGTTAGTCTCAATTAGGCAAGGGTAAGCGAGTGATTCAGGAGGTCTCGGAGAATCTAAATATAAGTGTTGGTAGTTATCACAAGGGCAAAAAATTTTTTGAGTTTATTTCTTAATTACGAGAACTGGAAAAATTTAAGGCAGTTGTTGCACTGGAGATGGAATTTAACCGGAGTATTGATGCAGCATACAAGTTTGTTTGCAATCAAGATATTTGTAACCAGGTAATAGACCTTCTGGAGGCTACGGAGATAGGTTGTATAGGCGATGGTATTGCTTGGATGCGAAATGGCGAGCGCAATCCGTTTTGACGTTTCCAGCAAGCCCCAAGTATATCAATTCAACAAGAGACTGCGGCCCGAATTGGAAATTGTGGGACGGGTTATTGGTATAACTATTGAAAGGTCAAACGCTTGGGTGGAGCGATGTAAAAGTTTAGTCAAAAATTTTGACCGAACACTCGCTCGTGTCAATGCCAAGCTCAAGCTTTGTTTTATCTAGATTGATGCTCAAAAGACTAGCTGCCAGCTAAAAAAGATATCAAATGGGTTCTATAAACACCCTCTAAGTATTCATTCGTTCATAAATAGCAGAACCCGCAGCCGAGAATTGGGTGAAATAGGTAAAGATCCAAAACTTGATGACAGAATCCATCATCACCGGAACTGTGGCAATGAATGTATGGATGACCACTTTGCTTTCGGGTAATCCAAAGTGATACCCTATGCCTTCTAGCAGCACTTCCCAACCCTCAGCCGAGTGAAAGCCCACAAATATATCTGTTATCAGGATAAAAATAAATACTTTGACTGGATCGCTCAAGCTCAGGAAGGTGCGATTAGAAAAATTGCGAATGTTAGCCAACTTGTTGCGATTGAAGTAGACGATGCCAGCAAACACAACGATCGCTACCCCATCTGCCATCAAGTTCTTCAGTCCATTTAGAGTTTGTTTGCGGGATTCACGCCAGAGTTCAGTGACTTTCTCCTGAAGTCGCTCTCGCCCTTCTGCTACTGACAACTCTGGAAGAAGTCCCAGCAACTCTTGAATTTCTAGCTCATCTTTAAATGCGTTAAATTCGGCCGCATACTCTTCCTTAATTTCTCGACTTAATTCAATTTTCGTCGGATTTTTTTCGCTATAGCTTCCCAGCACAGGATCAATAACCAAGTTTTTAGCCAGAATTTGGATCAAAACTGGCACTAGCAACAGAATGAGGAGCCAACGAATCGCCAGTTTGTCCAGCTTACGTCGCAGCCGGATTTCTTGAACTACCTGCTGCTCATACTTGGGATCGAGTTCTCTGCCGAGCCAAAATCCTCCTTGAAAAAATCCCGTTCGATTTCGCTTTAATCGATTATTTTGGTTGGTAATTATTGCAGGATCAATCGTTTGAGCGATCGCATCGATGTTTGCTGGTTTGCTGGGTTCCAGAGCAGCATTTAAAGCTGTAGGAGTCGGAACGCTGTTCTTTAAATCAAGCGCCAATTGTTTGAATTCCTCTTCCGGCTCTCGATATTTACTGATAACGACATCAATAAAATTCAACTTTGACGATACAACTGCATCGCTATCCACGATCGGTTCATTCGTGAGCGATTCTGGTTGAGCTAAATCAATCTCCTGCTCAAGCGGCTGGCGATTTAACAAAAAACTGTTGAGGCGAAATTGCGCTAAGTTGCTTCGGACAATGAACAGTTGGCGATCGCGTAAACTCTGCACGTACTCCACCAGGGTTTTGGTTTGATTGGGTGCATAGGTAATCTTGGCACCATTAAAATATTTGTCTTCCAGCGCTTTAATATTCTGCGCCGCTTTATAAGCTGCTTCTAGAACCTGAAGCTGCCTACGATTCAACCATTGATTCCATTGATTAAGATTGAATGGATTGAAATTCATCTGTTTAGGTTGAAATTATTAATCATTGTTTGATGGTAGCTAGACCCTATCCGTAGGGGCAATACCCTGCGGGAAGCCCTACGGCTTGGTGCAGTCGCTCATGGGGGAAACCCCCAAGACCGCGCTGCTTCACCGCTCCGCGTCTACATGAATTGCCCCTACGAAAGATGTGGTTTTTTCCAAAAAACATATTTGGTGTTTTTTTGTCAATGTGTAAGTCCTAAAATTAAAGAATACTTAATTATTTAATTCTCGTTTCTGACGAACTAATTCTTGGGGAAATCCTGGTGGTAGCGACCTAACGAAATAGACCTTGACTGGTTCATCACGATTTGAGTTTTTCATATAAGATGTACTGAGAAAAGGACGATATTCAGTCTGGTGAGCAAGATATACTTTCATGAAAGCTGTACTAAAAGCCTGAAAATGAATGCGTCCCAATTCTGGGTCACGTCCAGAGAAAGCAGAGAAACGGTTAGAAGATGGTAAAACTACGGTACTCACACCAGCAATCAAATCAGTATGAGTTCCTTTGTCACCAATACCCAAATACTTGTCTTTGGTAGTCAACCAAGAAAATGCTTGTACTTGTTCCAACAAGGCGGGAGTAAACGTGTCTGAGGCTCCACCAGCAATGACTACGGGAATTTCGATTCGGCTCAGACCTGCTTGCCCAAGAAGACTACTCGTGACTGGATTGAGAGCAATCACAGCTTTGACTCGGCGATCGCGTAAATCTAGGTTGCTTAAGTTTTGTTGTATCTGTTCATAATCAGGAGAATTTTTTCCCAGTGCTAAAGCACGACACTGCAACAACAACGAAACATTGACCGGATCAGATTCAGATTTACAATCTTTCTGCAACTGATTAATATTGATGCGTGCGCCAGCTAAGACTAAGGCTGTGTAACCACCAAAAGATTGTCCAATCACACCGACTTGTTGAACGTTGATTTTTCCTTGTAGCCAGGGATCAGATGTTGAACGCTGTTCTAATTGATTAAGCACAAAAGTTACGTCTAAAGGTCGGTCAATTAATTCTGTGTCTGCAAATACTTGTTGGCTTTTCCCTGTGAGTAGTGCTTGCATTTGCAGAGAATCACTACCAGGATGCTGAGGAACAACAACAGCAAATCCATAGGATGCTAAATTTTCTGCCAGGTAAGCAAAGCTATCGCGATCGGAACCTAGTCCATGAGAAATGACTACAACTGGTGCAGGTGTTTGACTTTGAGGTAAATAGATATCGGTTTGAATGACTCTAGTTTCAATGCTTCCAGTCAGAGATTTACGATTAGTATCCACAAAAGCGATCGCTTTTTTCTCCCAAGAAAACGATCCTGACTTGTTGTATAGTTCCGGTAATTTTGAGATATCTACAGGTGGTTCAGTCGATGCTTCTGTAGTAGACTGTTGATCAATTACAGAGAGAGCTTGATTTGTCTCCTTTTTCAGAGTGGAGAGTTTATTCATCAGTGCCAAAAGCTTTTCAGTGTTAATCCGAATATTCTGTGAAGGGAAGTAGCGCATCGTATTCAGTACTGTTAATCCCCCTGGATCAGCCGCCGCTAGAATCAACGCCGCACGAATTGCATAAAAACCGTTTTGTCCTGAATCTGTTTGAATCAATTCACCCGCAGACTTTAACAAAGATTCTCCAATTTCTGAATAAAGAAATTGAGAGACTGCTACGGGACTTAATTTTTGTTTTTCAGTCAAAACCTGACGCAGTTGAGCAACATCCTCTGGTTTGAGGCGCTTTGTATATGATGCTAGTTGACTGCTAATTTTACCTTCTTGAGCATAAGTTTTTAAATCAGTAACAGGAAGAGAAAATTCTAAAATACTGTAAGAAAATTTTATTTGTTCAGCACCGAGAGCTGGCATCATTCCCATGCTCAACAGCCCGATAGTGGTACCGACCCAAGAAGGAATTTTAAGTTTCATAGCATCGTGTGAATGAGTAATTTGACCATTTTAGATTTTGCGAAAAGTCTGTGCGTCCGGGTTTCCCGGCGCAGAACTTTTCAAGACGGATTTTGGATTAAAAAAGTTTTTTGATACAGAAAACGGACGCATTATTTCTCGTGCTACGCATCTCGAAATAAATATTTTAGATGAGGGCATAATTGAAGAAGAATTCAGCTATTCTGAATTCAGGAGCGGAGCCGGAGACGCTCTGCGGCTTGGCGTCAGAATCAATCAGTCGGGGATTCAGCGCTGCATTGCGGTCTTGGGGTCTCCCCTCTTGTGCAACTTTGTAAGAGAGACCCACGACTTTCTTGTTGACCACCAAAAATTCTAGTTTTGTGGGGGTGCAAAAACTCCGATTATTCATCCGCTTTTTCGTTCAGAATACCCTTCTTGTATTCTGACTCCTGACTCCTGAATTCTGTTTGATAAATAATGGTGCTTTAAACCCAGATGGCAGGGGAAATGAGCGAATCTTTCTCCCCTGCCCCCCGCTTATTGCTCCCCTGCCTCTTGGTCAAGCTTGAGAGCGATCGCATCCTCATCGCTTTCAAGAAACAAACTAGAAGGAAAAAGGATTTGACTTGTTTGTTTGATTCGTAGGCTGTGGTGCGCCGCTCTCAAGCAGTTAAGCAGGGGCATCTCCCTGAAACTTGACAACTGTTCCTTGACTCTTTCCATTAGAAGAGGCTAATTCCCCAGATGGAGTAGGTTCAGGCGATTCGGGAGGCTTAGGAGGTTTATCTTTAGAGCCAAAGTCTGTGAGATTTTTGACCACCACATAAAGGACGGGCACTAGCAGCAAGCTCATGATCACAGAGACCAATAAGCCGCCAAACACAGCCGTACCGAGCGACACCCGGCTGGCTGCACCAGCCCCGGATGACAGTACTAGGGGAAGGAACCCACACAGGGCAGCAATTGTGGTCATTAAAATCGGGCGGAGTCGTTGTTCAACTGCATGGAGTGCAGCCTGGGCGATGGTCATTCCTTTCTCCCGCGATTGATTGGCAAATTCTACAATCAAAATCGCGTTCTTACTTGCCAAACCGATCAACATCACCAACGCCACCTGACAGTACAAATCGTTGACCAAGCCGCGCACTGAGACGAATAACAGAGCGCCTAAAATTGCAAACGGTACGGTCAGTAGGATGATGATTGGGTCGATGTAATTTTCGTACTGGGCTGCCAAGATGAGAAACACAGCCACGATACCAAGACCAAAGATCAGAATCGTTTGTCCGCCAGACTTGGCTTCTTCTCTGGAAATCCCTGTCCAGTCGTAACCCAAACCGGGTTGGTCAATCTCCTTAAACGTCTGCTGCATCGCCTCAATTGCTTGCCCAGAACTGTAACCGGGGGCAGCACTGCCTTGAATCTTGATTGAGCGGAATAAGTTGAAGTGGCTGATGGTTTGCGGCCCTGTAATCGGAGTCACTTTTACGACTTCATTCAGCAGCACCAGATTACCACCTCTGGAACGGACATTAATTTGACCAATATTGTCTGGAGAGTTACGAAACTGTTCATCTGCTTGGATGTAGACGCGGTAGCTGCGCTGGGAGAAGGTAAAATCGTTGATATATTGACCACCCATGTAAGCGCCCAATGTATTCATTGCCTGACTAAAATCGACATCGAGGGCTTCTAAGCGATCGCGGTCAATGTTAATCTCGTACTGGGGTGTGCTGGCGGTGAATTGAGTGAACACTTTAAGCAATGCAGGATTCTTATTAGCTTTGGCAATCAGCTGTTGCGCGATCGCCAAAAATTGATCGATACTCAGTTGTCCGTTGGTGCGGTCTTGCAGCTGAAATTCAAAGCCGCCCGTCACGCCATAGCCAGAAACGGCGGGTAGGTTGGAGGCGAAGATCATTGCATCCTGATTTTGGGCGAAGATGCCATTCAGCCGTTGCACGATCGCCTTAACTGTATGTTTTTCACCCTGGCGCTCTTTCCACTCTTTCAGGTTAAAGAAAAACGTCCCTTGATTGGGTCCATTGCCGTTTAGACCAAAGCCGCCAATGACCAGAGACGCTGCCATCTCCGGCACTTCTTTTTGCAGGGTTTTATACACAGTCTGCGTCAGTTTTTCGGTGGAGGCGAGGGAGACACCATCGGGAGCCTGAATCAGACCGACAATAATACCTTGATCCTCATCTGGTACAAATCCACTGGGGACGGACATATAGATAAACACCGTTGCAGCCAGTCCGAGGATAAATAGCCCCACTACGAACATGCGGACGCCGATCAGGAACTTGGTCAGACGCTCGTATTGCTCAAGCACCCAGCTAAAGCCCCGGTTAAACTGACGAAAGAACCAGCCCAGTGGACCTCGCCCTTCACCCTCGGTATGATGCAGGAAGAGTCCAGACATACTGGGGGTGAAACTCAGGGCATTGAATAAAGAAATGCCGATGGAGAAGATAATGATTAGTGCGAACTGCCGATACATGATGCCGGTCGCGCCCGGAAAAAAGGACACCGGGATAAATACCGCCATCAACACCAAGGAGGTAGCAATCACCGCCCCTGAAAGCTCCCCCATCGCCTCAAAAGCAGCTTGCCGTCGGTCTAAGCCTTGTTCCATCTTGGCAGCAATCCCCTCAACGACGATAATCGCATCGTCTACCACCAGACCCGTTGCCAGTACCAATCCGAACATAGTCAAGGTGTTGAGCGAGAAGCCCAGGAGATATGCAAACGCCAATGCACCAACCAAGGATACAGGAACAGCGATCGCCGGAATGATCGTCGCCCGCCAATCTTGCAAAAAGATGAAAATCACCACCACCACGAGGGCGATCGCTTCCATCAGCGTTTTCACCACTTCTTCAATTGAGACTTCCACAAACTTGGTGGTGTCGTAGCAGATGACGGCTTTCAAACCGGGGGGAAAGTTTTTCTCTAACTCTGCAATCTTGGCTTCCACGGCTTTGGCAGTATCCAGCGCATTGCTGCCCGGAAGTTGATAGATCAACATCCCAGCGCCGGCTTTGCCTTGTATTAGTGCCGAAGTTGTATAATCCTGCGCTCCTAACTCGGCTCGTCCCACATCCTTGAGTTTAACCAGCGTCCCGTCGGCTTGGGACTTAATCACCAGGTTCTCGAATTCCTTAACATCTTTTAATCTACTATTGATCCGGAGCGGGAAATTCGAGTTTTGATTTGCCTTCGTGGGCGCTTGACCGATTGACCCTGCCCCCACCTGAACATTCTGAGAAGTTAGGGCACTGCTGACATCCGTTGCCGTTAATCCCCGACTGGCTAAAGCGTTGGGGTCAAGCCACAGTCGCATTGCATATTGCCGTTCCCCAACCAGTCTGGTATCTCCCACACCAGGGACGCGCTTGATGGCATCGGTGATGTAGAGGTCAACATAGTTACTCAAAAAGATGTTGTCGTACTCGCTATTTTCGGCATAGAAGCCATAAACTAGCAGAATGCTGTTAGAACGTGCTAGAGTGGTCAATCCAGTTTGCCGCACAGACTCAGGTAAGGTTGGTTCGGCGATCGCGGCTCGATTCTGGACGTTAACTTGGTCAATGTTACGGTTACTCGTTGGGTCAAACTGAGTTGAAATGGTACTGGAACCGTCGTTACCACTGCTTGAAGTCATATACTGCATCCCCTCAACCCCGTTCACTTGCCGCTCAACCAAGGTTGATACGGTATCTTCAACGGTTTGGGCATCTGCGCCAATATAGTTGCTGGAGGTTTGTACCTGAATCGGTGCAATTTCCGGTAAGCTGTTAATCGGCAGCAAGGGAATACAGATGCCACCGACTAGTAAGATCAGCAGGGTGCAAACCGTTGATAAGACAGGTCGCTTAATAAAGGTGTCTGCGATTGACATGATGATTAACTCTCAAGAAACACAGGGAATGGGGAGTAAGGAGTGGGGAGTGGGGGAAGAAAGATGTTTGTTTCACTCCTGGCGGGTGGTGCGCCGCCTGTCGGCCGCTTCTAAGGTTGTGGTTGAACGGGTACGCCATCACGCAGTTTGAGAATGTTAGATACCGCTAGGCGATCGCCTGGTTTAATTCCCTCTAAAATCGGATAGCGATCGTTTTGCACTTCACCCAACTTCACAGGTTTTTGATGCACAACGAATTGCGGTTTTTGTTTTGACTTGTCTCCTTCCACCACTTTTTCCTTTGACTTGTCTCCTTCTACTACCTTTTCCTTTGACTTGTTTTCTTCCACCACATAGACAAAACTCTGTCCCCCAATGCGATTCACCACTTGAATCGGAATCAAAATCCCCGCCTGCTGGCTCCAGATAATCCGGGCGCGGACATATTGCCCATCCCGCAATTTCCCATTTGAATTAGCAAATCGAGCTTTCACTAAAATAGATTGGGCAGCTGTATTCACTTGCGGCGCAATAAAGTTAATACTGCCGGTGGTTAAACGCTTACCTGTGTTGGTATCCAGTAGCTCTACAGGTAATCCTCGACGCAATTGGGCAGCATTGTTAGATGGTACCGAAATTCGCATATCCAGGAGATCGTTTTTGGTAATTGTGGTCAAGTTGCCGCCAATATTCACATAATCGCCCACTTTGACGGAGAAATCGCCAACAATACCAGCAAGCGGTGCAACTACCTGCTTCTGGTTCAGGTTGACTTGGCTGGAGGCAACTTGAGCCTGGGCTTGCTGGACGTTTGATACTGCCTGATTGACACTTGCTTGGCCTGCATTTACCTGCTTTTTAGCAGCATTTAGGGTGGCGATCGCTGCATCTAGTTTGTTTTTAGCAATATCGAGTTCTTGTCGCGCTTGTGCGCCTTGAGTTACAAGCACCTTGGTTCGCTGGAACTGCACTTGCTGTAATTTCACATCTGCGGCGGCTTTCACTTGATCGGCTCGTTTGCCTTCCATCTCTGCCTGGGCGGTTGTTACAGCCGCACGATTCGAGTTAACCGTAGCAATGGCGCTGGAGACATTGGCTGTAGTTTGATCCAAACTTAAAGACAGAATCGGCGTTCCCTTGGTGACGCGATCGCCACTGGCTACAAATATGCGATCGATTCGCCCCTGAGTTTGCGGCTGAAGCGAAACGCGTTCCTGGGCTTCTAATGTGCCGACAAACTCAGAGGTAGATTGAACTTGGCTCGATTCAACAGTTTGCACCTTAACTGAGAGAGGCGGTGCTTTTGGTGGCACGGCTTTGCGGTTGCCTAACAATCGCCAGCCGACAAAGCCCCCGCCGCCAATCAGCAGAACCGCCAGTATAACCCAAAGCCATCTCTTGCGCTGTGGAGGCGGTTTAGAAGCGGTTTCGTCAGTACTAATCCGATCTGTAGATACTGGCGCGAAGACTGAACCAGAGCCGTTTGCAGAACTGTTTTTCAGATCAGCAGTTGGCTCAGAAGATACAGATTCAAATGGGCGATCGAGTGACATAAGATATTCAACTCCGTCAAGATTCGTAATTCAGATTAAATCTGGGTTTCCAAGTTTGAATCTACCGTAAATATTTTGTAAATTGGTATAAACTACAGCAGAAACTCTGCACCTAAAGCAGTGATCTTTGGGATTATTTTTGGCAGGGCTAAAGCAAAAAATATTGGCAGCTTAATCTCTGCGTTCAGCCTCTTCAATGGTTATGATCGCTAGGAAGGTTGCAGTAGCTGCATGGTTTTCAGCTTTATCTGCCCGATGTTCGAGTTTCTTTACTTTGCGACTCGTTTTCCATTCTTCGACATGGGACTTCACCTCAGATTCTTTTTCCTCAAATTGAGCTTTGAGCTTTGCCCGATAATCATCGAATTCTTTTTTATTAGCATCCAGTTTTATCTTCGCTTCATCAAGTTGAAATTGAATCTCAACTTGAGTTTTTTTTGGTGCAGATTGAATACTTTCCCTTAGCGATTTTACCCGTTCTTCAACCGCTTCTAAATTGTCATGAAGATTCTTGGTGAAGTTATCAATTACAGTAGTCATAATAATTGCTCTAGTATGTTGAATTTCTGAAATTTGGCTATATTATTGTCAAGTTAAGATTTAATCTCAGCTTGAGTTTGTTTGCCGCACATTTAATAGTTACAAATTTTGCCCAATATAACCTCTACCTTTTGAACGGTTTAGTAGAAGTTATACAATTCACACACGATTTAACCCCTTTTTAAAACATAATTGCTCTTACAAACAATTTGCCCTGTTGCTCTTAGTAAGACTTTAAACGCTAGATTTAGGCAATTATATTGCAATATTATATCGCAATCCTAAACTGCAATTAGAACGGATTTTAAATAGACTTTTCCGCGAATCATAAATATTTATGAGAAAAGGTTTTGACGGATTAGATAGTACCTGCGATTGCCTTCTCTACTAGACGCTGCGCGCTAAGCGTTCGCGAATAGCGTCTCGCAGAGAAGCTATGCCGCAGGCTTTACGCCAGTGCCAAAGGCAATCGCGTCAACTCAGATAAGCCAGCCACGGTATTGAGATCGACGGTAGAAACGATAATCCCGCTTTTTCCTATGAAAACATAAAAAGATTAACTCTCAACCTCCGCAAAATTCCTGATTACTTCCCTGGCTTTTCACTAAAACATAAACCATCAAATACTTCTTGTATCTTGCTAGGTAAATAAGTTCATTGGGTTAAGAAAAATTGTAGTAGCACGTCAGCCTATAAAAATGCACGACCATATTAGCGCTGGGGGGAAAAGGGATGATTTCAAGTCCCCATTAGTTGCATTGGTGAGCATACCGCCCAGTAGACTAGTGGACAGACTCAAAGCGCCCACTTTGTAGAGGACGCAATGACTGCCTTGACCCTGCAACGACTCTTCTCGGTCAAGGTTTATTAACTTTCTTAGCGTACAATTTTCCCCAAATGGTGCGGTAAACCCAATTGCAACTGCTGTCCAAATCTGGGTGTACATGGCAAGACTTTTGAACTGTTACCCAAGAGTATGAAGTGATTAAATCACAATAGGGAGCAGAATTGACCCAACAAGAGACAGAGTTAGGATCTGGCGACTTAGCCAATCAGCGTTTTCGCGCAGGATATGCAGAATACTACCGTGAACCACTGTTTCTATCTGTATCCGCTCCTGTAGAGGTAAAGAGTAGCGGCTTTTGGGGGTGCTGGATAATTCCTGTACCCCTTCGACTACATAGCGGTTAGGGACATGACTTAGAATGTGGGCAATTAACTTTTGGCGCAACTCATGAATCGAAAAAGCTAATTGATAAGGATGTTCAGGGTACTCATCTAAGACATTCTCAATTTCTTGAATGACTATTGGCAATGTTAAATTAATCAACGTATGCGACATTAGTATTGTTTGATAAGATGTTTACTTTCGAGCCTAGATTCATTTGGTTAACTGTGCAGTCTATTCTCAAAAAGATTTCCAAATATTTCTAATTGCTCTTCTTGTGACAAGTGTAACAACCAGACGTTTGAAATCGAGTATTTTCAAGAGTTTGATTGATAGTTGAATTGTATAAGTTGATTAACGATGCAGAAAAAACCTAGTCCAGATTATTTTTGCAATATAACTCTCTTTGAGGAATTAACCGACAAAGCGATGCCTACGGCGGGCTGCGCCTACGCCATTCCCTCTCCTTAAATTCCTTTTGTTGTCCTGACGATTTTTTAGGAGAAAGCAGAAGAGAAAATATTTAGTTATTGAAGCCTATTTCGCAGATATAACCCAAGTTGCTAGTTACTCTTATGAGCGATCGCTTTCGGCTCGGCGAGGGTATGGGAAATTGTTCTGGGGTGCGATCGGGGTGGGTGCAATCGCTGTTCTAGCGATCTCCTGATGCTAGAATAAGTCTAAAATTAAGAACATTCATAATGTTACATGAATTTCTCTTAGCAGAACGTGACGAAATTCTCGCCTTGTGTTCAAAAAAGATCGCGCGTCTTGGTGATTCCATGAGTTCGAGCGACGAAATGGAAAGAGGATTACCTGTGTTCTATGATGAACTCATTGAGGTATTACGTGCTGATGCTGATATAGATGAATCTGGGGAAGCACGTAACAATTCTATAGAAAGTCTTCACAGAGCCTCCGCAGAGCGCCGGGGGAAAGAGTCGTTAAAACTTGGCTACAGCATTTCTCAGGTTGTTCATGGCTACGGCGCTCTTTGTCAAGCTATCACTCAGTATATTCAGGAGAATAGTAGTGAAACAGCATCCCCTCGTGAATTCAATCGATTAAATTTCTGCCTCGATATCGCTATCGCTGAAGCGGTTACAGAGTTTAATCGAGGTCAGCGTGAAAATGCAGAGCGGGATGAGGTTCAGCGTCTTGGATTTCTAGCACATGAGTTGCGAAATGCGTTGACCTCCGCTAGTTTAGCTTCCCAACTTATAATCACAGGGAAAGTCGGAACCAATGGAAGTACATCTCGTATTCTTGAAAATGCCCATAAGCGTATGAGAGACATTATTGATCGTTCACTTGTTGAGGTGCGACTGCGGAACGAATCAACCGGACAATATCAGAGATATCGAGTTATTCACCTAGTCAGTGAAGTTGAGGCTACTGCATGGTTTGAAGCAAGTGCGAAATCAATTGAGGTGCGTGTTGAGGTAGCGCCGGAATTGGAGGTTTTAATAGATCGTCACCTAATAATATCTGCCCTATCGAATCTGGTTCAAAATGCCATTAAGTTCACCAAGCAGGGTGGGATTGTATGGATACGCGGTAAGGCTGTAGGTGGGCGTATTTTGCTTGAAATAGAGGATCAATGTGGAGGACTCCCACCTGGTGAGGCGGAAGAACTCTTTAAGCCTTTTTCTCAGATGGGAACAGATAAATCAGGATTGGGGATCGGGCTTACAATTTCACGACGCGCCGTGTCGCTAAACAAGGGTATACTCTCAGTTCGCGATGTCCCCCATCAAGGATGTGTCTTCTCAATTGATTTACCCTTAGCCTCCTCCCCTCCACAGGTGTCAACTTAACGCGAAACAGGCGGTTAGAAACCGCGTCTATACAAACAAAACCCACCTGCGTGGGTTTCAAACCCTTAATTTGACTTTAGTCCGCCTCTGCGGACTTTGCCTGTGTAGCCCCGAATTCCATTCGCCCAGGTTTTGGATATCAGCCGTCCCGTTGCGATCCATGACATATATATAGATGTGAATATTTTGGAGGAGATTGCTAGCCTTCAGTACTTAGAAATCACCGATCTGCAAAACCTTGATCCCAAAGAATTTGACCTTCTTTTTTTCCTTTATGATGCTTTCCACGCGCAGAGACAAGACTTTGCGAAGATTGATGGGCGAGCAGTAATGAATGTGCAGCTTTAATTAAATCAGCGGCTTTTTCAGCGATCGTGATGATAGGTGCGTTCGTATTCCCCGTGGTGATCGTTGGCATGATGGAAGCATCGACGATCCGCAAGCCCTCAATGCCATGTACCCGTAGTGCAGGATCTACCACCGCCATTGAGTCAGTACCCATTTTGCAGGTGCCGACCGGATGGTGCATCGTCTCGCAAGCGCCTCGGATGTAGGCTGCGATCGCCTCATCGCTCTGCATATCGCGACCAGAAATAAAGTTATAGGAGGAAACAGACATTACCTGCTCAAATGTAAGTTCATTGAACAATTGCTGTATGCGATGCCTACGGCGGGCTACGGCTACGCGTAAATTTTGTAGAGAAGAAAAGCTACTAAACCCTTTTCCTGTTTTTAACTCCTCCTCAAGTGCTGCGTAGTTTACCGCCGTAGGCATCGCTGCGTCATGAATTTTCCGTTTTGCCTAAGAGTGCTTTTTTTATTTCTAATAAGCCTGACATCCCATCAGTTCTGTACTTCTGCAACCATCTCGTGACCGTTGAAATATCTCTTGCCAAGCGTTTTCCGATTTCTTGCTGCTCCTTAACCCGCCCTTTTGGCTAGCACCAACTATGATCCATAGGAGAAGAACCACCAATGGGCCAATGGTCATCTAGGTTCTGGCAGTCATGGCCATTTTTTCTTCTTGGTTTTTCATGTTGAACCTTTACTCCGTCTGTATACAAGCTGTTTGACTAACCGATAGATATCGTCTGCAAGCGATCGCTTATCGTAGCCCGTCAAGGGCTTGCCTGAATCATCTGCACTCCGTAAGTCAGGCGCAATCATGGTGTAATGCTCTGCCAAAGCAGGCATGATTTTCCGCCACTCATACTAGGTTTGAGCATAGCCATGCAGCAACACCACGAGATCGCCCCTGCCGCCGATCACATAGTGCAGTTTTGTAGGTTGGGTTGAGCCTTGCTCAACCCAACCTACACAGGTTATTTAATCCACTGGCTCCGCATACATTTTAGCTCATGGGCAATGCCTATCCTGCTAGTTCTGCGTAGCTCGAAAATGTCTGTATCGTCGGATTTATCACTTCATCCGCTTCATCTGCTCGGTGTAGAGCAGCGCTGTCGCTTATGCGAAACTCACGGAACAATTGCAGTAACGCGGATTTCAATACGCATCGTTGGAAGTCCAAGAGCTGCGACTCCTACCTGTGTCCAAATTGGGGTATGGTTGAGCATATAATGGCGATATAGCCTGACCATCACATCGTTAACCTCCGGGGGAAACCCTCCAACATGGTAAGAATTGATGTGGACAACATGCTCCCAACCAGCACCGGCAGTTGCCAAGGTTCGCTCTACGTTCCGAAACGCCTGAGCAATCTCGTCCGCAAGCAATTCGGGAATTTGCAGATCGTCATCCCAACCACCTTGGCCTGATGTCTCCACTCGATTGCCAAGTTTGACCGCTTGCGAGTAATGCAATCCATTCAGCAGGCGTTCCCCATAACCGGGGGTGACAAAAAACTCGGGCTTATTCATTGTGTTCCTCTGTTCAGTACGATTGTCGATAGGGTTTCTACATTCTTAGTAACGCACCGCTAACCCATGCTGTGATTCCACCATCAACAATCAAAAATTAACTCACTGTATATCCGCCATCGATCGCTAAGGGTTGTCCCGTAATGTAGCTGGCAGCATCAGAGCAAAGAAAAATAACGGCTTGAGCGATTTCTTCTGCTTGACCGACACGCCCCATTGGAACTGTAGAGGCAAAACTATCTACCGTAGTCCCCAGTTGGTCTAATATGCGATCGTTCATCTCAGTCGCAATAAAACCAGGATTAATGGCATTAATCCGAATTCCCTGTTTGGCATAGTCGAGTGCCGCCGATTTGGTTAATCCCATCACTGCGTGTTTGCTGGCGATGTCGGGAGACACCTGTGAGAACGCGATTAGACCACTGATCGATGAATTATTGACGATCGCACCCGATCCTTGAGTCAACATTTGTTGAATCTCATATTTCATACACAAAAACAGTCCGCGTACGTTAACCGACATGAGTTTGTCAAAGTCTTCAATGGACTGTTCGTGCAGTGGTTTGAAAAGAGGCTCGATCCCGGCATTGTTGAAGGCACAATCGAGTCTGCCGTAAGTGGCGATCGCCTTCTCCACCAAAGCTTGCACCTCTGCTTCACTGCTGACATCTGAACGGACATATAGGCATTCAGCACCCGTTTCACGAATCAGTTTGGCGGTTTTTTCACCTTCTGCATCACGTCTACCTGAGAACACCACTTTTGCTCCAGCAGCGCCAAAGGCGATCGCTGTTGCTCTCCCAATTCCCGATGTGCCTCCAGTGACTAACGCCACTTTATCCTGAAGTATCATTCTATTTGTCCTAAAATCAAGTCCGGTTGTTCTCTCTTGAAATGGATCGATTCACTATGAGTCCACCATCAACAATCAAAAATTAATTCACTGTGAATCCGCCATCGATCGTTAAGGGTTGTCCAGTGATGTAGCTAGCAGCATCAGAGCAGAGAAAGACAACTGCTTGAGCGACTTCTCCTGCCCTCACGCTCTTTCCCCAATGCGACGATCATTTCACTGGCTTCACATCCAGCCCCGTCCAGTGAGCGGCAAAAGCCCACATATCCGCCGTTTCCTCAATAATCTTGTCGGTGGGCTTGCCCGCTCCATGACCCGCGCGCGTCTCAACGCGGACAAGGTGCGGCTTGGGGCCGATATCCGCCGCCTGGAGCGCGGCGACATATTTGAAGGTGTGACCTGGCACCACGCGATCGTCTGTGTCGGCAGTGGTGGCGAGGATCGCCGGATATGCCTTGCCAGATTGGATGTTGTGATAAGGCGAGTATTTAAAGAGGTTACGGAAATCCGCTTCCCGTGCCGGAGACCCATATTCGTCTACCCATAATTTTCCGGCTGTGAACTTGTCGAAGCGGAGCATGTCCATGACACCAACTTGGGGCAGCGCGGCGCATCGGTATTTTTCGATACGAGAGTCGAAATCCAAAGAGGTCGAATTCTAGTACTTCTTGTCGTGATTTTACATTTTTGATCATGTCACTTACCCATGTATGGTTTGTTGAGTTAGTTGTCAGACGAGCGATCGCACCCGCTCGGCTGGAACTTTTGATCGAACTTCTCGGATGTCAAAGTCATCGTTTCCCCTGGCAACACTAGGAACGATTTGCCTTCGCCAGATGGAACGGCAATGCTCTTCAAAATAGTTTCGATGAATCATTCTTCTTGGATGAATGGGTTGATTTTAGAAATTCACGATTACTTCCCGATGAAGTCCAGGATGGTGGTCATGCTGTTCTCTTAAGTTAGTGTTGCGGTTCTTCTAACTGAGTTGAATGCCTACCAAGTTTGACCGCCGGTGGCGAGAATCCGTTGTCCGGTCAGCCAGTGGGAGTCATCAGAGGCGAGGAAGACAGCGATCGGGCCGATATCTTCCGGCTGCCCGACTCGTCCCAGGGGTGTGCTCTTGATCGCCATGTCGTAGACGTCGCCTTCGAGAAACCCAAGCTGGCCTTCCGTTGCCACGAAGCCTGGATTGAGGCTATTGACACGGATCTTGCGAGAGCCGAACTCCTTAGAAAGGGAAACTGTAAGAGAGTCAACCGCAGCTTTGGTGGCGGAGTAAATGGCGCTATTGGGGGGCGGCATCGAGCCGACGGCAGAACCAATGTTAATCACGGAGCCACCCTCAGTCCCCATAAGTGGGATGGCTTCCTTAATCGCCAGGAGAAGACCAAGTACATTGAGGTTAAACTGGCGGTAGAATTCTTCTGGTGTAACCTGCTCGATGGCACCGAAACTGTAAACACCAGCGTTGTTGACGAGAATGTCAAGCTTGCCGTGCGTTTGCTTGATTTGGGCGAAGGTGCGAGTAATGTCTTCCAACTTCGAGAAGTCACCCTGGATGGCTGTGGCTTTGCCGCCGTCAGCCGTAATGTCCGCAACGATTTTATCGGCACCGGACTGGCTAGTGGCGTAGTTGACGATTACTGTGGCACCAGCGGCTCCGAGGTGCTTGGCGATCGAGGCACCAATGCCCTTAGATGCTCCGGTGACCAGTGCAATCTTGTTTGCAAGCTTGCTTGTGGTTGTCTTGCTCCTGGATGGATCGTCGATCGCTGCTGGCGGGGAAAGTGTTTGTACGGGTGAAATAGTCATGTTTCCTCTTTTTTTAATCGGTGAAGTGATACTAAGTGGTGGCATTGCGAAAGTTGTTGCGTTTATCAAATCACTCTGAATTCTGTCTTCTGACTCCTTCTCATGCTCCAATAAGAGTATTGCAATCACTTCTATGTGCTAGCTCAAGATCGTCGAGAAATGAGATATTTTTCTCAACGGGATCGCGGCTAATATGCAGGTGATTAGGGGGAAAATCAGGATCGGTATAGCCAACGGCTAAACCGCACAGGATCGATAGTTCCGGTGGGATATTTAACTCGCTGCAAATGATTTCAGGATAAGCGGCTAGCGAAACCTGAGCACAGGTGCCCAGTCCACGAGCAGTCAGACTCAGCATCAGCGTTTGTAAATAAATCCCTACACTTAAAGCATCCGCATCGCCTAGTTCTCGGTGCATACAGACGATACCGACCATTGGGGCATCAAAAAATTCGTAATTACGCAGAACGGCTCTTTCTCGACTCGCTGTATCCTCACGAGCAATCCCCATCGCTCCATAGACTTGTTCGCCTAGTTCCTGGCGGTAATGCTGAAATGCCTCTGGCAGTTGAGCGATTTTGGGTAGCTGAGACTCGTCAAAATGCTGCGCTTGCTTTAGCAAAGCCTTTTTCAGTTGATCGCGGCGAATACCTTCAGCAAATACTACCCGCCACGGCTGGGTATTGGAATTCGACGGCGCGAGCTGTGCTAGAGCAAGAGCTTCATTGAGTAAAATTCGCGGTACGGGTTTGGATAAGAATTTTCGGGTTGAGTGCCGGTCTTTGATAGTTTGGTCGAGATCGAACATGTTTAATGAACCTCTATGAGAAAGAGTACTGAAGATTCAATTTTTCCTACAAGTTTGCCGCATCAAGATCCGATTGTTTTTATACACCTCTAAAGTTCCAGACTGCGGGTTATCCAACGTGCCATCCCACACCCAATATTCATAGTTTCTATTCCGAAACTTATACACTCGAACACCTTCTGTCGCTTGCTTAGTTCCTTTGCCCAAATTTAAATGACCATTGGGATTGGTCGCCCGATAGAGCAGTTCACCAGAATTATAATTCTGCCAAATATTGATGTTGTAACCACCCTGACATTTAGTACTCAGGATGATGCCAGCAGTTGAATCAGCAGAAGCTCTTAAGGAAAAATTAACTAAGACACTGATTGGCAGAGCAAGGAGTAACGCGGATCTTTTCAGTAGTGTTTTCATTGTTTTCATTAGTGTTGTAAAATAAATTTTTTGGTAACATTTGCCTGTACTGCGTAGGCGTACCCCTCCGGGGAAGCAAGCTACGCGTAGCGTCTCCAAGAGTTGCCCGTCGGAGACATCGCTTATCAAATTCCCACCTGCGCTGATAATTTCATTAACCACGCGATTAGATGCCCCCGTCACATCTGCAATTTTTCGGTCTAGTTTTTTCATGATGATCAGTCCTGTGGGGAGCAACGCGAAAAAGTGAGATCGTCGTGAAATGAGCTGGCGTTGCGGGGGTAGCTGGGGTAGCTGGGGGAGAAAAGAGAAAGTCTAGTATGTTTTGCTGCTAAAAATATACTAAATATACTTAATTTATTTCTCTTCCCCAGCTTCCCCAGCCCCCCAGCTTTGCCACCTCACAAAATCGCGTTGCTCCCGTCCTGTGATTGTCCAACATGAGTTGTCATAAAGCGACGGATATGATCTGCGATCGCATCTCCTTCCTCTTCCAGGGCAAAATGTCCGGTATCGAGTAAATGAAACTCAACGTCTTTCAGATCGCGCTTGTAGGGATAAGCGCCTTCAGCCGGGAAGATGTGATCATTCTTACCCCAAACAATCAGGGTAGGTGGCTGATATTTGCGAAAATACTCCTGCCATTGCGGATATAGTGGTGGATTCGTGCCATAGCTATACAGCAGCGCCAGCTGAATCTCATCGTTACCAGGGCGATCGAGGAAGAGTTGATCCATATTCCAGGTATCAGGGCTGATCGCTTCCAGATTGCGAACCCCATTGTTATATTGCCACTTCGTTGTTTCCAATGTGAAAAAGGATCTGAGCTTGTCAGCATTCTCAGGAGAACGGTCTTGCCAGTAGGCTTTAGCTGGGTTCCAAAATTCGCCACGTATACCTTCCTCATAGGCATTCCCGTTTTGGACAATTAGCGCTTCCACTCGCTCTGGATATTTAGCTGCAATCCGATAGCCAATGGGAGCGCCATAATCCATTACGTAGAGGCTATATTTCTTCAGATCGATCGCGGTAATAAATTTCTCCACGATTTGGGCCAAGCGATCAAACGTGTAGTCAAACTCATCTACAGTTGGCATAGAACTGTTGCCGTAGCTCGGATAATCCGGGGCAACTAGATGGAAGCGATTGGCAAGCGCAGGCATCAGATTGCGAAACATGTGAGATGAGGTTGGAAAGCCGTGTAACAGCAGAATCGTTGGATTACTGCGGGAACCAGCTTCTCGGTAGAAGATATCTAAACCATCGATTGAGATTGTGTGAAATGTGGTCATGACTTTATCTCATATTGCAATGTCGATTACGATTTTGCCGACCGATGTGCCTTGCTCTACCGCATTGTGGGCATCCAGTGCGGTATCCAACGTAAAATAGCGAGGATCAACAATTGGGCGTAGTTGACCTGCATCCGCCAACTGCGTAGCCTGATGCAGAATCTCACCATGATGAGTACTGGCCTGCGGTAGTTGTGTGATCTGCAATGATGCTGAGGCGAGAGCCAAAAAACCAGAGAGATTGTGTCATTAAATTACTCATGTTAATTAATTGTTTGCGTAATCAGGAGCCGTCAAAAAATAATTTTTACGCTTGTTCATATCTATGAAGTTTACTGAGGAGCATCTCTAACCCAATGAATGTCTCAGCTTCAGTTTTTTTTACTGCACATTTAATACTTACAAATTTCTCGTAATATAACCTCTACCATTTGAACGTTTTAGTAGAAGTTATACAATTCACACACTATTTAAACCTTTTTTAAAACATCATTGCTTTTACAAACAATTTCTCTTTGCTCCTCGTAGTAATACTTTCACTACTAGATTTATGCAATTACAGCGCATTTCAAGGAAAGTGAGGTACACAACCAAAGTCTCAAACCCTTGTGTAAAAGCTGTTTTACTTCTGAATTCTGACCCCTGAATTCTGAATTCTGCTGTATATTGCAGTCTTCTATCGCAATTAGAAACTGTAATTAAAACGTATTTTAACTGAGTTATACCAATTCTGTTTGAAGATACGTAGAAAGAACCCCACCGCCTGCGGCATCTCCCCAAAGTATTGGGGAGGTTGGGAAGGGTCAGTGGTGCGGATTGATGGAGTAGATAGCTTACTGGTAGATCGCACAGTGACTCCGCCTGTTTTCGACCAGAATCAGAAGGTGGTGATTTTATGAGCAACCTTGATTCTTGGATGCCAAACAACGAAGAATATCTAGCGAAGGCACTGGCTTGGTTACGCTGGCGTTTGTGTGAGTTTGCACAGTTACCTGATACTGAGATAGCTGAGGTTACAGAAAAGCCAACGACTGAGGGGGTGAATCCACTCCCGGCGCTGATTCTGTTATTGTGAAAACGAAAATTGTTGAAAAATGACTTGAGTAGGAGCGCCGATCTTGTGGTGCGATCGCCACATAGCAAACTCGAACCAATCTAACTTGGGTGAAAGCCTCTATGATGAACAACGTTTTGCATCTATCACGAATGGCACTAAGTTAAGATACAGCCCTTGCCCTGACTGGAACAAGCCTCCAGGCTGGGAAACCACTCTGCGAGGCTCCGCCTCCTGTTTCTTGACCAGAGGCGGAGCCTCTGGGAATTCGTTAAGAGCCTCCAGGCTCTTAACGAGGCGACATAAGTCTTTGAGCTTTTCTTAGTGCCATTCGCTACTAGTATTGAAGGTGAAGCGCGATCGGTGCAGCAGGTTACTCCATAGCTCATGCACGGTTGACTATTGCACGTTGCACAGTCTTTGGCCAGATTCAAGTACACGCAATTGATTTAGCAGAAAACAGTATTTTTAACGGCATTATATTCGTTGCTCGTCGCCAACAAGGTTGTATCCGTTTCTGCTACGTGATGCCCAACTCACGCACACCAAGTCGGTATAATTGCCAACCTGATTTAGTGGAGCAGATGGTTAGACAAGAAACTGAACTACAGCTAAATGCTAGCGATCGCGTACAACCTCAATTCAACAGTACACGTTATGGCACCCCTACCTACTGTCAGTTAGCGAGTTGAAAAACAAGAATTATACCGAGACTTGAGGGACTTCCAACTAAAAGGTTTTGCTACCAAAAACAGGATTTTTCAAACAACCTCTAAAGTTGGGGTGGCAGGCTTTCAAATAGAACTTAAGTTATTGCTGACTAATTTTCCATCTTCCATATGTACGACGCGATCGGCAATATCCAAAATGCGATTGTCATGCGTTACAAGCAGAATAGTGCAGTGTTGTTCTTTCGCCAGTTGTTGTATGATTTCAACCACATCCCGACCAGATTTACTATCCAACGACGCAGTGGGTTCATCTGCCAAAACCAACTTCGGCTGGCTTACCAGTGCACGGGCGATCGCTACCCTTTGTTTTTGTCCTCCCGAAATGTTTTCTGGATAAGCATTTACATACTGTTCTAGCCCCACTGCTTTTAGCATTGCCGTAGAGCGGGCTTTATATTCTTTCACAGGAATATTTTTATGTAGCTTAAGTGACATAGCCACGTTTTCCCAAGCAGTGAGACATTTGAGTAAATTATGTCCTTGAAAGATAAAGCCAATCTGACTGCGGATGTAGATTAGCTTTTCCTTGCTAGCTCCTTTTAATTGATGACTTAAAACTTTCAGGCTGCCTTGTTGTACTGAGCGCAATGCTCCAATTAAGGTGAGCAAAGTTGTTTTACCACTGCCAGATGAACCTGTAAGAATCACAATTTCTCCAAGGTTAATGTCTAAATTGATATCAACCAGCACAGCTTTTTGCAAAGTTCCTTTGCCAAATGTTTGCTTGAGGTTAAAGATAGAAACAATGGGGTGAGAATCTGTCATTACTCAAAATTAAAAACTAAAAAACATCAGCGGGATCGCTAGAACGAAGTTTGTTAGAAGCGATCGCAGCAGAGGCAATACACATAATCAGAGTCAGCACAAAAACTGTCATAACAATATTGGGACTCATAGTCAGTTCTAGGCGAGTAATGACTGTGAGTACCTTATACATTCCAAAGGATACGATAAACCCAGGAATAAAACCTAGTACAGCTAAAATGGAGGCTTCCTGGAAAATTATCTCAAGCAGTGCTTTATCTGAGTAACCCATAGCTTTGAGTGTGGCATACTCTGATTGGTGGTCGCTGATATCGGCATACAAAACTTGATAGACAATGACTACACCGACAACAAACCCCATCGCTGCACCAAAGCTGAAAATAGCACCAGATGGATTCTTATCTTGATAAGCGATTTCTTTAGCAATTAATTCTTTGTGGGTTAGAACCAGCACATTTGGAACGCTTGCTTCAATGCCAGCTTTAACCGCCTCAACATTGGCATTTTGTTTTAAGCTTAGAACTCCAACGCTAACTTGCTTGAGTTCGTCTTCTCCGTACAACCTTGCATAGTTTGAGTCACTCATTATTAAGTTAGCTTCACCACGAAAAAAGGAGTTGCCGAGAGTAAAAAGTCCGATAACTGAAACTCGATGATTGTTCAGTATTGCAGTGACATTACCCTTTTGTTCAAATAGTGTGCTAATCGGTTCCAAGGATGCTCTTGCACGACGGTCAAACAGAACGCTATCGGGTAGTTTTAGCTTTTCTAGTTGTTGATTTACCTCTGGAATGTCAAAGGGAGATTGATTTGTTGGATTGAAGGCAAAAACCCGTGGTGCATAGGAGATATTTTCTTTAGAGTAAGCCAATATCCCTGTTTTGACATAAACAGGAGTCACCTTAGCAACACCTTTGATGCCACTGGCTTGGTAAACACGAATGCGTTCAAAGTTGCTTGCTCCTATGTAATCAGCGCTCTTGTTTAAAAGAAACAAATCTCCTTTGAGATTTGCTGGTAGTAATTTTGCTCCATCAGTAAACAAAGACCGAAATCCTAGTTGCATAAATATCAGCACATTGGCAAAAGCAATCCCGCTCATTGCTACAGCAAGACGGACTTTCTGATGAGATAATTGTGCCCATGCCAAGGGACGGTGAGTCTGAAATTTTTTTACAGGAGATTCAAGGAAAGGTAGTTTCATAAAAAATTTTGTTCTTAAACTTCATAGCCATATCAGGTAGAACGCAAATTATGTAATATTTTTTACTTTTCGTTAACAGATTTTGCAAGATCAACTTTGACGAGTACTTGCATATAAGTCAGTGCAGCGACTTTAGGATTATCCTCTGGATCGATACGAATTTTCACGGTAACGCTGCGGGCATTTTTATCGTTGGTAGGATTGTTGCTATCAACATTTTGTAGTGTTTGTCGATTCACTTGCAAACCAATCTGTTCCACAGTACCTTTGACTTCACCCGTGAAACCCCCATACTCGCTAGTCATACTAGCCCGTTGTCCAAGACGAACTTTGCTAATATCAGTTTCAGCGACTTCGGCGATCCCATACATGCGACTAGTCTGCCCCAGTTCTACAATGCCCTCAGTGGTATTAACTTGTTCACCAACTCGGGTGTTGATTTTGAGAATCTGTCCGGCTATAGGAACTCGCACCTTAGCATCCTCTAATGCTGCTTTTTCCTGCTCAACAGCAATTTTAGTTCTTTCCAACTGTGCCAAAGCAATCTTAACATCTACTGGGCGCACCTCCTTCAATTCTTTTAACTGTGCCCATTGTTGAGCGATTGCTGCTTGCAGGGTGGTTATAGTTTGCTCTAAGTCGGCTTTTCGTTCTAGCAACGTGGCTTGAGCTGTGCCAAAATTGCGCTGTGCAACATCTGCATCTGCACGAGAAATTGCACCTGCCTTTGCTAACTGTTGGTGACGCTTAAAGTTGAGTTGGGCTTCGCGGAGGGTAGCTTGAGCACTTGCAATTGCAGCTTTTTTCTGCTTAGTTTCTGCTAACTTTTGTGCTTCTAGGCGAGCAATAGCAGCCCGTTGCGCTACTAGTTGAGCCTTCTTGCTGTCTCCTTGTTGTACCTTGGTAAGCTGCGCCTGTTGCAGTTGCACTTGTGCAAGAGCGTCCTTTAAATCTGCTTGTCTTTTCTCAATGCCTTGTAAAATTGCAATAACTTGATTTGCTTTTACATAATCACCTTCCTTGACTAAAATTTGATTTACGCGACTGTCTTGGGCATTTAACACAGAGAGTTTAATGACTTGACCGTCAGGTTCAATGCGTCCCAATGCGACAATAGCAGTAACCGGAGCAGGTGCGGTTGAAGTCTTTGTCGCGGCGTTCTGTACTGAAAAACTATAGATAGTATATACACTGATAGTAGATACCCCGACTCCGCACAGCAAAATAGCTAATGGTTGAATTCGTTTCATCATTGACTCAATCAAAAATAACTGAGTTTCTTTTTGCTTACGAGTCATAGCAACGCCTAAGTCTATATATTTGGTAAATCTTTCTCTATAAATCTCAGAGGACGATAAGTGTAAGCAGTAACAGAAATAGCTACCTGTAGTAAGCCCAAAACTATGAATAATAGCCCAATTCCTCTTCCTCTGCCCACTCCAATCACCATTCCCACATTATTAGCCAAAAAACCATTGGTAGCTAGAAGTGGCTCAAATACCATATCTACTAATGGTCCAGCTAAAAAATAAGCAAACGGTCGAGAAGCACCGCTCATTGTACTAATTAAGCCAAAAACTCGGCCTTGAATGTTACTGGAGATTTTAGTTAGTAAAAGAGCATGACTAAGTGCATTGACTATAGCAAAACAGAAAAAACCGCTAAAGATAGATACAATAGTCAACGTAATTGATGGTCGTAAACCTGCGGTAATAATACATATACCTATAAAAAATCCCAAGCCTAAAATACCATCGATCCGACGCTTTGGCCCACCCCAAATTCCGATTGCGATACTACCAAGGAATCCTCCAAAACTTCCGATCGACATAATTGTGCCAGCTGTCCCTGTGGAGACAAAACTAAGGAGGTGGGGCATCATTAATATAACGACCATCGCCACTATAAAATTGTTAGCTAGGGAATATAAAATCAAACTTTTAATATCTAAGCGAGATGAAATATAACGCCATCCATAAACTAATTCTTTAGTAATTGAACCAGACTGAGGCTTTTCTGTTTGGTTTAAATCTAATCTATCTATATCTCCAGTAGACTTGTCTAATCCTAAAGTATCTAATTCAATAACAGACTGTTGATTGTTTGGAAAATTAACGAGTAGGAGAGTCCCAAGAGAGAAAAGATAAGTAATACAATCAATTAGCAATACTCCTTGCAATTGAACTGATAATAACAGTATTCCAGAGAATAGTGGAGTAAAAATATCACACCCATATTCTCCACTTTTTACAATTCCGAGTGCGCGTCCTAAATGTCTATTGGGTACTAATAGATTAGTTGCCGTGGTCGCAGCTAATCTTTGAAACACATTGCAAATAGACATAATGACAAGCCCTAAGTAAATATACCAAATATGTAGTTGATCGAAATAAAATAGCAATGCGATCAATAAGGTAACAATTCCAGCACCTAGGTCACTAAAAAACATCGTCCAGCGCTTATCCCAGCGATCAACAAACGTTCCAGCGATTGGAGAGATCAAGATGAAGGGTAAAGTCACGCATAGGGAAGCAAGCGCGAATTGCGTAACCGAACCCGTTTTTTGATAAACCCAAATATCTAAAGCAAAACTGGTAAGATTAGACCCAGTTAGAGAAACTAATTGTCCAAACCAAATAATCAAAAATGGTCTCAGAGTTTTGATTGTTTGGTTAATAGATAAAGATTTCAGCATCTTTCTGAGAGTAATTTAACTTGATGTGGAATCATCTGACCTAATTTTAGATTTTAGATTTGAAATTTTGGATTAAATCTTCAAAATTTCAAATCTAAATGGTTTCAGGAAAGCGAATTTATTCATAGAATAAATCCAAAATCCAAAATTTCTTAACTAATTTACCGAGTTTTTTCCAGACAATCTCTTAATTTTTCTGCTAAAACTCGAACATGAGGTTCATTGAGCATTGTAATGTGTTTGCCCGGAACAACTTGGATATTCACTGGTAAATTGGAAAATTTTCCCCAGCTTAAAGCTTTATTTTCTAAGTCTTCAGATAAGTCTTCAGAAAACTTCTTCTCACCATTAGCTATAAAACAAGTAATTTGATTTATAGTCTGAGTCTTTTCTGGTAGATAAATAGTATTGACCTGAGTTTTATAAACTTGAACTAGCCCCCGCAGTTGCTTGATTCCAATCTCAGTGGGTAGGATATTGGCTAGCTGTAATTGTTCTTGAAAATACTTTAATTGTTCTTCTTCTGAATCAAAGGATTTAAGAACTTCGTAGGATATATCTAAGCTTGTTTCAGAAAGTTCTTCTATTACTAAACTAACCCGATTTAACCAAAAAGCATTATCCACTCCAACATGTTGCGATTTGGCATCAACATGATCAACACTTGGTGCAGGGGTATCAAAAAGAGCCAAAAGTGCTACTTCGTGACCCAGTTTTTGTAACTGCTGCGCCATCTCAAAAGCTACTTTACATCCAAAAGAATGACCTCCTAACAAATATGGTCCTTGCGGTTGAATAGACTGTATTGCTTGAATGTAGCATATTGCCGCAATCTCAACTTGTGTGTGTGGTTCTGATTCTCCATCAAGACCGAGTGCTTGTAGTCCATAAAAAGGTTGTTCTCGGCCTAAATGATGAGCAAGATTGTAAAAATAGATAGGATTGCCACCCGCCCCAGGTACACAAAAGAAAGGTTTATTGGAACCACTGGGCTTAACTGCCACCAAGGGAGACCAGATCGATGTATCTACTGGCTGATGTAGAAAAGTTGCTAGTTGTTGAATAGTCGAGTTTTGAAAAAGTACTGACAAGGGTAAATTGATTCGGAATTGCTGTTCAATTTTGGCCATCAGTTGGACGGCTAAAAGGGAATGTCCACCAAGCTCAAAAAAGTTATCCTTGACTCCGATGGGGTAAAGATTTAGAACTTCTGACCATATTTCTGCTAGTTGCTGTTCTACGAGGTCGAGCGATCGAAAAAAGCGATTGTTCACAGCAATGCTATTAAGATCGGGTACGGGTAAGGCATGGCGATCTATTTTGCCATTGGGGGTCAAGGGGAGGGCATCTAAGTACACGAAAGCAGCAGGAACCATGTAGCCTGGTAACTTCTCTTGCAAGAATTGTCGCAAGTCACTAATACTAGGGTTCTCCTTGGTATCGCTCACTAAATAGGCTACTAATTGTTTATCACCTGGGGTATCAATGCTTGCAATTACCGTAACCTGCTGTACGTGAGGATACTGGCTCAAAACTGCTTCAATTTCGCCTAATTCAACCCGAAAACCACGGATTTTAACTTGGTTGTCAATACGACCGATATACTCAATATTGCCATCTGGTAAATACCGAGCTAAGTCCCCTGTTTTGTATAGTTGCGATTGTGGATCATCACTGAAGGGGTTGGGAATGAATTTTTCTGCTGTTAGTTCGGGACGATGGAGATAGCCCCTAGCTAATCCTGCACCGCCAATGTATACCTCCCCAGGAACACTTATGGGTGTCGGCTGTTGTTTTTTCGAGTCAAGTATATAAATCTGAGTGTTGGCTAGGGGGCAACCGATGGGAACAGTTGAAGATTGTCGAGTATTAGGTACTCCTTCGACTTGGTAAGTAAGAACCCCTACCGTAGTTTCAGTCGGCCCGTAGTGATTGATAATTTGACATTCTGGAGCTAGTTGTTGAATTTGGTCGATTAACTCCCAACTGGTTGATTCTCCACCCAGAACTAAACGCTGACGTGGCAAAATTTGCGTGCCAGCTTCTGATGTTAACAACGCTTTTAGATGGGAGGGAACAATCTTCAGACAATCGATTAAATTGCGCTCGAAGTAATTTACCAGGTCTTTGGCATTAGTGATTCGCTCGGAAGAGATTATATGCAGACATCCGCCACCACACAAAGAAGGGAAGATAACAGTGTTACCCAAGTCTGCTGCTATGGTAGAAACTGTCGCATAATTGGCTCCTAAAGGAAGATTAAGTACTGTTTGGATGCTGTTGAGATAGTTAAACAATTGCCGATGTTCGATCGCTACACCTTTAGGCAACCCAGTAGAACCAGAAGTGTAAATGACATAAGCTAAATTTTCTGGTTTTACCCCAGTGTTTGGATTGTCGTTTGCTTCGCTAGCTATTTTCTCCCAGTCTGTGTCAAGGCAGATAATATTAACTTGACAATCAGTAAGATTTTTTTGTAGTTTCTGTTGAGTCAATAATACTAAAACTCGAGCATCTTGCAGCATATAGACTAAACGCTCTGATGGATAATTAGGTTCAAGTGGCACATAAGCTCCTCCGGCTTTGAGTACTGCCAATATACCTACCACCATCTCCAAGGAGCGTTCTACACAAATACCTACCAATGTTTCTGTTTCTACTCCCAATGTTTTCAGGTATTGTGCCAGTTGATTAGCGCGATTGTTCAATTCCCTGTAGGTCAGTTGCCGATCCTCAAACACCACCGCTACCGCTTCTGGTGTGCGTTCGACTTGTGCTTCAAACAAGGAGTGAATGCACTTATCTTGGGGATAATTGATAAATGTTTCGTTCCATTCGTATAGCAACTGCTGTCGTTGGCGATCGCTACACATTTCTAAATCGGCGATCGCGTCATCTGGACGAGCGATCGCGCTTTCGAGTAAAGTTAGGTATTGTTCTGAAAGGATTTTGATATTTTTAAGGGGAAATAAGTTGGAATCATAATGAAACTCCAGCAACAACCGCTCGTCGAGACGAACCCCAGAAAGTTTTACTTTGAAGCGATCGATACAACTATATTGTTTGTAGAGGGAAAATAAGACGTTACCAACAACACAATTTGCAGGCTGTTCTTGAAAATCAAAACAAAAAGGAAAAAAGGGTGGCTCTATCCCATTTCCATTCTTAGCGGTAACTTGCTCCCAGCTAAAATATTCTTGCCATTTGTGACTGTAGCTTAAAGTTTCCTCAACTTTTTCCAGCAGTTCTTTGAAATGAAGATTTTCTTCAAGATGGGAAGAGATGGGTAGATACTTGGTCAATAATCCTAAGACATCTTTTAATTCTTGATATTTACGCCCATCGCTGGCAGTGCCGACAACAATATCTGACTGTTCGGTCAAACGCCAGAGTTGAATTTGCCAGCAAGCTAGTAAGAATACAGAAATCGAAGTGTCATACTTGCGAGCAAGCATTTCTAACTTTGTTACCGTATCGGAATTAATTTCTAGTGTTAAAGATTGAGGCTCGAATCGTACTTTAGCAGATGAGTGATTTTCTAAAGGAATTTTCCCACTTAAAACCGAAAAAACATTCTGTTGTTGCCAATACTCTCTTCCTGTTTCTGTGTCCTCTGATTCCAATAATTCATTTAGCCATGCAGATATATCTGCGTACTGCATCGATTCATCAGAAAGTTCTCTAACCTGCAAGTATGCTTCATAAAAATAATAGATTTCTTTCACCAAATTATGAAGTGTTGTTAAATCGCCGCAAATGGCAGGTAAGCTGATAAATAAGATTTGTTCGCCTGATGACAGTTTGTTTAAGACTGTATATAAAAGAGGCCCTTTTTGCAAATCGAAAGTTTGCCAACCTCTATCTTGAAAAAGTGCATCGATCGCAATCTTTTGTTCTTGGGAAGTCAAACTGCCCAGATCGCGCTCTTCAAACATTAGCATACTGTTTTCGGTTACGAACTGAAGCGGAATTGACATCTCAGGCAAGCAATTGAAAACGGTACGAAAAATTTCCTGTTGCTTAATGATGTTTTCTAAGGCAACTTTTAAAATGTCAGGAGCGAAATTTCCCTCAATACGTATGGCAATTTGAGAATAATAAGCGATCTGGCGATCGCTTCTGCCTACGTGACTAGCGTCATCGCTTTGCTGTAGCAGCCATAGATGCTTCTGCTGAGGTGAAATACGATACCCATCACCAATTGTACTTTGCATATCTCTACGTCCTTTTTCTCCTAAAAATGCTTCTAAATTAACAAGATTCGGACATACCTACCAAAACTTTTCTCGTGCCGACAAAAGGCATACGTCCATGAGCAGTTAACATATTGTCCAGCACCAAAATATCTCCTTTCTGCCAAGAAAAAACAACCTTTTCCTGTTGATAAATCTGATTAATTTCCGCGATCACAGAGGATTCAATGGGAGAACCATCACCGTAATAAGCGTTGCGTGGAATAGTATCTTCTGCCAACACAGAGAATAATGATTCGCGTATTTCTGTTGCCAAACTTGAAATGTGAAATAAATGAGCTTGGTTGAACCAAACCATTTCACCTGTATAAGGATGTTTAGCAGCAGCCTGGCAAACTTGACGAGTTGTCAGGAGATCGTTTTTCCATTCAAATTCAATGCCTTCTTTACGGCAAAAATTTTCTACTTCTGATTTGTTTGTGGTTTGAAAAACATCTTGCCAGGACAAATCTAAGTCACCGTAGTTACGAACGTACATCACGTTCTTTTGCATAAACTTTTCTTTGATGACAGAATCGAGTTTTGCAAAAACTTTCCGACTATCAGCAATCGGTGTTTCTCCGCCTTGTTCGGCAGGCTGGGTGCAGAAAAAACAAATTTTCATCGGCCAAACAGAAGAATAAGCTTTCTCGTTATGGAGAGGGATCGATTGGTTGGGAGGATATTCAGTTGAAGTATAGATTTTATCGTTTACCTGAGTGCGAGGAGTTGAACGATAATTGTATTCTACTAATTTTCCTCTAGAAATTGCCTCAATAAATTCCTGGAACTCTTGCACTCCATTCACATTAAAGTTCCGAAACAGTATGCCTCCATAATTTAGTAAATGAGCTTCAAGAAAATCCCGGTTTTTGGCAGCCCATGCTACTAAATTAACTCCATCTACAACGGGTGAAATAACTAAAGGAAGAAAATTATCAGAGTTAAGATATTTTTCCTCAATTAATTTTTCTCGATCTTTAGCGATCGGCTTTCGTTTTGCCTGACGTAACTTCTTAATGCTGTTTTCTTCGGTTTCTATAATTTTCATAATCAGTCCTTCTTTTCAGTTGAGTTCTCCAAGATACGTCTGTGCGATTTTTTTAGTTTCTGAAGGGCAGCCTTTTGTAGTTCTTGTTCTTTTACCAATTGTCTTTGTCTGTCTGCCTCAGAAAGTATTTCTTTGATGGTGTTCAATCTGATATTAGGCTGTACTACAATATGGCTTAAAAGTGTCTTGAATTGTTCTAAAAACCGCGTGATTGTAGTAGATTCATAGAGGGCTGTATTGTATTGCAATGAGCCAGACAATCCCTGGTTTGTCTCCTCCATATTTAAAAGAAGATCGAATTTCGTCGTCTCGTTAGCAACCTCTATCAAATTTATATTTAGCTCCGAAAGCTTTATATCTGATATGGGAGTATTTTGGAAAACGAATTTTATCTGAAACAGCGGAGTTCGGCTTGGATTTCGCTCTAGTTTCATGGCTCTTACCAGCGTTTCAAATGGCAAATCTTGGTGAGCATAAGCCTCCAGTGCCACCTCTCGAACTCGCTCTAATAATTCTTTGAAGGTAGGGTTGCCAGTGAGATCGGTTCGCAAGACTAGTTGGTTAACAAAGAAACCGATTAATTCTTCAATTTCAGCACGATTGCGGTTAGCCACAGCAGTACCTACAACTATATCTTCCTGACCAGTGTAGTAGTACAGCAAACATGTAAATGTTGTAAATAATGTCACGAACAAAGTGACTCCCTCTTGACGACTTAGCGTCTGAATTCCCTCAGTCAAAATCTTTGATAATTGCAGAGATTGCCTCCCTCCTCGAAAGGTCTGCACTGCTGGCCGAGGGTAGTCGGTAGGTAATTCTAATAAGGCTGGTGCGCCAGCCAGTTGTTTTTGCCAGTAATTCAGTTGCTTTTGTAATTCTTCTCCCTGCAACCATTGACGTTGCCACAGAGCAAAGTCTGCATACTGAATTGGTAATTCGGGCAGAGGTGAAGGTTTCCCTTCTACAAATGCATAGTAGAGGGTGGTCAATTCTTGGATGAATACTCCAATTGACCAACCATCAGAGACAATATGATGCATTGTCAGTAACAAGACATGCTCGCTATCTGATAATGCCAGTAGTGTACCTCTGATTAAGGAGTCTGTTGCCAAGTTAAAAGGCTTGGCCGCTTCAGTGGTGGCTAGGCTTTGAATTTCGGTTTCTCGCTGGTTGGCTGACAGAGCTTGCAAGTCAATGGTGGTCATTTGCCAGTCACTTGCGGGATGAATGATTTGTATTGCTTCCCCATCTTGTTTAGCAAAGTTGGTGCGTAAGACTTGATGACGACGAATAATTTCACTGATGCTCCTTTCGAGAGCCGTCGGCTGTAAGTTTCCTTCTATTCTGACGGCAGCAGGCATATTGTATGCTGCACTATCTGGCTCTAACTGGTCGAGAAACCATAATCTTTCTTGAGCAAAGGAGAGGGGGATTTTCTCTGTGTCTGGGGCAATCCGCTCCATCGGTGGCAGATTCAAGCTTTGTCCCTCTGCCCGTAATTGAGCGATCGTTTGGTCGAGTTGCGCGACACTGGGCGTTGCAAAGACAGCTTGGAGGGGAATTTGTACTTCAAAGCTCTGTCTGAGTCGGGAGACTAATTGGGTAGCCAGGAGGGAATGTCCTCCCAGTTCAAAGAAGTTGTCATGAATGCCGACGGTTCCGATCCCCAACACAAGAGCAAAAATGTCGGCGATGATTTCTTCACTTGGCGTGCGGGGAGCTACATATTCCCCCTCTGGTTCGATGTCGCCATCGGGTACCCTTAAGGCAAGTCTATCTATTTTACCATTGGGCGTTAACGGCAAGGTATCGAGGCTGACAAAGGCAGAGGGCACCATGTAAGCGGGGAGTTGCTGTTGGAGAAATTCCCGCAGTTGATGGTTGCTGAGAGTTTCTTGCTCACTGACTACATAGGCTACTAGTTTCTTATTACTAAAAGTATCTTCTGTGACAATGACTACGGCTTGTTGAATCTGGGGATGGCTACTCAGCACTGCTTCGATCTCTGCCAATTCGATACGAAAGCCGCGAATCTTAATTTGATGGTCGATACGACCAATATACTCGATGTTGCCATCACAAAGATAACGAGCGAGGTCGCCAGTTTTATACAGGCGTGCCGATTTGTCAGACGAGAAGGGGTTGAGGACGAATCTTTCTTGAGTCAATTCGGGACGGTTCAGATAGCCTCTGGCTAATCCATCACCACCAATATAGAGTTCTCCAGTTACTCCGATCGGTACTGGCTGCATTTGTTGGTCTAAAATGTAGATTTGAGTATTGGCAATGGGACGACCAATGGGGACTAGCTGACAATTTAATTGGGGCTGACATTGCCAAAAAGTGACATCAATTGCTGCTTCTGTAGGTCCGTAAAGATTGTGAAATTCACATTCAAAGTATTCAAAAAAACGTTCCTTCAGTTCAAATGACAATGCCTCTCCACTACAAAAAACTCGCTTCAAAGAACTGCAATCTTCTAAACTATCTTCTTGCAGAAAAGCTTGGAGCATAGACGGGACAAAATGTATGGTCGTAACTTGCTCTTGGGCAATTAGATTAATTAGATAATTAGTATCTTTATGTCCTTCTGGTCTAGCAACTACAATCCTAGCGCCGGTTAATAAAGGCCAGAAAAATTCCCATACTGAAACATCAAAGCTGAAAGGTGTCTTTTGTAGAACGCGATCGCTACTCGTTAATTGATAAGCTTCTTGCATCCACAGTAACCGATTCCGAATTCCCTGATGGGTATTCATTACCCCCTTGGGTTGTCCGGTAGAACCAGAAGTGTAGATGACATAAGCCAGATTATCTGCACCGACACTACTGACTAAATTTTCCTGACTATGCTGCTCTATCGCCTGCCAATCAGTATCTAAACAAACCATTTGGGCAGTATGAGATGGCACAGATGACAACAAGTTTTTTTGCGTCAACAACACTTTCACCCCAGCATCACGCAACATGTAACTCAATCGTTCTTGAGGATACGTGGGGTCAACAGGCAGATACGCACCACCAGCCTTAAGTATCCCCAAAAGTCCTACCACCATCTCCAGCGATCGTTCGACACAAATGCCCACCAGTACCTCTGCCCCTACTCCTAAAGTTCGCAGGTAATTAGCCAGTTGATTCGCTCGGCCATTTAACTGTTGATAGGTCAATTGCTGCTCTTGGAATACTACTGCCACCGCATCTGGTGTGCTATCTACCTGATCCTCAAATAATTCATAGATACATTTGTCTTTTAGATATTCCCGGTTGGTGTCATTCCACTCGAATAACAACTGCTGGCGTTCGGAGGTACTCAGTAAAGGTAATTCACTCACCCTTTGCTGGGGATTAGAGGCAATGGCTGACAACAAGTTTTCAAAATGACTCGTCATCCGCTCGATGGTTGAGCGATCGAACAAGTCAGTGTTGTACTCCCATTCACACCCCAATCCCGCCGAAGTTTCGGTCATATATAGGGTTAAATCAAACTTAGCAATCGTTCCCTCCTGCTCTAATCCACTCAATGACACTCCAGGTAATTCTAGATCGCCCATCGGTGCATTTTGCAAGACAAACATCACTTGGAACAGCGGCGAGTGACTCATAGAGCGTTGCGGTTGTAATGCCTCTACTACCTGTTCAAAGGGCACATCCTGATGCTCATAAGCTTGGAGGGTGGTTTCGAGGACTTGGGCGAGCAACTCCTCGAAGCTGGGATTATCCTCTAAGCGAGTTCTCAAAACTAAGGTATTTACGAAAAAGCCAATCAATGGCTCTATTTCACTGCGGTGGCGATTAGCGATCGGTGAACCAATTATCACATCTGGCTGCCCGCTGTAACGATACAGTAAGGTGGCAAAAGCGCTCAACAGGGTTATAAATAAAGTACTGCCCGCCCGCTGCGACAGTGATTTTAATTTCTGGGTTAATTCCGTACTTAAGCTAGAGCTTTGCATTGCACCTCGATAGGACTGCACGCTGGGGCGCGGTCGATCGGTGGGCAGTTGCAGCAATTCTGGTGCACCTTGTAATTGCGATACCCAGTATTGCATTTGCTCCTCTAGTACTGACCCACTCAACCATTGTCTCTGCCATAGAGCAAAGTCGGCATATTGAATCTCTAGATTTGGTAGGGGGGATGATTCTCCAGCACAAAAGGCTTTATACAGCGCTGATAGTTCTTGAATCAACACGCCAATCGACCACCCATCTGAGACTATGTGGTGCATATTAATGCCGAATACGTAATCGCTGTTTGCTAATTGCCATAAACTGCACCGGATTAAGGGAGCGCTCTCTAAATCAAAGGGAGTAATCGCTGCTTGTTGTAATTGTTGCTCTAAAACTAGTTCCCGTTCGCTCTGTTCTAAGTGTTGTAAATTCACGACCTCTATATCCATGCTGGCTTCTGGGTGAATCACCTGCATCGGCGTGCCATTGATGCTGGCAAAACTGGTACGGAGTGCCTCGTGGCGACGGATGATTTCGGTTAGCGCTTGGTGCAAGGCATTAAGATTTAATGCTCCACTCAGGCGCAGGGCGGCAGGCACATTATAAGTTGCCGATGCTCCTTCGAGTTGATTGAGGAACCACAGTCTTTCTTGGGCAAAGGAGAGGGGGATTTTCTCTGTGTCTGGGGCAATCCGCTGAATCGGTGGAAGACTCAATCCCTGCCCCTGAGTTCGTAATTGAGCGATGGTTTGGTCGAGTTGCGCGACACTGGGCGCTGCAAAGACAGCTTTGAGGGGAATTTCTACTTCAAAGCTCTGTCTGAGTCGGGAGATTAATTGGGTGGCTAGGAGGGAATGTCCCCCCAACTCAAAGAAGTTGTCATGAATGCCGACGGTTTCCATCCCCAACACCTCACCAAAAATTTGGGCGATGATTTCTTGGTCTGGCGTGTGGGGGGCTACATATTCTCTAGTTCTGGTGTTCTTCTCTGGCGCGGGTAGAGCAAGTCTATCTATTTTGCCGTTGGGAGTTAAGGGCAAGGTTTCAAGGATAACAAAGGCCGCAGGAACCATGTAGGCGGGGAGTTCCTGTTGGAGAAATTCCCGTAGTTGATGAGTGCTGATGTCTTGATTATCACTTACTACATAAGCTACTAACCGTTGATTATTAGGAGTATCCTCTGTCGCTATAACCACGGCTTGTTCAATGTGGGGATAACTACTGAGAACTGCTTCGATTTCTTCGGGTTCGATCCGAAACCCCCGAATTTTGACTTGTTGGTCGATGCGTCCGAGGAATTCAATGTTGCCATCGCTTAAGTACCGAGCTAAGTCCCCTGTTTTGTATAATCGGGCTTGGGGGTCATTATTAAAGGGGTTGAGGATAAATTTTTCTGCCGTCAGTTCGGGACGGTTGAGATAGCCTCTGGCTAGTCCTGCACCGCCAATGTATACCTCCCCAGGAACACTAATTGGTGTCGGCTGTTTTTTGGAGTCAAGTATGTAAATTTGAGTGTTGGCTAGGGGGCGACCGATGGGAACAGTTGAAGATTGTCGAGTGTTAGGTACTCTTTCTACTTGGTAAGTAAGAACCCCTACCGTAGTTTCCGTCGGGCCGTAGTGATTGATAATCTGACATTCTGGAGCTAGTTGCTGAATTTGTTCGATCGCCTGCCAACTTGTTGCTTCTCCCCCAAGAATCAGTTGCCGACGAGGCAGAATTTTGGCTGGGTATTCAAATAGTAACAGAGCTTTTAATTGAGTTGGAACAATCTTGAGAAAGTCGATGGGATGCTCTTGAAAGTAATCCGCTAAGGCTTGTGAATTGGCAGCTCGCTCAAAAGATATTACATGCAAACACCCGCCAGTACAAAGAGCAGGAAAGATAACGGTGTTGCCTAAGTCAGCAGCAAAAGTAGAAACAAGAGCAAAGCTATTACCTGGGGTCAGATTTAGGATTTTTTGTATACCATACAGGTAGTTGAGAAGTTGCCGATGCTCAATAGCTACACCTTTGGGCTTGCCTGTAGAGCCAGAGGTGTAAATTACATAGACTAAATTTTCAGGTGTTACCTGACAATTTAGATTATTGCTAGCTTCATTAGCAATAATGTCCCAGTCCGTTTCCAAGCAAACTACTTTTGTTTCTGACTCAGAAAGATTTTTTACTAGTTGCTTTTGCGTCAGAAGTATTTTAACTCCAGCATCTTGCAACCGAACATCTAAACCTAAAGTTGGTAAAGTTGGATCTAAGGGAAGATAAGCTCCTCCAGCTTTCAGAATTCCGAGAAGACCGATAATTATTAAAGATGATCGCTCCAAATAAATCCCTACCAGTACTTCTGGTTTAACTCCCAAGTTTTGTAAATAACGAGCAAGCTGATTAGCACGAGCATTTAGTTCAGCATAGGTTAATTGCTGGTTTTCAAAGATAACTGCAATACTGTCAGGTGTTTTTTCTACTTGTTCTTCAAAAAGTTGGTGAATACATTTGTCTAAAGGAAAATCAATTCGGGTTTGATTGAAATCAAATAGCAGTTTTTGGCGATCGCGATCGCTCAAAATATCTAATTTACTAACTTCAGCTTGTGGATTGTTAACTGCACTTTCTACTAAGGTGTTAAATTGTTTTCCCAGGTACTGAATGCCTTCTAAGTCAATTGTTTCAGGATCGTAATGAAATTCTGCCGTTAGGGATTCTTCTCTATGTACACAGGTAAGCTTTACTTTGAATCTCTCAAAGCAGACATACTGCTTCTCAACTGAAAATGAAACTCCACCTGCATCATATTTATTCAACCATTCTTGAAACTCGAAAGCGATCGGGAAGTTGACAGCTTTGCTAGTAGTTTCTGTATTCTCTTCCCAGAGAAAATATTTCTGCCATTGGTGGCGATCGTGCAACGACTCGCTAATCTTGGTCAGAATTTCACTGAATTTAAAATCATTTTTAAAATCACAAGAGACAGGCAACCATTTTGCTAGCAGCCCTAGCGTCTCATGCAGTTCTTCATATTGCCTGCCACTAAAAATAGTATTGATGACAATATTTGGCTGTGTTGTTAACCTCCAAATTAATGTTTGCCAACAAGCAAATAAGAATTCGGCAACTCTTATGTTATTCAATTTAGCTATCTTTTCAAGCTTTGCTACTACTGCTGGCTCAATTCTTAAAGACAAAACATTGGGTTCAAATTTTTTGCCACTAGATTGCTTCTCAAAAGGAATTAGCAATGGAGGTGACTTGAAGCTTTGCTGTCGCCAGTAGTTCCTTCCAGCTTCTGCATCCTCATCTTCTAGTAGTTCATTTTGCCATTCAGAGAATTGGAGATATTGCACTGGTTCATCGTACAATTCCTGATCATTTAAACATTGACCGTAGGTATAAGCGATTTCTTTGACCAGATTTTTTAGCGTCCAACTATCTGCACATAGAGATGGCAGAGTCATCAGTAACATATGCCGATCCTCTGACAAAATCAGTAAGGATATACGCAGCAGAGAACCTCGTTCGAGGTCAAATGGAAAATTTCTTTCCTCCAAAAATAATTCCTCAATTTTGGCTTGCTGTTGTCTTGCATCTATGTCACTGAGATTAAAAGTTTGCCACGATGGTTTGCTGCGATCGCTTATGACTTGAATAGGAATTTTTAGTCCCGATCGCCGATGAAACACCGTGCGAAGAATTTCATGTCGATTGACGATTTTCTCTAACGCTTCTTGGAGAATTTCTATTTGAAGCTGTCCTTGCAGCAGAAGGACGCACTGGGCGCGATCTGCCACACTGTTTTGTTGTAATAACCAAAGATGTTTTTGCTGAGGAGAAAGGCGAAAGCCTTCAAGAGTTTGATTTTGCATTGATCGTTCCAATTCTTTAACTATTTGTGCTAGAAATCATTTCGCCCATTGCTACGACAATCTTTCGAGAACCTTTATAAGGATTGCGTCCGTGGGCAGTCAGCATATTGTCCAACATCAATATGTCTCCTTGTTGCCAGGGAAAGCTGACTTTGGCTTGCTGATAAACTGCCTCGATTTCTGCCATAACTGAGTCTTCGATAGGAGAACCATCTCCGTAATAGACATTGCGCGGTAAATTTTCTTCTCCCAGAGTAGATAGGAGAGATGCCCTGACATCTGATTCCAAACAAGAAATGTGGTGCAGTTGCACTTGATTGAAAAATAGAGATTTTCCCGTCTGGGGATGCTGAGATATTGCAGGTCTCACTTTAAGAGTTCTCAAGCCATTATTAGGAAGCCACTCAAAATCCATACCAGACTGACGGCAAGCTTTTTCGACAACTGTTTTATCATCAGTGTGAAAGAAATTTTGCCAACTGACATCTAAACCTTCAATGTAATTGCGGACGTACATTAATTGTTTTTGCTCGAATCTTTCTCGCAGTTTTGGATCGAGAAGTTGATAAACTTTATGGCAGTCAACAATCGGTGTTTCCCCTCCTTGTTGGGCTGGTTGCAAGCAAAAGAACCAGATTTTTAGCGGCCACTGGTGCAGGTGAGAACTTTCATTGTGGAAAAGAATTGCTCGATCGCAAGGGTAAGGAGTAGAACTATAAACTCGATCGCTAATACCTTCTTTGGGCAAATCTCCATAGTTAGCAAATAATTGAGGACAAATAGCACTAGCTATTCTTTCAAATTCCGAAACCGATTTGAGATTGAAACCTCGAAATAAAATTGCACCATGCTGTAATAATTTACTTTCGATCGGAGCGCGACTGCTCTTTACCCAATCTACTAAGTCGATATCGTCAGCAACAGGTTTGATTACTAAAGGTAATGTCTGTCCTGGCTGCAAATACTCTGTCTCGATTAACTCTTCTGACAGACGTATCGCTTTAGGTTTAATAGATTTAAACTTGCTAAAATTGCTTTTTTCCCGTTTAATTTCTTCCATAGCTTGTTGCTGCTTTTCTGATTCAGTCAGCATTTCTAATGTATTCAAAGAAGCATCAGGTTGCTTGACAATACTGGCTAATAAAGTTTCAAAATGATTTGACATTTTAGTGATGGTAGCAGCATCAAATAAGTCAGCATTGTATTTCCAACTACCCACAATTTGATGTTCTGTTTCCGCAACGAACACAGCTAAATCAAATGCTGTTTCGTTTTCAATTTCCCACGGACTGAGAGTTAACCCACTCACTTCTATGGTCGGCATGGGTGCATTTTGCATGACGAACAAAACTTGAAATAATGGTGTTTGACTCAGGCTTCGTTCTGGTCGCAGTTCTGCGACCAGTTTCTCGAAAGGTAAGTCTTGATGAGCATAGGCTTTTAATGTTACCTCCCGGACTCGCTCTAGCAATTCGTAGAAAGTGGGATTGCCACTCATATCGGTGCGTAAAACCAGGAGATTGACAAAAAAACCTATTAATTGTTCAATCTCAGACTGAGTACGATTAGCTAGATCGGTGCCAACAATCATATCGTCCTGATTTGTGTAGCGATATAGCAGTGTCTGAAAAGCTGCTAGCACTGTCATAAATAGGGTGACAGACTCTTGGCGGCTCAGTTTATTGAGTGCGGCGGACAGTTGTGGAGAGAGTTGAAAGTCGTGGGTTGCACTCTGGAAGTGGGAAGTGGAATTTTGCTTAGTTGGTAGTTGTAGCGTCGGCAAGTTATGACCCAATTGCTGCTTCCAGTAAGAAAGCTTCGTCTCTAGGACTTCTCCTTGTAACCATTGTCGCTGCCAAACAGCATAATCAACGTATTGCAAAGGAAGCTGGGGAAGTGGAGAGGGTTTACCAGCACAGAAGGCTTCGTAGAGTGTAGCTACTTCCTGAACCAAAATTCCCATTGACCAGCCATCAGCCACAATGTGATGTATTGTCAGTAGTAGTAAATATTCTGTATCGTCTAGCTGTAATAAAGTTACCCGCAGCAACGGCCATTGGTCTAGCGTAAAGGGTTTTCGTGCCTCCTCTTTGGCTAGTTGTAGAGCTTTGGCTTCCCGTTCTGTTGGTGCTAGATGCTGTAAATCTACCACTGACAGAGTGAAGCTAACAGACTGGATAATGACTTGAATTGGTTGATTTGCTACCGTGGTAAACACTGTTCGCAAGGCTTCGTGACGGTTAATAACTTCTTGAAAACTTTGCTGTAGCGCCACTATATTGAGTACACCGAAAAGACGCACTCCTAGCGGGATGTTATAGGCATTACCGGGTTGTAATTGGTCGAGGAACCAAAGTCGCTGTTGAGCGAAAGACAGAGGCAGTTGTTGCTCCCGCGATACCCGTTGAATGGGAGGAGCCTGAAGTTTTTGGTCTATGCGCCCAATGCGATCGCTTAAACTAGCTACAGTAGGTGCTTCAAATAAACAGCGTAGAGGTAGTTCAATCCCAAATGCTTCTCTGAGGCGAGCAATCACCATCGTTGCCAGCAACGAGTGTCCCCCCAGTTCAAAGAAATTATCGTTAATACCGATATGTTCGATACCCAAGACTTTAGACCAGATAGTAACTACCATTTCCTCAACAAATGTGCGCGGTGGGATAAATATTTCTGGCAATGGTTGCTGTGTTTGTTCTGGTGCTGGTAAAGCGCGGCGGTCTACTTTACCGTTAGGTGTTAATGGCAATGCCTCCAATAGCACAAAAGCTGAAGGTATCATGTGTTCTGGTAGTTTCTCCTGCATAAAATACCGCAGGTTATGCTGGACTTCTACAATTTCTATTTGAGGGACAACGTAAGCTACTAAGCGCTTGTTTCCAGGACTATCTTCCCTAGCTATCACCACAATCTCCCGTACGGCTGGATGCTGTGCCAGTAGCGCCTCAATCTCTCCTAGCTCAATGCGGAAGCCACGAATCTTAACTTGGTGGTCTATCCGTCCTAAAAATTCAATAGTTCCATCAGCAAGCCACCTGCCTAAATCTCCAGTTTTGTAGATGAAGTCTTGTTCAGTGCTTGGTAAGGGTTTAGCAGTATCTAAAAATGGGTTGGAAATAAAACTTGACTTGGTACTTGCTTCATTTTTCCAATATCCTTTGCCAACCCCAAATCCCGATACACAAATTTCTCCTGGAACACCAATTGGGAGTAATTTCATCTCAGAATCAAGAATATAAAGATTTAAGTTTGCTAATGGTTTACCGAGCGGAACACTTCGTTGATTTTCTGGTAAAGGTTTTTTGATAATAAATTGAGTAATATCATCAGCCGCTTCCGTAGGCCCGTAAGCATTGGCAACCCCAATTTCTGGATAGATACTCAACCAATAATTGACCAATTCTACCGACACAGATTCTCCCGTTACCATCATCCATTGCAGATGCGGTAATAATCTTTGCTGAGTCGATAAACTGGAAATATAGTCAAGTAATCCTTTGAGTACAACCGGGACGAGTTCAATAAGAGTAAGCTTTTGTGCTTGAACGATCTGAAATAATTGTGACGGTTGTAAAATAGTTTCCGTATCGACAATAACAGTTTTTCCCCCAATAAGTAGGGGCGCTAAAAATTGCCAAACAGAAATATCTGATGAAGCGGGAGCGCTTTGTAGAAAAGCTAGTTCTTCAGTTAACTCTAAAGCATCAAATTGGGCATAAATATGATTAATTGCGCCTCCATGTCTAATAATGACTCCTTTTGGTAAGCCGGTAGAACCAGAAGTATAAATCATGTAAGCTGGTTCAATCCCGCGATGATTTATCAGTGCTAAATTAAATGGTGATAATTGTTGAAAATCATTTTTTCCGTAGATATTGACTCCAGCTAAAGTAGAAATGACTTGATGGTTATCTGCAATATCTAAACAGACTAAGTATTTTAAATCATGATAATCCTTTGTTTGATAATTTAATAGATCTAATAAGGCTGATTCTGTCAAGAGAACCTGCACTTTACTATTAGATAGCATATACCTGATTCTCTCTTGCGGATAACTGCTATCAATAGGTACATAAGCTCCACCCACCTTGAGGATAGCCAGCATTCCTATCAGAAAATTGGGATGACGCTGATGTAAAATTCCGACAAAATCGCCTGGTTTTACTCCTAATTTTTGCAGCAGATAGGCTAATCTATTGGCTGTTTCGTTAAGTTCATGATATGTTACTTCCGTATCTCGATAGACTAAAGCAATTTTATTTGGTGTTTGCTGTACCTGCTCCTCAAATAATTGATGAATCGTCTGTGTAACTGGATAAACTTGAGTATTATCGTTAAATTCTGTTAATAATTGATATTTCTCATCATCTGTTAATAAATCAATCTCGGAAATTTGCAAGTCTAAGTTATTGATTACACACTCGATTATAGTTACATAATGTTTGACTATTCTTTTGATAGTTTCTTTATCAAAAAGACATTCATTATAAATGATTTGGCCGCTAAGATGGTTATGTTCAACTGTAAAAGCAAAAGTAATATCATTTTTCAGTTGAGGTAGTGCTGCTTGAGTATGAATATTTTCTAATAAAACCACGATGTCAAAAATGGGACAGCGATTTTGACTTGGTAGAATTTCTAACAAGCGCACTAATTTATCTAAGGGATAGTTTTGATGGCTGTAAGCACCAATAGTAGTATTTTTAACTTGTAATAGAAATTCTTTGAAAGTAAGTTGATTTTTAACCTGAAACCGTAATGGCACAAAGTTATTGACTAATTCTTTACTAGTTTCAGAGTAATAAGTAGGTGAGCCGATAATGATATCAGAGTTGCCAATATATTTATATAACAGTATGTTGAGTACTGCTACCAGGAATAAATATATAGATAATTCAGATTTTTTAGTGAATTTAATGATTTTTTGTGATATAGCATTTGATAGCTCAAATGTAATGGTTTGATTGTGTCCACTATCTGAGTTGGGTCTAATATAGTCTAGTAAGATATTTGTCTCTGGTAACTCTCCGGATAATTTATTTAACCAGTATATTTTTTGCGGAAAAGAATTTTGAGATATTGGGTTCATTCTAGTTTCATTAGCAAGCATCATTATGTCTCCTGAAAAGTATTGTATGGGTTGTTTGTTCAATATCTAGGCTTATATTTATCAGTTGGTTGTCATCAGAAATGAAATTTTATTTTAAATGTAATAAACAATCAAGAAAAGCCTCTTTAATAATTGAACATCCGGTTTGTAATGTTGATAGTTCAATTGTCAATGGGGGTAAAATTTTTATAACTGTATCGTTTCTGCCAACTCGCTCTACGATTAATCCTAATTCAAAACAGCAGGCAGCTATTTTTTTAGCAAGACTAGCACCACCAAAATTTACTAAATCAATTCCCCAAATCATTCCTATTCCCCGGATTTTAATATTTTCATTAATTGGCACTATTTCCTGAACTAAAAAGTTTTGTAAGAAAAACTCTTTAACTTTGACCTCATTTTCAAGATGGCAATTTTCTCGATATTCCAAGGCAGCTACACCACCAACGAAAGCTAGTTGATTTCCGCGAAAAGTACCTGTATGCTCTCCAGGTTCCCAAATATCTAACTCTGGTTTAATTAATAATAATGACATGGGGAATCCATAACCACTGATGGATTTTGATAGCACTACCATGTCAGGAACAATATTTGCTCTTTCAAATGAAAAGAAGGGGCCAGTGCGACCACAGCCTACTTGAATATCATCACAAATTAGTAAAATATCATGGCGATCGCACAAATTTCTGAGTTGTTGTATCCACTCAACAGGTGCTACAACTATTCCCCCTTCAGCTTGTACTGTTTCAAAAAGAATTGCGGCTGGTTTTTCAATTCCTGAATTGACATCACTGAGTACAGATTCAATAAAGCCTATAGTATCAAAGCTTTCCATAAATCCGTATGGATAAGGCATGAATGTAACATTATTTGTCGTCACACCCCCAGACCGCATCTTGATATTACTAGTAGCAGATAAGCTCCCCAAAGTCATCCCATGATATCCCCCCATAAAAGAGAAAATCCCTGGTCGTTTTTTGATTTTGCGGGCTAACTTTAAAGCTGCTTCAACTCCATTTGTACCAGTTGGTCCGCAAAATTGTACTTTATAATCTAAGTTTTTTGGGGTTAATACACTACTAAAAAACTTTTCTAAAAACTCTTTTTTGGCTGATGTATACATATCTAGACCATGCGCGATCGCATCTGAATCTAAATAAGATATTACTCTTTGTTTTATATAGTCATTGTTATGACCATAATTTAAAGCTCCGGCACCAGCCAAAAAATCAATATACTCTTTACCAGACTCAGAATAGATGATAGAACCTTTAGCTCGATGAAAAATGTCGGGAAAGTTTCTACAATAACTTCTGACGTTAGATTCTTTTTCTTCAAAAATATTCAGACGATCGTTTTCTTGTTTTATGGACATGAAACTCATAAATACCTCTTCTGTAGATGAATAAACCAGAATAGCGATAAATAGTGTCCTTTAATAGACTGTTGCTGTTTTGTCAAAATCAAAATCAAATGTTACTTCTTTTTCCAGCAAAGAATAAATATGCTGTTCTCGATCCAAAAGCAATAATAAGTCTTTTAATAGTACATCAGGATGATTCACCATACCTTGAAGCAATATCTCAAAATCTTTCTGAATGTTGCTAATTGTGGCAGCATCAAAACGGCGGAAATCATAATTGATAGCTATACAAAACTCCAAATCAGGATAGATGGCTATAGTTAAGGGATAATTAGTTTTGTAATAACTAGTGCCTGAAGAAACTTCTAAATCTCCCTGCCATTGCTCTAAAATCGGATCTATTGGTAATTTTTCATACACTACTATGCTCTCAAATAAGGGTAAGTTTCTTGGTACTTGACTCCAGCCTTGAATTTCTACTAATGGGCTGTACTCATACTGACGCATTTCCAACAGTTGAGCTTGAAGCTGTTTGAGCCATTGCAGTAAAGATTGTTCAGTATTAATTGTTACTTTTACAGGTAAGGTGTTGATTAACGTCCCTACCATCGACTCTACCCCTTCTAGGTCTGCTGGACGACCAGAAACAGTACAGCCATAAACTACAGTGCGATGACAACTGTAACGACTTAGAAGTAAAGCCCAAATTCCTTGGAATAAGGTACCTGGAGTGAGTTGATGCTGTCTTGCCAATGATTGTAATGCTGCTGTAGTTGCTGCTGATAAATAAAGGTTTTGCTCGTCAAATCTTTCTTCTAAACTCGACTGACGATCCGTATCTAGGTTAGTCAGAGGAGTGGGCGCTTGTATGCCGCTGAGTGCTTCTTGCCAAAACCTCTCGGTTATAGATATGTCTTGCTGTTGCAACCAGTCAATGTAGTATCGGTAGGGAACACCTGGTTCTATAGGTGAATCTTCACCTTGGCACTGTGCTTTATAAAATTCAATTAAGTCCTTGAAGATTAAGGGTATTGACCAGCCGTCAATGATAATAAAGTGGAAACTCCAGACAAATTGGTAAGAGTCATCGGTTAAACGAATTAAAGTTAGGCGCATCAGGCATTCTTGGGACAAATCGAAGCCCTTTTGGCGATCGCTTTCCAAAAAAGACTGCAAGCGCTTTTGCTGTTCTATTGAATCTATTCCTCGCAAATCAAGCTCTTTTAGCGGGACTTTGATTTGTCGGTAGACAATTTGTAGCGGTTTATCAAGATTTTCCCAGTAAAAGCCTGTACGTAAGGCCATATGCCTTGCTGCTACTTGCTGCCAGGCGCGATCAAAAGCCACAACATTCAAATTGCCACGTATAGCAAAGCGAAACTGGAAAAAATACACTCCTAATTCCGGCTCGTACAAACTTTGGAACAGCAGACCCTTTTGTATGGGTGTCAGTTCGTAGATATCTTCGATGTTTTCTGTTTTCATTTTAATTACTCGCGTTTGTGTTCTTGCGGTTGATTGTTGCTAGGAATCGATCTAAGTCTTTTTGGCTCAAATTCGCTTGCGGAAAGTCAGAAGGTGTATATTGTGTTTCACTCGATTGACAATGGCTGATGAGCGATCGCAATGCCTCCATGAAAGTCTCAATCAATCTCTCTATCGTGCTTTGGCGATAAATATCTTTGCTATATGCCCAATTCAGTTGCAACTGGTTATCAACAATCGACCAACTAATATCTAGTAAATAGTTATGCTTTTCTTCTATACTTGGGTTCAAATCAGTAGATTGTTTTACCCCTGTGAACAGAGATAATTGAGGAAGAACTCGATCAAATCGCTCTTGGTGATAAAATCTCACCTCTGCTGACGGTAGAGCTTGCATTTCTATGGCGGTGCTGTCACCGCAGAGATAGCGTAATACACTATAGCCAATACCTTTATTTGGTATCAAACGTAACTGCTCTTTAATTGCCTTTAATGTCTCTCCAGAATTGCTAGCCTCTGTTGCATCTAATAGCGCTGGGAAGGTACTAGTAAAACAGCCGACAGTACGCGATACATTTATATCATCAAAGATTTTTTCTGACCCTTGACATTGCAAATCTACCAGCAGTTTGCTTTCTCCCGTCCACTGCTCAAATGCCTGCACTAGTGCTGTCAGCAATACATCATCAGTTTGGGTTTGATAAGCCTTAGGTACTTCCTGTAAAAGGGCTTGCGTCTGTGCCGCACTTAGGGCAACTGAGCTTGTAGTAATATTTGTTACTTGTATTTTACCCTCATAAAAGTCCACTGGTAAAGGCTGTACCTGCCTGCGAGACTCTGCCAACCAGTAGTCTAGTTCTTGCTGGATAGTTGACGATCGAGCGTACTGATGGACGCGATTAGCCCAGTGTTGCCATGAGCTTGTCTTTGGTGGCAACTGTATCGTTTTTCCAAGTATAACTTGGTTGCAAGCTGTCTGGAAATCTTCTAGCAAAATCTGCCAAGCAGCAGGATCGACAATTAAAGAGTGAATGACTATGAATATACGCTGAGGCTTTTGCTTACCTAGATCGCAAAGAGCAAACTGTATTAGTGGTTTATCTGATAAATTTAGACTTGCTTGTAACTGGGCGAGTGCTTCTTTTTGTGCCGATTCTTGCTCTACTTCTGCCAGCGTGGAAAAATCTAGTTTTGTAATTGGTAAAACATCGTCGCTAGAGGCTAGCAATTGCCGCCATCCAGATTCCTCGTTTCTAAAACGCAAGCGGAGTGCATCATGCTGCAACAGTAACTGCTGCACGGCTTGCGCTACAAGCTCGGGTGCAATTGCTTGTTGCACTTCCAGTAAAATTGTCCGAGCGCAGCGTGCTGGGTTGGGTAAATTTTGCTGGAAGAAACATTGCTGGGTGGGGGTAAGCGGTATCTCCCCAGTCGCCAAGTGAATATTTTGGGTTGTTGTAGTCACCTCGGCCAATTTAGCAATTGTTTGGTGAGCAAACATCTGCCTGGGAGTGAGTTCCAAACCCATCTGTTTGGCTCTGGCTACAATCTGAATGCTGGTAATTGAATCTCCACCCAACTCAAAGAAGTTATCATGAATACCTACCTGTTCGATGCGGAGAACTTGAGTCCAGATTTCGGTTAGGATTTTTTCTACTGGAGTTTGAGGTGCAACAAAACTCCCTGATAAATCATCTCTTAGAGTTTCAGGTGCTGGTAGTGCTTTGCGATCTACTTTGCCATTGGGTGTTAACGGTAGGGTGTCTAAAGTAACAAAGGCATTTGGCAACATGTATTCTGGTAGCTTCTGTCTGAGGAATTCATGTAGGTTGTTAGTAGTGATTGATTCATTGCAATAAACTACGTAGGCAACTAAGCGTTTGTTACCAGGAATATCTTCTTTTGCAATAACTACAGCTTGTTCGATTTGCGGATGGGTGTTGAGGACTGCTTCGATTTCTCCCAACTCTATACGGAAGCCCCGCACTTTCACTTGCTGGTCAATGCGACCAATGAAGGTAATATTACCGTCACTACTGTAGCGGGCGAGGTCGCCTGTTTTGTAAAGGCGTTGTGATTTAGAATCAGAGAAGGGATTTGGGATAAATTTTTCTTGGGTTAGTTCTGGGCGGTTGAGGTAACCTCTGGCTAAACCATCACCTCCAATGTACAATTCTCCAGCTACGCCTATGGGTACTGGTTGGAGGTGTGAGTCTAAGATGTAGATTTGGGTGTTACTTATGGGGCGACCAATGGAAGAAGGAGCATCTTCCTTTCTTGCTACTATTTTGTTTGCTCCTACTTGGTAAATTGTAGACCAGATAGTTGCTTCTGTTGGGCCATACAAATTCCACAATTCGCTACCAGTTTCTAGAATTTGATCGGCTAGTTGAGCTGCTAATGCTTCACCACCGCAAAATACTTTCAAGGGATAATCAGAAGACCAACCACCAGCTAATAGCATTTGCCAAGTAGCTGGTGTAGCTTGCATAGCGGTTGTCTTCGACTCGAATAATTCAGAAAACAGCAAATCCCCATTAGTAGCTATTTCACGGGGAACCACGATAACTTTTGCGCCTACCATTAATGGCAGATAAAGTTCAAGAGCTGCAATATCAAAGGAAATGGTGGTAACTGCACTGAAAGTATCTTCCTGAGTTAATCTCGGAAAATGACTCATAGAATTTAAGAAGTTGACCACACTGTGGTGGCAAATTTGAACCCCCTTCGGTAGTCCAGTAGAACCAGAAGTGTAGATCGTATAAGCCAAATTATCCGAACATACCCCAAAATCAAGATTATCCTTCTGGTGTTGCTCTATTGCCCCCCAATCGCTATCCAAACAAACCACTCGTGCAGTATGTGATGGCAAAGATTCAAGTAAAGACCTGTGAGTAAGCAACACCTCAATACCCGAATCTGCCAACATATAACTCAACCGTTCTTGGGGATAATTGGGGTCAAGGGGTACATAAGCACCACCAGCCTTAAGTATCCCCAACAGTCCCACCAGCATTTCAATCGAACGTTCTACACAAATGCCTACCAATACTTCTGGTCCGACACCGAGGGTTTGCAGGTGATGTGCTAGTTGGTTGGCTCTTTGATTTAATTCCTGGTAGGTCAACTGCTGATTCTCAAATACCACCGCTACAGCTCGGGGTGTTCTCTCTACCTGCTCCTCAAACAACTGATGAATACATTTATCAGTGGGATATACTGACGCTGTATCATTAAACGACAACAACTGATGGCGTTCTGCTTCACTGAGTAAGGGTAATTCACCCACAGTTGCTACTGGATTTTCCACAATCGCGCTACACAAGTTCTGGAAATGAGCAGCCATCCGCTCAATGGTTGACCCATCAAACAAGTCAGTATTGTACTCCCATTTACTCACCAATCCGTGGTCAGTTTCGGTGATTGACACTGTTAAATCAAACATAGCAGTTGTGCTTTGCTGATTTAACTCACACCAGGTAACACCAGGTAATTCTAGTTCACCCTTAGGTGCATTTTGCAACACAAACATCACCTGAAACAGGGGGGAATGACTCAAAGAACGTTGTGGTTGCAATGCCTCAACTACCTGTTCAAAAGGCACATCCTGATATTCATAAGCTTTGAGTGTAGTTTGCCGAACTTGTGTAAGCAACTTCTCAAAACTAGGGTTATCTTCAAAACGGGTTCTCAATACCAAGGTATTCACAAAAAAGCCAATCAGTGACTCTATTTCACTGGGGTTGCGATTGGCAATGGGTGAACCAATTAAAATATCTGATTGACCACTGTAACGATATAGTAAAGTGGCAAACGCCGCCAGTAGGGTCATAAATAAGGTTGTACCCGACTCTTGAGATAGGGTTTGCAACTTCTGGGTTAAATCAGTATTTAAAGTCAAACTTTGAGTTGTACCCTGGTAAGTCTGCACACTAGGACGAGGGCGGTCAGTGGGCAATTGTAACAATTCTGGCGCACCATCTAATTGAGCAAGCCAGTAATTGAGTTGAGTTTCTAGGACGGACTCACTCAACCATTGTCTTTGCCAAACTGCGAAGTCTGCATACTGGATAGGTAATTCTGGTAAGGGTGATGGAACTCCAGCACAAAAAGCTTGATATAAAGTAGATAGTTCTTCGATGAATACCCCCATTGACCATTCATCAGTAACAATGTGATGCATCACTACTAGCAGGATGTATTCCTCCTCATCCAGCCACAGTAAAGTTGTACGTAGCAATGGAGCAACGCCCAAGTCAAAAGGACATTGGGCTGCCTCAATAATCAGCTGCTTTACCTCAGTTTCACGCTTAATATCAGGCAGATTCCGGAGATCTACTACTGATATGATGGAGGTGGAGGCAGGGTGAATGACTTGAACGGGTTGGCTATCTATAACGGCAAAGGTTGTCCGCAAGACTTCATGACGCAGCACAATTTTGTTGAAGCTTTGCTCCAACGCTGCCTGGTTAAGCCTCCCTTTAAGGCGAATGGCGACAGGGATGTTATAGCTAATGCTATTGGGATCTAACTGGTTAAGAAACCACAGCCGCTGTTGGGCAAAAGTTAGTGGAGGAGGAGCCTGCTCTTTGCGCTGCTCGATAACACTCAATTTGGTTTTATGTTCACCTCGTGTCCACTTTTCCAGAAGCCCTTGCTTTGCTGGTGAAAGATTAGCTCGCCGTCTGGAAAGATTATCTTGTTTAGACACATTTCACCTCTTCTTAGAAAGATAATTAGAGAAAAACAGTTTGAGATTATAGCTTTTTAACAACCTCTCCTCAAAACTTGGCTGTTATAAATACAAGCTAAAGATGATGAAATAAGTCTTAAAGAAGTCGAACTTCTTCTTCAGGTAATTCTTCAATTTTCTCGATTATCATCTCTTCAATCAGTTCGGCTAACTTTGCAATAGTAGTCGCTTCAAAGAAGCTGCTCAAGGGTAACTTAACTTGGAAGGTTTTCTGCATCCTATAAATGAGTTGAGTGGCTAGCAAGGAATGTCCTCCCAAGGTAAAGAAGTTGTCGTGAATGCCCACTTGCTCAATTCCCAATAACTGTTGCCAGATGTTGGCAATAGTTTGCTCGAGTTCATTACCAGGAGCAACATAAGGATTACTGAGTTCAGGTCTTGGATGTGTTAGTTTTGATGAGATTGTGAACTCTTGCGGTTCCAAGAAATCTTTTGGAGCATTTTCCCACTCTTCCCGAATATGTAAATCTCTAGGACATATCACAACTTGGGACAATTTACTTCCCAAAATGCGGCTAAAGGCATCTACGCCCTCACTGGGCAAGATCGCTAGTTTAAGTATCTCATTACGCAATTTTTGGAGTACGTCGGGTAGCGTTACGTTTACTGCCATGCCCACTTCTTGCCAAGTATCCCAGTTAGTACATACGGTGAAAGTGCCACATTTGGAATTCTTGTAGTGAGTAAAGGCATCAAGAAAGGCATTTGCACTAGTATAGTCTACCTGCCCAAATCCTCCTATGATTGAAGTAATTGATGATGTCAGAACAAAGAAATCTAGCGGAACATCCTTAAAGATAGAATCGAGAACTAGTGTGCCTTTCACTTTGGGTGCTAGAATTTTCTCTACACCATCTAGAGTTTTGCCTTGAATCACGCCGCCTCCTGGAACTCCTGCGGCATGGATCACTCCATTAATCTGACCAAATTGGTTCTTTGCCCTAGTAATAGCTTCTTGCATTTGTTGCTGATTGCTGACATCTGCTGCGATCGCCAAAACCTCAGCACCTAGTTCTTCCAGTTCTTGAACTTTCCGGATTTTTAAACTAACGCTATCAAGAGCTGCATGACTAGCAAGCCATTGTTGCCACTCCTCTTTTAGGGGCAAAGCTGAACGTCCGATTAGGATGAGTTTGGCTTGTGCAGTTTTCGCCAAATATTCCGCCAGCACAAGTCCAATACCTCCAAGTCCACCCGTAATCAGATAGACTCCTCCTTTCCTTAACCGTGGTGTCGCTTCCTTGGACTTATCCAACTGAACTGGTTCAAAAGTTTGTACCCAACGATGAACACCACGATAAGCAATAAAGCGATCGCAAGATTGAGTTGTCAGTTCTGCCAGCAACTGCAAGGTGAGTTCTTCCTCATGCAAACTTGCTTTTAGAGGAATCACAACATCAATACTGCAACAGCTGATGTTTGGATATTCTTGGGCTATGACCTTAATCGGTCCAAGTGTAGTTGCTTTTTCTGGGCATAGCACCTCAACGCCTGTGACTTCCTGCATATTGTTGGAAACAACCGCGATATGCAGCTGATCATTAATAGTTTGTTTCCCAAGGGCTTGTGCTAGAAACAGTAGACTATTAAATCCTAAATCTTGAGCTTTGTCAATCGATTCAAGTCCTAATTTTGCTTCACTGTTCGGCGTGACATTCCATAAATGAACAATTGTTTGTGGAGTTTTGCCCAATGTGTGTAGTTCATTAAGCAGTGTATTGTAATCATTACCTTGTCCGGGATTTAAGGTATATACACACTCACTCAGCTTTGTAAACTCCGACCCCACCTTCACCGTAATCACATCCTGTCCCTCAAGTTCGAGTTTTTTCACCAGTTGAGAACCTAAGCCACACTCATCCATAAACACAAGTGTATTTGACTGAACTGGCATCTCATCTCGTTTACGGGCGCTGAGTGGAGAGCGTTTCCAGGAAGGAATGTAAAACCAGTCAGCAATGTTTGGCTTTTTGTGTGATTGAGATGTTGAAGACAACATTTCTACACTGGTGTTAACAGCATCTGCTTGTTTTCGGGGTTCAATCCAGTAGCGCTGACGCTCAAACGGATATGTTGGTAAGGGTATGCGATAATGTTGGTCATGTCGATAAAAACCTGCCCAATCAACCTGTATGCCAGCTAGCCAGATCTGACCCAAGGTAGTGAGCAAGAATTCTACATCTGACTGCCGCTCTTTCGGATGCTGTAGTGAATTTAGTACAACCTGCCCTATAGCCTTCTGGGGATGCTGTTTCGCTAACGTGCTTAACGTTCGCCCAGGACCGACCTCCAACAGAATACGCTCCGGTTCTTGCAGCAATAGCTGCATACCATCTGTAAAGCGCACAGAAGAGCGTAGATGTGTAGCCCAGTAACTTGGGTCTGTAGCTTGGGCTGCTGTTATCCAGTTACCAGTAACGTTAGATACATAAGGAATTTCTGGTAGTTTCAGGTCAACTTTTTTTACCATAAGAGTGAATGGCTCTAAGATGGAGTCCATCATTTCTGAATGAAAAGCATGGGAAGTATGCAAACGGTGACTACTTATACCTTTTTCAATCAGATAACTTTCTAGTTGAGCCACAGCTTGTATGGAACCTGAGATCACGCATAAGGATGGTTCGTTAATTGCCGCTAAGGACAGTTTCTCGCTCAATATTGGTTGCACTTGTTCTACAGACAGTGGAACGGCGAGCATTGCTCCAGGTGGCAGTTTCTGCATTAATTGCCCTCGTGCCGCCACTAGCATCAAGGCATCTTCTAGGGAGAAAACCCCAGCTAAACACGCAGCTACATATTCACCGATGCTGTGACCAATCATCGCCACAGGACGCACTCCCCACTCTATCCACAACCTCGCTAAAGAGTACTCAATAACAAACAGCGCCGACTGTGTAATAGCTGTTTGATTAAGTTGCTGGGTTGAAAGTTCTACCTGTTCAGATATTGGATATAATAGATGGCGTAGGTCTAACCCTAAGTGCGGTTTGAGAAGTTCACAGCACTGGTCAACAAATGAGCGAAACGTCGGCTCAACCTGGTAAAGTTCCGATGCCATATTTGTATACTGCGCTCCCTGCCCCGGAAACATGAATGTGATAGGTCGTTGCCTTGTTTCTTGGAAATTTGTTAAAACTCGTTTATCAGGTAGCGCCTCCAATGTATTTACAGCATCTTCAAAATCATGGCAAACAAGCATCCGTCGGTAGTTGAAGTCCCTACGACCAACTCCAAGGGTGTAAGCCACATCAACAAGGTTTAAATCTGGATGTTGCTTTAAGTGGTCAAGTAAATTTTTGGTAGCGGTATCAAGTGCAGAGCTAGTTTTAGCAGATAGAAGCAGCAATTGCCAGGGTCTAGAATGGAAAGACCTGATATCTCCCATCTGGACAGTAGAAGCTTCTTCGAGAACAACATGGGCATTAGTACCACCAATACCAAAGGAGCTGACCCCAGCCCGACGGGGAAATGGCTTGGACTTCCATTCGGAAACCTTAGTATTTACATAAAAGGGGCTGTTAGCAAAATCAATTTTGGGATTGGGTACATCAAAGTGTAAACTAGGTGGCAGCAACTTGTGTTTCAGTGCCATGACAGTCTTGATTAAGCCTGTAACACCAGCCACTGTATCTAGATGTCCGATATTTGTTTTCACCGAACCAATAGCGCAGAAAGCCTTCTTCTCAGTACTAGCACGGAAAGCCTGAGTTAGAGCTTCAATTTCAATGGGATCGCCTAGAACTGTTCCAGTCCCATGTGCCTCAACATAGGTCAGTGTTTCGGCTTCAATCTCAGCTGTAACTTGAGCAGATCGAATGACCTTTGCTTGACCTTCAACACTGGGAGCAGTATAACCAACTTTTAACGAACCATCGTTATTAATAGCTGACCCTTTAATGACTGCATAAATGTGATCCCTATCCGCCAGAGCAAGAGATAATCGCTTGAGTACAACAATGCCTACACCTGAACCACCAACCGTTCCCTGTGCCTTAGCATCAAAGGCGCGACAATGCCCATCGGGAGATAAAATCCCGCCCTCTTGATATAGATAGCCAGTCTTTTGTGGCAATTGTAGTGCAACTCCACCAGCCAAAGCGATCTCGCAGTCCCCACTCAACAAGCTTTGACAAGCTAAATGCACAGCAACTAATGATGTAGAGCAGGCAGTTTGGACTGTGACACTTGGTCCGGTAAGATTTAATTTATAAGATACGAGGGTGCTAAGGTGGTCGTTCTCATTGGAAATCATCGTTTGGAAAGTTCCCAGCAATTCGCTCAACTCAAGGTTGGAAGCAAGGTTTTTGAGTAAGTAAATGTTCGTGCTTGCACCAGCGTAGACACCAATTGGACTTTTATATATTTGGGGGTTGTAGCCAGCGTTATCAAGAGCCTCTTGAGCACACTCTAAGAATAAGCGGTGTTGAGGATCTGTAATTTGAGCTTCTCTGGGCGTGTAGCCGAAGAATGAAGCGTCAAACATCTCTACATCATCCAACATAGGGCCTGCTTTGACGTACTGAGGATGACTCAGTACAGCAGGATCTATACCAGAAGATAATAATTCCTCGTCTGAGAAAACTGATAAAGACTCGACACCATCGAGTAGATTGTACCAAAACTCATCAATATTTTTAGCTCCTGGAAAACGACCAGCCATGCCAACAATAGCTACTTCTAAACCAGTATTATAACCAGATGTTGTAAAGTTATTCATATTGCATCTTTCTTATTTTTCTTGATTGACTACTGATGAACGCACCAACCTTTGTTTTAGACGGTTTCTCCCTTCTTTCATGTCTTCAAGCTGATTGTTGCTTTTGTCAAAAGAAGACAAGTGGTTACTCTTTTCCTGATTCAAATATTGAGCGAAAGAGCTTACGGTTGGGTATTTAAACATTTCAAGTATTGATACATCTTGATTAAAAATTTCCCGCAACTGACTATGAACCTTAATAAGAAGTAATGAGTGACCGCCGAGATCAAAGAAATTGTCATATAGACCCACCTCCTCTACTTGAAGCACGTTTTGCCAAACAGTTGCAATCATTCGTTCTAGCTCAGTTTGCGGTTTTACATAAGCTTCAGTTGACCGTGTAATTTCCCCATCAGGTGCTGGTAGTGCTTTGCGGTCTATTTTGCCATTGGGTGTTAACGGTAGGGTGTCTAAGGTGACAAAGGCATTTGGCACCATGTATTCTGGTAGCTTCTGTTTGAGGAATTCACGTATTTGATTGGTGGTAAGTGATTCATCAGAGCTGACAAAATAGGCAACTAAGCCGTTTTTATCAGGAATATCTTCTGTTGCAATAACTACAGCTTGTTGGATTTGGGGATGGGTGTTGAGGACTGCTTCAATTTCTCCCAATTCAATGCGGAAACCCCGCACCTTCACTTGCTGGTCTATGCGACCAAGAAATTCAATCTTCGCATCAGGCAAATATCGAGCCAAATCCCCTGTTTTATACAATTTGGAATTTTGACCCTTCGACAAGCTCAGGGCATCGCTTTTGAATTTTGAATCATTAAAGGGATTTGGGATAAATTTTTCTTGGGTTAGTTCTGGGCGGTTGAGGTAACCTCTGGCTAAACCATCACCTCCAATGTACAATTCTCCAGCTACGCCTATGGGTACTGGTTGGAGGTGTGAGTCTAAGATGTAGATTTGGGTGTTACTTATGGGGCGACCGATGGGAATATCACCTCCTCTTAAGCTTTGTTTTCCAACTTCGTAAATACAGCATCCGACTACAGTTTCTGTAGGGCCATATTCGTTAATCAATCTAGTTGCTGGTGCGTGTTTTTGCCAGAAAGAAGTAACTTTTTCTGATAAGGCTTCCCCACCAATAATAAATGCTTGAGTTTGAATGTTTACTTGTTCTGAGGCAAATAAATGGCTGAGTATTTTTAAATGAGCCGGAGTAATCTTTACAAGGCTAAACTTAGTACCAGAACACAATGCTGCTTTAAGTGCTTCAATTTCTCCTTTCTCTGGTAAAAGAACTACTATTAGTCCTACCAATAAAGGAGAAAATAAACTGGTAATAGTGGCATCGAAGCTAATAGAAGAATTGACAGTAGAACCTTCTCCATCAGCAACATTATAAGCTTTTGTACACCAGCTTAAATAATTCACCATACCACTATGGAGAATCATTGTTCCCTTGGGTTTTCCAGTAGAACCAGAAGTATAAATTATATAAGCTAAATTGTCTGATTTGACTTGCGTACAAGGGTTATCCTGAGAATAATCAGCAAAGTTTTGCCAATCTTCATCCAAAGAAATTATTTGTGTCTGGTGTTCTGGAAGTTGTTTGAGTAAGTGCTGTTGAGTTAGTAGTATTGGTAATTGTGAATCTGCCAACATATAACTCAACCGTTCTTGGGGATAATTGGGGTCAAGGGGTACATAAGCACCACCAGCCTTAAGTATCCCCAACAGTCCCACCACCATCTCAATTGAACGTTCTACACAAATGCCCACCAATACTTCTGGTCCGACACCGAGGGTTTGCAGGTGATGTGCTAGTTGGTTGGCTCTTTGATTTAATTGCTGGTAGGTCAACTGCTGATTCTCAAATACCACTGCCACCGCTAGGGGTGTTCTCTCTACCTGCTCCTCAAATAACTGATGAATACATTTATCAGTGGGATATACTGACGCAGTATCATTCCACTCCACCAACAACTGATGGCGTTCTGCTTCACTGAGTAAGGGTAATTCACCCACAGTTGCTACTGGATTTTCCACAATTGCGCTACACAAGTTCTGGAAATGAGCAGCCATCCGCTCAATGGTTGACCCATCAAACAAGTCAGTATTATACTCCCATTCGCCCACCAATCCCCGGTCAGTTTCGGTGATTGAAAGTGTCAAATCAAACCTAGCAATCGTGCTTTCTTGATTTAACTCATACCAGGTACAACCAGGTAATTCTAATTCACTCATTGGTGTATTTTGCAATACAAACATCACCTGAAACAGGGGGGAATGACTCAAAGAACGTTGTGGTTGCAATGCCTCAACTACCTGTTCAAAAGGCACATCCTGATGTTCATAAGCTTTGAGTGTAGTTTGCCGAACTTGTGTAAGCAACTTCTCAAAACTGGGATTATCTTCAAAACGGGTTCTCAACACCAAGGTATTCACAAAAAAGCCAATCAGTGACTCAATTTCACTGCGGTTACGATTGGCAATGGGTGAACCAATTAAAATATCTGATTGACCACTGTAACGATATAGTAAAGTGGAAAACGCTGCCAGTAGGGTCATAAATAAGGTAGTACCCGACTGTTGAGATAGGGTTTGCAATTTCTGAGTTAAATCCCTATTTAACGTAAAACTTTCAGTCCTACCCTGATAAGTTTGCACACTTGGACGAGTCCGGTCAGTAGGTAATTGTAATCGGGATGGAGCGCCATGCAATTGCTGCTGCCAGTAATTTAGTTGAGTTTTTAGGATTTCTTTACTCAACCATTGTCTCTGCCAAACTGCAAAGTCGGCATACTGGATAGGTAATTTTGGTAAGGGGGATGGAACTCCAGCACAAAAAGCTTGATATAAAGTAGATAGTTCTTGAATGAATACCCCCATTGACCAACCATCATAGACAATGTGGTGCATACAAAGTAGCAACACATAAGACTCTTTCTCTAGTTGCACCAAAGTAACTCGCAACAACGGACCATTGACTAGGTCAAAGGGTCGTTGAACTTCTTTAGATAACTGTTGTATGAGAGTAGACTGCTCAACTTTTGGCAATGCCTGCAAGTCCATCACTGGTAGAGTTATTGTCAGAGTCGGGGCGATCGCCTGGATTGGATACCCATCCTGATGGGGAAAAGTGGTGCGTAGAATTTCGTGTCGCTGTATAATTTCTTGCAAACTCTGCTCCAAATGACTAATCTGAAGCAAACCCTTAATGCTGACGGTAAAAAACTCGTTATAGGTAGTACTTTCTCCATCAATTTGGTGTATAAACCACAATCTTTGCTGATTCAACGACAAAGGGATAGTTCCGTTCCTTGAAATGGGTTGAATAAGTTCAAGAGTGAAAGTTGAGGCGAGACTGGTTTTTTGCAGAAACGCGATAATTTCATCTTTACGTTCAGCTAACTCAGCACGTATGTCTGGTATTAGTGTTCCTTTAGGGGCATTACAGAGCAGGCGAACATCTCGTGCAGGAGATCCGTTAACTTCATCAATCCAAAGTTTAATATCTAAGTCATCTAAATACAACAAAAACTCTTCTATGGGTTTCATAATTTTAGTTTCTAAAAATTACTTGTTCAAAAAGTATTTAAAAAATATGGGTCTGCCATGTCCGCTACAATTTTTCTTTTCCCAAAAAACGGCATTTTCATAGCTCTATCTCCTCTCGCTCACCCACAAAATCACTAGTCGTTATCTGTCGTTTTTGGGTTGTTAAAAGAATTTTATCTACTAAAGCAGATATGCCAGCTACTGTAGGTTCTGCAAACAGGTTGTTCAAGGAAAGTTCCACTTGAACGGCTTCACGAATCCGAGAAATAACTTGAGTGGCTAGTAATGAATGTCCCCCTAGTTCCAAAAAGTTATCGTAGATACCCACTTTCTCAATACCCAGTGATTGTTGCCAGATTTCGCCAATAGTTTGCTCAAGTTCATTCTGAGGAGCAACATAAGCATTACTAAGTTCAGGTCGTGGGTGTATGCTTTGGGATATGGTAACTTTTCCTAAGCTTTCAAAAGCAATTTTTGACAAGGGATTATTTAGCTCAATCCTAGTCATTAAATCTTCAGTTGATACTGTAATTCGGGGGAATGAACTGTCTAGAATACGCATAAAAACATCAACACCCTCTGAAGGAAGTAGTGCATTCTGGAGGTATTTTTCTTCAATAATGTTGTAGTTTCTTTTGACAGCGTTTTTGACTGCCTCTACTGACATTCCAACTTCTTGCCAATCATCCCAATTAACACTAACTGTGAAAGTTCCATTTTTACAAGTGTTGTAATAAGAGAAAACGTCAAGGAATTCGTTGGCAGCAACATAGCTAACCTCACCAAATTTTGTTTTATACAGTACAACACCCACAGATGAACAAAGAATCAAAAAATCTAGTTCAACGTGTTCTAATAGCTTACCGAGTACTAATGTACCCCTCACTTTTGGTGCTAGAACACTCTCTGTCATTTCTTTTGTTCTTCTTTGAATAACACCTCCATAATCAACAACCGCAGCAGTATGGATAACACCATTTATTGAACCAAACCGCTGTTGAGCCTTGGCGATCGCTGCTTGCATTTGTTCTTCATTAGCTACATCGGCGCTGACAACCAAAACCTCCGCCCCAAACTGTTCAAGTTTTTGAATTTTCTGAATCTTGCGGCTGATATCATTGTCTTCACCGTAATTAGCAAGCCATTCAACCCACTCATCTGGTGCCGGAAAAGCTGAACGACCTAACAGAATTAATTTGGCTTTTACAGTCTTCGCCAGATGTTCCGCTAGCGTAAATCCAACGCCTCCAAGACCACCTGTAATCAAGTAGACTCCTTCTTTCCTTAACCTGAGATTTGTTTCACTGCGCTTATTCAATTGGACTGGTTCAAAGGTTTGTACCCAACGGTGAAGACCACGGTAGGCAATAAACAGGTCGGAGGATTTTGCTTGTAGTTCGTTGAGTAGTTGGTCTATAAGCTTGCCTTCACTTCTAGTTCCTGATTTGGGAAGGACAACATCAATGCTACGACAGCTAATTGAGGAGTATTCTTGGGGAATGATCTTAATTGCTCCCAACATGGTCGCTTTCTGTGGACACAGTTCTTCTTCTGTAGTTACTGGCTGCACATTATTTGAAATAACAGTCAGTTGAATCTCACCCATAACATTATGTTTCCCAAGTGCCTGCGCTAGAAAGATAAGACTGTGCAGCCCTAAATCTTGAGCTTTGTCAACCTCTTCAAGCTTTGATACTGTTTGACTGTTCTTTGTGACACTCCACAAATGGACAATTGTGTTTGGGAACTTTCTTTGCGCTAAAATTTCTTTGACTAAAGTATGGTAGTCATCAGGTTGTTGAGGGTTCAGAGTATATGCGCGATCGCTCTGCTGAGTAAATGCTCCAACTTTAACAATAATAACATCATGATCGTCCCGTTCCAATCGTTCTACAATTTGGGAACCCAAACCGCAATCATCAACAAACACCAGCCACGATGATTTACTTTCCACTAACTCTTCATCTGTAAGAGACACTGGTGGTATAGATGCTTTCCAACAAGGTAAGTAAAACCAGTCAGCGACATCTGGTTTTTTGCCCAGTGATACCTGAGATTCACGATTACGATCTAACTGTTTTTGAGGTTCAATCCAATAACGCTGCTGCTCAAAGGGATATGTAGGTAAGGGAACGCGAAGACGTTTTTGGTGGCTATAAAATCCAGACCAATTTACCTTTACGCCAAAAAGCCAAAGCTTGCCTAATGTAGTGAGCAAAAACTCTACATCTGATTGACGGTCTTGCGGATGACGTAACGAAGTTAGCACAACTTGCTTTGCTGTCTTATCTAAATGCTGTGTGGCTAATGTACTTAACGTCCTTCCAGGACCAACCTCTAGCAGGATTTGCTCGGGTTCTTTCAACAACTGTTGCAGTCCTTGTGAAAAGCGCACACAGGATCGCAAATGCTTTGCCCAATAATTTGGATCTGTTGCCTGGGAAGCTGTTATCCAGGTGCCAGTCACATTGGACAAGTAGGGAATTTGTGGGGAATTGAGAGTTACTTTTTTGACTGCAAGGGTGAAAGGTTCCAAAATAGAGTCCATCATCTGGGAATGGAATGCATGGGAGGTATGCAAACGGCGGTAGTTTACGCCTTTTTCTGCAAGCTGGTTCTGCAATGCCTCCACATCAACCGTGCGACCTGAAACCACACAAAGGGATGGTCCGTTAATGGCAGCAATTTCTAGAGACGTTGTCTGCATCTCTACATTTAGCAGGGCTTGCACCTCTTTTTCTGGAAGATGAATAGCAAGCATTGCCCCTGTTGGCAGTTGTTGCATGAGCTGCCCTCGTAAAGCTACCAGGTATAAGGCATCTTCTAAAGAGAAAACACCAGCGAGAGTTGCTGCTACATATTCACCGATACTGTGACCAATCATTGCTTTTGGATGCACGCCCCAAGACATCCACAGTTGAGCTAGAGAGTAAGCGATCGCAAACAAAGCTGGTTGTGCAATAGCTGTCTGTTTAAGTTGTTGTGCTGCTTTTTCAGCTAATTCCTCTTGAGGATACAATACAGATTGCAGGTCAAATCCTAAATGAGGTTTGAGGATTTCTGAACACAAATCGATGTACTTAGCAAATGTAGGTTCAGTCTGGTAGAGTTCGCGCCCCATGTTCACATACTGAGAACCCTGCCCTGAAAACATAAACACCACAGACCGCTCTTTGAGTTCCTGAAAGCTTGTAAAAACTCGTTGCGGATCGATTAACTCCAATGTGTTTTTACCTTCATCAAGCTCTTGAGAAACTATAATCCGTCGATGCTCAAAAGCTCTACGACCAACAGCAAGCGTATAAGCTACATCGCCTAAGCTAAGTTCTGGATGCTCTTTTAAATGCGTGATTAAATTAGCTGTTGCCTTCTCAAGAGCATTTGCAGTTTTAGCCGAAAGACACAACAGAAAATATTCACTTTTGACTTTTGACTTTTGACTTTTGACTTGTATTGGTGCTTCTTCTAAGACAATATGGGCATTAGTACCCCCGATGCCAAAGGAACTGACCCCAGCACGGCAGGGTGTCCCGTCTGTTGTCCATTTGGACAGCGTCGTATTGACGTAAAAGGGACTATTGGCAAAATCAATATTGGGTGATGGTTTTTCAAAGTTCAGGCTAGGAGGCAGCAACTTGTGTTTCAGCGCTAAGGTAGTCTTAATTAGACCCGCCACTCCAGCGGCTGCATCAAGATGTCCGATATTTGTTTTCACGGAACCAATAGCACAGAAGCCCTTCTTCTGAGTACTGGTTTGAAAAGCTTGGGTCAGTGCTGCAATTTCAATCGGATCTCCAAGAGTTGTTCCAGTTCCGTGCGCTTCTATATATGAAATATCCTCAGCCTCAATTCCTGCTACTGCCAGAGCCTCTGAAATCACTGCCGCCTGACCGGACTCACTTGGAGCAGTGTAGCCCACTTTCAACGAACCATCGTTATTGATAGCAGAGCCTCTGATAACTGCATAAATGTAGTCACCATTTGCCAAAGCATCCTCTAACCTCTTCAGCACAACAATGCCTACACCATTGCCATCGACAGTTCCCTGAGCAAGAGTATCAAAAGCTCGGCAGTGTCCGTCAGGAGAGGCAATACCGCCATTTTGGTAAAAATAACCTTCTTTTTGGGGAGTGTAAATCGAGACACCACCTGCCAGTGCCATATCGCATTGATAATTTAGCAAGCTTTGGCACGCCAAATGAACAGTAACCAATGAAGTAGAACAGGCAGTGTTAACGTTAATACTGGGTCCTGTCAGATTCAATTTATAAGAAACCCGTGTAGGCACATAATCTTTATCATTGCCAATTGAAACTTGTAAATTGCCTGCTGATTCGATGAGGTCGCGGTTTGAAACTAAGTTTCTTGCTAGGTAAATATTCAAACCAGCGCCAGCGTAAACACCAATTCGACCGTCGTATGCTTCAGAATTATAACCAGCATTTTCCAGAGCTTCCCAAGCACACTCTAGGAAGAGGCGGTGCTGGGGGTCCATCAATTCAGCTTCCTTGGGTGTAAAGCCAAAGAATACAGCGTCAAACATTTCGATGTTTTCCAACACCCCTTTGGCTTTGACATAGTTAGGGGAATCTAGTAAAGCCGGGTCTACACCTGAAGCGATGAGTTCTTCATCTGTGAAGAATGTAATTGACTCTACACCGTTGACTAAATTTTGCCAAAATTTATCAACGTTGTTAGCTCCTGGAAAACGACCAGCCATGCCAATTATGGCTATAGGTTCTAAAGAATCTTCAGCGTCCCAATTATACATTTGCTTTCCTCTTCTGCTTTATGAGTTGCTTTTGTCTTTTGATAGCCTCTTTTTGCTTTTTGGCTAAGTCATTAATTGGGGCAAGGGCAGTTTGTTCTAGATTATTTTCTTGGCTTAAATATTGAGCTAAAGCACTGATAGTTGGATATTTAAACAAGTCAGTAACTGAGATATGACTGCTGAATATTTCTCGCACTTTACTTCCAACTTGAATGAGAAGGAGTGATTGACCACCAATATCAAAAAAGTTGTCATAGATACCTACTTGTTTTCGACCCAAAATTTCCATCCAAAGTTTAGCTAATATCTCCTCTGTAGGAGTACTAGGTGCAACAAAGCCTTCTTCCAAATCACTTGTAGATAAATCTGGTGTAGGTAGAGCGTTGCGGTCTAGTTTACCGTTAGGTGTTAGAGGCAAAACCGATTGCATAACAAAAACTGACGGCACCATATGGTCGGGCAGTTTTTCCTTGAGGAAGCGGCGCAATTCACTAGTGTTAGGGACTTGTTCCTGGCTAGAGACGACATATCCTACTAAGCGTTTGTCACCGGGAGTGTCTTCGCGGACAATGACAACCGCCTCCTGCACTTTAGGATGTTCGGTCAACACTGCTTCAATTTCTCCCAACTCTATACGAAAGCCGCGAATCTTTATCTGATGGTCAATGCGACCGAGGAATTCAATGTTGCCGTCACTACCGTAACGAGCCAAATCCCCTGTTTTATACAATTTTGAATTTTGACGCTTTGACAAGCTCAGGGCATCGCTTTTGAATTTTGAATTATTAAAGGGATTTGGGATAAATTTTTCGCTAGTTAGTTCTGGGCGGTTCAGGTAGCCTCTGGCTAACCCATCACCTCCAATGTACAATTCTCCGGGTACACCTATGGGTACTACTTGGAGGTGTTTGTCTAGGATATAAACTTGGGTGTTGGCTATGGGGCGACCGATGGGGACTAGCTGACGATTTTCTTGGAGCTGACATTGCCAAAAAGTCACATCAATCGCTGCTTCTGTTGGTCCATATAGATTGTGAAGTTCACATTCAAGGTGCTTAAAGAAGCGTTCAGTAAGTTCAAACGGTAGTGCTTCTCCACTACAAATGACTCGCTTCAAGCAACTACAATTTCCAGAGTTGGGTTCTTGCAGAAAAACTTGAAGCATGGATGGTACAAAATGTATTGTCGTAATTTGCTGTTGAGAAATTAAGTTGACTAAATAAGTACTATCTTTATGTCCTTCTGGTTTTGCGATTACAATCCTCGCTCCAGTTAGTAAGGGCCAGAAAAACTCCCACATTGAAACATCAAAGCTGAAAGGAGTTTTTTGCAAAACGCGATCGCTACTCGTTAATTGATAAGCGTCTTGCATCCATAATAAACGATTGCGAATTCCCTGGTGGGTATTCATTGCTCCCTTCGGTAGTCCAGTAGAACCAGAAGTGTAGATGACATAAGCCAAATTATCCCCACCTACCCCAACATCAAGATTCTCCTTCTGGTGTTGCTCAATTGCCCCCCAATCACTATCCAAACAAACTACCTGTGCAGTAGGTGACGGCAAAGATGACAACAACTGCCTATGAGTCAGCAACACCTCGACACCTGAATCCGCCAACATATAACTCAAACGTTCTTGGGGATAGGTGGGGTCAAGGGGTACATAAGCCCCACCAGCCTTAAGTATCCCCAACAGTCCCACCACCATCTCAATTGATCGCTCTACACAAATTCCTACCAGTACTTCTGGTTTTACACCTAAAGTTTGCAAATGATGCGCTAGTTTATTTGCCCTGACGTTCAGTTCTCCATAAGTAAGTTGTTCTTCCTCAAAAACCACTGCTACAGCATCCGGTGTTTTTTCTACCTGAGCCTCAAACAACTGATGAATACACTTGTCCTGGGGATAATCGACTTGAGTATTGTTCCACTCCACAAGTAACTGATGTTGTTCAGCTTCACTCAGCAGAGGCAATTCAAAAAGACGTTGTTCAGGATGAGTGATAATTCCCTCTACCAAGGTCTGGAAATAACCTAGTATCCGGCTAATTGTGTCAGCATCGAACAAGTCTGTGTTGTACTCACAATTCAATATCAGTTCATCGCTGATCTCAATAACATTAAAGCTGATGTCGAATCCAGTAAAACTGATAGGTGGAGCGAAAATTTCTGTTTCCATTCCAAACATTTTTGGCACAGTTACAGGTCGCTCCAAGTTAAATATGGTTGCAATCAGAGGGGAGTGGCTTGCGTCCCGACCTAATTTTAGTTGTTTAAGCAACCAAGCGAAAGCATAATCTTGATGTTCGTAAGCTTCTAACAATACATTCCTGAGCGTTATCAAATACTCTGAGAATGTCGAACACCCAACAGAGCAACTGCGTATAGGCAATATGTGGGCACAGTAGCCAACAAGCCCTTCACTCCCCTTAAGCGATCGACCCGCACTCGGAATACCTACTACGATGTCGTCCTGTCCCGTCAGTCGGTGAAGTAAAGCTGTATATACCGATAGGAGCGTCATAAACAGGGTGCAACCTTTTTCTGTGCTGACCCTTTTTATTTCACGACCAAGGCTAGCATCGATTCTCATGGTTTGCCTGCTACCCTTATAGGTCTTTATTAGTGGGCGAGTCCAGTCAGTTGGCAAGTCTAAGATGGGAATCGAACTAGCAAATTTTTCCAACCAGTAGGATTCATGAACAGCCATTTTTTCTGTCTGGCGTTGCTCTTCCTGCCAATTGACGTATTCCCTAAATTGTTGAAGCGATGAGAGCTGGCAAACAACGCCCTGACACTCTGTTGAATACAATTGAGCTATTTCTTCTAGAATAATGCCCATCGACCAGCCATCGGTAATAATGTGATGCGCCGTCAGAACTAGCAAATGTAGTTGCTCTTTTAGTTTGAGAATCTGAGCGCGAAACAGAGGTGCTGTGGCTAGGTCAAAAGGTTTTAGGTTTTCTTGTTGAAACCACTGTGTTACTTGAAAATCGCGATCGCCCTCTGGGTGGCTCTCCTTGGGAGCATCGCCTGCATTAGATAAATCAATTAACGAAATATCTATCCGCAGAGATGGCAAAATCTGCTGAAAATTACCCTGAGTGTCGATCTTTGTTCGTAAAGCATCATGGCGATCTACAACTTGCTGTACGGCTCGATTCATCGCCTCCAGATTTAACGAACCTTTTAATTGCAGACCGATCGAGATTTTGTAAGCGAGCGTGCCATCATCTCCCATCTGATCTAAAACCCAGAGTTGCTGTTGAGCTTTAGTTAAAAGGATTTTGTCTATTTTTTCCTCGACTTCGGCTTCTTTTACTAAGTTCGATTCACTGATTTTTTCCGATGTTTGTATTAATTTTTGCTCTTTTTGGCTGCTATTACTATCAGAATTTGGTAAAAAATCACCTTCTCGCAGTTCGGCGACAATATTTTTAATTGTTTGAATTAGGTAATCTATATCTTCGTCAGTATGCGCCGCAGACAGAAAACAATTACGCCCCTCCCAAACATAAATCCCCTTTTCGAGCAAATGATAAAATAACAAGTCCATATTGCTCGAAAAAGCAAAACGGAACAACGAGCCAAAATAAACGATCCGAAGGGATAAATTCTCGCCTTCAAAATAAGCATTTAGCGTGTTTGCTAACTTAGCTGTGCGCTGATTCAAATTCTCTTGCAAAGTAGATCCGCGCATTTTTATTTCTTTGAGGACAGCACTCGCAGCAGCTAGAGCTAGAGGATGTTTGCAGAAAGTGCCAGCAAAAAATGTCGTCTCTGCTTGAGGATATGATGCATCTTCATAGTTCCACATCCCACCGTCAAGACTATTCATATAAATAGCTTTACCAGCAACCACACCGATAGGCATTCCCCCCCCGACGATCTTGCCATAGGTAGCAATATCTGCATCAATACCGAACCATGCTTGCGCTCCACCAGGATGAATGCGAAAACCAGTAATCATTTCATCAATGATCAATGCGATTCCCTTTTCTCGCGTTAACTGTCTGAGTTGGTGGAGAAATTCTCTCGGTTGGAGATCGGGTCGGCGGCTTTGTACTGGTTCGACTAAAACGGCTGCTAGTTCGTGTGCGTGAGCTTCGAGTATCTCTAAGGAATGAGGATTGCCATAGTCAAGCACCAAAACATCTGCGACTGCATTTGATGTAATCCCGGGAGCAATTGGTACTACATTTAAACTCTCGTCGCTCGTTTGAGTCATTGCCAAAGTCCCATCAAAGTGACCGTGATAAGAACCAGTAAACAAAGCAATTTTTTGACGACCTGTAACTGTGCGTGCCAAGCGCAGTGCTGTCATCACTGCTTCGGTTCCAGAATTACAAAAAGTAACTCGTTCCATTCCCGTAAGTTGGCAAATTAGCTGCGCTACTTCTCCTGCCAGACGGGTTTGGGGTCCAATTTGTATTCCTCGATCGATCTGCTCTTTTAAAGCGGCGATCGCAAAATCGGGCTGGTGTCCAAACAAATTCACCCCAAATCCCATTGTCAGGTCTAAGTACTCATTTCCATCAACATCCCAAATTCTCGAACCCTGAGAACGTTCTCCCACAATCGGATAGAGCATTTCTTTGGTAGAGAAACGAAAGCCCGCCGCAGCCCTATTGTCTGCCAAAATTGGTCGATAGGTTTGCGTTAGTTGTTTTGAGGTTTGAGTCCGCTGGGTATAACGAACGATGAGAGCTTCTAAATGACGCTGTTGTTGGGGGTTGAGTCCTCGATGGCGAATTTCGCTAACTTTCCAGGGAGGCAAGGGCGAAAATGTTTCTTGATCGATTGGTTTGGGTAGTGTTGGCTTAAGTGTCTCAACTGTGAGTTTTGAGTGTCCGTTGTGAGCAGAAAAATTGGGAACTGTGGATAAACCATTACCCCGCATCACTTCTAATTGCTGAGACATCAGCTGAAGCTGCTGCTGAATAATTGCTTCCATCGCATTGCTCCCTCCCGTCTGTTGCTCTACTGTCGCTCGCTCGCTTGGTTGTGATATTTGTGATCGCGACATTACCTCAGTTTCCGTCTCATTTAAAATAAAATCTTCTGGGACAATCTGCTCGTTTAGATAATTTGCCAAGGCATCAATGGTCGTCAACTCCTCAAATAATTGGCGAATAGTAATTTTTATTCCATAGGTTGTTTCAATCCTGTTAACGGCATCAATCAGGACTATAGAATCAGCGCCCATTTCTAAGAAAGGAGCGTTTATATTTATCTCAGATGGTTCTGCTTTCAGTAAATTCGCAACCAGAGTTCTCAAGGTTGTGAGAATTGTTTCTTTTTGGTTCGTTTTGGTAGATGTAGTCAAAGTAGGATTTAAACCGTTAGTAGCGATCGCGTTTGTCTTTATAGGCTTGGATAACTGGTTTGGCATTGTGCTTTGTTCCTGAATCCAGTAGCGTTTTCTTTGGAAAGGATAGGTGGGAAGCGAAACTAGGCTACGTGAATAATCTCGATCAAATCCCAGCCAGTCAATCTTTGCTTTGCTTACATATAAGACTGATAAACTTTCCAGCATCACTCGCCAATCCTCTTTCTGCGGTGCTAGAGAAGGTAGCCAAACCGCCTTTTCTTCTTGTTGACAGCGTTTACCTAAGCTCGATAGGATTGGTTTAGGGCCAATTTCTAAAAATAGTTCGTATCCTTGTGCGAATAGAGTTTTTATCCCTGCCATAAATTGCACTGTTTGGCGAGTGTGTTGTCGCCAATATTTGGCATCGGGGATAAACTCAGAGTCCATCATTTGCCCTGTCAAATTGGATATTAGGGGAATACTTGGAGCGCGAAATTGGATTTGACTGGTTTGTAACTCAAAGGCATCCAAAATATCTTCTATTAAGGGAGAGTGAAAGGCATGAGACACTTTTAAGCTTCGAGTCTCAATTCCTCGTGCTTCCAAGTCATCAGCAATTGAGGCGATCGCTGATATACGCCCAGATAGCGTAATATTTTTGGGGGCGTTGATGGCGGCGATCGCTACTTCTGAGGCGTAAGATTGAATAGCTGTTGCTACTTCTGCCTGATCGGCAAACACAACTAACATCTCACCTTCAGGAGGCAGTGTCTGCATCAGTTTTGCCCGTTGGGAAATCAGTTTGAGTCCGTCTTCCAAGCTGAATACTCCCGCTACACATGCAGCGACATATTCACCGACACTATGACCCATAACTACATCTGGAGTTATCCCCCAAGATTTCCATAACTCGAAAAGTGCGTATTCTAAAGCAAATAATGCTGGTTGAGTATAAATTGTTTCATTTAGGAGAGAATCACTATCTGATTCGGGATATAAAATTGATAGTAGCGGTTTTTCCAAATAAGAAGACAGAATTTCTTGGCAGTGGTCTAAACAGTTGCGGAAAGTAGGTTGAGTTTGGTAGAGTTGTTGTCCCATCCCTAAATACTGGGAACCCTGACCGCTAAACAAAAAGGCAATTTTAGGAGACTTTTGACCGAGTAAGCGATCGCTTGCTATCTCATAATTCTCTTGACCAATAGTAAAGGCATTCAATGTTGTTTGCAATTGCTGTCTAGATTCAACGATCGCAGCCAATCTATGGTCAAAATGCGATCGCCCAGTATTGGCAGTAAAGCAAACATCTGCGAGTGATGCTTGAGGATGAGAGGCTAAGAAATCTATATAGCTCTGTACCAATTCCCTCAGAGCCGGCTCACTTTTTGCCGAAAGCGTAAGCAGATGTAGAGAACGTTCAATGTTACTAGTAACAATAGTATTTACAGGAGCTTCTTCTACAATCACATGGCAATTGGTTCCACCGAAACCAAAGGCACTGATTCCAGCAAAGCGTCGTCCCTTCTCAGAAGTCCAAGATTGGCATTCTGTAGGAATGGAAAAGGTTGTTCCTGCTAGAGAAATATAGGGATTTAACTGTTTAAAATGCACATTAGGGGGAATCTCTTGATGTTGTACTGAGAGTATCACCTTGATTAAGCTAGCAATCCCCGCAGCAGCTTCCAAATGGCCAATATTGGTCTTAAGTGACCCTAACCAACAGGTTTGGTCTGGCTGACGGTTTGGCATAAGTACAGCTTTGAGGGATCTAACCTCGATTGGGTCGCCTAAGGATGTACCAGTACCATGAGCTTCTACATAGCTAATTTGTTCTGGTTCTACGCCTGCGTTTTTTAAGGCTTGACGGATAACTGCCTGCTGGGAAGGCCCATTGGGTGCAGTGAGTCCATTGGTTAGACCATCTTGGTTAACTGCTGAACCTCTGATCACTGCCAAAACATTATCTCCATCCTGAAGGGCATCCACAAGGCGCTTCAGAACAACTACCCCACAACCTTCCCCCCGCACATAACCATCAGCACTGGCATCGAAGGTTTTACAACGACCATCAGCAGCCATCATGCGTGTTTGAGAACAAGCGATCATTGGTACTGGAGAGAAAATTAAATTCACCCCTCCCACCAAGCACAGATTAGATTCTCCAGTTTGCAAACTTTGGGATGCATAGTGAACTGCGACTAAAGACGCGGAGCAAGCAGTATCTATTGCCATGCTTGGGCCACGCAGATTGAGTAAATAGGATATGCGGTTTGCTGCAATGCTTAGGCTTGTACCAGTACCACTGTAAGCACTGATGTGAGAGAAGTCATATAAACTTCTATAGCAACCTAGCCGATCATAGTCGCTACTGCTGATACCGATGAAAACCCCTGTCTGACTGCCAGACAGGTTATTTGGAGCTAGCCCTGCATTTTCCAAAGCTTCCCAAGCCACCTCCAATAACAGTCTGTGCTGGGGATCCATGTACTCTGCTTCATAGGGGGATATCTGGAAAAAGCTGGGGTCGAAGTGATCCACGTTCTCCAGAAGACCGGCCCAGCGAGTGTACATTTTTCCTGGTGTAGCTGGTTCCGGATCGTATAAAGTATCGATGTTCCATCGCTCTGGCGGTACCTCAGTAATCGCGTCTCCCCCTGTATGTAACAGTTCCCAGAAGGCTTCCGGGCTTTTAGCACTGGGAAAACGACAAGCAACACCAATAACTGCTATAGTATCCATTTTGACAATATCTATTTTATTTGCTTGCAGATAAATCTAGAGGGTGTTTATCAAGTGTTTGTAGTGAAGTCAGGAAACTGATTTTTTGGGTATGTCAGCCAAGGTAACTACTACTTGATCTTGATAAACACGCTCTTAAATTATCTTTGCGGCGTACATTCTGTTCGCTTTCTGTAGAATAATCAGATAACGCTGCTGGGTATATTTGCCTATTTTAACAGGCAACTACCTTAGAGAACTGCATGAAGGTTTTGATGTTATTGCTAATAGCCTGCTCGATTGAGCCACCGGCAGCCATGAGGCGCATTTCCCGGTTAACAGGCCATAGATAGTCCAAATGATCAGAAAGTTGGCGGATTTCTGACATCAGGCGTTTATGGGATTGCACTGACTGATGAAAACCTTCATGTTCATGACAGAAACATTTCTCTACCCAATCAACGGCTTCTGGGTGAGAGATTTCAAATATGGGACTTCTCAGTAGCTTGTAGATATCCAGCATCCCGGAAATATCATCGCCAAAAAAGCGATTTCTCACTACTCCAGAAATCTGGCTCAGATTACTACGTTGAACTACATAGACGGCCAGATTAATCAACAATTTTTCGTATGCAGTTGGTTTCGGAAAATTCTTGTATAAATCTCGAGCGAGAAATAGGGAAGTTGTTGTGTGGAAAGCTTCATCCAAGAAGTGGTAGTAGGATAGAGCTGTTGGCTCTGGCACGAACTCACCTTGGCTTTGAAGCTTTCTAAAATGTGAAAACATGCTGTGCTCTTGATTCTTGAGCAGCATATTACCCATGTAACGCACAGTGTAGTATTGACAAGCTAAGAAGGGTGAACTTCCCCAATTTAAAGCAAAGAATCGCAAAAGAGAAGAAGGTATGACCCCCCGCCCATGAAAAAATCCTCTGGTGGTTGCTGAGGTGAATTTGTTTTCTGCTTCTAATTTATTGAAATGCTCAGATTTATACCGTTCTTTGCCGTTGAATAAGATATTAGAGAGGAATTGCAAAGCAGAGAACTGATAATTAGAAGCCTGCAAATCTTTCCGCTTTTCATCTTCAGATTTCTTTTCCACAGAATTGACGAATGCTTGCTGACCTAACAAGGCTTTCATCGCTTGGTAATTTACCTTGTAGAAAGCATGAATGTGGACACGCTCTTGAGCAGATTCATGCTCTAATTGGCGAGCAATTATTTCATAATCTCCACCAATTTTTAAGAAACAGTCTGCTGTAATCTGGTTATAATCAATTGTCTCCATTTCACTGTAGGCAGCATAGCTATACTGTGAAACCCAGAAAAGCTGGTTGAGAGCTATTTTTTGAGATTCCGAAGCGACTTCGTAAAGGGGAGTTCCGTAAAGAATCGACAGTTCAGGTTGAGTCCAAAAATGATTACTATTGTTGCTGTATTTAAAGTTACGATCTATCTCCTTAATCTTCTCAGTATAGTCAGTGTCTAGATTATTGCGATAATTATGCTCAACATTTCTGAGCCGTTTAATTTCTTTTTCTGAGGGTGAATCTTGGTTAGGAGTAGCTGAGTTGTTGATGGTACTTTGTGTCATGATCTCTTCCTCAAATGCTAAAAGATTCTCGTACTACAAATGACGGACGCTTTCACCTGGAATTATTTAGCTACATAACGTGCTAAAGCTTCAGAGGTTAATTACTTTTGTGCAATGGGAGGCTGGCTACTCAACTTGGGCTTCTGCGGCTAAATACTTTGCTAAAGTATCAACAGTTGGGTAGTCATACAGTAGAGTTGGTTCAAATTCAGACCCCAACCATCCTTCTAAATCTCCACTCATTCCTACTGCACCTGCGGAGTCAAGTCCATAGCGGTCAAAGGGAATGCTCGTGTCAATTTTATCTGGATTGATATTTAGCATATCCGCTAGATATGATACTATCCAAGCTTCAATTTCGCCTACTTTTCGGACTTGATTTTTGACATTTTTTTTGCCGATTTCATCATAAGTTACCGAATTGGTAGATATCTGGTTTACTTCAAAACTCACATTTTCCATTTGTTTCTTTGCTGTCCAAAGTAAGAGTGTTAATCATTTTATGCTTCTATTATCAACAAACAAGATGAAACTTTTTACCTCTGAGGAATGGGAATCAAATTTAGCCTTTAACCTCATGAGTTCTTTAAAGTTGAAAGCTGCTGTAATACAGATTGAACTTCTGCTTCTAAATGTAGAAACTTAGTTTTGTTTTGAGGATTTTCACTCCAATCATCTACTACATCTAAACTTCCAGCCAAAAACTGATTGCGGCAAGCATAGTGCTGAATTTTCCCACTAGAAGTTTTGGGAATACTGTTAGGTTTTATCAGTACCACTGCATAAACTTGGAGATCATGGTGTGATGCTACTGCCTGACATATATCTCCGATTACCTGGGGCACATCTAGCTTTCTTAAATAACTACGTTCTACTTCTTGAACAATTACTAGTCGCTCTTCGCCTTTGATGTCCACGGCAAAAGCTGCACCACCCCATGCCTGTAATACCGAATGGCTGCGTTCTACTGTTAGTTCAATATCCTGGGGATAATAGTTGCGACCTCGAATAATAATCACGTTTTTGATTCTGCCAGTGATGAACAGCTCGCCATCCTGCAAAAATCCTAAATCTCCGGTACGTAGAAATGGACCTTGATTTCCTAGGTAGGCATGGAAACTTTGTTCTGTCTCCATAGGTCGATTCCAATAGCCACCTGCTACGCTCTTACCTGATACCCAAATTTCTCCTACTTGACCGATTTCACACTCAGTTAAGGATTCGGGATCAACGATCGCAACTTGGTTAGACCACATTTGACCACAGCCTACTATTGTTCGGACACCCTCTTGTCTAGCTACAGATGTGATGATCCGATTTTGCTCAAGAGCTGCCTCGTCAATATGGCGTACAACAGGTTTATCTGTCTTTATCCCTCCAGAAACTAATAAAGTCGTTTCTGCCATTCCATAACAGGGGTAAAACGCTTCTCGGCGAAAGCCGCAAGGGGCGAAAGTTTCTACGAACTTATCCAATGTTTCAGCACGGACTGCTTCTGCTCCATTGAAAGCTACTTCCCATCTGCTGAGATCAAAGCTCTCTATCTGTTCAGGTGTAATCTTGCGAATGCAGAGGTCATAAGCAAAATTGGGCCCACCGCTAGTAGTTGCCTTGTAGCGGGAAATTGCCTGTAGCCAGCGAAAAGGCTTTTGGAGAAACAACATCGGTGGTATGAGTGTGACTGGAAAACCACCATAGAGAGGCTGTAGTATTCCACCAATTAACCCCATGTCATGATAGGGCGGTAGCCAGATTACACCTTGGCTATGAGGTGTATGCCCAAAACACTGATAAATTAGCTCTGAGTTGTGTAATAAATTGCCATGACTTACCATTACTCCTTTCGGTATTCCTGTGGAACCTGACGTGTACTGAAGAAAAGCCAGAGTATCACTGTTAACTGTTGGTTCTTGCCAATTTGAAGCTAAGTTATTGTTAATGCTATCGGTAGCTAACCAGGCTAATGCTGCTAATGTCGGATTTTCAGTTAGTTCAGTCTGGATTCTGGTTAATTCGGATGCTGTAGTCAGTACTACTGCTGCTTCGGCATTCGATACAATCGCTTGCAGTCTGGATATTTTCTGATTGCGTCGAGGCGGATAGGTAGGAACGGCGACACAGCCAGCGTATAAACAGCCAAAGAAAGCAGCAATAAAATCTAGACCTGGCGGAAACAGCAATAAGACTCGTGAACCAGGAACTTTAAGTTGGTCTTGAAGTCGAACAGCGATCGCTTGCGCTTTTTGCTCCAATTCTTTATAAGTAAGACTTACGCTTTCTGTGTCTCCGTCTACCAAAAAAGTATAAGCCAGTTTGTTTGGTTGGTAGAGCGCCCTGTAACGTAAGATATCAACTAAAGTGGTGCAGGTAAATAAATTTGCTGAGTTTAAATTGTTAATCATAGCCTTTTCTATATAGTACTTACGCATTGAAAAATTAGAATTATGCTAATTAACTCACATCTGGTTACTGAACAAAAGTTAAGCTTTTTGAGCTAACCTTCCTGTCATCTTTCTCGACTGTTGTACTTTGGCAAGAGAAAAATATTTTGCGCCCGTGGATTCACGCACGGTTTTCTAGCCTAGCCAGGAGGGACTTCGTGACTTAGGCATTCACTTATCCCCAAACTGTTGCCGAGTCTTGAGTACCTGTTGAGATGCTGTGATTATGGCTGACAAATGATACTCGCTTAATCCAGTGTTTGCTGCTATCATAATCACCGAAGCTAGTTGCTCTGGCGTTAAGTTTTTGATACTACTTACCATTTCAGCGATCGCTGTATCCGATGTCTCGTGGTAAATAGCATCACCAATATATAGTAAGTAAGTCGGCGCAATTAAAGCTAACTGGCTGGGGCTGTCCTTTGTCCTTTGTCACTTGTACTGAGCGACGTCGAAGTATTCGTCATTGGTAAAGGTTTTAAGCCTATTTACGTTTCGTAACATAAATTGGTTTATTTCCAACGACTTACTTAATCCTGACTGTTTTATTGTTGAAGCAAATGAACCTATGCGTTTTTCAGGACTCCTTCACTTTATGGGTTAACTTGAGATGCGTCGATGAGGATAAGTTAAGGAAAGTTAGGGATCTTCAATCAGCTGTGCCTCGCTTATGCGCTGCGGAATGTGTCTTGGAAGAAGCGCCTTAAGAGTATTCCTAAATTTGTGCAGACCTGGGGACTGCTGCCATTGTCAGTAAACCAAAAAGTTTTTCCCAAAGAGCTAGAACTTAGGCATTGACAAAATTTTGATTGTGTGGTCATCACCATAGTAGGCATAAATCACCTCAATAAAGTCGGAGTTTTGAACTAGCTAGAACTTACGCATTGACAGAAAGACAATTATGTAAATAAGGTGTAACCTTCTTTCTTACATGCTTCTGTGACTGCGATATTTCCTGTTTGCCTCACAACTACAAGAATAAATCCAAGTCAGCTAAGAAAGCATCGTCATGAGCGGAAACTACATTTCCAATTTTGGAAATAGGAGCGAAGGAAAACTTCTTAACCCTACAAGTAGCGCTCACGCATACTACTGTCTATTTGTATAGTGCATAAGTCCTAAGAGCAAGCCCTTTCAAGGTGATAAACAAAGATACGTTGTTTCAGTGCGATCGTCCTGAGTTCTCTGCTCAGATTTTGGGCTTTTTTAAGGTTGAAATAACCAATCTTCGTTCCGAATTTCACCACCTTGAAAGGGCTAGTCCTAAGAGGTTGTTTGAAAAGTGTTTCGCTGTGACTTTAGGCACTTTTAGATCCCCCCTAACCCCCCGATAAATTGGGGGGAACCAGAATCAAAGTCCCCCAATTTATCGGGGGATTTAGGGGGATCTAAAACTATTTGATACCGACAATAGGACTTTTCAAACATCCTCTAAGAGCGATACCCTTCGGGGCAGGCTCAGGGTAAGACCTGCGGTGGGCTACGCCTATGCTAATCAAGCTTACGTAGCCCAAAGTGCTATATACTACCTTAAAAAAAGTTGTTAGCGATCGCTGCGCCCGCCGTACCCCTCCGGGGAAGCAAGCTACGCGTAGCGTCTCGGAGAGAAGGCATCGCACCTTTTTTCCCATTTCAAGTAGAATTTTAATCTATCTTAAGAGATATTTTTAAAGTAATGGAAAGCAAGTAGACTGTTATTGAACGGTTTATAGTCAGGATAAATTAAACGCCACCAAATCTTTTTTATACTATTCGTGCGGTTAATTAATTACAAGCTAATGTGAGCTAAAGAGTTATAAGTGAAACAATTGGTTCTATCAGAAAATTTAGCTTTTCAAAAAAGCTTATTTTTCGTTGTATGTAGTTAAGTTTTACAATTTCCAGATTTGTTATCTATAGCTATTAGTTTAGATGATGCTTGAGTTGATTTCTCAATACTGGAACTGGTTTCTCCGTTTGATCTTAAAACAGACTATTTTAATTTTAACCCTCTTATTCTGCACGGGAGTGGGTATAGCTTTATCGAATATGTCTTATCTGTCGTCAAGTTTAATTGAATCACAAGCACTCCTAAATGCAGAATCGCAAGCTCAAACAATTCTTGATGCCTGGACACTATATAGTAGCGCTGCTGTTGAGCGGATCGAAAAAATTAAGGGAATTACTGTTACCCACAACTACCTAGTCAAGGACGGAGCAATTCCTATCCCTGCAACCTACGCGATCGAACTGGGAAAAAATCTGAGCCAAGATGAGACTGGTTTTTCAGTCCGGCTGTATAGTGATTACCCTTTTCCTTGGCGAAAAGCCAAAGGTGGACCCAAAAATGATTTTGAACGGAAAGCTCTCGACGACTTAAGCGCACATCCTGAAAAAAAAGAGTTTTATCAAATAGATGATGGCTTATTGCAATATGGGCGGGCTGTGATCATGAAAGCTACTTGTGTCGGTTGTCACAATACTCGCTCTGATAGTCCTAAGAAGGACTGGCAAGTGGGAGATGTGAGAGGAGTTTTTAGTATTACTCAGAATCTAGATAACTTCACAGGAGAAACTAACAAGAGTATCCAGATCACATCTTTTATGTTAGGAGGATTATCCCTGTTGGGAATCTCAGGGATAAGTTTGGTTATGGGTAGGTTACGCCAAACCGCTAATGAGTTAGAGGTGCGTGTCAGGCAACGCACAATCGATTTAGCTGTAGCCAACACAGATTTAGAAAAAAGAAACCTGCTGATTTGCCAGGTATTTGGACGTTATCTGAGCGATGAAATTGTAGCAAATTTGCTCGAAAGTCCACAAGCCTTGAAACTTGGTGGACAGAGGTGTAAAGTTACTATCCTTGCCTCTGATTTAAGAGGATTTACAACTATATCAGAAAGATTGTCTGCTGAAGAGGTAATTCATGTCCTCAACATTTATCTGGAATACATGGCAGATGTGATTACCCAATACCAAGGATCTATCAATGAATTCATGGGTGATGGGATTTTGGTTCTATTTGGCGCACCAACAAAAAGAGAAGATGACGCTGTTAGGGCTATAGCCTGTGCTTGTGCCATGCAGCTAGCAATGGGTGCTGTCAATCAAAGGCTGAAAGATTTGGACTTCCCGCAACTAGAAATGGGTATTGGTATCAACACAGGACTTGTGGTTTTGGGAAATATAGGATCAGACAAACGCGCTAAGTATGGTATTGTGGGCAACGACGTTAACCTAACTTACCGCATCGAGTCCTACACAACTGGAGGTCAAATTCTCATTTCCCAGGAGACTTTAAAAGCAGCAGGTTCCATCGTGAGAGTCGGCAGGCAAAAACAAGAACAAATGAAAGGAATTAAAGAACCAATTACTATCTATGAAGTTTACGGCATAACTGGATTTTATAATCTCTTTCTGTCTAGAGAAGAAGAGGTATTCTTTAACATTCCCAAACCAATCCCCATCCAGTATATGATTCTCAATGGTAAACACATTAGTGAAAATGTGTTTACAGCAAATTTAATCCATATCTCGCACAAAGGAGCTAAGGTTCGTACCGAGAATGGAGAAAATGACTTTGTGCCGCCAGCGTTGACAAATCTCAAACTCAACTTATTGACACCTGACAACTCATCACGGTATAGCGAAGATATTTATGCCAAAGTTTTACAAACATCGGCAGAAGATGGCACTTTTTATATCCATTTCACTGCCACCCCTCCGGTTATACAAACAAAATTTGAAGCTCTGTACAAATCACTAAACCTGTCTGAGTAATCCGCAAGAGTAATGGGTAATGGAGAAGAAGAAAAAACGTAATCGTTCACAGGATGACCAAAAAAGTTTACCATAAGTGGGTATGCAAAAATATTTATGTCATTCCAAACGAAGTGAAGTAATCCCAAACCGTTGTGATTCCTAAATATCTCTAGAGAGTTAATGTGTATTCTTATACTAAATACTGAAAGCAGATTTAATTGTTGTTGATTATGGTGATGTCTATTGAGCAAGCACTCGCATTTACCGATGCTCTTCTTTTCGCCAAGTCAGGGATGCATTTGAATGACATCCAACAAATGATTTTGCGGGAGTCTTGGTCTTTAGATCGTCAAAGTTACGATCAGATTGCGGATACTTATGGTTATTCTCCGACTTATTTAAAGCATGATATTGGCCCAAAATTATGGAAACTACTTTCACAAGTCTTAGAAGAAAAAGTTAGTAAAACCAATTTTCGCACGGCGATTGAGCGTCAATTTCAGCTGAAAAATCTGATCCCACAGTTTAATCAAATCCAAGATATTGCTGCCGAAAAAACACCATTAAACATTCCTAGTGATCCTGTGATTGAAGAAGTGACGACTTTGCATCAAGATTGGGGTGATGTCATCGACACTGATCTTTTCTACGGACGACAAGAAGAACTAGCTCAGTTGCAGGAGTGGATTTTGGTTGAACGGTGTCGGATCGTCACCTTATTAGGAATGGGTGGCATAGGAAAAACTTCGCTCTGTGTAAAGCTTGTGCAACAATTACAGAGCGAGTTTGAATGGATAATTTGGCGATCGCTGCGGAATGCACCACCTGTACAAGAGATATTAATAGACTTACTGAAATTCTTTTCAAATCAGCAAGAAACTGAGTTTCCAGAAACCATTGCTGGCAAAATGTCTCGGCTTTTATATTATTTACGATCGCAGCATTGTCTTCTAATTTTCGATAACGCGGAAAGTATCTGGGAAGACGAAGATACAGCGAAATCATCCTACCATGAAGGCTATGAAGCTTATGGCGAAATATTTAGACAAATAGGAGAAACCCGCCATCAAAGCTGCTTAATGCTGACGAGCCGGGACAAACCTCAAGAAGTTCGCCTTTTAGAAGAAGCAAGTTTGCTCGTTCGGACTTTTCAATTGGGTGGATTGAAGAAAACAGCAGTGCAAGAACTCTTGCACTTAAAAGGTAATTTCCAAGGCTCAGAAGACGAATGGCATCGGCTGGTTGAGGGTTATGCAGGAAATCCCTTAGCATTAAAAATTATTGCAACCACCATTAAAAACTTATTTGATGGCAATATCTCTGATTTTCTCAACCAGAAAACTTTTGTTTTTGGCAGTATTCGCAATTTGATTGATGAACAATTTAGACGACTCTCTGAGTATGAGAAAATTATCATTTATTGGCTAGCAATTTATCGTGATGCTGCTTCATTTTTCGAGATGCGAACTGACATATTTCCATCGGTATCCCCGCAATATTTAATCGAGGCTTTAGAATCGCTGGAGCAGCGTTCTCTAATTGAGAAGGTCAAGCCTACACTGATTGAAAAACATCAAGCACAGTTTTCACTTCAGCCTGTGGTGATGGAATATATCACTAATCGATTGGTTGAGCAAGTTTCTCAAGAACTTCAGACAGAGTTAGAAACGAGTCTTACTCAAAGAAATCTACTATTGAAAACTCATGCATTGTTCAAAGCACAAGCAAAAGACTATGTGCGAGAGACGCAAATTCTTTTCATTCTCAAGCCCATTCTTGAGCGTTTATTAATAGAGGTGGGTGGAAAAAGCAGTGTTGAAAACCTGCTCATTCAATGCTTAACCAAGCTACGAGGCAAATCATCGAGCGAAACCGGTTACGCAGGCGGTAATATTTTCAATTTACTTTGTCAATTGCAGCCATGTTTAACTAACTACAACTTTTCAGATTTAACTACTTGGCAAGCTTATTTAGAACAAGTGAGCTTGCATGATGTTAATTTCTCACATTCCGATTTGAGTCACTCTGTTTTTCCCGAAACCTTTGGAATTGTGTTTGCTGGCGTTACCTTTAGCCTTGATGGAAAGCTGTTAGCTTTAGGAGATGCAGAGGGTGGGCTGCGTTTATGGCAGATGGCAACGGGGCAACTATTATTAAATTTTACAGGACATCTAGGTTGGGTTTGGTTAGTTACCTTTAGTGCCGATAGTAGGACGTTAGCAAGTTGTAGCAATGACCAAACAATTCGATTATGGGATGTGAATACGGGTGAGTGTCTGCAAATTTTAACAGGACACACGAGTTCGATTTGGTCGATCGCCTTTAGTCCCGATGGTCAAACTTTAGCCAGTGGCGGCAATGAACCAACGGTGAGATTGTGGAATGTCCACACTGGTGAATGTCAAAAAATTTTGTCGGGTCACACAGATCGGATTCTCTGTGTTGCCTTCAGTGCCGATGGTCAAACCTTAGCTAGTGGCAGTGCTGACCAGACCATTCGACTTTGGAATGTTAGTGGAGAATGCCATCAAATATACAAGGGGCATAGCGATCGCGTCTGGTCGATCAGCTTCAGTGCCGATGGTCAAACCCTAGCTAGTGGCAGTGCCGACCGGACCATTCGACTCTGGAATGTTAGCACTGGAAAATGCCGCAATATCTTGCAAGAACATAGCGATCGCGTCCGGTCAGTGGTCTTTAGTCCCGACGCCCAAATGCTTGTCAGCGCCAGCGACGATCAAACAGTGAGAGTTTGGGAAACTAGCACTGGAAAATGTGTTAACATTCTCCAAGGCCACACCAATTCTGTATTTTCAGTTGCTTTTAATGCTGATGGTCAAACCATCGCTAGCGGTAGTATAGACCAAACTGTAAAGCTATGGGATATCAGTACGGGTCGATGTTTCAAAACCCTTAAAGGCTATAGCAACTCAGTATTTTCAGTTGCTTTTAATGCCGATGGTCAAACTATCGCCAGTGGCAGCACAGATCAAAATGTGAGGCTGTGGGATGTTAGTACAGGGATTTGCCAGAAAACCTTAACGGGACATCGTGGCTGGGTGACTTCTGTAGCCTTTCACCCGGATGGGCATTTGCTTGCCAGTAGCAGCGTTGATTCTACCATCCGCATCTGGTCAGTTAGTAGTGGGCAATGTCTCCAAACTTTGCAAGGTCATGCAAATTGGGTGCAGTCGGTCGCCTACAGTCCAGATGGACAAGTCTTAGCTAGTGGCAGTGATGACCAAACTGTGAGGCTGTGGGATGTCAGCACAGGAAAGTGCCTCAACACATTGTCAGGTCACTCTAGTTGGATTTGTTGTGTGACCTTTAGTCCCAATGGTGAAATACTTGCTAGCAGTAGTGAAGACCAAACCATTCGCCTGTGGTCTACTCGCACTGGGCAATGCCTCAAAATCTTAGAAGGACATACCAGTGGAGTACAGTCGATCGCGTTTAGTCCTGATGGGCAAATCCTCAGCAGCGCTAGTGAGGATAAAACGGTGCGCCTGTGGTCCCCTAAAACAGGTGAATGTCTCAATATATTTGAGGGACATGGCAATAATATTTGGTCAGTTGCCTTCAGTCCAGATGGTTCTATTTTGGCAAGTAGTAGCTTAGATCAAACGGTGAGACTTTGGGACAGGCATACAGGAGTTTGCCTGAAAGTGCTGTCCGTCCTCACCCATGCGATGCGATCGTCGATCGCCTTCAGCGCGATCGCAAACCCAACGGAACCTTATACCGTCGCCAGTGGGAGCCAAAACGGAACTATTCAGATTTGGGATGCTCAAACAGGTGAATGTTTGAAAACGCTGCATCCTACCAGACCTTATGAAGGAACCAATATTACAGGGGTAACTGGAATCACGACAGCTCAAAAGGAAGCTCTCAAAGCTTTGGGCGCATTTGAAATTTGAGTCGAAGCAGAGTTTCAAGCTCCTGTAACTAAGAATCAACTCAGGAACCCAGGAGATGACCAATCCCCTGGGCCAACCGGTGGTAGCAGTCCGGTAAAAGGCCCTGGGCCCAAACCTCCTCGCAGAGATACATTGTTTCAAAACCTGGGTACAGGTTTGCAAGATAGGATCAATTCTAGTCCCGTAAATTTTAACATAGAGAATCCCGTTCTTGGTCGCTAATCTTAGGGTTAGTTTTGAGGTAATCGTTTAGCAAATGACAACTGCGAATCAGTAGATTGTCTAAATCTTGGGTTTGCAGTTCTGTGCTAAGAAGATGCCAAAGTTTAGCTATTTCCGGTAGAGTTTTACGTTTTATATCAGATATCATACCCAGATGTAGGTACTTAAAAGCTTCAAAGCTTCTAACTTCTGGAAAGAGGTTTTGATACAACTGGCAGTATTCGTCCACAAATTTTACTGTGGGTGCAGGTGGGCGAGGCTCAACCATACTCTCTGTCTCAGTTTTTGCGTAGGCGTAGCCCGTCGTAGACATCGCCCCTAATTATACTTTGTCGAGAGTGATAAAAGAGGGTTAAGCAGATCGCTGCAATCCATTAAGAGCTAGATCGAGAGTACCTGCTGAATTTGGAGAATAAGCGATATCTAGAGAAACACTACCTTCTATTGTCTGAGTGCCACCAATTAAAGGAGTTCTAGTACCTGTTGCAAAAGCTTTATCTGCTACATTAAACACCAAAGGAGATGGGCTAGGATTGTCAGCTGAGTTAATATTAATGTCAATAATCTTTCCTGGGGTTAACTTCAAGGTATTAAAAACAGCCCCAGCCTGAGCTTGGGCGTCTTTAACCGCTTCGCTAAGAACCTGCAAACGTGCCTGCTGCAATGCTTGGTCTGAGGGAGTGAAGCTTATATTCTGTATTAGATTCGCGCCTGCTTGGATAGCTGTGTCAATTGCTGCCCCGGCTCGAGCCGTTGGTAACTCAAACTGAAGTGTGTTGAGTTCTGTAAAGCCAGTTAGGGTTTGAGTATCATTATAGACGGGATTTAGTTGAATAGATGTAGTTTGAAGTTGTTGCGCCCCAAGTTTTTGCAGCACATCAACTACTGCTGTTGAACGTTGAGCAGTTTTTTCTTGAACTTCGGTTTCGGTTTTTCCGTCTACTTGAATCCCCAATTGCACCTCAGTTAAAGTAGTGGGAACGGTGACTTCTCCTTGACCAGTAACGTTCAATATCTGAGCAGTGTTTGGATTAGTTCTACCAGTCAGGGGATCGACGATGGCAGGAGCCGGCTTACTCGCACCTGTGAGATTATGAGTAGCCGAAGCGAGAGTAGCTGCTGAATTTGGAGAATAAGCGATATCTAGAGAAACACTACCTTCTATCGTCTGAGGACTACCAATTATAGGAGTTGTAGCAATTCTTGCAGCTTTCTCTGCTACATTAAACACCAAAGGAGATGGGCTAGGATTGTCAGCTGAGTTAATATTAATGTCAATAATCTTTCCTGGGGTTAAGTTCAAGGTACTAAAAACAGCCCCAGCCTGAGCTTGGGCGTCTTTAACTGCTTCGCTAAGAACCTGCAAACGTGCCTGCTGCAATGCTTGGTCTGAGGGAGTGAAGCTTATATTCTGTATTAGATTCGCGCCTGCTTGGATAGCTGTGTCAATTGCTGCCCCGGCTCGAGCCGTTGGTAACTCAAACTGAAGTGTGTTGAGTTCTGTAAAGCCAGTTAGGGTTTGAGTATCATTATAGACGGGATTTAGTTGAATAGATGTAGTTTGAAGTTGTTGCGCCCCAAGTTTTTGCAGCACATCAACTACTGCTGTTGAACGTTGAGCAGTTTTTTCTTGAACTTCGGTTTCGGTTTTTCCGTCTACTTGAATCCCCAATTGCACCTCAGTTAAAGTAGTGGGAACGGTGACTTCTCCTTGACCAGTAACGTTCAATATCTGAGCAGTGTTTGGATTAGTGCTACCAGTCAGGGGATCGACGATGGCAGGAGCCTTCCCACTCACAACTGTAAGATTATTTGTGTTAGCCATCTTATTCTCCTTGCTTAAATGATGTTTGAAACCTGTTGATGTTTTAATCTAACAGGATGTCTCAAAAGTAAGAAAGCTCACTCAACCGTATCCTGCCAGTAGAAAAATACTTAAGTATGACAGCGTTACAAGAGCCATGAATCCACCGTACCATATTACGTAACAATTTCGTCGAACTTAAGAGGGTCATAATTGTAGCAATTAAGCCGGAAAAAAGACGGTATGAACTGAATCTTGCGATTGAGACGGTTGGTGAGAACTAAAGCTTCATAGCGAGAGTCTGACATATTAGAACGTACAGCTTCCACGTATTTATCAGGTAGTGGGTGAGTCTTCTTCAGGCAAGATTTCATCTATGCTGAGTACCCACACTATGTACCGATACGAGTTCTCGATATGCTATAGGACTCTTATTTGATTTTTGAACAAATTAAGTACTAATCGAAAAGGCTTATTCCCTACTCCCCACTCCCTATTCCCTACTCCCAGCCTACGCAAGTCAGTTCAATAATCAAAGCGGATTACTATATCTGACGTTGGTGTGCGACTAGAATTTTGGTGAGGCTCAAAGACAGCCCCCATAGTTAATAATCCCTGGATGCTGGATAAGAGTTAGTTCTTTTTACTTGGGAGGAACTGCCCTTTTAGCGATCGCTTTCTGTGCCCAACTTTCTCACGCCATCCACTCAGTCCACTGCGGCGCATCTATCACCAGTTGAGCAAATTTGTCATCTTCACATTCTCAAACTCCAGCATCACGCCTCGACGCTCACCACTCTTGCCCAAAGGAATAATCGTATTGCCCATCTCTTCTTTTGAGCGATGGCGCTGTTTCGCCCGCCTTCTTGCGATCGCCAGCCGCAAGCAGAGGCGAAAAATGCTTTTAAAACCTCAAAATAAGAAACATTAGAACTTAGGTTTTTACCAATGGCAGTACCGTATTCATCATGGGGTGTGCGATACCCAGCGTTAACGCCAGGAATTGCGATGCCTACGGCGGGCGGGTACGCCATCGCTGCATAACCGGCTGTTAGTAATGCCCCTGCTTTTTTGACACCTTCGACAATCAACTGTGCCATCGACATAATGAACTTGCCAATCAAGTTTTCCATGTTGGTCTGCGTAGGCGTAGCCCACCGCAGGCATCGCTTGAACATGTTGTTGAAGAGCTTGCTTTTGTTCTGGGGTCATCGGTAGGTAAACACGCTCGTCTTAATTATCCTGACTGATTTTCGCCCTCTTTGCAAAAAACTGGGATACTCCCCTTAGAGAGCGATTAACAAATAAGGTGTTTGATAAGCTTGATGCTCTAGAGGCTGTCTTAATTGAACCATGTCAGTGGCTGATGAATAATCCAATCACTGTTAAGGGAGAAGTGGGGAATGGCACTAAGAAAAGCCCAAAGACTTGTGTCGCCTCGTTCCCAGCCTCCAGGCTGGGAATGTATTCAAAGAGGCTCTGCCTCTCGTCAAGCTACTGGAGGCGGAGCCTCCCAGAATGGGTTCCCAGCCTAGAGGCTGGGAACCAGTCAGGGTAAGGGCTATATCTTTTCTTAGTGCCATTCGGAGAAGTCGGATTTTCTTGGCTCTGTTCAATATAACAGAATGTAACAATACTATCTTTGGCAACTTGGTATAACCTAGAAAACGAAACTCAGTCTAAATAAAATTTCACAATTGTTTGCCATTCACTTATGAACCAGTATATTCTCAGTAGTCTCACAGCTGATGAAGAACTTAATTTTTCTGAAGAAGCAGAGGTTTTCGTTTTTCCCACTTCTTTCGCCCAGCAGCGATTGTGGTTTCTCGACCAGTTAGCACCGGGGAATCCATTTTACAACGTGTCAACAGCACTTCGCCTGACAGGTTCCCTCAACTTCACCGCCTTAAAGCAGACATTCAACGAAATTGTACGTCGCCACGAAACCTTACGCACTACGTTTGTTATGGTAGAGCAGCAACCAGTGCAGGCGATTCCTGCGGAGAGCTGCGCTAACGCACCCAGCGTAACAATACCTCTTCCCCTAATAGATCTACGCAATTTCGAGAGCCAAGAACGTGAGATACAAGTGCAGCAAATCGTAACCCAAGAGGCTCAACATCCTTTCAATCTCACCACCGGGCCATTGCTGCGAGTAAAGCTGCTACAACTGGATGAAGCAGAATATCTGCTGCTGCTTAATCTACATCACATTGTTGCCGATGGCTGGTCAATTGGAGTGCTAATTAGAGAATTAGGAATATTATACACAGCCTTTGCAGAGGATCAGCGATGTCTAACTACAAGCGACTCCCGAAGTTCCGAATCTCCTTCCCTACGGGACGCTGCGCGAACAAAGACGCTACGTGAACGGAGTCAGCCTCCGCTCAGACTTCTCTCCATGTCTACCTCTGTGCCAGAACTACCCATTCAATATGCAGATTTTGCCCAATGGCAACGGGAGTGGCTGCAAGGAGTGGGAGCAAACGGTTGTTCGCCTCTACAAACCCAGTTAGCTTATTGGCAAAAGCAATTAGAGGGGATTTCGGTATTGAATCTCCCCACCAAGCAACTAAGACCAGCAGTTCCTAGCTACAGGGGTGCAAAACAATTTCTAGAGCTACCACACTCCTTAACTCAAGCGCTAGAGGCACTGAGTTACCAAGAAGGCGTTACCTTGTTCATGACAATGCTGGCAGCGTTTCAGACTTTGCTCTATCGCTACACGCAGCAAGAGGATATTGTAGTAGGTTCACCTATTGCTAATCGCAATCGTAGCGAACTAGAAGGATTAATTGGTTTTTTTGTCAATAGCTTGGTGCTACGTACAGATTTCTCAGGTAAGCCGACGTTTCGAGAATTATTGAATCGAGTCAGAGAGGTAACTTTAGGAGCATACAGCCATCAGGACTTGCCTTTTGAAAAGCTGGTAGAGGAACTGCATCCAGAGCGAGATTTGAGCTGCAATCCCTTATTTCAGGTTGTATTTAGCCTCCAAAACACTCCAATCGTTGCGTTAGAGTTACCTGGGTTAACACTTTCGTTATTTGAATTCGACAGCAAAACTGCAAAGCTTGATTTAGAGTTGCATCTGTGGCAGGACTTGGATAGTTTGAAAGGACAAATGGTTTATAGCACCGATTTATTTGATGACACGACCATTACCCGGATGCTGGGACATTTCCAAACGTTGCTAGAAAGCATTGTCGCCAATCCAGAACAGCGGATTTCAGATTTGTCTTTGCTTACTGAGTCAGAACGACAAGAGTTATTAATTGATTGGAATGACACTAAAAAAAACTACCCAGAGAACAAGTGTTTTCATCAGTTATTTGAAGCGCAGATGGAGGAAACTCCCGATGCGATCGCGCTAAACGCACGCTCCGCGATGTCTGCGATGGGCTACGCCTACGCAGTGGTCTTTGACAAGCAGCAGTTAACCTACCGCGAACTAAATATCCGAGCTAACCAACTTGCACATCACCTGCAAAAATTGGGGGTAGTCCCTGACGTTATAGTAGGCATTTGTGTAGAGCTATCGCTAGAAATGATCGTCACATTATTAGGCATCCTCAAAGCGGGTGGAGCATACTTACCTTTAGATCCGAGCCTACCTCAAGAGCGTCTGAAATTTATGCTAAAAGATGCACAAGTTTCAGTATTGCTGACACAAGAAAAGTTGCTTAAGCATTTTGAAGACTTCTCAAATCCAATTATTTGCATAGATAAAGATTGGGCAACTATTACAGAACACAGCCAAGAAAACCCGACCAGTTGCGTAACATTGGACAACTTAGCTTATGTCATCTACACCTCTGGCTCAACAGGAAATCCTAAAGGCGTTTTGCTTCAGCATCGAGGATTATCCAACTTAGCGGCATCTCAGATTGAGGTTTTCAATTTACAACCGAGTAACCACATTCTGCAATTCGCCTCATTAAGTTTCGATGCCTCAATTTTTGAGATTGTCATGGCACTGCAAACAGGAGCAACTCTTTATTTAGCAAACAAAGAATCCCTTCTACCCGGACAACCTTTGCTCCAATTATTGCGAGAAAAAGCTATTACTCACGTCACCCTTCCGCCAGCAGTATTAGCAGTCCTACCTACAGAATCACTTCCGGCATTACAAACTATTATTTGTGCAGGCGAATCTTGCACTGATGATATTGTCAAACGTTGGTGGAACTCTCAGCGTCGATTTTTTAATGCTTACGGCCCTACTGAAGCAACGGTTTGGTCAACCATTGCAGAGATTAGTACTATGAGTGAAAAGCCGCCCATTGGTCGCCCTATTGCTAACACTCAAATTTATATATTAGATAAACATTTACAACCTTTACCAATTGGAATTGCTGGCGAATTATACATAAGTGGTGAGGGATTGGCACAAGGCTATCTTAATCGCCCCGAATTAACTACTGAAAAGTTTATTCTCAATCCTTTTAGTGATAAAAATCAAGCGCGACTTTATCAGACGGGTGATTTAGCTCGGTATCGACCAGACGGGAATATTGAATTTTTAGGACGCATCGATAATCAAGTAAAAATTCGTGGATTCCGTATTGAGTTGTCAGAAATTGAAACAGTGCTGAGTCATCATCAAAGTGTGCAAAAAGCAATAGTAATTGCTAAAGATAATCTATCTGATGATAAGTACTTAGTGGCTTATATTGTTCCCAATGTAGAGACACAAAATTTCCCGTCTCTACTACGTAAATTTTTAAAAGAAAAATTACCAGAATACATGATTCCAAAAGCTTTTGTAGTGCTGGATTCTCTACCGCTAACAGCTAGTGGGAAAGTGGATCGTTTGGCGCTAACAGAACTCGACAGTTACGCTAGCCGTTTAATAGATAAAACATTTATTGCTCCTCGTACTCCAACCGAGTTAACTTTGGCAAAAATTTGGGCTGAAGTCCTTAATATTGAGCGTGTGGGTATTTACGATAATTTCTTCGACTTGGGAGGAGATTCGTTTTTAACTGTACGCCTAATGAAGCAGATACACAAGCAATTTGAGCGCGAATTGCCCCTATCTAGCTTATTTTTAAATCCCACAATTGAAAGTTTAGCAAGTTCTCTATCCTTAAAAGCAGATTCTCTGCCGTGGTCTCCCTTAGTACCGATTCAAACTGCTGGTGTAAATCCACCTTTTTTCTGCGTCCATCCAATTTTTGGTGTTGTCTTTCCTTATTACGAATTAGCTCATCATTTGGGAAAAAATCAACCATTTTATGGGCTACAGCCTATTGGACTTGACGGAAAAAGTTCTCCACTAACTAACATTGAGGATATGGCTGCTCACTACATTGAAGCATTGCGCTCAGTGCAGCCCAAAGGCCCTTATTTTTTAGGAGGTTGGTCTTTTGGAGGTTGGGTTGCTTTTGAAATGGCTCAACAACTCCAAAAGTCTGGAGAAGAAGTGGCTCTACTTGCTGTGCTTGACACTTTAGCACCAATTCCGGGCAATATACCTTCTTTGGGTAATGGTTTAAAGTTTATGCTGACTACAGTGGCGCGATATATATGGCCCTTCTTCCTCGATTATTTATATCTAATTATTGCGATCGCCAGGAATCGAATTAACAGTTTAACTTCTCGGTTGACTAATTTTAATATAATTGTGCGAAACTCCTTTTGGGAGTCGCTAACGCGATCGCTCCAAACAAATCTCTTTTCTCACCTCATCCTCAAAGAGGATGCCACAGTCAACGTTATACCCGAAGAATCCAAGTTAAGGCTTTTAAGCGAGTTAGCAATTCGTCCAATGCTTCGTGTTTTCTATGCCAATAGCCAAGCAGTTCTCAACTACGTTCCACAAGCGTACCCTAAAAGAATTAATCTTTTTAGAACAAAGGTTCAATCAAGCATTGTCAAGGAAGATCCGAGTATGGGTTGGGATCAGCTAATTGTGGGAGGAACGGAAATTTATCATATTCCTGGCAATCACCTAACTATGCTGAGAAAACCCCATATCCAAATTCTCGCCGCACAGCTAAAAGCCTGTATTGAGAAAGCACAAAATTTAAAATAAGGATCAATATAGCGGTTCTCGATTGAGTAAGGTACAAGAACCCCACCCCCAACCCGTTAAGAGGATGTTTGAAAAGTCGCAAAGTATACTAGAAACCCCTCTCCAAACCTCTCCCCGAAACGGAGAGAGGCTTTGAAACCCCCCTTCCCTTGTAGGGAAGGGGGGAAGGGGGGTTAGGTTTCTGAGGCTTAGATGTTAGCAATAATACTTTTCAAACAACCCCCTAAGAGCAAGCGAGGAGGTGGCTATGATGTACCTTATGTGATTAGGATTACTATATGTCTTCTGAAGAAGTCTTCGTCTTTCCAGCATCTTTTGCTCAACAGCGACTATGGTTCCTCGACCAGTTGATCCCCGGCAATGCTATCTACAATGTGCCGACAGTAATTCGCTTGACAGGTTCGCTTAAGTTAGCCGCACTAGAACAGACTTTTAACGAAATCGTGCGTCGCCACGAAACCTTACGCACCACATTTATAGTGTTGGATGGGCAACCTCTACAGGCGATTGCACCCAGCTTAACAATACCTATTTCTGTATTAGACCTCCAACAATTGTCAGCTGATAAACAAGAGGTTAAAGCAAAGTCCATTATTACCGCAGAGATAGAACATCCCTTCGATTTATCCTCCGGGCCATTGCTGCGAGTAATACTCCTCGTGCTTTCCGAGACAGAACATATTCTATTATTGAATATGCACCACATTATCTGCGATGATTGGTCTATGGGGGTACTGATTCGGGAACTGGGAACGCTTTACGCAGCTTTTGCACACAACCAGCCTTCCCCTCTATTAGAACTGCCTCTTCAGTACGCCGATTTTGCTCACTGGCAGCGCGAGTGGCTGCAAGGAGAAGTACTCCAAACCCAGTTAGCTTACTGGCGGGAGCAATTAAACGGTATTTCCATACTGCATCTACCTACTGACAAACCAAGACCAGCTATACAAAGCTATCGAGGAGCAACACAATTTCTAGAGTTACCAAAAAAGCTAATTGATGCACTAGAAAAGCTGTCACAGCAAGAAGGTGTCACCTTATTTATGACATTGGGGGCAGCATTTCAAACATTACTTTCCCGCTACACACACCAAGAAGATATCGCACTAGGTTCGCCAATTGCTAACCGCAACCGCAGCGAAATCGAAGGAATAATTGGTTTTTTTGTCAATAGTTTGGTGCTACGTAGTAACTTATCTGGAAATCCCACCTTTCGAGAACTACTAGGCAGAGTACGAGAGGTAACATTAGGAGCATATAGCCACCAAGATTTGCCGTTTGAAAAGTTAGTTGAAGAACTGCATCCAGAGCGAAACTTGAGCCACCATCCTTTATTTCAAGTGGTATTTGGTTTCCAGAATGCGCCAATGTCAGCGCTAGAACTGCCTGGATTAGTACCCAGCTTTATGAATATTGATTTGAAAAAAACACGTTTTGATTTGGAACTGCATCTGTGGAAGTGTTCTGAGGATTTTAGGAGCTTATGGGGCGGAAACTGGGAGTATTCTGAAGGTCTCCGAGGTGTAATCGTTTACAACACAGATTTGTTTGAGCAAGCCACCATTAAGCAGATGGTGGAACATTTTAAAACTCTATTGTCAGCTATTGTTGCAAATCCAGAAGAACGAATTACAAATTTACCGTTATTAAGTGAAGTGGAGTTACATCAGGTATTGGTGGAATGGAATAACACCCAAGTCGATTATCCTCAAGATAAGTGTATCCATCAATTGTTTGAAGAAAAGGTACAGCAGTATCCTGATTCTATAGCAGTTAACTTTGCTAACAAACAACTTACTTATCAAGAGTTAAATACTTGCAGCAATAAACTAGCGCACCACTTACAAAAAATAGGAGTAGGTTCAGAAGTTTTAGTTGGCATTTGTATTTCACAGTCTATAGAAATGATAATCGGGTTATTGGGAATTCTGAAAGCAGGGGGAGCGTATGTTCCATTAGATGCCAGCTATCCCGAAGAACGCCTAAATTTTATGCTGGAAGATGCACAAGTTTCAGTATTACTGACACAAGAAAACTTACTTAAGCATTTTGAAGGTTTCTCAAATCCAATTATTTCTATAGATAAAGACTGGAAAATTATCACCCAAGAAAAGGAAGACAATCTTAAAAGCGATTTAAATAGTGATAATTTAGCCTATATTATTTACACCTCTGGTTCTACAGGAAAACCCAAGGGAGTGGCTGTACCTCACAAAGCTGTAAATCGGTTAGTGTGCAATACTAACTATATAAAATTTTCACCATCTGATCAAATCGCCCAAGCCTCAAACACTTCTTTTGATGGTGCAACATTCGAGATTTGGGGAGCGCTACTTAACGGCGCTCAACTTGTAGGGATTAGTAAAGATGTAACGCTTTCGCCTCATCAATTGGCATTACAACTACGAGAAAAAGGTATCAACATTCTATTTTTGACCACCGCTTTATTTCAACAGATTGCTAGAGATGTTCCGCAAGCTTTTGCGACCTTGAAATATTTACTGTTTGGTGGCGAAACCGTTGATACGAGATGGATTAAAAAGATTCTCCAATCTGGTGCGCCAAAGCACTTAATTCATGTTTATGGGCCTACAGAAAATACAACATTTTCCTCTTATTACTGCGTAAAAGAGTTACCATCAGCCACATCTTTACCTATTGGTATCCCCATTACAAACACGCAAATTTATATATTAGATGCCTATTTACAACCTGTGGCTATTGGCGTTACTGGCGAATTATATATGGGTGGGGAGGGGTTGGCGCGAGAATATCTCAATCGAACTGAATTAACTGCTAAAAACTTTATTACTCATTCTTTTAGTAAGAAACCGAAAGCACGTCTTTATAAAACAGGTGACTTAGCCCGCTATTTAGCAGATGGCAATATTGAATTTTTAGGTCGCATCGACAATCAAGTAAAAATTCGCGGCTTCCGCATTGAGTTGTCAGAAATTGAAGCGGTGTTGAGTCAACATCTAGCAGTGAAAGAAACTATAGTTATTGCTCGTGAGGACGTACCTGATGATAAGTATTTGGTGGCTTATATTATTCCCAACCAGGAACAGATACCAATGGAAGACGTGCAAGGCTTTGCATATTTAATTCGCCAATTCCTGAAAGAAAAGTTACCAGAATACATGGTGCCAAGAGCATATATGGTATTGGAATCTCTACCTCTAACACTTAATGGCAAAGTGGATCGCCATGCTTTACCTACGCCTGATACAATTACTTTCCATAATCTTGATTATGTGGCACCGCGATCGCAAGTTGAAGAGTTACTTGCCCAAATCTGGGCTAAGGTTTTGGGAAAAGAGCAAGTAGGTATCCAGGACAATTTCTTTGAATTGGGCGGTCATTCTCTCCTAGCGACTCAGCTAACTTCCCGCATCCGGGATACCTTTCAAATAGATTTGCCTGTACGCAATTTGTTTGAAGCACCAACTGTTGAACAACTTGCTAAGTGTATTGACACAATGTATTGGACAGCAAAAGGTATAGATAAGACTGAAACTACGGGAATTCAGCGAGAAGACGTGGAATTTTGAGAAACCTTTGAGTTAGCGATCGCCATGCCATTTATGCCATCCGGTATATGTGTACGAGCCGCAGTAGCGATTAACTTAAGCTATTAGGAAAATGTGCGAATTGGCTGGCGACCTCTACTTTGGAACTAATCAAAAGGTACTAAGTACATCTAGCCCGTGAAGAAAGGAAGTTTTAGGTAATCATCCCAGCTATAAGCAGCCAGCGCAAAATGTGCTGACTGCTTCGGCGAACTGCTGGTTTTGTTCCATCAATGCCATGTGTCCACCTGGTTTTAGGGTGACTCTTTGAGAGTAAGGCAATTCTGCTTTCATGCGATCGCTGGCAACAGGTTTAGTTGCTATATCTGAATTGCCGCAAACAACCAACACAGGTACATTAATAGTTGCAAGTGTTTCTGTTTCATCAAAGTTGAACATTCCCAGTGTGCCACGAGCCAGAACCCCAGGCGAACCCAATGCTGATAATAGACCGGCAAAACTTAGTTGACCCCGTGTTTCTGTACCCGTAAATCCAGATAGTTCGACGGTGATGTACAGTGAACCGTTCAAATACGAGAGCCAAGTCATCAACCAAAAAATCGGCCACAGCACGGTAGTCAGGTACAAGACAGGTTCGAGTAGCGGTTTCTGTAATTTTCGTACCAGATTGCTAAAGATACAAGTTTTTACCGGATTGGTGTAGGTAGTATCTACAAGAATTAAGCCAGCCACCCGACTCCCTAATTGCTCTGGAAATAGGCGACAGAATGTCAGGTTAATCATTCCACCCATGCTGTGTCCTACCAGAATAACAGGTTTATCCCCTGCGATACTCCCTTTAGGAGTGGCTGTTACCAACGCAACTACAGCTTCCAAGTCACGGGCATATTTTTCAATAGAGTGATCATTGTTTTTCGGTTTGGCGGATTTTCCTAACCCTGGTAGATCCCAAACAATTACTCGGAAGCGATCGCTCAGTTGTTGCTTGGCATAATACCATACAGTACTGTTCGGTCCCCAACCGTGTGAAAGGATAATCGGTTGACCATCTTCAGGGCCAAAAAACTCTACTTGCAGTACACTACCATCCGGTCGTGGCAAACGCTCCACGGTTTTGCTACGCATAAACTTAGGTTCATCGGCTCCAGGGCGGCGCAGCAGTGGCAAACTGATAAAACGACCGCCAACAGACCACAGAACCATTACTAGCCCAGCCACTAAGTAAAATGTTCCTACAAGTTCTCGTTCGTACCACTCATAGAGAATGTAGCCCCCCCCGCCAATTACCCCAATGGACAGCAGTTGAACCAGCCATATAAACAGAAAATTATGAGGCATGAATATCATGAGCCTAAACCTTGCGATATGTTCACTGCGTTGTCTTTTAGCTTCATATCATAGTTATAATCATCCAAGTTTCATTCCCAGGAGTGATTTATACAGTCTTATAAGTGTGATAAAAATACTGGGTTAGGTAATAAGCAGTGCAGCTTGGCGCCAATAACTATCCAGTTACAAAACGTTAAAAAGCTTATTAAACAATCTAAAATCCTTGCATTCAGTGCCTTCTGTCTTATATTAAGTAACAATACGCCGTGTACAACTTTCTCTCAAACCTAACCCCCAACCCCTTACGCCAGATACTTCAAGTCGGCGGAGCCGCCCAACGTACTGGCTCCCCTACTAGCGTTGGGGAGCAAGTATCAAAGCCTCTCCCCGCTTGCCTAACGGCAGGCTGACGCCAACGGGGAGAGGAATGGAAGCGGGGTTCTAAAAATAAGTTGCACATCGCGTTAATAACAGTTGCGAAGGGGTATAATTTTGAATACGGTTGAGTTTTTATCTTATATTCGCAGCTTAGATATTCAAGTTTTTGTCGATGGTGAAAAGTTTCGCTGTAACGCCCCTGAAGGAATTATTACAGCCGAACTGCGTGCAGAAATTCAAGAGCGTAAAGCAGAAATTATTGAATTTTTAGAAGCAACTAATTGTACTCATAACCACAGCTTTAGTCCTCTGGTACCTATTTCGCAGTCAGAAAATCTTCCCCTCTCCTTTGCTCAACAACGGCTATGGTTTCTTGACCAATTAATCCCTAATAATCCTTTCTATAACATTCCACTAGCACTAAATTTAAGAGGTTTGCTCAATAAAGCCGCGCTAGAGCAAACTTTTAACGAAATTGTGCGCCGACATGAAGCTTTACGCACCACTTTTGTCATCCAGTCAGGGCAACCAGTTCAGGTAATTAATCCTACGCTCAAAATACCCTTACCAGTAATAGATTTACGGCAACTGCCACAAGCCGAACAAGAAATACAAGCGCGACGACTTACTACCCAAGAAGCTCAACGTCCTTTCAATTTATCAACCGATTCGTTGCTGCAAGTAAAACTGCTGTGGTTAGATGAGACACAATACATCCTGCTGCTGACTATGCACCACATTGTCTGTGATGGTTGGTCTATTGGGGTGCTGATTCAAGAGATAGCAGCACTTTACACAGCCTTTGCCAGCAATCAGCCTTCTCCTCTAGCGAAACTTACAATCCAATATGCAGACTTTGCATACTGGCAACGCCAGTGGTTGCAAGGGGAAGTATTAGAAAAGCAACTGAGTTATTGGCAGAAGCAATTAGATGGCATTTCTATGCTAAATCTGCCAACCGACAGACCAAGACTAGCTGCTCAAAGTTACCAGGGTGCAAGGCAACCTCTGCAATTATCAAAAAGTTTGAGCAAAGCACTTTTAGCTCTCGGACAGCAAGAAGGGGTAACTTTGTTTATAACCCTACTAGCAGCATTCCAAGTTTTACTTTACCGCTATACACAACAAGAAGATATTGCTATCGGTTCACCTATTGCCAATCGCAACCGTAGTGAAATTGAGGGATTAATTGGTTTTTTTGTCAATAGCTTAATACTGCGTACCCAACTAAGTGGAAACCCAACTTTTCGGGAATTATTGAGTAGAGTTAAAGAGGTAGCTTTAGGAGCTTATGCTCATCAAGATTTGCCTTTTGAAAAACTCGTAGAGGAACTACATCCAGAGCGAAATTTAAATCAAAATCCGCTCTTTCAAGTAGTTTTTGCGCTCCAAAATGCGCCAATGTCCGCGTTAGAGTTACCTAGTTTAACTTTAAGTCCGCTACCATTTGAAACGGAAACAACGCGCTTTGATTTGGAGTTCCACTTGTGGGAGCCAAATACTCAAAATGGGTTATGGGCAGATAGCTCAGAGGGAATTAGTGGTTTTGTAATTTATAGCACTGATTTATTTGATGATGCTACTATCGCCAGGATGCTAGGACACTTCCAAACATTACTGGAGGGTATAGTTGCAAATCCAGAAGACCGAATTGCACAATTACCATTTTTAAGCGAATCTGAGCTATATGATTTATTAGTTAAATGGAATAATACTCAGTTAGATTATCCTCAATATAAATGTATACATCAGTTATTTGAGAGCGTTGCAGAACAGAATTATGATGCAACTGCACTAGTATTTGACGATGAGAAACTCAGTTACAAAGAGTTAAATATACGCAGTAATCAACTTGCACATTATCTAAAAAAGTTAGGAGTTAAAACCGAAGTTTTAGTAGGACTTTGTGTAGAACGCTCTTTTGATATGGTAATAGGGATGTTGGGCATCCTGAAAGCAGGTGGAGCTTATGTACCTTTAGATCCAAGCTATCCATCTGAACGTTTAAACTTTATGCTTGAAGATGCTCAAGTCTCAGTTTTATTAACTCATGAGCAGTGGCTTGAACGCCTGAAAAACTATAATTACCAAATAATCTGTTTAGACAAGGATTGGAAGATTATTTCTCAAGAGTTTGAAGATAATCTTACTAGTAAAGTTACAGTAGATAATCTAGCTTATATCATTTATACCTCTGGATCAACTGGAAAACCTAAAGGGGTTAAAATTGAACATAGAGGATTGTTAAATCTAGTTTGTTGGCATCAAAAAGCGTTTACAATTTCATCCCTTGACCGAGCAACGCAGATTTGTGGAGTTGGCTTTGACGCTTGTGGTTGGGAAATTTGGCCTTATCTTAGTGCTGGAGCAAGCATTTATTTTGTAGATGATGAAATCAGGCAAATACCTGAGCATTTACGAGATTGGCTAATATCAAAAGCGATAACAATTAGCTTGTTACCAACTCCTTTAGCAGAGAAAATTCTCTTATTAGATTTTCCTCAAGACGCAGCTTTACGAATATTACTCACAGGTGGCGACAGACTAAATCAATATCCTTTAGCTGATCATCCTTTCCAGTTAGTTAATAATTATGGGCCAACTGAGAATACAGTTGTGACAACTTCGGGTCATATTTCTGTTAAGAATAAAGAGAGTTTAGCACCTGTAATTGGTGGTGCGATCGCCAATACACAAGTTTACATATTAGATCAATATTTACAACCTGTACCCATCGGCGTTTCGGGAGAGTTGTACATAAGTGGTGATGGGTTGGCGCGAGGTTATTTAAACTGTCCTGACTTAACTGCTGAATCCTTCATTTATCATTCTTTTACTAATAAATTAAAAGCACGACTTTATAAGACAGGTGATTTAGTTCGCTATCGAGTAGATGGCAACATTGAATTTTTAGGTCGCCTCGACGAGCAGGTAAAAATCCGCGGCTACCGCATTGAGTTGGGAGAAATTGAAGGGGTACTCAGTCAGCATCCAGCAGTGCAGCAAACTGTAGTTATAATTCGGGAGGATAAAGGAGAAAAACGCCTAGTAGCTTATGTAGTACCAAAAACCGAATACAGCAGCGAGCAGGAGAATATGCAATTAATGCAATTGCAGAATGAGCAAGTTTTGCAATGGCAGATGCTCTATAACGAAACTTATAACCAACCTGTTGATTCCGATCCAAAATTGAATATTGTAGGCTGGAATAGTAGTTATACAAATCTACCTATTCCATCAGAGCAGATGCGTGAGTGGGTGGATAACCAAGTCGAGCAAATTTTGGCTTTTCAACCTAAACGAGTGTTAGAAATTGGTTGTGGAACAGGTTTAATTCTGTTTAGGGTTGCACCTCACTGCACTAAATATTGGGGGACAGACTTTTCCGTAGTTTCACTTAACTACATTCAGGAGCAGTTACAAAAGCGAGAAATGCCGCAAGTAACGCTGTATCAGCAAATGGCTACTGACTTCGAGAAAGTAGAAACAGGAGCTTTTGATGCAGTAATTCTGAACTCGGTTGTACAATATTTTCCTACTATTGATTATCTGATTAGTGTATTAGAAGGTGCTGTGCAGGCAACTGCTCCAGGTGGCTTTATCTTCATAGGAGATGTGCGTAGTTTGCCACTCTTGCAAGCTTTTCATGCGTCAGTGCAACTGTATCAAGCTGAACCTTCCCTTAGCAGCTTCGAGTTACAGCAACGGATACAAATGCAGATATTTCAAGAAACAGAGTTAGTCATTGACCCAGCCTTTTTTACTGCAATAAAGCAACGCTTTCCACAGATTAATCATGTACAAATTCAACTGATGCGGGGTAAACATCACAATGAGTTAACTGAGTTTCGTTACAATGTGATTCTTCATGTTAGTACCGAAACTGTTAATAATACTAAAAATTATTCCGTGCTGAACTGGTCTGAAGATAATCTCACAGTCTCAACAGTGCATCAGTTATTAATTGAGAATCAACCAGAAATATTAAGCATTATCAATGTACCTAATGCACGGGTGATGTCAGCAGTTAAAACACTAAAATGGCTATCAGATGTAGAAGGTTTTAAAACTGTAGGTCAAATACGTAAAGCTTTGCAAGAACTCGAAAATTTCGGAGTAGAGCCAGAAGATTTCTATGCGCTGAATGTACCTTATGGGGTTGATATTACCTGGTCACATTCAAGTATTGAAGGTCATTATGATGTGGTTTTTGTACGACAAGATGCAGTAGGTAAGAGAATTATTTTTCCACATAGCACGACTCACTCTCGTCCCTGGCAATCTTACGCCAATAATCCCCTACAAGCCAAAGCAGCGCGTAAATTAGTGCCGCAGTTACAGACTTACGTAGCACAAAAACTGCCTGAGTACATGATGCCATCAGCTTTTGTAGTATTAGAGTCTTTACCTCTAACAGCTAATGATAAAGTCAATCGCCGCGCCTTAAGAGCATTGCATGATGTAATTAAGCCCCAATTGCCTAAAAATTACATCGCACCTCGGACTGCTGTTGAACAAGTGCTGGTGAAAATTTTTGCTGAGGTTTTGGGAATTAAGCGCGTAGGAATTTATGACAATTTCTTTGAATTAGGCGGTCATTCATTACTGGCAACTCAGCTTGTCTCTAGAGTGCGCGACGGTTTATGTGTGGAGTTACCTTTGCGTAGCGTATTTGAAGCATCGACAATTGCACAACTATCTAAAGTGGTGGAAAGCTTTAAAGAAAGCAATACTCAAAATCAAGCCCCAGTTTTAGTACCACTATCGCGTGAAAGTCGGCGGATTAAGTTATCTTCCTTAAACGAACAGAGCAAGGGGCATTAGTAGTATATGAAAAAAAATGCTGACTATCTCTTTGTCACCGATTATGCATTACTTGATAGTGATACCGTTATTGGGCAACCGAATAAATTTCTCACTGCCCCAATCGCCCTCTATTATGCCGATCGCAATCATAGTTTTCAAGACTTTCGAGCTATTGGTGTTCTAAGAGGCTTGCAAGACCGTCTCAAAGGTTTAGAAAAACTTATCGAACAACGTAATCAACGCCGAAAGGAATGTTATCCTGGCTTTTTACTCTCACGTATCTTCTACAGTTTGAGCAATTTGTTCTCGATCGAAAAGGGCGACAGGTTTACTATCGCCATCAGGAAATTGAACTGACTGCGAAAGAATTCAATTTGCTGGAATATTTAATGCGACATCTGAACCAGGTATTGACTCGCGATCGGGAGCATCCCAAATGTGTAAATTTATTTTTTTGTAGTGCGGGCTTCTAGCCCGCTTCCTGGACATTAGGGAGCAAGATGCTCCCACTACAAATTTTATTTTGGCAAAATTGGGATGCTCCCTCGCGATCAAATTCTAGAGAATGTCTGGGGTTACGAAATTTTCGCCAGTTCCAATGTGATTGAAGTCTATATTCGATACTTGCGAATCAAGCTAGAAGCACAAGGTGCAAAACAATTAATCCACACAGTGCGTGGTGTCGGATATGTATTCAGAATCTAGCAGCATCAAAACCTAACCGCTTTTTCTTGGCTAGAACAACACTAATACCCACATTTGAAACAGACAGCCGATTCAATTACAGCAAGTTGGGTTAAACCCAATTGGACAAAGATCAATGTCTGAAAAAATCAACTATTAACGCCGCCGCTTTTTGGGCACTGCGGCCCTGAGCCTTGCGACTACACAGCTAGAAGTTAAAGAATACTAAATCTGACTCCGACTAATTAACCACAGACACTTCTCACAATTTGTAGAAACTCCCGTAAAACAGGTGTCATATCCTCTTGTCGCCACACTACAGCCGTTTCGACTAATGGTGTTTTTTCTTCTAAAGCGCGATAAACTACACCAGCCCTTTGAAGATTTTGCAAAGAAGACGGTACGATCGCAATCCCCATTCCTGCTGACACTAGCCCGATAATTGTCTGCATTTGGATTGCTTCTGTCGTCACTTTTGGGCTAAAATTTCCTTGCTGGCAAAGACTCAGGATTTGATCGTAAAGTCCGGGGCCAAAATGGCGGGGGAACATAATAAAATTTTCGTCTTTTAGCTCGCGCACTGAAATATTTTCTTGTCTAGCTAAGAAATGAGTTTCCAACATAGCTACAATTAAAACTTCTTGCTGAATGCATTCTTGATTGAAAGTGTTGTCTTCTAAAGGTGGATGGGCAAAACCTACATTGATGCGGCGATTGAATAGCGCTTGTTCTTGCTGAGTTGTCGTTAATTCTTGCAATACTAACTCCACCTCTAGAAACTGTTCTCGAAACCGCCGCAAAATCACAGGAAGCAAATCGTAAGTTACCAAGCTGGTGAAACCTACTCGTAGTTGTCCTTTCTCACCCCTACCTGTCCGTTGAGTCAGATCAATTGCCTTGGACAGTTGAGCGAACAATTGATAAGCTTCTTGCAAAAATACTTGTCCGGCTTCCGTTAGCTGCACCTGTCGTTTGGTTTTGCGTTGAAAAAGTTCTACCCCAAGGGATGCTTCTAGCTGCTGAATTTGCTGGCTTAAGGGCGGTTGAGCGATGTGAAGTCGCTCTGCGGCTTTACTAAAGTGTAGTTCCTCAGCTACAGCAATGAAGTAGCGCAGGTGTCGCAGTTCCATAGTTTTGATATTTTATAAGTCTCAAATATTCATAAATATATATTGGACATCAGAAAAATTGCTATTTATGATACTCATACATAAAAGTCATAGGATGATGTAACTATGTCGGAGAATTTGAGAAGTCAAATTGTGACGCAAGGAGTGCAGCGATCGCCTAATCGAGCTATGCTGCGTGCAGTTGGTTTTAAAGATGAAGATTTTAATAAAGCCATTGTCGGTATTGCCAATGGCTACAGTACGATTACTCCCTGCAATATGGGGATAAATCAACTGGCGCTCATAGCAGAAGTTAGTATTAAAACCGCCGGGGCGATGCCGCAAATGTTCGGCACAATTACCATTAGTGATGGGATTTCAATGGGAACTGAAGGGATGAAATATTCCCTAGTGTCGCGGGAAGTCATCGCTGATTCCATTGAAACCGCCTGTACTGGACAAAGTATGGATGGTGTGCTAGCGATTGGCGGTTGTGATAAAAATATGCCAGGGGCAATGCTGGCGATCGCACGGATGAATATCCCGGCTATCTTTGTTTACGGTGGCACAATTAAACCCGGTCACTACAACGGACGCGATTTAACTGTTGTTAGTTGTTTTGAAGCTGTTGGTCAATACAGTGCGGG
>NZ_JBALBY010000091.1:0-13653 GCF_036919575.1 Nostoc sp. | reverse complement strand
GAGATGAGTCCTCTACTCAATCAGGCGTAAGCCTGATTGAGCAAGTCATGTCTTAGATTCAAGAATCTCAGTGGCTTCAGCCCTGAGAGTGTCAATTCTCAAGTAATCTAGAGAAAGCATTGATACTTAAGCGGCAGACCCACCAGCAATTATTAATTTCCTATGAACATTTTCAGTAACTTACTTTCTCAAACAACTCAGCCTGGAACTGCGAAAAAACAACGCCGAGGAATTGAAATTAAATCGCCGCGTGAAATTGAAATCATGCGCCAATCAGCGATAATTGTGGCAACTGTCCTCAAAGAAATTTCCGAGTTAGTAAAGCCAGGAATGACCACGGCTGATTTGGATGCTTATGCAGAAAAACGTATCCGCGAAATGGGTGCAACACCGAGTTTTAAAGGATATCACGGTTTTCCAGGTTCTATTTGCTCCAGCATTAACAATGAAGCAGTACATGGCATTCCTAGTCCTAAGAAAGTGATTCGCGTGGGGGATGTATTAAAAGTAGATACGGGCGCTTATTACCAAGGCTTTCATGGTGATTCTTGCATTTCAATTGCTGTCGGTGAAGTGACGCAAGAAGCTGCTAAATTAATTCGCGTCGCCGAAGAAGCTTTATATAAGGGTATTGAACAAGTAAAGGCTGGTGTATACCTACTTGACTTAGCTGGAGCAATTGAAGACCATGTGAAAGCTAACGGTTTTAGTATAGTTGAAGAGTTCACGGGACACGGTGTCGGTCGTAATCTGCATGAAGAACCTTCAGTATTCAACTACCGTACTCGTGAGATGCCAAATGTTAAACTGCGTGCGGGAATGACATTGGCAATTGAGCCAATTTTAAATGCGGGTTCTAGACAGACGCGGACATTATCTGACCGTTGGACAGCAGTCACTGTGGATAATTCTTTGTCGGCTCAGTTTGAGCATACAGTGTTGGTAACGGAGACTGGTTATGAGATTTTGACTGACCGTTCTAAGGTGTAATTACCCAAGTTGCGGGTCATGCGAAAATCGCTCAAACTATTGTCATGTAACAGGTTGCAAAAAAAAGTCCGAAACTCCAATTCTCAATAAACCTGGGGAAAATACCTTAACTTCCGAGCTTATTGCAAATCATGTTTGGACTACACGACAAAGCAAATTTTGAAAGCCTCTCTTTGACTAGGTTTAAAACACCTATTAAAGAAAATATTTTGAAAACAATCAATAAAATTTAAAAAAAATAAATATTTAGTTTAGTCAACACGTAAATTTTCATTTGGTCTGCATTCATTATTGAAATTCTGCATCGGCGTAGATATTGTCTAAAAAGCTTATCTCCTAAGCTTTTGATGCCATGAAAAAGCTTTTTTTCATGGTTGGATAGCTATCTAACCCAAGTTGCTAACGGGACTTAAACACTTTTGAGGGAGAAACAAGCCTCAAACCCATGCAGGGTAAGGGAAATACACCAAATGCTCAAAAATGGCTTAAACCCAGATATATCAATCAACCAAGCAAAACGATGTCAAAGTCTCTCTGTATATAGCTTTGAGGCTTTTTTATGGGTGTTTTTTGTCTAAGTCCCACTAAGTAGTCGGACAAAAATATTTCCAGTCATTGCTTCCCGAAGTGAAGCAATCCCAGCCGCAAGCGAATTACTACCCTTCGGGAAGCCGCTTCGCGTCTACATTCCGCGAACGCGACCTTCGCAATGACATTGTGTAATTAATTCTGTCTGACTTTTTTAAGTACAAAATTTAATTTTTTGGTATTTAGCAGTAGTTAAAATCTGGCTTTTTTGTATCTTAATGATATCGTTTTTTGGATTATTTGACTGATAGTCGCATAATTAGTTTTATAAATAGGAAGCGTTTCTTTAGCTTGTATAGAGACAAATGTACTCTCTGGAATCGCTTCTAATAAATTAATTGCCTGTTGCCATTTATCTTTTGCTTGCTGCCGAATTAGTCGTGAATGAGGTGATTTTTGTACCAATAAATTAGCTTCTATCGCTAGCTTTTGGGCTGATTCTAAGTTTGCTATAGCTTTATTTTCAATTAACACTCTTTGACTGATATATTTAGAGTTAATCTGATAGTAAGCTAATTTCTTCTTTGCTAGGTCAGAAACTGATGTTTCATTAGGAATACTATCTAACAAGATTATTGCCTGTTGCCATTTGTTTTGTGCTTGTTGCCAGACGTTTAAAGGATGCGGTGGATTTTGAACCAGAGAAGCAGCTTCCATACCGATTTTTTGAGCAGATTTAAACTTGGCGATCGCACTTCCTTCTTGAGCTAAACTTAGACTCATCTGCTGCAATTGTGGAATTTGCTCTTTAATTTTCCAACCACCAAAACCCAAGATTAATAAACTTGAGGCTATAAACAAAGCCGAACGTACTATTTTTTGTGTCGAAAACTTTGGTACTACTTCTACTTGCTGACTAATAATTGCTTCCTTAATACTTTCTTGTTCAATCTTTTTTAGAGCTTCTTCTGCCTGTTCCCTTAAAGTGTCATTCTGAATAATTAAAGTCGGAAGTTGTTCTTGGAAAAAATCACAATCATTAAGAATATCTGTCAATTCTTGAAATTTTCCCTCACTCGATATAATTAATTCATGGTCATCATCTAACCACTCTAAGGCGAAACTAGATTTACCATAGAAAGCAGACACGCCTAATAAAATATTCAATAAGCTGTGACTACTTTTAATAGCATTAAAAATATAATTTAATTGCTGCTGTAAGTGTAATAAATCATTTTGATAATTGCTAAATTTTTGAATTTGACGTTGTAAAATATGAGAGTTGCCCAAGTCTAAGTTAATCTTTAAGCTTTCAGCAATTACCTGAAAATTGGCGGTGAGGCTGAGATGATTAATATCAGAATTTAGTTGATTAACCAACTGAACATCACTGAGAATATCAGCAGCAATTGCCTGCAAAAAATAACCCCATTCAATCCAGCCATCAATTTTTGATTGTAAATCAGTTAATGAAATTTTAGTTTCTGAGTGACCAAATTTTTCGGCGATCGCTGGATCTACTAATCCCACATTAAGTACAAACAAACTAGCTGCTGTATCGATTTGAAAAAGTGTAGCGATCGCCGAGTTTTTGATGCGATCAAATTTCAATTCCTGAGCAATTAATTTTTTAAGATTCCGTAGTTGTTCCTGAGCGTTATTGATCAGGATAATTTGTTCGGTGATTTGATTAGAATCGCCAATAGTCAGTTTTAGACTCTGAATCAGTGTTGGCAATTCACTCACAAGTACTTCTAGGTTAGCCATAAATACTTCTTAGGGATTTGTCGAAAGTTTATGCGAAACAATTAAAATGGCTTGAGCAAGACCGTAACCACGCCTGTTGCATCTGAGCATCCTAGTTGAGTGGCAAATCTCAGGAGCCATAAAATGTATAGTTCCCGGAAATCCTGCTAAAGTAACAATTTAAGTTTTAAAATCCCAGAGAAAGACAAAATTACCCATTCACTAACGTATGAATGAAGTTGATTTAGCATTTACCCCAGCGCTAGAGTTGGCGCAATTAATCCGTCGCCGGGAAGTATCACCGCTAGAGTTGGTGGAAATATATTTAGAACGGATTGGGCAGTTCAATCCCCAATTAGGAAGTTATTTTACGGTGACGGCAGAACTAGCGATCGCAGATGCCAAAGCCAAAACAGAATTATTGACAACTACCTCAGAATTACCGCCATTTTTTGGGGTGCCGATTTCCATTAAAGACCTCAATGCTGTAGCAAGTGTTACCTGTACTTATGGTAATCCGGCATTACTGAACAATATCCCTAACTATGATGATGGGGTTGTAACAAGGATTAAGCAAGCTGGATTTACTATTCTCGGTAAAACAGCTACTTCCGAATTAGGTTCATTACCTTACAGCGAACCTACGGGTTTCCCCCCAGCCAGAAATCCGTGGAATTTAGAATATACCCCTGGCGGTTCCAGTGGTGGCGCGGCGGCGGCAGTAGCAGCCGGATTATGTGCGATCGCTCAAGGTTCTGATGGCGGTGGTTCAATTCGGGGACCTGCGGCTTGTTGTGGTTTGGTGGGACTCAAACCATCTAGGGGCAGGGTGAGTAAAGCACCCGTAGGCGAACGTCTGGCTGGAATTGCCGCCAACGGACCGATCGCCCGGACTGTGGCTGATGCTGCCGCCTTTTTGGATACCATCTCTGGCTATGTCACAGGCGATCCTTACTGGTTGCCAGATCCCCAACCATCATTTCTCGCCGCTACTCAGACAAAACTCGGTGCTTTGCGAATTGCCTTTGAGACTAACATTTCTCCTTTGGGAGAAGCTGACGCCAACTGTCAACAAGGTGTCCGCCAAACAGTGCAGTTATTAGAACAACTCGGCCACCAAGTTGAACAGAAATCTCCAGATTTTAGCGGTTTAATTGAACCATTTCAAATCGTTTGGCAAGCTGGGGTAGCTGCGTCAGGACTTCCTGTTGAAGCTTTGCAACCGGTGAATCGCTGGCTATTTGTACGCACCGGTTCTGTTGCTGAGTACCTGCAAGCAGTTTCTCAAATGCAGATAGTGGCACGGCAGATTGTAGCGTTTTTCGATACCGTGGATGTGCTGGTATTGCCAGTTTATCTACATTCACCGATCATGGTTGGGGAATGGGCTTCGCTGAGTCCAGAAGAGACATTCCAAAATATTATTCAATGGGTTGCCCCTTGTCCACCTGCTAATGCAACTGGACAACCTGCGATCGCAATTCCTGTAGGCTTTGATAGTAAGGGTTTACCTATGAGTGTGCAGCTAATTGGTAAACCTGCGGCTGAAGCCACACTCATCAGCCTAGCAGCACAATTAGAAGCGGCTAACCCTTGGATTGATCATCGTCCAGCCTTTGCAATATAGGGCTAATCATGCAGGCATCCCTGGAACAACTTTCACAAATTATTCTGTTTGCAAGTTTAGAAACAGCAGACAAATTGACATCCTCCCACCCCTTGAAAGGGTGGGATTCTCAGATAAGCAAATATAATGATGTTCTTGTTATTTTTATTCAACTTTTTTTTGTTTAACATAGTTACGAAAGTCATTTATTGTGAGTTGATCGAGCCATTGATGACGTTCTTTAGTATAGTCACCATAGCCCACTTCTAACTGCTGTAAAAATCTCAGCGTTCCTGCTACCCCTAAAGCATCAATTAGGGCTTTATATCCTTGCTGTCTAATTTCCGTCGGTTTCATTGTTTTCTTCCTCTGTTTGCAAAGTATTCATTAACCAAATCGTCGGATTTTCGACTTCTATTTTTAAAATATTTTGAAATTGCTTTGCTTTCCTGAAAAGGCGATCGTCAGTCGTCAAAAATATATCAGCTTCTCCCACTTCTGCAAAAGCTAAATGTAACGCATCGTGAAACTTGAAGCTCAACTTCATTAATTCTTCTGCTCTCAACTCAATATTTTCAGTTGATTGGATATAAATGTTTGCTACATTTAGGATTGAGTTAACTTGTTCTTGTTTAAATGAGTTTGAATGTTGACTAACCTCAAATTCGATAATATCACTATTCATCAATATCCATTTGCCATCTTCGCAATTTTGAATAATCTCCGTTACTGCTTCAGCCTCCATACGAATCCGAAATTGTTCTAAATCATCTAGGGTTCGATTCAGACAGCAAACATCGAGATAAATTTTGTAAATTTTACTCATAGTGCATAAAAACGAGCCATTAGTCCAATACGGTTCAGTTAAGGTTAAAACTCTTAGTCAAACTCAATTTTTTTAACGAACCGCAGAGGCGCAGAGGAAACAGAGAGAAGAAAAAAATGCTTAACTGAACCGTATTGGCCATTAGTCTTCTTCATTTTCCTTAATGGCTGTTGCGATTTCCTCTGGGTATACAGTGGCATAAACCCAAGCGTTGGTTAAGTCAGTTGCAGATAAAGTTGGATAGTCTTTCAAAAGTTGAGCTTCGCTAATACCCAAATTCCGAGCATTAACTAATACCCAAACAGGAATACGGGTTCCTGTAATACACGCATCCCCACCACATACCCCTGGAATTTTCTCAATTCCACGCCAAGGATTGCCTAAGCTTTGAGCTAGTATTTGAATCGCCTTACCCTCTGCTTTAATTACTTCGATAATAGTTTCGCACGAATATACAAAGGCGCAAAGAATTTCTTAGTTTCTTTGCGTCTTTGTGTAAGATTTAAAAGAGTTTATGCAGCTAAACAAGCCACGGAAATGTTAGGCAACTTCTACCACATCTACGTTAGCTAGTGGAATGATTAAGTTGCCCGATCAATTTTTTGCACTTCTTCATCAGATAGTTTCACATTGATAGCTTGTACTGAGTCTTCAATGCTGGAAACCTTGCTAGCACCAGGAATGGGCAAAATAGCGGGCGACTTGGAACGTAACCACGCCAAGACGATATTATACACCGACACACCTTTTTCTTTAGCTAACTGAGCGATCGCAGGGATATCTTGCAAATCCTGATGGCGACGCCTACCACCAAAGGGACTCCAAGGCAAAAATGTCAATCCTTGCTGTTCGCAATACTTCAACACGCCGTCCTTTTCTGGCTGTCGTTGCCAAGGGCTGTATTGATTCTGCACTGAGATAATATCCACAATATCCCGCGATCGCTTAATTTGTTCAACGGAAAAGTTAGAAACTCCCACAAACCGAATCAAACCAGCCTCTACTGCTTCTTTAACTGCTGTAAGGGATTCTTCAATAGTGTAATTAGTATCCGGCGAATGGTATTGCCAAACATCGATGGGTTTAGCACCACCTAACGCCTCAAAACTGGCTCGAATTGTTTGGCGCAAATGTTCTGGGCTGCCGTTGCTTGTCCAGTTGCCATTGGGACGCATCAACCCGCCCTTAGTTGCCACAATTATTTGGCTAACATCACCTTTGTAAGTAGTAAGTGCTTTGTGAATTAGCCGCTCATTGTGGTGCTTGTCTGACTCATCTTTGCAGTAAGAATCGGCAGTGTCAATAAATGTAATCCCCAACTCCAAGGCACGATGAATAACTTGGATTGATTGCGATTCGGGAGGGCGATTAGAAATTGACATGGGCATACCACCCAAACCAATCGCACTCACAAAGATACCAGTTTTTCCTAGTTGTTTGGTTTCCATGCTTCTAGCTATAACTTTCTGCCCCAATTATCCATTAGTTAGCCAAAGCTTTTTTAGCGATTCATCAGAAATCTTCCCTAGTACTTAGATTTGATGATCGTTAAATGGGCGACGAGGGGAATACTCTACTCAGGGGTTAAATATTCTATATACAACTACAGATGAAAATTGTAGAGGAAACCCGTATCAGATTGCAACTAAAGCATCGACCACTCAGCTATTGGTTTAGTGGGTGGTGCATTTTTACTGTCTGTTTAAGCTTTTTGATTTACTGCTTAGTTTTTGATTCTGCTTCAGTTAGTCTCAGTTGTACTCGACCTTCACCAAACCAAATTAACTGTGAATTCAAGCGGTTTAATTTGCTGGGAAGTATGGAGAAACTCAAAATGTTTGATCTCCAGGAAGCATACGTTCTTACAAAGACTGGTAGCAAAGGAAGTAAAATTTATCAAGTTATGATTGTGACTCCATTTGGAGACTTTGCCCTGATCACACCTTCGAGTGATCTGGGCTGGATATATGCGCTCTTTTCATGGTTAATTAAGCTTTGTAGGCGTTAGGCGATTAAGTAAAGTTTTCAAACAAAATAGGGGAGTTTTGCACAAATCGTTTTAATACCCCTAATTATGTATATATATTTGCTAATAAATTATGTATGAAGTAGCTACTAGCACTATATTGCAATGTTGATACAGGTTATTGGCTTGATGTAATTAACACAACCTTGTAAACTACAAATACCCACTTTATGAGTTTGTCTAAATGAACTATGTTTGGTAAATAAAATAAGTAGCCTACATGATCGGCTGTTATAAAAGCCGCCTCTCTAGGCTAAGATGCTCCAGGGACACTTTGTTCTTCTTGTGCTAATTAAATATTTTATGCAAAATATGTTAGCATAAGAATATGGTAAATAAAGGTCGAACCATGATAGTTTACGAGTTCAAGGTGAAAGGGAAGCAAAAGCAGTATCAGGCTATTGATGAGGCAATTAGTACTAGCCAATTCATTCAGAATAAATGCTTACGTTACTGGATGGACAACAAAGATGTTGGGAAATACGACCTCAATAAATACTGTGCTGTATTGGCTGAAGAATTCCCCTTTGCTGATGAACTTAATTCAATGGCTCGGCAGTCTGCTGCTGAACGTGCTTGGTCTGCAATAGCTCGGTTTTACAATAACTGTAAGAAGAAGGTTAAAGGCAAAAAGGGGTTCCCTAAGTTTAAAAAGTATTGTCGCTCAGTTGAATATAAAACTACTGGCTACAAACTTTCGACTAATCGTAAAGTGATTACTTTTTCCGACAAGAAAGGAATAGGAACCCTAAAACTGAAGGGAACTTATGACCTCAACTACTACAATATTAAGCAAATCAAAAGAGTCCGTTTAGTGCGTCGTGCTGACGGTTACTATGCTCAATTTGCAATCGATGTTGATGTGCGGATGGAAACGCAGCCTTCCCTACAAGTAGTTGGCATCGATTTGGGACTAAAGTATTTCATTGCTGATAGTAAAGGTAATGTAGAGCCCGCGCCTAAGTTTTACCGCAAGTCTGAGAAAGCTTTAAATCGTGCTAATCGGAACAAATCTAAGAAATTCAGCGCAGCCAAAAAGAAAGCTCTCATAAGGCAATCTAACAATTACCACAAAGCTAGGAATAGGTATGCCCGTAAACATTTAAGAGTAAGTAGGCAGCGAAAAGAGTATTGCAAGAGATTGGCATACTCCGTCATCCAATCTAACGATTTGGTCGCCTATGAAGATTTGAATGTGAAGGGTTTGGTACGTAACCGACATCTAGCTAAATCTATCAGTGATGCTGGATGGTATACTTTCCGCCTTTGGTTAGAATATTTTGGGCATAAGTATGGTTCGGTAACGGTTGCTGTTCCTCCTTATAATACAAGTCAAAACTGTTCTAACTGTGGCGAGAAAGTGAAAAAATCTCTATCTACAAGAACCCATGTTTGCCCTCATTGCGGGTATGTGGAAGATAGAGATGTGAACGCTAGCATCAACATTTTGAGATTAGGACTCAGTACGGTAGGGCATACCGGAACTTACGCTACAGGAGATTTGCCCTCTTGGGCAGTTGGCGCAAGCCTGCTGTCTAACGGCGGGTCTGTGAATGTAGAATCCCCGGATTGAACAAATGAGCCTAGCGATATTTGTTCAGTCTGGGGAGTGTCAATCTACACTTGACATAAAGCATTGTGAGTGGAAAACGTCTGCCAGAAACCATTGCCCATGTCAGAATTACCCGCCAATCCTGGCAACACGGCTTCCTTGAGGGCGAAGTGAATGCGGGTGAGTTTGAGTGGCATTTCCAGTGGCATTTTCGCCGGGGAGAACTTGCCGTCAAACCTTCCCAAGGCCGCGCCTTAATCAAAGAACCCCTCGGTCGATTCTTGGAGCAACAAGATTACCAGCTAGAGCCTGGAGGAGACTATGCTTTTACTATTCGAGCAGAACTTTAGGAGTTTTGAAGAAGAATTCAGAAGTCAGAATTCAGGAGTCAGAATCAATCAGTCGGGGATTCAGACCCGCGACTGATTGAAGTCCACCAAATCTACGATTTGGTGGGGATTTTAAACCCGATTATTCATCCGCTTTTTCGGTCAAAATTCATTCTGAATTCTGACGACTGGCGCCTTTATTCTGTTCGATAAATTGTGAAGATCAGCTAAACACATCTTGAGAAATTGAGTTGTGCTGCTGTTCACTCCATTTTAAACTTTCCATTGAAAAGCACTACACGCCAACCATCAGGGTCTTCAATCGTTACGCTTTTGCCTTTCCAATAAGGGTTTTCTGGCTCCACTTCGGGATATCCCAAACTCGAAAGACGGTTTTTGATTTGTGCTATTTTTTCTAGATTGGGGATATATAGTACCAGTAAGTTGTCTTTTGTTGGAGCAAGACAGGGACTTCCAGTTTTATGAGTTGTAAATTCTAGGTGGTATTGAGCGTTAGGCAATCCAAACATGACTCCATCGTATCCATCATGTTCTGTAAACGAGTATAGCTTTCTCAATCCCAAGCCATCTTCGTAAAACTCAACCACTTTTGCCAGTTTGTCGGTTGGTCTAGCAATTCTGAACTGAACGGCGGGAAAATCTGTATTATTTGTGTTCATATTACTTTTTCATTGAACGATAGAACAACAGACTTAAAGCAGACAAGATGTGAAGCAGCTTAGTAATTCCTAACTATTGACTTTTCACTCCTCACTCCTCATTCCTCATTGCTGATTCGGTGAGGCGATTTAAGTATCTTTCGATTAAGAGGATGGCAACAATGTCATCTATGGGTCTTGGTGGCTGTCGCAGACCCTTTGGCAATAGCTTTATTAGCCCTTTGGGTGGGAACATTTGCCAATAGCGATCGCGGGCTTCTAAGCTTGTGTAGCGCTCATCCACTAAAATAATACTCAGAGGTTCTGTCAATTCCTGATATAATTGCTTTCTCCACTGCTTGGCTGTAGTTTGGTCGCCCATGACCATCAAGGAAATGGGAAACTTTTGACGCAGTGTTTCAATGGTAGCGATCGCCTCTTTTGCTAGCACGACCTGATGATAATACACTTGCCGATCGAGTCCCATCACCGCTAAACCACACTTATCTCTACCTGGATCAAACCCCAAGATGACTGGTTGCGTTGGTGAAAATTCACGGAAAGTCATAATAAATTCTAAATTCTAAATTCTAAATTCTAAATTAAGAAATGCAATTACAGTAAGCATTTAAGCTCCTGTGCAAATATGTTTAAATCTTAGTGTACAAATAACTTTTTAAGTACTAAAAATAATTTTTCCGTTGACTATTGCCACTAATTTTACTCTCAATGGCCCGGCTGTATAAGTGTCCTCTGCGGCGATCGCTTTGATCTCCAAGGGTTGATTATACTGTCTTAATTGGGTGACAAAGCGCAGAAAAGTCCCATCAACCTGCACATTTTCGACAATTCCGGCGTTACGCGCACGAAATTGGGAAGCAGAAATCACTAGTTCCAGGCGCTGCTGTAACTGATAGGATGTCATGGTTTTGGAATCGGTAGTAGTTGTAGCCAGCACTGCACCTCCCGAAAAAACCAATAGATTCCGGGCTGTATCCGCGAAAAATTCTATCTGCTTTTCTCCCCTAACGTAATTACCAGCCGAGAAAATTCGCACCACGTATTCTTGACCATCGCCAATCTGCTTGCTCAACTGGTCAATCCTATCCTGGGTTACGCGCAGTAGCTCTACATTTACAACATTTCCACCCGGCTCACTTAATTCCAGATTGGCGTTGCGATTGGCTTCTTGTAAAAGTTGTACCACTGCCTGACGAGCAGCACCAGGCTGCGTAACACGAATTACACCAGCAGACAGAACTTGACCGCGAACTAAAGCTAGTTTACCCAGACGCAGGTCGCGGTAGGACTGATAATATTTTTCCAGCCTTGCAACTTCCAGTTCTAGTTGCTCCTGTTGTCCTTCCAATTCTTTGAGGCGCGATTCCCGTGTGGCAATCACTTGCTCTCGTGCTGCAACTTCTAGATTACGCTTTTGAATTAGTTGATCTAGTTGGGCAATTTTTTGATCGCGTGCTTCTATGGCTTCTTGGCGGTTAGCAAGTTCAAGATCGCGTTTTACAATAGCTGTTTTGGCTTCGTCAATAGCTTTTTTAGCTTCAGCGTACAGTCGTTGACGTTCTGTCTTCAATAGTTCAACTGCCGCCTGTAGCTGCTTTCTCTGATTGTAAACACTTTGGAGTTCAGCTATGGCTTTTTGATACTGAGTTACAACTTGACCTAGCTGGCCTTGAGTGCGTTGAAGTTGAGTTTGCGTTTGGGCTTGTTGACTAATGGTGCGGTTCAACTGAGCTTGTGTTTGGAGTTGTTTGGCATTCGCCGCCTGCAACGATTGATTGATTACCTGCAAGTCTTGTTGTGCTTTTGCTTGGGCAATTCTTGCTTGGTTTAGCTCATTCTCTACCTGACTTTTTTGAGTTTCGGCGGTTTTTAACTGTTCCCGCTTCTGTCTGAGGTCTGTTTGAATATCCTCTAACTCAAAAACTCCCTTTCGCAAACCTTCGTCGGCAGCGAATAAAATCCCTAATGTTGATGCTGAAATCAAACCACCCGTAAAAATCGTTACCAGTACGGCGGTGTTTTTCGGACGGAGATTAAAAAGTGAGAGGCGGGCTTTGCCAACTCGTGTGCCGATGCGATCGCCCACGGTGGCAATTACGCCTCCCAGAATTAAAATTGCTGCGATGAGGATGTATCCGGTGGTCATCTTTAGCTACCGAAATCCTTCCAGATACAGCCTACTACTTTTAAGCATTGTCTGTGGAGAAGTGGAAATTGACAATAGCTGAAATTGCTCAATTTTAGATTTACCTCTAGCTATTAGTGTCATTTTTCAAAACACAACACGCGCCGACTCCCCTTTCTCCAATTGTTTTTATGTGAACTGCCTACTTAAAGTAACAGGTTTATGCACAGTAATCTTCTTTTTGTGGATAGAAATCATCTTTTTTTCACGCAAATCTCCCAATAGCCTAGTAACGGTAACACGAGTTGAACCAATTGCTTCTGCGATCGCTTGATGAGATAACTTCAGATCAATAGTGATCCCATCTGCACAAGGAACCCCAAAATCTCGACAAAGAATTAACAAAAAACTCACCAACCTAGAACCCATATCTCGGTGAGCGAGAGTTTCAATCATCATCTCTGTTTGTAAAATGCGCGAAGACAGACCCCGCAGCATTAACATTGATAATTCTGGATTTTCCTTGAGTGCTTGCTCCACCTGTTCAATTGGCGCTGACAGTAATTCCACAGGCGTAAATGCAACCGCATGGTAAAACCGATCCGACTTATTTCCTGTCAGCAATGACAATACACCAAAAACACTATTTTCCCGCAGCAACGCTACCGTTATTTCCTCTCCTGCCTCGTACACCCTGGAAAGTTTAACAGCACCTTTCAAAAGAAAATAAACTCGTTCGGCAGGATCTCCAGGAAAAAAGATCGTTTTATTGCGTTCAAACGTTTCCACAACTGGCGGAAACGCCCCGGTCGCCATCTGACGAAATACATTTGCTAGGGCTTTATCTTGTGTCACGATCATCTCCCTTCCCCTACCCAATGCCGGAAAAACAAAAACTGATTACCTAAGAATACACCCGAAAAATGAATAAAGCACCGTCAACCTTTCTGTACTTTCCTATACTCAAACTAATCTCTTCATAACTCTTTGTTCATAATGATACATAATTGTTGATCCTTTCAGCTATTAATTGTTGATAAGTAGTTATAATCGCTGTATTTAAAAGGTTTTTTGAAGAAGAAATAAAGATATCTTGAGAATATCTTTAGGAAAAATCAAGATTTTTGTCACAGCAAACACTCTTACCAATATTCATTTTTGCAAATCCTGTGTAAAACAAAGACAAAACGTGCCTCAGATTCTAGTATGCTCCTAATGATCGATCGCATTAAGAATTTATATGCT
>NZ_JBALBY010000090.1:0-23623 GCF_036919575.1 Nostoc sp. | reverse complement strand
GGCGACATCGAGATGGTTGTCTCCTTGTAGGCGTTTTGTCAGTTCCAAAGCTTGCAGATACAGAGGTTCAGCTTCGCTGTAGCGTCCTGTAGATTCGTAGAGTCCTGCGAGATTGTTCAAGCTAGTGGCGACATCGAGATGGTTGTCTCCTTGTAGGCGTTTTGTCAGTTCCAAAGCTTGCAGATACAGAGGTTCAGCTTCGCTGTAGCGTCCTGTAGATTTGTAGAGTCCTGCAAGATTGTTCAGGGTAGCGGCGACATTGGGATGTTCTAAACCAAGACGATTCTTAGCGACCTCTACACATAGTTTGTACCAAGGTTCTGCTTGCTGATAAAGTCCTTGACCTTTATAAAACCAGCCTAAGCGTGTGAAAGGCCAAATTAAATCCTCATTGCTGAGATAGTCGGATAAGTGGGTTGCAACTTCTGCAATGTGAGAGATAAAGGGAGTGAGATTTAAAATATCTTCACGGTTAGGCTGTTGCGGAATTTGCTTTGCCACCTCTACCATCTGCGCTGTAAAGTTTGTTTTCACCTCATCTGCATTACTTAACTCATCCAACTTCATTTGGAAAAATTGCCGAATCAGTGGATGTAGACGATATATTCCTTTGCTTTGTCGTTGTAGTAAATGCAGTTTCCGCAAATTAGCTATAGCTTTCTCCCAGAATTCTTGTGCATCATCATCTTCTATCGCCTCAACAGAAAAAGGAATATCAGCCAAGGCATACAAACTTAGCCAACAGCCAACACCTTGTGCATTTTCATCCAACTGTTCCCAACTCAATTCAAAAGCTTCAGCAACGCCGTGTTCATAACGCATCAATGGGTTAGCCTTGGCTATTGCTTCATGTTCAAGTCGCTTTTTCTCTAGCCGCTTCAGCAGTGTTTCCAGAGACAAATCTGGCATTGTATCCAGATATCGCCCCACTAACTCTAACGCCAAAGGCAAATATCCCAAGAATTTACAAATTCTTCTCGCAACCCAAGGTTCGCTTTTCAGTCGTTCTCTATCAACAACCAGCAATTTTAATAATTTCATTGCCGCCAATGGTTTGAGAACACCCAAAGGTAATTGCGGCAAAGTTCTATCAAATTTCTCGCGCGTTGTCAGCAATACTTTAAACCGGGGTGATTCTGGGGGTAGATAACGCTGAACCTGTGTTTTGTAGTCAGTGACATTATCAAACACCAGCAGCACTTCACCTTGTTGCCAATTTTCCCAGCAGTATTTCAGCCTATCTGCTAATTCCCAATCGTCCGGTGCAATTCTGTTGAATTTTAATTCAAAAAATCTGAGAATCTGAATTCTGACATCTATTCCCTGTGCAGATAACCAGCAAACTCCGCCTTGATAATTCTGCAAGTGCTGTTTCGCGTATTGGGTAGCGAGTTCAGTTTTGCCTACTCCACCCATACCCGCCACAGCGACAATTGCAACTTGCCGAGATGTTTGTAATAGCTGGTGCAGTTTTTGTAGTTCCGCTTCACGTCCCACAAATTTTTCAAATGGGACAGCAGGAGGAATATTTTCATAAGTTTTTTTAATTGTGGGGTGGGCATCTTGCCCGCCATTATATTTCCTTGTCAGGCAAGCCCGTAACTTTTCTAGTCTTCCCCGGCTTTTAAAAGCGGCTAACTCAGGATAACTGTTGGCGAACTTTTTATAAACGCCAGTCATCCGCTTTGTGAAAGCATCTTCTTCGATACCTAGTTCGATGGCAAGATTCAATTCACTCTTTTCTAAATTTTCACTCTTCAACCGCTTTACAAAAGCTGCCCTTTGCTCTGAAGTTAAGCAATTGGTATCAGCTTCTTTTTCTAAAAAATCAGCCCATTGCATAGACAGCTTGTGAGATTTCTTCTCGATTCTACTTAATTTCTACCTTCTCTCTACTTTGTCTCCATGTCTAGGGAATCTCCTCTTCTTCTGGCAGAAATACCATTTGCATATAAAGATTTAAAAGAGGTTCTGCCGTGAAAACTGCCTTAACAACTCCAGTCAACTCCAATCAAACGACCCAAACTTCCCAATTAATCCCCGCCTCGCCAACATCACTAGAGAATCCATCTACTTGGATGCGAGATGGATACAGCCCCACTGAAATTATTCTTGCGGCGGCAATTTTAACTTCATTGTCGATTGGGGGAATTGCCAGAGTGATTGTGGCGATTACAGGTTTAGTTAAAACTTTAGTACGCCCGACAAGCAAAAAAAACTAAATAGGGGAACTGGCAAAGGCAAATTCTTTGCTTCGTTGCTATCCCGCCTCGGAATCAATTCCGAGACTAATAGCCTAAGTCCGTTGAAACGGACTAAATTTAATTAATTTGGGTCAGTTTTAACTGACTTATGCTGTTAGCCTGGGATTTGAATCGCAGGCGGACTGAAAATATCGCCCGTTACTTGAGCCACTTGAGCCTTTGAACTTGAACATTGAGCCTCTGAACTTGAACGTTGAGCTTCTGAACCTCAAAGTTGCACCTTTTAACTTGAACGTTGAGCCTCTGAACCTCGAAGTTGCACCTTTTAACTTGAACGTTGAGCCTTTGAACCTGAACGTTGAGCCTCTGAACCTGAACGTTGAGCCTTTGAGCCTGAACGTTGAGCCTCTGAACCTGAACGTTGAGCCTTTGAGCCTCGAAATTGCACCTTTTAACCTCGAAGTTGCACCTTTGAACCTCAAATTTCGAGTTTGGTACTCAAAACAGCTAGATAAATACTGTATTCCTCCTGCCTTCTGCCTTCTAATACTAAGGTGACTGATTTAACACCCACTTCAACCACTGCCCAAAGGAACTCACAACATTCAACCTTTGAACTCCAGTAGCACGGGTGGCGGCGAGTCCATCAACGGCGACTAATGCAGCATACTGCAAGCCCAAAAAACTATCAACTGCTGCATAAGGGCCACCTAATGTAATAGCCCCAGCAGCATACATTTGACCTCTATCACTACGCATTTCTACTAATTCAAAATTGTTCGCTACAGCCAATCGCCCCAGATGATTCACTGGGAGGTTGTAATGTTTCACCAAATCTGCTATTAGAGGATTGGTATCTACCTTGGCATCCAGTCCAGTAGCATCAACAATAAAGTCAGCTAGCAATTTCATTTCCCCAAAGCTTTGCTCTCGAATACGGGTAATAGTCCGATTTTGGCCATCTCGTTCTACATCCAGCACCTCACCAAAGGTAATTTGATACCAGCCTTCGCTTAACCCTTGGGCAGTAATTTGCTGCCAGTCGTGGCGGTCGGCGGTGGTAGTTCCACCCCAATCTGCTAGTAAGCCTTTGCGTTCGTCGGGACTCGCTTTTTCTAATATTGCCCGGAGTTCGCCGCCCCAACAGGCTTTAGGCCAGTTAAAGGGTTGAAATTCGTAATGATTTTTGACTAGGCGTTGGGCATTTTGAAATTTGTTGCCTTGGGGTTTAGGCGATCGCATTAAATGCAAAACTGAAATATTCTGATTTCGCTTTCTAGCTTCATAAATGCGCTGAAAAATCCGCGAAGCGACAATTCCCCGCCCCCGAATCAAGACGATACCACCTTGTTGCTCTAGTTGCTGATAAACATGATCGTGTGCCTCATAAGCATTGACGACTGATTTAAAATCTTGATATTTTTCTCTATAAGCTTGCAAATCTGGGAGAAACTGAATCGCTGGATACCCAGTAGCTAAATGTAAATAACGACTAACTAAAAAAGCATAATTTCCTGGGCCGCGAGAATAGGCTACGCAATATCTGCCATCATCAGTTTTGCGAATTCCCCGAACTCGCCCATAGCGATAAATTTGATTCCAGCCGATGCGCTTCGCCTCCCGGTCTATGGAATCAAAGACATTACCCGCACGGGGAGTATAAGTTTCTGCAAATGTTGGTTCAGCAAACACTTGCCACAAATACTTGAATGCTGATATAATTTCTCCCTTAGTGAAATCGTGCCAAGCCTCACGCAACGCATAACTAGGCCAGCCCCAAATATTATCAGGACAAGAGTCAGAATTAGAACGCAGTCTTTCATGTAAGGGAATTTGCGAATTCAAACACAGGCGCTTGTAACGAGCATAAGGTTCCGCCTCTAATCCCAAAGCCACAATTTTGTCAGCACGTACACCACTAATTCGCAGTAAATCAGCCCAAAAAAAGCTACCCAGTCCCGCCCCGATCGCGAGATAATCAGATTCATCTACTGGTAATCCTGTAGCATGAAGTGCTTGCACAGCGACCTTTTCCGCCTGAAATGCCAATGGCGGGAAATTACTTGCCAAGGGCGTTAGCGGCTGGACTACAGGCAAGGTGGGGTCTGGAAGATTGGTATTTGCATTGAAGTGAATCGTTGAAGGGAGGCTGGTATTTGGTGTAAAGGTGGTAGCAGCAAATGTGACTGCGATCGCATAGGGGCCAATTTGCAACGTATCGCCATTAGCCAGAATACTGCGCGTTTGTGGTTGACCGTTGACATACACACCGTTAACGCTATTTTGGTCAATCACCACCAAATGGTCTTGTTCCCAGTCAATTAGAGCATGATAGCGAGAAACTTCGTTACTGTTAAGCAGCATCCTCGAAACCCGCACTCCCCTAAGTTCAGCAGGTAAACGAGCGAATTCTCGACCAAAAGCGATCGGCATACTCAACCTTGGTTCTCGCCGTTCACCCGTCGCTGGTTCTTCCCAACTCAATTGGATTTGTTCATTAGTCATTTGTCATTTGTCATTTGTCATTTGTCATTTGTCATTTGTCATTGGGCATTGCTTATTCTCCTCATCTCCCTCATCTCCCTCATCTCCCTCATCTCCCCACTCCCCACTCCCCACTCCCCACTCCCCACTCCCTAACTCCCCACTACAATCACACTCACCGCCGCAGCTAAAGATGTTCCACACCAACGACAGCCTATGTATAGATTCTCTCCTGGGGAAACTTTATGACATTTGGGGCATTCTAAGCCATAAACTCCTGGCTGTGGATGCGGTGGCAGCAAAATTGTTGCTGGAATGCTACCCGTGGAAATACTAGTAACATTGAGTTTTATTTGTCCCAAAGAGATACTACTGCCTTCCGTTAAAGGCATTTCACCTTGAACTAAGGGACTTCCATCGACAAGGGGGGGATTTTGCGATCGCAAATTCCTGATATAAAAGCGCTGGCGATCAAAAAATATTTCAACGTGCAGACCAGAAACAGTAGGGTGACTCAGAACAATGTCGCACCGGAGGCGATCGCGACCGATGCGGACAGTTCCAGGATTTTGACTTGGCTGTTGTTCGTAAATATTCTGAGTTTTATCTTGGCCTGCATCGTGCCACTGTAAAGTTAGTTCGTTCATTGTTCTAACTTCATAACTCATATTTAGCTATTTCAACCTCTTCATGTGCGATTCGTAACACGATTGAGTCGCTGCAAGCAAGTATTTAGAAAAAACTTCATCTCCCCTCTCCTTGCTAAGGAGAGGGGTTGGGGGTGAGGTTTCGCTTTATTTCGCCGAGGCTAATTTATCAGCAATCCGTGTAGTTTCTGGCAGCCGATATTTGGGTGTGCAGCGTAATACATAGTCAATCGCTGTCGGTAAACTAATTCGATGACCACTGGAGATGTAGAGAGGTTTTACTCCTGTGCGCGATCGCAAAACTGCCCCAACCGTTTCACCTTTATATATCAGTGGTTGTCTGCTGCCTTTGATTTCTGCCAATTCCTCATGCTTACCTACCAACAACGATTTAGCTACACCAATTGTCGGTATATCCACAAGTAACCCTAAATGGCAAGCTATACCTAATCTGCGTGGATGGGCAATTCCCTGACCATCACATAGGATGATATCTGGTATTGTTTTAATCTTCTCCAAGGCATCGAGAACAGCTGGAATTTCCCGAAATGAGAGAAACCCAGGAATATAAGGAAAGGTCGTAGGACGGTGTGCTAGGCTTGTCTCGATTACTTGCAAATCAGGAAAACTCAATACTGCGACAGCTGCACGGCTAATTGTTCCATCAGCTTCAAAACCCATATCTACGCCAGCAACGTACTGGATAGGTTCTTGCAGTTGATCCTCTGTAATTACTTGATGTCGCAGCTTTTCTTGGATAACTATGGCTTCTTCCAGGGTCGAAGGCCAAGCATGATCTCGATAAAACTTCATATTGAAATTTGGAATTAAACTGATTAATATTAATCCTGTTAATTTTGCAATCACAAAACAAGAGTTTTTGATGCTGATACAGGGAAAAGATATTTATTGCAAAAGTCTGCGAGCGACTATCTTTATAGTAGATATTTTAGCCCAGGTTAGCTGATATCTTGGATCATAATGTTACTTAAGGCTGTGAAGAGGGAATCCTGAGAATATAAGTTTATTTTCCTAGATTTTCTCTTTTACTGGTTATGACACAGCTGAATATTCTAAAACTTGCAAAACAGGGAGATACGGAGGCGATCGCATCTCTGATGAACCGCCACCTACACCCCAAAGGAATCGCTGCAAAAGTTGCCTTCAAAGATACTTGCTTAGAGGTAATGATAGAATCTGCCGAAGTACCAAATCAGCAAATTTTAGTTGCATTTGTCCGCAGAGGGTTAAGGGCTTTAGGCGCTGCATCTGTTGAAATAGTGAAAGTTTATGGACAACAAACGGGTAAGGAGTTTCCAGCTTGGAGTCAAGAGTTTGATTTAGGTATAGCAGAAGCTGAACTAGAAGCAGTAGATAATGAACAATCTTCTAGTAATCCTCAAACCCTAACTATTTGCATTAACTTAAGTGGCGATACTGCACGCGGATTAACAAACCAAGATTTTGAAATTATTGCTAATCAAATAAGCACTGATATTTTATCATCTTGTACTGACGTTTTTATTCAAAAAGTAAGTATTAGTAATGGTAGCTCTGTAATTACAAAAGAACGCTAATTTTTTGTTTCACGCAGAGTCACAGAGAGAGCTTAAAATCGGGGCTTTTATAATAAGTTTAATAAATCTATGTAAACTTTAAACATTGGGCTGGAAATATTCTGAAAATGTTCCTTTTACCTGTAAATGGGGAATCCTGAGATAGAAGATATTATTTCAGGTTTTGGGATTTATTGGTTATGAAACAGCCGAATCTTTTAGAACTTGCTAAACAGGGAGATGCATCGGCGATCGCATCAGTAATTAATTACCTTTTGAAACCAAAAGGTATTACTGCCAAAGTCATCTTGAAAGATGGTTGCTTACAGGTAATGCTGGAATCATTTCAAGTACCGGAGCAAGAATCATCAGTCACTTTTATTCGTAAACTAATAATCAAGTTGGAAGCTAAACCTATTAAGTCTGTAAAAATGTATGGAAAAAGGACAGGACAAACCTCAGTAAGCTGGATAGATTATTTAAATTTGACTCCTGAGAATGAGGAGACTAAAAAACATTCCAGTATTTTAGAACTAGCTAAACAGGGAAAATACGAAACACTCTCTCAAATATGGCCAGTTTGGTTTCCTTATCCTAGTTCTTGGCTCAGGGCAATTATTCTAGTTCCCATAGCATTTCCTGGTACACGTTTAATAGTATTTGGATTGGTTGGAGTATTTATATCAGTTCTCGGTAAAAGCCCTATATTATTAGTATTTTCTGTTTTATTCGGCTTATTAATACCAACAATTTTCTTAGCCTTTATCTACCATATTTTCTGGTTTATTTGGCAAAAGCCTAAATCAGCTAATAAATTACCTAAATGGATACCTACTTTGAATAGCTTATGGGCAGGTTTCTATGGCACAATCGTAATGGGATTATCTTTTATCCTAATCCTAACTATGTTTTCGGAATTAGCTTTCTCTAGTTGCAATTTTTACCATGAAGTACCGGAATACTTAGGTAGCTGTGCTGGGCATTTAACAGGACGCGCAACAAACGGAATTTTTTACAGCATTGAACATAATGATTTTTTAAGTCAACGTTGGTTCATGATTTGGATGTTCACTGCCGCATATCTATACCAATTAGAACACTTAGTAATAAAACGCTTCATTCCAAAGCTGAAAGTTAGACTCCAAAGCTTTCAAACTAGACCTAAAAGCTACAGTATTGATCGTACAGATTTAGAAATTGACAGATTGCGTGGTGATACGGGTCTAAGCCAAATGAAAAAAGGCAAAACGCAGCATTTGCCCATAAAATCACTAGCCGAATATCATTATCAAACTCCTAACAATTTAAAGAAAAAACTGCTGATAATCATGCTAATTTCCTTGGTTGCCATTGGAGTATATTTATTAGCAAAAATTCCAAAAATGAAAGAAAAGGCACTAACTTCTATAGCTTCTCAAGTTATGTCGCCAACTCCATTTGCAACAGCACTCACACCTCAAACTGATACATTCCGAGAGGCTGTTAATCAAGCAATCAGTGCTGCAAAACTAACCCAATCAGCAAAATCTCCAGATGATTGGAAGATAGTTATGAGTCAGTGGGAATCTGCGATCGCACTTATGAAAACCGTACCATCTTCTAGCCCCAATTATATAGTAGCTCAACAAAAAATCAAAGAATATCAGAGAAATTTAAACTACGCTGAGAAAAATTCTGTCGGTAATAAGGAAAGCGATGTCTACGACGGGCGTAGATGCAGCACCTCAAAGTTAAACTAGAAAAAGCAGTGCGACATTTATAAACTCCGTTCATTCACTTTAGGAGATATCAAAAGCTTGTACCAATGTTTGGTTGATGTTTTATTGGCTAACCCTTCTATCTATAAACAGCAAAGGTTGGTTTAAATTTTCGATAATGGCTTTTCAACTGGTGAACACTTGAAGGAAGTATCCAAGGAGCTATTAAATGACTGATGAGGACAAAATGATCTATAAGCTAAAAGTACACAGAGATTTTATTGGGTGGGTTATAGACAAGTTAAAGGAGGAAGAAATCTCAGCCAAAAGAACAACTGGTGGTGACAGAAATAGTGCCATATTGATCATTAAGCCAGAAGACGTTCCACGAGTCAAAGAGATAGTCCGCAATATTGATCATAAATATAATAGTTAGTATAAGAATAACACAATGTCATATATCGAAATCAAGACTCGTAAGATTATCGATGCAACCTTGGCGCAGAAAATTATAGATAAAGGAACAGTGGTATCAATTCTGACGACAGGAAAAATTACTAAACCTGCTAAGGCGCTGTTTGATGCTGCTGACGTAGCATGGGCAGAAAATATTCCTGAAAGCGAGTTTATGGAGCGTGAGGCTCAGGAGGAAGGCTAATGTTAGACATCACCTTTTATACAAGAAACGGTCAACCGCCACGGAGCGTAGAAGTAGCAGAAGATATTTATGAATGGTTGGCGAAATCTGATTTTTCTAAAATAGGCAAATCTGTACCTATAAAAATTTTAGTAGAGGGTGAAAAGGAGAAAATACCTCTGGTTCAATTAACTAAACGTAATCGCAAGAATCTAAGAACTTTTTTAGGTGAGGAGATTATCCGCGAAAGTGATGCTGTATTAACTGAGCTTGGAGACTCGCCTTCAAAAAAAGAATATCAGGATGGAACTAACCTACTTAGTAAGTTACACGAGTTGCTGAAGTGTGTCGAAAATGAACATTATTTGTATCTTCAGCGAGTTTAGTTAAATAATAAAGGTTAGGAAACAAAGCGCGTAGGCAGCGCGTAGGCGTAGCTCGCCGACGGAGAAGTCCTAATAATAGTCCGACATATCCATTCCCTCAAACTAAGGAGGATTTGAGGGAAATGGAAGAGATACTCAAGAAAAAACTGAGTAGTGGTGGAGAGGCTGTCTAATTAGTTGAAAGGTTTGACGAAGGGTTCAGATAGTGAAATCTTGCAGATATTACAACTCAGGGCTATTTCATTCTAGACAGAAACCGCCCAGAACTGAAGTTCTTTGGCTTTTAGCTAAAGTCCGTTAAAACGGACTATAACCTTTTCTTAGTCGTCTTTAGACGAATGAGTGCTATTAGACTCACAATTCATTCTGAGGCGGACTTACCAGTCACGCTGATAATATTGTGCCGCTTGCGACATATTAAATTGTAATAGCTTCTCATCTCCCAATTTGTATCGGAAACTCGGCTTCAAAGGCGAAATATTCAAACTGCGAATAATTTCCGCCGCCACAGCCTTTGCTAGTAGTGGTGGTACAGAGTTACCAACTTGCCGAAATCCGTGCCATTTAGTTACATGAAATCTAAACCAATCGGGGTAAGAATGCAATCTCGCCGCTTCTCTAACTGTAATACAGCGCGGCGTAATTGGATGAATTGGTCTAGGAGATGTAAAAGAACCTCTATATTTATCTGTTCCGGCTCTTAAAGTATTGCAGACACCAGCAGGATGCAGCTTATAAAAACGACTAATTTTTTCTCTCTCGCCTTGTTGAGTCTCCTGAAAACGTTTAATAGTCTCCGCAGAATGTTTCGTTCTTAAACTTGAAGAAAGTATTCGCAAATCATATTCACGTTTGTAAGAATAATCATCGTCTAGGCATTTGATACCGCGAAGTACAAGAGCATATTTACTAGGTTTTCCGTATTCTGCTACGACCCAATTTCTTGTTAATAACTCAGGATATTTTTCTATTTCTGGTAAATCTCCAATTGCATTCCATACCGTAGGACTCGATGGAATATCAGATATTTTTTTAGAAGTTAAATTATTTGGTAATGCTTGTTTAGTAATCGGCTGAGGGTATTTCGGTAACTCGACATCTTCTCTTGCACCGATGAGAAATAATCTCTCACGCGATTGTGGTACTCCGTAATTTGCAGCGTTGAGAATTTGGTAATTTTCTTCTACTTTATAGCCGTGAATTCTAAACTCGCTGATTAAGGTTTGGAGGATTTGTTTATGTTCGCCAACTGTGATCCCCCGGACATTTTCCATCACAAAGAACTTCGGTTTTAGCTCAAAAACCAGCCGATGAAAGTGAAACACCAAAGAGTTTCGGGGATCATCAACAGCCCGTTTACCAATTAGGGAAAATCCTTGACATGGTGAGCCACAAATTACCACATCAATTTCGCGATCGCCAATCTTAGACCGATTCCTAATTTCTTCCCCGGTTGTATCCACAACACTTTTACATAACACCGAGCAATAAGGAAAGTTAAACTCATGTGTTGCACAGTGGATCGGGTCGATTTCCACAGAAGCCAGCACATCAAAACCAGCTTGTTCAAAGCCAAGAGTCATTCCGCCTGCACCAGCAAATAAGTCAACTGCGATCGCTCGTTGTTTTCTCATCTCATAAGCCATGACACCTCTAAAGGGATTGGGTATCGCGTATTAAATATACAAAATTTTCCCACTCCCCACTCCCCACTCCCCACTCCCCACTCCCTACTCCCCACTCCCCACTCGCATTTGCAAAATTTCTTGAGCCGCGCGATCGCACACTCCAATTTCTCCTAAACACTGCCGCATTTCCTGATAATCTAGCAAAGTTTGCTCTCTGCGACTGGGATTGAGTAGCAGTTCCATCGCCGCTTGGATAATATTCTCTGGTGTGGCTTGCTCTTGTAAAAATTCTGGCACAATCGGCTTCATCACTACTAAATTAGGTGGCGATGCAAAGGTTATAGAACCTTTGAGGATTTTACGAGCGATCCAAGCAGTCAGGGAACTTAGGCGGTAAACTACAACTTGCGGCACATTTAACAAAGCAAGTTCTAAGTTCACAGTACCAGATTTGCTAATGGCTAAATCAGCCGCAGCAAAAACTTCCTTTTGTTGACCTAATAGAACTGTAGCCCGCAAACGGTAACGCTTAACGGCCTCCTCAATTGGCTGTCTATAGACTTCCAGCGACAGAGGAATCCAGAAATGAACTTCAGGTAATTTAGCTTGAATAGTTTGGGCAGCTTGAAAAATAATTGGTACAAGATATTTTAGTTCTTGGTGGCGAGAGACGGGGAGGAGTGCGATCGCAATTTGTTCTGGTGCAATCCCCAATCTTCCACGAGCGAGTTGGCGACTAGGAGCGTCTTGCATTCGGTCAACCAAAGGATGCCCTACCCAAATAACTTTTGCGCCTTGTTCCCGAAAGTAACGGGCTTCTTGTGGGAAGATTGCCAACAGCTTGTCTGTAAAGCCAACAATCCGGTTAGTTCTACGCAAATTGACTGACCAAGCCCACTCTTGGGGAGCGATATAATACACCACAGGCACATCTGGCAGATGCTGTTTCATGTAAGTCCCAATTCCGATATTCGGACTCATATAATCGATCAGCACTACCAAATCCGGTGGATTTTGTTTTAAGGAAGCGATCGCTTTACGTTGAACCTGGAGAGTCGGTAAAATATAAGGTAGCCCTTCTAGAATACCCATTGAGCCAATACTACTGGTATTTCCCAGCAGAGTTGCCCCAGCCTCTACCATTTTTTCGCCACCCAGCGCCACAATCTCTAATTCCAACCCAATCGCTTCAGCTTGACGCTTCAGTGCCGCAATTAGCAGCGATCCTTGTAAATCGCCAGATACTTCGCCAGTGCTGATAAATATCCGCATTTGATAATTAGTAATTAGTAAAAATTAGGAGTGAGGAGTTAGGAGTTAAAAATTTAATTCATCAACTCATAACTCATAAATTATGATCTCTGGGCAATTAACCACAATTCCTCAGAACCCTCGCCGTCAGCTACGCTCTTACTCCCCTCCCCGCGCAAGCGAGGAGGGGTGTTTTGATTATGGGTAATTCGACAGATACGCTCCTACTCCCCTCTCGAAGAGCGGGGAGGGGTTGGGGGTGGGGTGCTTTGATTATGGGTAATTCTACAGATACGCTCCTACTCCCCTCTCGAAGAGCGGGGAGGGGTTGGGTATGGGGTGCTTTGACTATGGCTAATTCGCCAGCTACGCTCCTACTCCCCTCTCGAAGAGCGGGGAGGGGTTGGGGGTGGGGTGCTTTGATTATGGGTAATTCGACAGACATGATATACCTCACATCTCACGATTCATCGCTCACGCCTTTTTTCCCCTTACCAGGAATCAAACCACGTCTTCCCGGCATCTGAGAAAGTAGCAGAAAGCGGCGCAGATGCTGCAATTCTTCGCTATCCCCTAACAATTCCAACTGTTCCAAAGCATCTTTAAAGGACAAATCAGAACGGTAGAGAATGCGGAAAGCTTTTTTCAGCATTTGCAAATCTGCTGAGTCCATACCAGACCGTTTAAGTCCCACAAGGTTGAGGGTTCGTACCCGCGCCGGATTTCCCTCCACCAGCATATATGGGGCTACATCCCGGTCAATACGTGCCATGCCTCCCACCATTGCTTGTCTACCAATACGCACAAATTGATGGACACCTAAAACCCCACTCAGCCTAGCGCGTGACTCTATATGAACATGACCTGCCAACGCCACAGAGTTAGCAATCACTACTTGGTCTTCAATCACGCAGTTATGAGCCACATGGACATAAGCCATCAGCAAGTTACCATCACCAATTACCGTCGCTTCACCGGCACCGGTAGCGCGGTTAATGGTAACGTACTCACGAATCAAGTTATTATCACCAATTTTGACCCAAGTTGGTTCTCCCACAAACTTCAGATCCTGGGGTTCCATGCCGATGGCTGCACCTGTAAAAATCTGATTTTGCGCCCCAATTTCACAAGGTCCCTCTAGCACTGCATGAGCGCCGATTATTGTTTCAGGGCCCACTTTGACATGCGCTCCAATCACAGCATAGGCACCGACTTGCACTGTATGGTGGAGTTCCGATTTCGGATCAATTACAGCAGTTGGATGAATTAGCGTTTTCAAGGGTGAATCTCCAGAACTGTCTTGATAAGCCAGTGCCGGGCGGGGTTTCTCAGGCAGGTGTTACTCTGGTTAAAAGAGTTGTACCGACTGCTGTCCCATCAAGGCAACTGACATTGTTGAGCGGGAAGTATTTCAGTGAACGAAAGTGTCGGGCAAAGCAAGTTAAGTGTGAATGTGAGTGCGTCTCGTAAAGAGGGCGTTGAAAATCAAGAAATTATCAGATGCTGTTGTGGATTTTTTTTAACTGTTATCCTTTTTCAGGATTCAGTAGGGGCATTTCACGGCTATGCCCATACCACGAAAGCAAACTTTTAGTTAACTAGAGAAAACATTAATTCCCCTTCACAAGCAAGTTGACCGTCAACTTCGGCACGACCTTGCATCTTACCGAAACGACGTTGTTTTACCCATAACAGTTCCAACGTCATTACTAGTTGATCCCCCGGTACGACCTGGCGGCGAAAGCGGACTTTATCGATACCAGCGAACACGAACAGCCTGCCTTCTCCCGGAGACATTTGAGTTAGGACAATGCCCCCAACTTGTGCCATTGCTTCGACAATTAGCACCCCTGGCATCAGTGAACGTCCAGGGAAATGTCCTTGGAAATAGGGTTCGTTGATAGTAACATTTTTAACGCCAACAGCTTTTTGACCTGGAACGTAGTCAATTATTTTGTCTACAAGTAAAAATGGGTAGCGGTGTGGTAGCAATTTCTGAATTTCTTCAGATGTGAAAGTTGTTTTAATCTCAGAGATGATTTTAGTCTCATTTATAGCTTGTGGTTCGGTAGATGTCGGTGTAGTCGTATCGATGGTATTCACTTCAGTGAGGATTGACATTGGCCGTGTGGTTAATTTTTCATTTGAAAGTTGAGTAGGCAGGCGTATATCGAAAGCCTTAATAATCCTGGATTTTAGGCTTTAGCTCCAATCCAAAATCTAAAATCCAAAATCTAAAATTCTTTGAGCCAATTGAATGTGTAAATTGTGACTGGCTTTATACGCTAAGAAATGAGCAATAGGAAAAGTTCCTAGTAAACTTAAATCTCCTACTAAATCCAATATCTTATGACGCACTGGCTCATTTGCAAATCTCAATGGTGGATTTAGCCAGCCTTCTGGCCCACAAACGAGTGCATTATCCAAACTGCCACCCTTAATTAACCCTGTTTTTTGTAAGTGTTCAATTTGATGCAGTAACCCAAAAGTCCGGGCAGGAGCAATTTGGGCAGCAAAGCTAGCAGCAGCTTTTCCTAGTTCAGCAGTTAGTGACCAACTATGCCATTGATTACCAATGGCGGCCAGGTCAAAATCAATACCGTAACTAAAGCGGGTTTCTGATGCTGGCAGGGCACATACAAAGGCGTCCCCTTGATAGACCCATATTGGTTCTGTAACAGTTAAGGGAACTTGGTTATTAACGGGTTGTGATCCTAAGCCAACTTCGGCAATATTGGCTGTCCACACACTTGCCGAACCATCCAAAAGTGGAACCTCTGGGCCATCTATTTCAATACGGGCATTATCCACACCCATACCCGAAAGCGCTGCCAACAAATGTTCTACCGTGCGAACATATACTTCACCCTTGCCCAACTGAGTTGAGAGAACAGTGTGACTAACTGCCGCAACTTGGGCTGGAATGATCGGCAAATCCGGTAAATCCACCCGCACAAAGTAACGTCCACTTCCCGCCTCAGCTGGTAGTATCCGCACCTGGGTATTCACACCGCTATGCAGTCCCACTCCAGTTTGAGTGATTTGATCTGCTAGAGTGTGTTGTTGCATAACCGAAAAGTCAATATATTTCCTTTAGTATTGTTCATCGCCTGTTTTGGTAAAATCCCTGATATTCCCCTAAAAATCTCATTAATCCCTTTATCGGAACAGTATTGAGGCAAATGTAAAAATTAGCAAGCTAATTAGGAAAAGAGAATTGTCATTAGTCCTCTCTTACAAAGTTCTGATCGCCGGAAACCGGCGCTCAGACTTTGCGCTTTGTCCTTTGTTATTCACCAATGACCAATGACTAATGACTAATGACAAATTAAAACCTTTCGCCAATACCAAAATTAATCCGGCTATCACCGTCATCGTTGATACCGTAGTCAATCCGAATTGGCCCTAGTGGAGACTGGACGCGAACGCCAAGACCATAGCCGTAGCCACTCCCGTTCTTATTGAGCACATCAGCTGCTAGGGTACTAGTACCAAGGTCACTGCCGATATCAAAAAATAGTGCGCCACTGACTACTGAAAAAACTGGGAACCGATACTCAACTGATGCTTGCACATAACTGCGTCCACTACCTAATGCTCCTTCTTCATAACCCCGGACGGAGTTGCTACCCCCAAGGGTAAAAGCTTCGTAGGGAGGCAAGTCACCGAAAACGGTTCCTGCTTGGAAGTTAAATGCTAGAGTTTGCGCCCCTTTTTTGGAGAAGCTAATCAACTTGACGGGGATATATTGGCTGTAGCTACCCCGTAATCTGGTGAGAAAAATATTCCCTAGTCCCAGAGGAACTGACTGATCGATTCCCAAGCGGAGATAAGAACCACTGGTAGGTTGCAAGGGGTTATTACGGAGATCGCGCTGTACCCCTAGTTGTAATAGCACCAAGTCGTCTTCACCTCCACCAGAGAAGGTCAGTGGAACTTCTTGGCTGATGCGGTTCCCATTATTATCATCAAATATCGCTCCTGTTTTTCTGAGATTGCCATCGGCATCACGGGCGGAAACTCGTTGATACTGTAAACCGGCTGAGGCTGTCCATACGGAAGTTTTGTAGGGATTAGAGGACAGAGGACGGGTAAAGGTGACACCACCACCGAGACGGAGAATGCGGGGGCTATCCTGAGAATCTGTATTAGTGGGATTCTTTGGGTCAAATGTTCTAATATCCTGATCTTTGCCATCAAAAATCAACGAAATGGAACTGCGGCGAAAAAGATTGACCGTGTAGGAAGTTCGGTGGGGATCTCCGGCGATCCAGGGGTCTGTATACCGCAGATCAAACAGCAGTTCCCGCTCTCCCACCTGTACTTCTGCACCCAGCTTTTGGTTCCTACCGTTCAGGTTTTGCTGTTGATAGCTAACCGTCCCAAACAGTCCGCTAGCAGAACTAATCCCTGCGCCAGCCGCAATAGAACCGCTACCACGTTCAGCTACATTCACCACTACATCCACCTTACTGGGGTCACTACCAGGGTCAAGGGAGACATTTACATCTTCAAACAGTCCCAGTCCATACACGCGCTGTAGGTCTTTTTGCACCGTGTTGCGGTTGAATACCTGTCCTGGCTTTAATTCCAATTCTCGTGTAATGATGTAATCTTGCGTCCGTCCCCGAATCGGTTGTCCCTTCTCGTCTGTCTCCTGACCATCTTTATTGCGGAACCGGACTCTAATATTTTCTACTACCCCTTCTGCTATTTGTAAGGTAACAACACCGTTTTCAGAGACTTGTGGCGCTCCAATCACGTTGGCTAGCACGTAACCTTGGTCTTGATACCGCTTGTTTAACTGCTTGATGGCTTCCTGCAAGTCACGCAAGTTGAGGATTTTGCCATACTGCTGGCGAAAGACTTCATCTACAGTGTTAGGTGGTAGTACGGAAGCAACACCAGTGCCAGGATTGGCTTGTACTTGTACCTTGGTGAGGACGGGGTTAGGCTGTACAACAAAGCTGACTCGCACTCCCAAGGGGGTATCTTCTGGCGCTGCTTGGACGTTGGAGAAGAAACCAGTACCAAAGATGGCGTTAATATCTTCTTGCAGTTGGCTGCGAGTTGTCGTTCGTCCTGGCTGGGTACGAATTACTTTATAAACTTGATCTTCCAGTTCTGGTGATAGTTGCCCAGCCTGCGATCTAACTAATACTTCCGACACCAGTACGCGGGGATCATTGGCTTCTGGGGCTGTGTTGGGTTGAGTATTTCCCGGAGTTGTCGGCGGGTTAACATTCTGCGGATTTGGAGTCGCGCCTGGGCTTGGGGTAGGTGTTCGTTGTTGACTACCTGGAAGTGGAATGTCTGGAGCGGTTGATGGTTCTGGAGTTGTGGGTAATAAAGGTTCTGTTGTCGGTGGATTGACATTTTCTGGGGCTGGAGTTGTCCCAGGAGTTTGGGAAGGTGTTTGTTGTTGACTACCTGGGGGGGAAATTACTGGAGCGGTTGATGGTTCTGGAGTTGTGGGTAATAAAGGTTCGGTTGTCGGTGGATTGACATTTTCTGGGGCTGGAGTTGTCTCAAGAGTTGGGGGAGGTGTTGGTTGTTGACTAGCTGGTGGTGGAATAACTGGAGCGGGAGATGGCTGTTGAGTAGGGTTGGGATTTATTTGAGAGGTTTGTGCAGTTCTTGGCGTTGTCGAGGTTGGTACTATTACCTCTGATGTTGCTGCATCGACGCCCAACCCAGGCATCGCTGCTGGTTTGCCAGTATAAACTGGGACAACGCCAGATTGGAGATGTTCCGCCTCTGTAAGCCCTGTGGGATTAGGTCGAGATTTTAGACTCTCACTAGTGTAAGCCTGACCAGTGTCCTTTTCTGGCTGCTGATTTGTTTCTAGTGTCAAAACTTCTGTTGTCTGTTTTGAACCTTTGGCGGCTTCTGCATTTGCACTCATTGAGCCGCCCAAAGGGACTGCAATTGCTACTGCTGCCAGCAATACGGGAGATAAACGCATTTTACTTATGATTCCTATTCACGACCACACACACACCATTACAAATTTGTCATTGGGCATTGGGCATTGGGCATTGGGCATTATTTACAAAGGACAAATGACAAATGACAATCCACACGAGTTTAATTGATTTTTACCCACTTAACTATTACTCTCTACTGCTTTTAGCACTCTTTGTAAAACTTCCTGATAGGCATCCTCTACATTTCCTAAGTCTCGGCGAAAGCGGTCTTTGTCCATTATCCGGCGGTTTGAGTCCTCTTCTGCGGTATCCCACAAACGGCAGGTGTCGGGGCTAATTTCGTCTGCCAAGAGCAACTGCTGTTGTGAGTCCAAACCAAACTCTAGTTTGAAGTCTACTAGGGTAATGCCGCACTTCTGCCAAAAGTTAGTCAGAAATTCGTTGATTTGCAATGCTAGATGTGTAATTGCGTCTACTTGTTCCGCAGTAGCTAGTTCTAGCAGGTATAGGCGATCGCTTGTCAACAAAGGATCTCCTAACTGATCGTTTTTGTAATAAAACTCAACCAAAGGCTGTTTCAGAATTGTACCCACTGGTAAACCTGTTTGCTGAGACAGACTGCCAGCAACAATATTTCTGATCACTACTTCTAAAGGTAAAATCTTTACTGCTCTCACCCGCATCTGATTTGGGGCAGGGCTGTCGATAAAGTGAGTTTTTATACCATTTGCCTCCAACTGTTTAAAAAGCTGGCTGGAAATGCTACAATTAATTTTTCCTTTCCCTTGGATGCTGCCACGTTTTTGGGCGTTAAACGCCGTGGCGTCATCCTTAAAATCAGCCAACAAGACTTCGGGATCGTCCGTTGTATAGAGAATTTTCGCTTTGCCTTCGTATAACTTGGAATTAACAGACATGGTGGCAGGTAAAGTTTTAGGCGATGGACAAAAGTTGTCCTTTGAGGCTTCACCATTTTATCTTTAGTTATTAACTATTACTCGACCAACCCAAAATTGCTGGGTGAGGGTGGGGAGTAGGGAGTAGGGAGTGGGGAGTGGAGAGTAGGGAAAGTTTTTTCGTTTTGTGAAATTTTTGGATACCTAGCAAAGTTGGTTTGGTGGACTACTATTAGCCATTGGTGATTATTTAAGAGGGCACGGGGCTGCCGATAATTGGACAAAGGGACTGGGGAGGATCAGGGAGTACTGAGTGCTAAATGGGGAATCTCACTTCTTTACTCACAACTCTTAACTCGGAACTATTTTGCCCCAGTTGCCAAAGATTCAGAACTGAATTTCTAACTTTTAACAGAGGACAATTGGCTTTGATACATGGTATTTTCGCCTAAGTACTTTAATTTATAGATTTGCAATTATTTTTGCTAGGAAAATTATCATAGGACATACGCATATACTTTGTATAGTTTATAACTCAGATTTTCCATCGAAGTTAATTACAATCCGAACTTCATAAATTAAGATGAGATAAATTGACAACTGGGAGGAAAATCAAATATTCTCTATAGTTATTTTTGCAGTAAATTGTTTGTAATATTTACAACAAAAGTATTTCAAGTTTGATCTTCTAGTCTCAAAATCTGAATTAACCAATTCCCGCACCATCGGTTGGAAAAGGAATTGAATGATTTGATTTGCCTAAGTCTGACACAAGAAAGATTAGGGTAGCTAGTACCGCAAGGCGGAAGTCAAAAGTCAAAAGTCAAAAGTCAAAAGATTGATATATCAAGGCTTGTGCCTATTTGAAATGGTAGGTTTATTTACGCCGTGTTGTGCTAGTGATTAAGCTTTAGAGATTCAAACAGAAGGGGAGTTGAATAAATTGGAGAACAAAATGGTGAACAAGGATGATTTTCTCTACCCTCGTGGTCGCTACTATGGTCAGGTAAAGCCAGAGAACTTGGTTTTTAATGCGAATCTACAGGAATTTGCCCAGCGAGTAAGCTACATTTGCAGCTTAGAAACAGGTGGAAAACTGCCTCCAGGTGCAGCTTACGAACAAATAAAGGATCTATGGAAACAGTTGAAACGCTCAAAAAAAGAGCTAAGAATTGGCGAAGATCCGTTTCAGGATGATCAGGGGGAGGGTCAAGGTTGAGGGAGATGAGGGGGATGAGGGGGATGAGGGGGATGAGGGGGATGAGGGGGATGAGGGGGATGAAGGGGATGAGGAGAATGACAAATGACAAATGACAAATGACAAATGACAAATGACAAATGACAAATGACTATTTAGTAAGCATTGTCCAGACACCATCCCAGGACTCTGGGGGCGGCGTTTGTTGATAATTACGAGCGCGTTCTAGGTGGATATCAACAGCTTGGTCTTGGGGTTGGATGTATTTGGCGGCTTGAAAACAGACGATCGCTTGTGAGAAGTTGCGCGATAAATAAGCGGAGCGTCCAGTATGATAGTGAAACAAAAACTCTTGAGTGTTGGCATCTAGGGGAGTAGTGCGATCGCTAATTAATTCGTAGATATTCACCGCTTGGTGTTTCCCTTTGACGCGAATTTTATCTAACTGGCGCACCCAAATGCGATCGCTGCATAGCTGGTAAGTAAATTCACTCAAAAGTATATCACAACCATAATCCTTAGTTGCCGCTTCCAAGCGCGAACTCAAATTTACGCCATCTCCAATTACGGTGTAATCCATCCGTTTGCGGGAACCAATATTACCCGAAACTACATCCCCAGAACTAATCCCAATGCCAATACGAATTTGTGGCTGCGCTTGGATAATTCGCCGTTGGTTAAATTCCTCTAGGCGGCGTCGCATATCTAAGGCTGACTGCACAGCCCTCCAAGCATGATTTTCTGTAAGTGGTAGCGGCGCACCAAATACCGCCATTAAAGCATCACCAATAAATTTATCGAGAGTGCCTTCGTAGTTAAAAACCGCCTCCACCATTGTTTCAAAATACTGATTGAGCAGCAATACCACCTCAGCTGCACCAAGATTTTCCGTAAGTGTTGTGTAGCCCCGGATATCAGAAAACAAAATAGTTACTTCCTTGCGCTCACCCACCATTAAAGCATCTTCCCCCAGAGCCATAACTTGTTCGGCTACATGAGGCGTTAGGTAGCGGGACATGGTAGTTTTCATCCGTTTTTCCTGACTGATGTCTTCTAACACGACTAAACCACCGCGTACACCACCTTCTGGGTTAGTTAGGGGATTAACAGTAAGATTTATACTGCGTTCTAATTGTTGCACCTGATTAGAGGTGAGAAACTCAGATTGGGGAGTGAGGGGTAAATTCCAGGGAATGAAAATATCGGGATTAGTGCGATCGCGGACTGCTAAAATTGAATGCTGATTCGTAAGTCCTGAGTATTGAGTCTCGCTTTTAACTCCTAACCCTTCGGCAGGCTCAGGGCATCGCTCCTCACTTATAACTTGATAAAGTCCCACCAGCAAATTTTGCTCTGGCACATAATGTTTAGCTCCAGTTTTTAAACTATCTTCTAGCCGCATTTGGAGATTTTCAATCGGCACAACTTCCCAAACTAGGCGACCAATCAAATTTTGTTCCCACAAAAGCTTGTTGTTCTTAGTATTAGCGTCTCCTATAGGAGAACCCAATAACTCCAATGCCGCATCATTAATCGTGACAATCCGTCCTGCCATATCTGTAGAAATCACAGCATCTGATAGACTTTGCAAAATGTCTTTTTGATACTGTTTTTCTAACAGCACATTTTCAAACAGGCGAGCATTTTCTAAAGCAATTCCTGCCTGAATATTAAAAGCCCGCATAAACTCTTCATCAGAAGCAGTAAAACTATTTTGTTGCTTATTAATTAATTGTGTCACGCCAATTAATTCATTTGCAGAATTAAATACTGGCAAACATAGGATATTACGAGTTCTATAACCAGTTTTTCTATCTGTACTTGGGTCAAAGCGGGGATCTTTATAGGCATCAGAAATATTTAAGGCTTCACCTGTAGAGGCCACATAGCCAGCAATGCCACGGTTAACGGGAATGCGGATTTCTATCAAGTTTGTGCCATCTGCCGCCGCCGCTACTTTCGTCCAGAGTTCGCTCATCTCTTTGCGATATAAAAACAGTGTGCTGCGGTCTGCTTGCATTAAAATTCGAGCTTGTTCCATGACTATCTGCAAAGTTGCTTCTAAATCCAGACTTTGCCCCAGTGTCTGAGTTGCCCGCAACAAAGCCGTTGCGCCTCGTTGATTGCGAGCTGCTACATAAAAAGATTGGCAGCTTTCCAGAATAATCCCAATAGAAGCGGCAAAGTCTCGAAAACGTTCTTCATCATCAGAATTAAACGGAACATTCCCGGTTTTATTAGCTAGTTGAACTACCGCTACAGTCTGGTTTTTGCTACTGATAACCGGCATACATAAAAGATTGTGAATTTTGTAGCCCATTTGTTTTTCAAGTTCTGGGCTAAATAGGGGATGAGTATAAGTTTCAGATATATTTAGATATTCACCTGTACTGGCAACATGACCGGGGATACCCACTGTAATCGGGGTACGAATTTCTAAGAATTTTTGGGTATTATCTTGGGGAACTTTTGACCACAGTTGACCTTTGTCATAGTCAACTAAAAAAATAGCTGTGTGTTCTGCTTGGAGGATTTGACCAATTTTGAGTGTGATAGCTTCTAGCACCTTCTCCAACATAGTTTCTAGAGCTTCATTATTAATCAGTTCAATGGCTCTAAGAAATTGTTGGAACTCAGCAGTTATGAAGTCGAGTAAACAAACAAATTCATTAACAGATAAGTCTTTAACACGATGCAGTAGGGCGTGAGTACGATTAACTTGAGTAAGTTCAGTTAGTGTAGCCAAGACGCTACCAGGGTTGGGGAGTGTCATGGGAATTTTAGATTTTAGATTTTAGATTTTAGATTTTGGGGATTGGGAGGCAATACGGTTCGGTTAACGTGTTCATTCCTCGGAGATCCCCCCAACCCCCCTTAAAAAGGGGGGCTTACAACCCTCTTTTACCCCCTTTTTAAGGGGGTCGCCACAGGCGGGGGGATCTTAACCGAACCGTATTGGATTGGGAGGTTTGAGTCTTTTAGCTCCATTAATGAGTCTTTTAGCTCCATTAATGAGTCTTTGAACTCCATTAATGAGTCTTTTAGCTCCATTAATGAGGCTTTGAACTCCATTAATGAGTCTTTTAGCTCCATTAATGAGGCTTTGAACTCC
>NZ_JBALBY010000089.1:0-36615 GCF_036919575.1 Nostoc sp. | reverse complement strand
AAGAAAATCCGGTTCCCTCCCCTTTATAAAGGGGGGAAACAAGAAAATCCGGTTCCCTCCCCTTTATAAGGGGGGAAACAAGAAAATCCGGTTCCCTCCCCTTTATAAAGGGGGGAAACAAGAAAATCCGGTTCCCTCCCCTTTATAAGGGGGGAAACAAGAAAATCCGGTTCCTTCCCCTTTATAAGGGGAGAAACAAGAAAATCCGGTTCCCTCCCCTTTATAAAGGGGGGGAAACAAGAAAATCCGGTTCCCTCCCCTTTATAAGGGGGGAAACAAGAAAATCCGGTTCCCTCCCCTTTATAAGGGGAGAAACAAGAAAATCCGGTTCCCTCCCCTTTATAAGGGGAGGGTTAGGGTGGGGTAAAAGAATAACGAGGTTTGAAAAGGGTTTTTAAGAAAAAAATCGTGATTTTAAGAAAAAAATCGTGACTTTAAGAAAAAAGTCGTGATTTTAAGAAAAAAATCGTGATTTTAAGGAAAAAATCGTGATATTAAGAAAAAACTCGTGATATTAAGGAAAAAATCGTCAACTTAAGGGAGAAATTGTGATTTTAAGTGAAAAATTTTGAACTTAATCACAAAATCGCAACTTTACTAACGACAGCTTCAAGATCCGGGGTGATGGTTGTTGAAATTCTGTCTTGTTTAATATATTTTTATTTAGTACAAATATACTATTTTGCTGCTAAAATGCCTTACAAGTCAGCTAGCCTTACTTGAGGTAGTATGAAAAAAATCCTAGACACGGACAAAAAGCCTATTTTGCTGTTGCAGCCAACATCTGTAACTAGTGCGATCGCGCCACTGCAACTCCAAGAGAAAAAAATCATCAGTGAACAACAGTGTTTAATAGCACAAGTCGAACGGATTAATCAGATGGCAGAAGAGTTAGAAACAGCGATATTAGAGTTGAAAGCGATCGCTAACACACTCAATACTCAAAAACGTTACCCAGTTTTAAATGAGCAGCCATGCAAAAATATTTGTCAATATTTTGCAGTTAGCGTCCCTTGGGTGAAACGAAAGCCAGACAAATCATTTATTCTCACGACGCGAAGAGTTGATTTATTCCGAGCCGAAAGGGAAGCCGCACTGCTAGCAGAGCAACTTCGTCAGCAAACCAAAAAAAGATTAGCATCGCAGCAACACCGAAAAAATAAGAGTCGGGCTGAAGCTGACACCAAATGCTTGTTCAAAAAGGTATTACTCAACAAATCTTAAAATTATCGGCAACTCACCCCTAAGGTTGTAACAGTTATGCTGATTGAAGTGGCAGAAGAGATTTATTCCTCAAAATTGCTAGATACCACGCTGCCATTGCTAATTGCAACCATAGTTGGTGGCAATTAGGCAAAGCTCCCCTCAGATTTGCACTCCCGTAAAATTCAGAGTGCAACATCAGGGACAATCAATCAGCGCACAGAAGAGGTAAAAAGAAGGTGTTAAACACACTTTTAGTGATTGCCGTTGGTTTTTTACCGTCCCTGATTTCCTTGTGGGTGATCCGCAAAACCCATTTGCGATCGCGCTTACGGCTTAGACAAGCAGCCATGAATTTTCCATCGGTGCAGCAAGGGCAAAACGTCAGATCGGTTGAAGGCGATCGCTATTATCTAGAAGGGGTGGGTTATCTGATTGGCGATATCAGCTGCAAATTTAATGCCCGATCTGGCTACATTCGCTGTGCTGTCAATCCCGAAGGTCCGTGTAACGGTTGCCGTCACTATGAACCTAAGAAATTCGCTGATAGTGAAAAAAAGGCTTAAGAGTGCTTGCTTAGTACTCAACTGACAAAGCGACTTCATAGCACATTCCCAAATACAACCGGGGAATGATAAAATCATTACTAATTATAATAAATTTGTATATACAAAGACTTTGAATGTTTGTCTTTGCATGGTGGAATAAGAATGATTTAATAGAATTCGTGCAATAGTGTAAATCTGCATCATTTTGTTTGCAGATTATAACGAAGAAGAATTCAGAATTCAGAATTCAGAATCCATTCTGGATTCTGTGTAATGGTTACTGAGTCGAAGTAGGGGCGCAGAAAATCTCGTTTCCAGCTTCTTGCTAGAAATGCCGATCCTGGTGGCTCTGCCGCAAGTTACGGAGGCGGAGCCTCAATGAGGGGCATTCCCAGTCGGAGACTGGGAACGAGATAAAATTTTTTCCGTGACTCTTCGCCCTGACTTGACTGCTCGGTTATTCTGAATTCTGAATTCTGACCCCTGAATTCTGTCTTCTGACTCCTTCTCATTATTAGCTTTTGCCGAATATCTAATAACTACATGATTATCCAACGATGAACAACGCGATCGCCAGGACAACAGCATTATTATCAACTTGCGCTTTGCTCCTAACAGGCTGTGGTGGTGGCACTAAGACTGTGACAAATTCTGCAACTAATAGTCCAAATAGTACCACAAATAACCCTGCAACTGATACCACAGCGACAACGGGTACATCGTCGGGTGCTATTCCCATCGGTATTGCCGTTGCTCAAACTAGCAACGTAGCATTACTAGGTCAAGAAGAAGTCGCTGGAGCCAAACTTGCCGAGAAGTATTTCAATAGTAAAGGTGGTGTTAATGGCACACCAATTAAATTGGTGTTTCAAGATACTAGCGGGGATGAAACCGGGGCAATTAACGCTTTTCAAACTTTAATTAACAAAGATAAAGTTGTTGGGATTGTCGGCCCAACTTTATCACAGCAAGCCTTTAGTGCTGACCCCATTGGCGATCGTGCAAAAGTACCAATTATTGGACCATCAAATACTGCTAAAGGCATTCCCGAAATTGGTGATTACGTTGCTCGTGTTTCTGCACCAGTTTCCATCGTCGCGCCTAATTCGGTGAAAGCTGCACTGAAGCAAAACCCCCAACTTAAAAAAGTTGCAGTTTTCTATGCTCAAAATGATGCATTTAGCAAGTCAGAAACGGAAATTTTTCAGCAAACAGTTAAGGATCAAGGGCTGGAATTGGTAACAGTACAAAAATTCCAAACCAGTGATACAGATTTTCAAAGTCAAGCTACGAATGCGATTAATCTCAAACCAGATTTGGTGATTATTTCTGGTTTGGCTGCGGATGGTGGTAATTTAGTCCGACAACTGCGGGAACTGGGTTATAAAGGCTTAATTGTTGGTGGTAATGGTCTAAATACATCGAATATATTGCCAGTTTGTAAAGCGCTTTGTGATGGCGTATTGATTGCTCAAGCTTACAGTCCAGAACATCCAGGTGAAATTAACGCCGCATTTCGCAAAGCCTATAATGACGAATACAAAAAAGAGCCACCCCAATTTAGCGCCCAAGCTTTTGCAGCAGTGCAAGTTTATGTCGAAGCACTTCAAGCTTTAGATAAAAAGAGCAAAGTCAACAAATTACAGCTACCAGAATTACGGACGGAATTAAATAAACAGATACTTGTGGGAACATACAATACACCACTGGGTGAAATTGCTTTTACTCCCATAGGTGAAGTTGTGCAAAAAGATTTCTATGTAGCCCAAATCAAGATGGCAAAAGATGGTAGCCAAGGTAAATTTACATTTCTAAAATAGTTGCTACATGAATATAAATCTGTTTTTGCAGCAATTATTAAATGGGTTATCCATCGGCAGCGTCTATGCAATTTTTGCATTAGGATATACCTTGGTTTATTCTATTTTGGGCATCATTAATTTAGCTCATGGCGCGATTTTTACCTTGGGTGCATATTTCACTTATGCCCTTATGGGTGGTAACTTTGGATTTAATGGCTTGTTGGCTAATGCAGCCTTGCCGATAAAATTACCATTTGCTATATCCTTAATTTTAGGAAGTACCTTGGCGGGATTGATAGGGGTAATCATGGAACGCGTTGCTTTTCAACCTTTGCGCCGTCAAGGATCTGATCCTTTACTAACTGTTGTTTCCAGCTTGGGGGTAGCAGTGGTAATTGTGAATTTAATCCAGTATTTAGTAGGCGCCGAAAGTTATACATACCCTGCAAATACTTATGGTAATTTACCCCCTGCGATTAACTTTGGGAGTTCAGAAAACCCAATTCCGATTCGCAGTGTTCAGGTGGTAATTTTTAGTGTATCAATGGTGATTGTGGCAATTCTTACCTATTTTATCAATCGGACTAAATATGGTAAGGCAATGCAGGCGATCGCCGAAGATCCGACTACAGCTAGCTTGTTAGGAATTAATAGCGATCGTTTTATCATTTTAACATTCTTCATCAGCAGTTTTTTAGCAGGATTAGCGGGAACTTTAGTTGCTTCTAGTGTTAGTATTGCAGGGCCATATTTCGGCATTGCTTTTGGATTGCGGGGTTTAGCGGTAATTGTCTTAGGTGGTTTAGGTAGTATTCCTGGTGCAGTGTTGGGAGGTTTGTTAATTGGACTAGTGGAGGCGTTTGTACCCGCCGAATACTCTGGATATAAAGACGCGGTAGCCTTTGGAATTTTGTTTCTCATGTTATTAGTTAGACCCCAAGGTTTGCTAGGACGGCGGTTTATTCAGAAAGTTTAAGGTTCAGGAGACGTAGCAGGGCTATTTCACTCTCATCTAGCCCGCCTCAGAATGAATTCTGAGTCTAATAGCGAAAGTCGTCTAAAAACGACTAAGTACAGCATTTCATAAATCCGTGACGAATTGAGTGAGCTACTAGTAAGGCTTTGGGAGACTTGATAACGCTACGAACTTGTGAAATTCTGTACTAAGAAAAGGTTATAGTCCGTTTTAACGGACTTTAGTTATTAGCCCGGAACTTTAGTTCTGGGCGGTTTATGTCAAAAACGAAATAGCCCTGGAAGACGTAACCCTATGAAAACATACACAAAACAAAAATTAACTTTTGATCAATTCTTAGAACAGTGTCCAGAAGAAGGTTTATATGAACTTGTAGATGGAGAAATTGTAGAAGTGCGTGCAACCAGAAATCATGATGATGTCGCTGACTTTACGGCTGACTCTTTCAAAGATGAAATTAAACGTCTAAATCTGAATTACGTAGTAAAAAACACAGCAGTCTTTAAAACTATAACTGCCAATGGAATAGAACAAGGGCGCAAGCCTGATGTAAGTGTGATAGATAAAGATAGATGGCGCTTAAATCGTTCTGCTTATTCTGCACTTGAAGAACCCATCCAGTTAGCTATAGAGGTAACATCAACTAATTGGGAAGATGACTACATTGATAAATTAGATGAATATCAACGCTTAGGGATTACAGAATATTGGATTGTAGATTATTTAGCGATCGGACTAAGAGAGTATTTAGGAAATCCAAAAGTTCCGGCTGTATTTGTTTTTCTATTAGATGCTGAGGGAAAATACCAACGCAGACTGTTTAGAGGTTCAGAACGAATTGTGTCACGAACTTTTCCTGAACTGGCGCTGACAGCAGAGCAAATATTAACAGCTTAATAGTTGAGAAAAGCAATAGTTTAATTAAGCTTAATTAAAATGGCTGATTTTTTCGCTACTTACGGTTCTCTAATTGTCTCTATGGTATTGGGGGCGCTACTAGGATTATCGCTTTACTTACCGCTAATGACTGGACAATTGTCTTTAGCCAGTCCGGGATTTTATGCTTTAGGTGGATATATTGCAGCAATTTTATCCACAAAAGTTTTGACATCTAGCAGTAGTTTATATCCCATTCCATTGTTGTTATTGGAAATGTTAATTGCGGGTATAATTTCTGGTTTATTGGGTATAATAGTGGGAATTCCAGCGTTACGGTTGCGAGGAATTTATTTAGCGATCGCAACTATCGCTTTTGTGGAAGTTTTGCGCGTCATCTCCCTCAATTTGGATATTACAGGCGGTGCTGTGGGAATTTTTGGCATTCCTCAACCTTTCCAAACACAACTTGAATATTTATGGATTGCTTTACCCTTACTATTAATTAGTATGGTTCTGCTTTATCGTTTAGAACGCATCCGCGTCGGAAGGGCTTTTATCGCTATCCGCGAAGATGAATTAGCTGCGGGTGCAATGGGAATTAATCCCACTTATTACAAAGTTTTGGCATTTACATTAGGGGCTATCCTAGCAGGGATGGTAGGTGCAATTAGCGCCCACTTCCTTAATACCTGGAATGCTCGTCAAGGTACTTTTGATGCCAGTATTATATATTTAACTTTTGTTTTGATTGGTGGTTCGAGAAGTTTTTTAGGCCCAGTAGTCGGAGGTATGGTATTTACAGCCTTACCAGAGATTCTGCGAAGTCTCGCTGATACTGGTGGCTTACCTAATTGGTTAGCACAATTTTTGCGCGATGGAAGATTAATTATTTTTGGCTTACTAATAGTAATAGGTACAATCTTTTTTCCCCAAGGGTTAATTACTCCAGAAATTTTTCCAAGACGCAAAACCCAAAAGTGAACTATTCATAATAATATGCAAAAATGTCAAATGATGTCCAGGCAATTAAGCATAATACCCGGAACCCCAAAGAGCCAAAGCTGCGCTTTAGCTCCCCTCCCCGCAGGCGGGGAGGGGTTGGGGGTGGGGTTCTTTTATTATGAGTAATTTGGCAGACATGACATCACATAGTATTTCGGGAGATAACAACAGTATTGTCTTAGAAGCAAGAGCATTGACTCGCCGCTTTGGTGGTCTAGTGGCGGTAAATAATGTATCTTTTAGTGTAAATAAACATGAGATTTTTGGACTGATTGGCCCGAATGGTGCTGGTAAAACAACACTGTTTAATTTGATTACTGCCTTCATTCCACCTTCTAGCGGTCAATTAATTTATCAAGGTGCAGAAATTTCCCAACTGCGTCCCGATCAAATTGCGGCTTTAGGTATCGCCCGTACCTTCCAAAATATCCGCTTGTTTGGGGAATTATCGGCCTTAGAAAATGTGATAATTGCCCGACATTTACACACTAAAAGTAATATGATTACAGGAATTTTGGGATTACCACCAGCGCCTAGTGAAGAATTTAAAACTAAACAAAAAGCTTTAGAATTATTGGATATGATTGGCTTGAGCGATCGCGCTGACGAAAAAGCCAAAAACTTTGCTTACGGCGATCAGCGTCGGCTAGAAATTGCCCGCGCTTTAGCATTAAAACCGCAAATCTTACTTCTCGATGAACCTGCGGCGGGGATGAACCCTAACGAAAAGCAGCAATTGAGTGCATTTATTCGCAGCCTGCGCGATCGCTTCAATTTAACGATCATCCTTATAGAACACCATGTACCATTAGTTATGGGTTTGTGCGATCGCATTGCCGTTTTAGATTTTGGTCAATTAATTGCTTTGGGTGAACCATCTATAGTTAGAAATGACCCGGCTGTAATTGAAGCTTATTTGGGAAATGAATGAATTTATTTAGAAAAAATACTCACAAATTCTTCTAAAGAATTCACAGCGATCGCGCTATCCATTAAGCTTTCTAATTTTTCCACACTTTCGCCCTCAAGCCTTACTTCCACTTCATGGGGAATTTCACCAAAGCGTCCTCGCAATATTCGGATTAAGTGCTGTCTTGCACCTTGCTGAAGACCTTGCTGAAGACCTTGCTGAAGACCACGTTGTTCGCCTTCAGCAAGTATTTCCTGATACCAAGGCGATTCTCGTAATACTGCCATATCCCACCTCATGATTTGTTGTACTAAGGGCGTGTCTAACACAAAGCTAGCAAAAAATGCCAACAATGATTCTAACTGGTTCAACTGTGCATCTGCTCGTAGCACTTGTAAAGCGCGTTGTACAACTGATGCTTCTCCTCCTCCTCGCAGGATTGGCACAAAAGGTAACAACGATGGTAATGGTTGCCCAAACACTATCTCAGCATCAATTTCCCACAAATTAATCACGCGATAATCTTGGATGGCACGTAATCCCAAAAATTCCTGCTCGTAACTATTGACAATAGTTAACGTAGATGGGGGCGGTAAGATGTTAACAAGTACGGGGTAAGTTGGCAGTCGGTAGCGCTCTTGTGCTAGTGCTGCATAAGCTCTCATGCGTAGAGGCATATCTGCCGTATAACGCAACTGTAGTTCGTTGAGTACGAGAAAATCGCCCTGGGTAGCACTGTACGCCTTCACTAACACATCTGTTTCGCGGCTAATCCACTGAAACTCCGAGCCGAGAATTTCCTTAGCGACCACTTCGGGACGCTGTGTTACCCACTGTACCCATGCATCGGGAGCTAAACTAATCAGTCGTTTACTACCTATATCTGCTGCTTTTGCCACAGGATGCTTAATATGCTGATCAGAACTAATAATACACCACAACAATTGCAGTATTTCGTTGCTACTTTCTTTTTTGTTGCGATGTCTACGACGAACTACGCCTACATTGATGTATGTTAAATTGTGAATCAGCATTCAACATTTATGGATGTAAACCGCCGATGAACGCCGATAGTAAACCAGATTATACAATTTTAGAACTTCAAGAACTTAATGTTAATTATGGCGGTATCCAAGCTCTGAAAAAGATTAATTTAATTATTCAAAAAGGCGAGGTAGTTACTCTAATTGGTGCTAATGGTGCTGGTAAAACTACTACACTTCGCGCCATATCTAAAATAGTTAATCCTCAGAGTGGCGTGATTATCTATAATGGACATCATATTACCCGCCGCCAAGCTCACGAGGTTGTAAAACTTGGTATCGCCCATTGTCCTGAAGGACGCAGAGTATTAGCGCGGCAAACAGTGTTTGATAATTTACTTTTGGGTGCTTATATTCGCTCCAATCAAGCCGAGGTAAAAAAAGATATTCAGCGCCAATTTGAGCTATTTCCCCGCTTGTCCCAAAGACGCAATCAGCTAGCAGGAACCCTCAGTGGTGGTGAACAACAAATGTTAGCGATCGCTCGGGCTGTAATGAGTAAACCACAACTGTTACTTTTAGATGAGCCAAGCTTAGGTTTAGCACCTGCGATCGTCAGGGAAATCTTCTCCATTATTGAAAATCTCCGGGCTACAGGCGTAACTATTCTGTTAGTTGAACAAAACGCTAATCTAGCGCTGCAAATTGCCGATCGCGGTTATGTTTTAGAAGCTGGTTCTATAACTTTAACAGGTGCAGCATCAGAATTAATTAGTGATGAACGAGTGAAAAAAGCTTATTTAGGGTAATTAATTAAATTAAAAATTGGGAGGTACAAACACATGATAAAATTAGCAACGAAACCTCTGACTTTACAGGAGTTTCTAAAACTGCCAGAAACAAAACCAGCCAGTGAATATATCAATAGTCAAATTATTCAAAAGCCCATGCCTCAAGGAAAGCATAGCACATTACGGGGTGAGCTATTTAGTGCGATTAATGAGGTAGTTGAGAGTCAAAAAATTGCCCTTGCTTTCCCAGAATTGCGATGTACTTTTGGTGGGCGTTCAATTGTCCCTGATGTAGCTGTATTTGCTTGGGAGCGAATTCCCTTAGATGAAGGTGGAGATGTGGCGAATGTTTTTCACACCTATCCAGACTGGACAATTGAGATTCTTTCACCAGATCAAAGCCAGACTAAAGTAACCGGAAATATCTTACATTGTCTAAAACATGGTAGTCGTTTAGGTTGGTTAATTGATCCAGGCGATCGCTCTGTTTTAGTTTATCCACCAAAGCAGCAACCAGAACTTTTACAAGAATCACAAGAAATATTACCAGTTCCCGATTTAGTTAGCGGCTTTCAGTTAACTGTAGAACAACTATTTGGATGGTTGAAGTTATAAGCAATTCTATTTAATTTGTGCAACCCGCAGATCCCCGACTTCTTTGAGAAGTCGGGGATCTTGATGATTCAGGATTGCTATAGCTTTGGGAATACTAAAGGTAGTAATTTACTGAAGTCAGAGCGAGATAATGGATTTCGTGAATTTAAGTAAACCTACACTGATGCTACTGATAACTTTTCCTAATCATTAGTATTATTAAATATTATTACAATTTTGTCATAATATATTAATATATATAGCCCTCCTTGCAGATATCTATATTTGTTTAGCGGCGAATTCTATTCACCGGAATCATTAAACCCATGAGTCAAATAGTCTGGATAGCAAGACACGCTAACCGCATCGATTTCGTAAACCCTGATTGGTTTCTCACCGCCGAACGACGCTACGATCCATCCTTGTCTAACGATGGTATGGTGCAGGCACAACAGTTAGCTAAACGATTGAAAAGAGAAAATATTGGCCATATTTTCGCTTCTCCCTTCCTGCGAACCGTACAAACGGCAAACGCAGTTGCAGAAGTTCTGAATTTGCCGATCAAATTGGAAACAGGTTTGAGTGAATGGCTAAATCCAGTTTGGATGACAGAAGAACCCGAAAGACTCTCAACTCCAGCATTAGCAAAATTATTCCCCAGAATTGACACCAGCTACACTTCGCGCATCGCCGCCAAATATCCTGAAACTCACGAAAAAGTGCGAGAACGTTCTGGGCAAACTGCTAGATGTTTAGCTACTGAGTTCTTCCCAGAGGATATCCTGCTAGTAGCACATGGCGCATCTGTGTTGGGGGCAGCAATGGGGCTAGTGGGGGAAATTGCCAAAACAGAAGTTAAAGCTTCTTTATGTTCCTTGGTAAAAGTGGTACGCCAAGACCCAAAATGGTTATTAGAACTAACGGGAGATACTTCCCATTTAACCCACATAGAAGAAGTTATTCGATTTGCTTAAACCTCTGATAGAGATTTGCGTTCATGGCTTCTGCTACGTTGGGTATATCCTACAAAAAAAGTAATTAATTCACAAATAAGTTCTATGACTTTTTTACTAGCAGGAGACATCGGCGGTACGAAAACTATTCTGCGATTGGTTGAAACATCAGACTCACCAAGTTTACATACTATTTATCAGGAAACTTTCCACAGTGGCGATTTTCCCGATTTAGTACCAATTGTGCAGGAGTTTTTGGTTAATGCTAATGCACCAATACCAGAAAAGGCTTGTTTTGCGATCGCAGGGCCCGTTGTCCAAAATACAGCCAAGCTGACCAATTTGGCTTGGTTCCTGGATACCGAACGTCTAGAACAAGAATTGGGTATTCCGCACGTTTCTTTGATTAACGACTTCGCCGCCGTTGGCTATGGGATTTTAGGTTTAGAAAAACAAGACTTGCTGACGTTGCAAGTTGGCAACTCTCAACCCGAAGCCCCGATTGGAATTATTGGTGCTGGTACTGGCTTAGGGCAAGGATTTTTAATTAAACAGGGAAACTACTATCAAGTCTTTCCCTCAGAAGGTGGACACACTGATTTTGCTCCCCGGAACGAGTTAGAGTTCCAGTTGTTGAAATACCTGCTGGATAAACATGATATCCAGCGCGTTTCTGTGGAACGCGTAGTTTCTGGAATGGGAATTGTGGCAATTTACCAATTTTTGCGCGATCGCAAATTTCCCACCGAATCCCCAGATATTGCCCAAATCGTCAGAACTTGGGAACAAGAAGCGGGACAGGAAGAGAGAAGCGTTGATCCTGGTGCTGTCATTGGTACAGCCGCACTACAAAAACGCGATCGCCTCTGTGAACAAACTTTGCAATTATTTATAGACGCTTACGGTGCAGAAGCCGGGAATCTTGCCCTTAAACTCCTACCTTACGGTGGCTTATACATCGCTGGTGGAATTGCGCCCAAAATCCTGCCCTTAATTCAAAACAGTGGTTTCTTATTAAATTTCACCCAAAAAGGTAGGATGCGCCCCCTCCTCGAAGATATTCCCGTGTATATTATCCTGAACTCGCAAGTGGGGCTAATTGGTGCTGCTTTATGTGCTGTTAGGTTATAACAGCTAGCATCATCAGTGAGATCAGCATCTCAAAAAGTCAAAAATATGACAGTTAAAAATCTGTTGCCATTCATCGCCGCCACCTTTGTCTGTGGTGGATGTGTTCTGGTGGAAGCGCGTCAACCCAAACCTCCAAAGGTTGTTGTCAAACCAACCGTTTCTCAACCCGTGCAGCCAAAATGGAAGTTATTCACCGCTCCAGATGGGCGCTTTACTATTTTGATGCCGGGAAGCCCCAACAGAAATACCCAATCCCAAAAAACTTACATGGGGGAAATTAACTTAAAAATATTTGTCGCTCAACCACCAAAACAGGAAGTAGCATATGTAGTTGCTTACAATGATTTTCCTTATAGTTACGGTCAAATGGCTGACCCCCAAGCTGTACTTAATAATGCCCGGGATATGGCTCTTAAGACTACGAAAAGTCATTTAATTAGTCAACGAAATATTCGTAGTTCCAATAATCATCCTGGCAAAGAAATTGAGTACATCAATTCTGGAGGGAAAATCACTAAAAGTAGAATGTATGTTGCTGAAGGAAGATTATATCAAGTAATGGCAATAACCACAAAAAAACAGCAGAAGACATTAGCTAAAACCATTACGGGGTATTTAAATTCCTTCCATGTAGTTTTGAAAAAGTGAATTGAAGAAGAATTCAGAATTCAGAATTCAGAATTAGGATTGCGATCGCAGTCCTAATTCATTTGTGAAAATTTCTGTTGATTCCTCTCTCTGCGCTCTCTGTCTTGAAAAGTTCAGATGCCCAACTCTTGGAGACGCTACGCGTAGCAAGATCCCGTTCGCCCCTGGCGTCCCGTAGGCAAGGGTACGGCGCAGGCTCCGGGTAAGACCTGCGGTGGGCACCGGCATCGCCCGAAGTTGCCACAACGCTCTTAACCCGCCCAAGGCATGCCAAGAGTCCATTATAGCGTTTCCTAATCACATAAGGTACATCATAGCCCCCTCCTCGCATGCGGGGAGGGGGTTGGGGGTGGGGTTCTTGTATGTCACTCAAGCGAGAACCGCTATAGTCCGCATCCTGCTTTGTAGCCTTAGCAGGATATGAAAAATAAAACTGTAACAAAAACTACAAAATAGTTGTTTTATCTAAAAAAAAGGATAAGCTAAGTATAGACAATATCCGGTTCGTAAAGATACCGTGATTAGGAGAAAATTTTATGATTTCAAAATCCCTATTGGTGCGAGAACCTGCTTCTCCGGCACATATATGCCCATTTGACCAAGCGTGTAGCTACTTAGAAGCGGCAGCTAAAGAATTAAATTTAAATCAGGGTTTGCTGGAAATTCTCAGCCACCCGCGTAAAGTTGTCACGGTTTCCATTCCGGTGAAACTAGATGATGGGGAAATACAAGTTCTCGCTGGACATCGCGTGCAGCACTCCGATGTTTTAGGCCCCTATAAAGGTGGAATTCGTTACCATCCAGCTGTGACACTGCGCGAAGTATCCGCTTTAGCAATGCTGATGACCTGGAAATGTGCCTTGTTAGGAATTCCTTACGGTGGTGGTAAGGGCGGCATTGCTATAGATCCAAAACACTATAGTGTTGGTGAATTAGAGCGAATCAGCCGCCGTTATATCAGCGAGTTGATTAAAGATATTGGGCCTTCTGTAGATATTCCTGCACCGGATATGGGAACTTCTGCCCGTGAGATGGCTTGGATGATGGACACTTACTCTGTGAATGTCGGTCATGCTGTACCAGGAGTTGTAACTGGAAAGCCCCTTTCTATTGGTGGTTCTCTAGGACGAGAAATGGCTACTGGACGTGGTGTGATGATTATTGTGCGTGAGGCGTTAGCAGAGCAAGGTAAATCCTTGGTAGGAGTGCGAGTAGCGATTCAGGGTTTCGGTAACGTTGGCTGTGCCGCAGCAGAATTACTATATGAAGCAGGTGCGAAAATTATCGCTGTTTCAACTGGTGCTGGGGGAATATTTTCCGACCTTGGTCTTGATATTCCCAAGTTGAAAGTCTACGCTGCTGAAAATCGCAAGAATATTATGGGTTTCCCGGAATCTGTGCCAATTAGTAATGCAGATTTATTAACTTTACCCTGCGATGTCTTAATACCAGCAGCTTTAGAAAACCAGATTACTAAAGAAAATGTGAATCAGGTGCAGGCGCAAATTGTTGCAGAAGCAGCTAACGGGCCGGTTACTCTTGATGCTAACTTAGCGTTAGAGGCGCGGGGTGTGATAGTGCTACCAGACATTTTGGCCAATGCTGGCGGTGTAGTGGTGAGTTATTTGGAGTGGGTGCAGGGTCTTTCTTACGTATTTTGGGATGAGGAGCGCGTTAACAGAGAAATGGAACATTTGATGGTACATGCCTACCATCGGGTGATTCACCAGTCGAAAGTACGACAAATTTCTTTAAGGTTAGCAGCTTACACACTGGGCGTAGGTAGGGTGGCTCAGGCACTGACTGACAGAGGTCTTTATCCTTAAGATTTAGGAATATGCAACGGTTTTTAATTAAATAGACCAGATGCGTAGGGGTGCAATATTATATTGTGCCCCTACAATAACTTAGCGATCGCTGCAACATCAAAACTCATACCATTTCCAAAAATCTTTCTTTACAACAGATGAATTTTATCCCACATTCCGCACTTCAGTTATTTTGAAACGAACCGCAAAGGACGCAAAGAGCGCGAAGGTAAGAGGTTGTTTGAAAAGTGTTTCGCTGTGACTTTAGGCACTTTTAGATCCCCCCTAACCCCCCTTAAAAAGGGGGGAACCAGAATCAAAGTCCCCCTTTTTAAGGGGGATTTAGGGGGATCTAAAACTATTTGATACCGACAATAGGACTTTTAAAACATCCTCTAAGAAAAGAGATATATTGTATTATTTTAGTTAATAGGTAAATCACGGAGAAAGTAAAAGCGATCGCCTTTATATTCCTGTAAAATAAAGTTAAGGCAGCATTAACAAATTGGGTTAATTAGTATGAGTGAATCAACTGCAAAACAACCTGCACGTCGAGGCAGAATCTTTCCAGAACACACTTTACCACCAGAAGAACTTGCTAGACGCAAAGCTGAAGATGAGGCATTTTATCGGCGTTGTCGGGCAATTTTTGAGCGTGTGCGTCCTAATTTTATTCAGGAACACTATGGCTGGTATATTGCTGTGGAGCCAAATAGTGGTGATTATTTGATTGATGTGGATAAAATGCAAGCTCATAAAAAAGCCCTAGAAAAATACCCAAATACTGACCACTGTGTTTTTTGTCTGAATGAAACGGGAACTACTGGCACAATATGATTCAGGGTAAATTCGGGGAAAAGGGGCAACTATTTTTTGAAATTGAGTTAATAACTTATAATAGATTAAATTTGCCTGTGGATACAATGTTAGATACTGGTTTCACAGGCTTTATGGCTATTAATAAACAAGATTTAGAGAGTTTAGACTGGGAGTATGAAATTAATGTTTATGTGGGTAATGAAATTACGGAAGTTTTGTTAGGTTCGGAATGGCTAAAAATTTTGCCGTTGGTGGCAAATTATCAGGTTGGTATATTAACTTTGGGATAACTGCGATACCTACGACTGGCTACGCGTTCGCATTTCAGTTAATCGGTAAATCGCCCAGAAAGTAAAAGCGATCGCCTTTATATTCCTGTAAAATAAAGTTAAGGCAGCATTAACAAATTGGGTTAATTAGTATGACTGAATCAACTGCAAAACAACCTGCACGTCGAGGCAGAATATTTCCAGAACACACTTTACCACCAGAAGAACTTGCTAGACGCAAAGCTGAACAGGAGATATTTTATCGGCGTTGTCGTGTAATTTTTGAGCGTGTGCGTCCAGAATATATCGAAAAAAACTATGGCTGGTATATTGCCATTGAACCAGATAGCGGAAATTTTTTCATTGATGAAGATATAGAAGTGGCTCATAGAAAAGCGCTTCAGAAATACCCAAATGCTAAACACTGCGTTTTTTGCCTGAATGAAAGTGGAGCCACTGGCACAATATGATTCAAGGTATTTTTGGCAGTAAAGGAGAGCTTTTTTTTGAAATTGATTTGATTACATTTGATGGATTAAATCTGCCTGTGGATGCTATGTTAGATACTGGGTTCACAGGCTTTATAGCAATTAATAAACAAGATTTAAATAGTCTTGACTGGGCTTATAGGGGGGATGAACTTCTGCGAACTGCACAGGGAGAAATCATATTTGATAGGTATTTAGGTAAGATTTTATTGGATGGACAGGAGTATGAGATTCCTGTTTATGCAGGGGATGAAATTACAGAAGTTTTGTTAGGTTCACAATGGCTAAAAATTCTGCCGTTGGTGGCAAATTATCAGGTTGGTATATTAACTTTGGGATAACTGCGATGCCTACGACTGGCTACGCGATCGTATTTCAGTTAATAGGTAGATCGCGGAGAAAGTAAAAGCGATCGCTATTCCAATTACTGTCTTTTATTCGTCCTAAATACCCTGTTAATGGTGAGGAAAGTTCTATCAGAATTTCGTACATTTCGGCTGTTTTTAGTGGCTGTGGTGGATGTGAGCCGAAATAAGCACCATGTAGAGCATCAACACCAGCAGATTCTGCGCCTGAGTTTTGGAGATAATTTTTGACAAGCTGGATAATGTGCGATCGCAACTTTATAGATTGTTCAACTTTCTCGATATAAATATTAACTTTATCTTCAGCTAAACCAAAAGGAGCTTGTTGCAAATACTCTTTTAGTTCTAACAAATTGATAGAATTTTTGTAGTGTGCTTGCAGTTCAACTAATTTTTGCAGTGTTTCAGGGCTAATAACATTCATTTGATTTTCGGTTGCTGTTCTCAGGGCGTAAAAATTTAGTTCTCCAGCCGCTACAATTAATTTAATTGAATTCTCATACTGAACTTTACCAAGATGGTTCATACCTATTTTTAGTAACTGTGCAGGTGTACCATCAGTAACTTTCTCAGTTTTAGTTGCTTTGCACTCTCCTACTATTGGATAAGGTTGTTCAGCGTAAAAATCCATGCCTCCTGCGCCACCAGTTGCATCTGGATTCAAACCTGAACCTGTAAAGCCTAATTTTAGTAATCCTCTACGAACTAATTTTTCAAATGTCTGTCCGTCGCTAGAGTTCCCAACTTCAGCAATTTTCTGAATCCAAGGTAAGTCTAAATCTAATAGATTTGTTGTTTGATTGCTACTCCAACCCAAAAATGCTTTGATATCGTCGTCTAATTGTTTAGCTGCTGGTTGGCTAATGGCTAGGGATGCGATCGCACTCTGCAATTCTTCCAATTCAGGATGCAGCGCGGGTTCTAGCTTTTCTAATTGGCGTTTGCGTTGGGCGAAGGTGCGATCGGTTAATACTGGCTTTTCTTCAGAAACATTGAGAGATTGTGGTAATGAAATAAACAGACTATTCGATTTGATCGCAACTTCAATTGATTTAGGCAACTGATATACTCGCAGATATGCCAGAAAAATATTATGTCTTTGCGTTAGTATTTCCTGTAAACCTTTTTTTGTCCAAATAGTTAGGTGTGATAAAGCAACCAAAGATTCAGCATTGTTTATAATTTGGCACAGTTCGCAGTTAGCCCAGGCTTTAACTAAGACTGTTTCATAAGCTAAAAGGGGTAGTTTTAACTGTTCCTCATCTGAAAGTAAGCTCATTTGCTGAGGCTGTATTAAAACACCCTGACTATTTAGTTGTGCGAATGTACTTTGGGCAATAGGTAAGAAATTTGAGCGATAGTACTGTTCAACTGGTAGTAAATTAATTGACGCATCTGCTGGACAAAGGGCAAATTCTCGCCCTGGAGTAATAAATTTATTAGGCATTACTGCAATTATTCTCCCTTGCAATAACGCCTCAATTTCTGGTGCTGGTAAACGTAAAGCTGTATTAATCATTATTCCTGGAATAAATCATCTGAACCAACATTTACTACATCTGCAACCTCTGTTAAGGTGATATTACCACTTTCATTTTCTTCATCAATTGCATCTTCAGGAACTTGTCCTGATGGATCGCTGAGAATTTCACGGATAAGATAATTATCAATTGCTATCCGCTTTTTACGAATAAAATCAATAATTTGGTCTTCGCTTAACTCATCATTCTCACGACCTTTCATGACAAAATGTAATGCTAAAAGTGGTTTGATATCTTCAGGTTTTAATAATACCCATTCACCACCTAATTCAGTTGATAAAAGCTCACTTAAATACTTTTGTGCTTTAGCGGCTCCTTTATTAATTTGCTTAGAGCGAACTAAGCACCCACGGGTTAAATCGAATTTTTTGTAATCGATTAACCGTCTCAATGTAGCTTGGACGAATAAGCCCCCAGACTCTTGTAGAACAGCTACGGCAATTTTGACATCTTTACCGTTTTCCTTACCAACAATTTTAAAATCCAGATAGCCTCTATCAGCAGCTCTTACTTGAACATCAACAACTTTTTCAATTTGTACATTCTCTATAGTTTCACCAACGACTGCACTAAATCCTAATCGGAGTGCTTGAGCAAGAGTTGCTTTATCTTCCATATAATCTTGTATGGTAGTTTCTAAAGCTGATATTTGTTGATTATAACCAGGTTCTACAGCGTGTATATCTATGTTATCACCAGGATCACCAGGAACTTTAAAATTATCAGCACACCATTTCAAAACTTTTCTGACGATTGGTTTTTCCTTACCCAACTCTCGCAGTTTTGCTTCATCAAATGGATAAACTGGATGAGGAGGTATTAATCCATTTTCTTGATAAAATTCTTCAAGCCATCGAGAAACTAAAGCAACAACATCATCAGAATTCAGATGCTTTAAATCAATAAGCTGTTCACCCATTCTATCTACAACTGCTTCAGCATATGGCATTTTTTTTACCTGATGTGTCCAGGTTTCAGGATATATAGATGTTAGCAAAATACCCTGTTTAATCTTGTCATATAAGTCTTTTACCAGGAGCGCAGTAACTTGTGATCCGGTGAATCCCGCATCATTACAGCCTAAAATTTCCATTTCATCGAAACAAACTACTATTGGCTTATAATCACCAATTAAGTTGAGAATTTGCCGTGCTGTAGTGAAAGATTCAGCCTCTTTATCATCTGCACTCACATTGGCTAAACCCATTGCATCCGCTTTGACCTGTGGTAGGCTTTTACCTGCAAGCCATCTAATAGCAAAGACTTCATAAGCTGGATCAGGAGATAGTGTCCATAAAATGGCTGTGATAATATCAGGATTTTCTAGATCACGCTTGATACCAAGCACCTTATCTCGTAAAACCTCAACCACCTTGGGATTTTTGACTAATGCCCCAGGAAATTGATTTATTAGCTGTTGAGGTGTATAGTTTTTGTTGAAAGCTTCATTAATTAAAACTGTTGCTAGATACTGCCATTGACTAACACCTTGACTACCTATTTGTTTAAGGCTATTGGCTAGAGTATTTAAGAATTCTACTGTAATACGGTTTAGGTCATTGCACTGACTCATGTACACAAATAAAGCGCTACCATCAACTTGCAACTGATGGCGAATTCGGCTGATAACATGACTTTTCCCTAAACCTCTTTCTGCTGTAATTGTAATACCAACTACTTTCCTTTGTCCGCTACGAACTTTTTCAATTGCGTCATAAACAGCATCAGAAGCATGAGAATTTAAAGATGGTACATCAGGAAAACCTTGTCCCCAAACGTTCTGATCTCTAACTACTAAGCGTCCCTGAAATGGGTTGTTTTTGCTAATAACATTAATTAAATCGTTAGACATAGATTTGAACTAGTTGTGTATGAGGGCTAGGAGAGAATTATCAAAAATTACAAAAATTGGTGGATTAGTTTAAAAGTTTGGCATAGCAACGCAGTCCACTGACTTCAGTAGTTACCGAATCTTCTAGTTTGCCTGGGTCGTTGTCTGGTAAACTTCCACCTTGAAGTTGTAAAATATCTTTCTCCTGCATTTCCAGCAACCACTGACTGAACTCTGTACGACTAACACGATCGCCTATTTCTCTCCTGATCCGATAAATTGGCACCAGATCATCTAGGTTGTAGTTCTGGTTCAGCTTGTTGTAGACTTCCAACGCCACCGACTTAAACTCGTCGTAAGAAGCGATTCCTTCTCTTGGAGACGCTACGCGAACGGGAAACTCCGCGATCGCACTTTTCCCATTAACTAGTACATCAGCACCAGCCACCGCCACATCAATCTGACTAATCCACCTCACCAACGCATTCGCCGCCCAAGTTCCGACAATCGTCCCTTCAAACTTAAAATCGCCACTTCTCAAACCCTCACCCAATACCTCTAAACCCGTGGGAGATGTCAAAGAATATCCCTTTTTGGAGATTGCGATCGCACCCTGGCTCTGTAATTCCTCGAATATGCCCTGATAATCTGCTACCTTCTGGCTTTTGGATACAATTCGCTTAGTGAATTGACCCTTCTTAACTTCCTGCTGCGTTCCTCCCAAATCCCACAAAGCCAAAAGGAGACGAGTTCTAGTTTGGGCTGTATTTTGTGATGTCATATTGAGTGTATTTTCTGACAAAAATTATTGTAGCGACTGTATCTTTTTAATTTATTTACCCCAAAAAAATAACCGAGGAATTGCTGAATATTTCGGCGTTTCAGCAAAATTGATTCATCAAAAATTCACAAAATATTTCCTGCGGATGAATACAGTTCTCTCAAAGGCGGGATGGAATACTTGCGAAAATCGCTGATGATCATAGTCAAACGCTGTAGCTGTGCAGTTATAAATTGAGTTGGTATATGTTTTTTCAATTCCAGGTGAAAAAACAGGAATTCCAACTTTGTTTTTGCAACAGCAAGGCTTTTAGCAAATACAGGTGATGAAGAAATCCCATGAACACAACAATATATAAAGAACGTAAAATAGTTTCGCGTCTATTTGCAGTGCTGCTTTCAGCCTTGCTAATGGTACCCTTGCTAAGTAGCTGCGGAGGCGGTGCCCGAAACGCTTCAACACCACCACCTGTTGATGATAGTGTTGGTAGAACAGTGAGCGATCGCAACGCGACAAACCAACCCGAAGCTAAGAAGGGATTGGGTACGGGGCAAAAAGTGGCACTTTTGGCGGGAGCTGCGGCACTTTATTACGTCTACAACCAGCATAAGAATGCTTCAAAAGAAGGAGCAGAAGGCAAGTACTATCTTTCCAAGAACGGGCGTGTATACTACCGTGATGCTGAAAAACGCGCTCACTGGGTAACACCACCATCGCAAGGAATTCGAGTACCGGAATCTGAAGCACGGCAATATAGTCAGTTCCAAGGCTATAACGGGAGTACTACAGGTCGCGATCTCACTGGCATAACTTCATCCGCAGCTCCAGCACTCTAGATTCAGTGAAGCGTGTGTAAATCTAAAGCGGGTTTCCTGGAGGATAACGCCGATCGCGCACGTCGGAAACACGAACTTAAATCAGGAGACAGATTATGGTAGATGATTTTTTCCGAAAGGCGAAAGATTTGCTTTTGGGGTCGAACAGCGATGAAGCTGAAGAAGATGCCAAATTGCGCGATCGCAATGTACGTCCAGCCAGCGAAGACCCCTACGGTGATCCCGCAGATCCGGCATCTTATGGCAACGTCACCCCAGCCAGTCAAGACCCCTACGGCGACCCCGCAGATGTCGCCTCTTACGGCAACGTTCGCCCAGCTAGCGAAGACCCTTACGGCGATCCCGCAGACCAAGGCGAGTTCGGTAACGTCCGCCCAGCCAGCGAAGACCCCTACGGCGACCCCGCAGATCAGGATTCCCGCCGCTAACGCCAAACCAATAAACTAGTATTGTGATGTTGGTTTTCATCGGGCGATGTGTGGATTAGCAATAAAGGCAGTAGAATTTAAAACTACTGCCTTTTGTTTTTGTTAGGACTTACGCATAAGAGATCCCCCAACCCCCTTAAAAAGGCGGTTTTTTAGATCCCCCCTTTTTAAGGGGGTTAGGGGGGAGTGCGCTTCGCGCACGCTACGCGAACGAGGTTTCAGGTTTTGAGTGCGTCAGTCCTGTTTGTTACTAATTTTGGTTTTAAACCCACGGAGGTGGGTTTTGTCTGTGTAGCCGCGACTTCTAGTCGCCAGGGCTATTTAAGTCCTAATATGGTTTTGCACATCTTCCATACAGAATTGGTATGGGCAAAGATTTCAGTCCACTTTAAGTGGACTTGAGCTATTAGCCCCGTACTTTAGTACAGGGCGGGATGTGGGTAAGTCCAAAGACTTCATTTTGACGACATTTTATTATTTAAATTCTTCAAGTTGATCCACACGTAACCAAATATTAGGTGTTGGCACTTTCCCAAACTTAATCAGGGCGTAATCACCTTTGACATCGACAATTTCGCCCTTAGTTTCAAACAAATAAGAAGGAAAGCGAGTATCACTGGCTTTTGCCTCCAGACTGTTTTCTAGTTTCTCGCGGACAGCGCGAACCATATCTCCTTTTTTGACTGCCATCAGTTCCTCTCTCAAATTTGCAACTTCTCTTATCTGCATTTTAAGAGAGTTCCGACTTAGAAGTAAAAACTCCCAACTTTTGTACAGACGCGATTAATCGCGTCTCTCCCCATTCCCCTAATCGCGTCTCTCCTAACTCCCCACTCCCCGTAGCGTTTGACACTGGGGGCAAAAGTGACTAGATCGCCCAGCTAACCTAATCCGTTGAATTTTTGTACCACAAACTCGACAAGGTTCTCCAGTGCGGTTATAAACCCAGGCAACACCACCATAATTGCCGTTAGTACCTTGAACATTTAGAAAATTACTAAAAGTCGTACCACCAGCCTCAATGCTGGTTTCTAACACTTGAATTATGGCTGTTCGCAAACGCTCAATTTGCTTTAGCTGTAAATCTATACACAAGGTTTCAGGTAAAATTCCACTCTTAAACAACGCTTCATCAGCATAAATATTACCTAATCCCGCAACCACAGATTGATCCAGTAGCGCAGTTTTAATCGGACGGCGACGGTTTTGGAGTTTGAGAGCTAGATATTCGACAGTAAATTCTGGTGAAAATGGGTCTGCTGCGAGTTTTGCCAAACCAGTCATAATACTTTCTACAGCAACACCAGGCGGAACCCACCATATTTTACCAAAGGTACGCTGATCCACAAAGCGTAATTCCTGCTGATCCCCAAAAAATAATCTGACCCGCGTGTGTTTATGCAATGGTTCATCTCGATGCAGCCATAGTAGTTGACCAGTCATTCGCAGATGAACCCCTAGCCAACCAGTTGATGAGGAGGATGAGGGAGAAGGGGGGGAGAGTGTAGCGAGGAGATATTTACCGCGACGATGCCAAGTAGCGATCGCATTCTTTTTAATTCCATCAACAAATTCATCGACAGAAAACGGGTAGGCGATGGTGCGATCGAGCAACACATCTCCACCCGTAATTTCTTGGTTGAGGGTCAATTGATTTAGACCCCTTCGGACTGTTTCAACTTCAGGCAGTTCAGGCATTCAAACAGATTAAGCAAGCAATTTTGATGTACTTTGGGGGTCAATAAAAAAGAGATAAGGTAGTATGTTAGACACACGTAGGTGGCTTGCCGTACTACCAAAAAGAATCCGTAAATACCCGCAGGACGGCTTCTCGTAGATTAGAGTAGGCTAGGGCGAAGAATGAATCAACTGAAAGTTTCAGACTTCATACTTCAGACTTCCCTTCATCATCGCATCAAACAACCCCCTTGTAGCTTTGCTGCTTATTTTTTAGCTGGTTTAGCCTTTGGTGCTTCAACCTCTACTAATTCATCCTGGGCAAAGTTGTTGGTATTGATACCAGAGTAATTTACCTTGTCAAAGCGGACAATTACTGGGTATTTGATGCCGCTTTGGTCAATGGAAGCCACAGTTCCAAGATCCTGAAACCAGTAGGATTCAGGGCGGAGAATACGTACTTTAGAACCACGTTGAACCATGATTATTTTCCCTTTATAGTTATCAATCGCCAATCTAGAGGGCTAATTGATTTCACTCTACAACCTGAAGGTCGCACCAAGAGTCTTTGTTAAGTTATTTGTCTGAATTTGGTATTTGTCATTTGTCATTTGTCATTTGTCATTGGGCATTGGGCATTGGGCATGGGGCATGGGGCATTGGGCATTAAATATTAGTTATTTTTTCTCCCTCATCTCCCCCATCTCCCCCATCTCCCCACTCCCCACTCCCCACTCCCCACTCCCAAATTTAAAAATTACACCCTACTTGACAAGGCACGCATTATAGCGTACCTTCGTTCGCAAACGGCCTTTTTGTACAAGCTTATGTTTTAGTTAACACAAACACACTTCCCTCGTTACCTCTGCCGATCCGCAGATCGTTATCTATATAAGTGATATCTAACCAGCCTTGCTGTTTATCACTGTTTATGGCAACATCAATTGCCGGAAATTTTCTACCAGCTTCAATTTGTTGGATAAAAGTTACCGGAGAATTGTATTCTATTAAACGTTGTAAGCCGATAATAGACCGCTCAAATTTCACTTGGACACGCCGACCTGAAACAGGCTCAAATTTAGCAGCAATGCTGAATAATCCTTCCAGATAAGGTAAGCCATAAATCTCAGCTATGTTGTAAACACTGGTAGTTTCTACCCGGATACACTGATAGATTTGACCCAGTTTGCACAAAGGTAGACGATCTAAGTTTAAAAGAGCCTTGCTAGTGGTGTATAGTAATCGCCAATTGCCATCTAGCAAATTACTAGCTTCCACCGGACGGGGTGTAGGATTAAAGTCTTCTAAATTGGCGATCGCTGCTAAGATAGCCTGTTTCTGTACTTGGGTCGCCAATAGACCGCGATTTGTATCAGCGATCGCATCTATAAGAGCCGCTTTTCCCATCATCGCCTGTCACCTCAAAAATCATTCACTTTCCATCAGCATAAACAAGATATTCATCGCCTATGTGTAGAGCCATAAAAATTACTAATAATCGGTTGACATCAGCCATACGTCTATTAAATAAAAAAATTTCTATCTGAATGCGGATTTATCAACTAAAGGGTTGAAAAGATAACTAAATAAATCCATGTCAAGTGATAGACTCTAAATGTCAACTTACGTAAACCTTTTCTTGTCCTGACTCGATATGTTGAACTCTCCATTACGTGAAGTACCCCGTAACCAACGAGCCGATGTCATCCCCCTAAAGCTAGAGTCCTCTTTGTTGGATTGGTTGCAAACCAACGGTCGGATCATCGCGCGTGACATTCACGAACCGGATTTTCAAAATGACGCAGAAGGAATAGACTCCTTAATAGGTGTAGAAGATGGAATTGGCTACGACCTTGATGATGATGATGACGATATAGGAATCGCTGAGGATTAGCCTTTTCAGGCTAGGGACTTGGTTGTATCCCTAGTTCCTGGTATTCAGTTTTATTAAGTGTGGAGTGAAGGGAAACTTCTGTGGACGCTAAATTATCTCCTGAGCAAGGATTAAATATTTCTGGAATCGCTCTAGCCTCTTTATTAGCCGTAGGGCTAGGTACAACAGCATTTTATTTGGATTCGATCGCCAATCGGCTACCCTGGCAAAGTATGTCCTTAACCCTGCCACTATTATTGTGTGCTATGGGTTCAGGTGTTGTGGGCTATTGGGTAATACCCCTACTTCAAGCACTCAAAACTGGACAAATAATTCGTGAAGATGGACCCCAAGCCCATTTGAAAAAGGCCGGCACCCCAACAATGGGAGGTATATTTTTTGTACCTGTAGGTGTGATAATTGCCTGCATATTGTCTAACTTTGCTACAGATGTGCTTGCAGTTTCGGCATTGACAATCAGCTACGGATTGATTGGCTGGCTCGACGATTGGCAAATTCTGCGCCGGAAATCAAATAAAGGTATATCTCCCCAAACAAAACTGGCTTTGCAAGTGGGTTTTGCGGCTGTGTTTTGTGTATGGCTGATGTTTAATCAACCTTCTAATATTACAAATATTGCTTTGCCTTGGGTGAGCTTCACACTACCATTAGGATTCCTATTTTGGCCTCTAGCAGGTTTTGTGCTAGTTGCAGAAAGTAATGCTACTAATTTAACAGATGGTATTGATGGCTTGGCAGCAGGAACAGTCGCGATCGCACTTTTGGCATTAGGCGCTTTAATCGCACCTACAGCACCAGGGTTGATGGTTTTCTGTGCTGCTTTAAGTGGTGGCTGCTTAGGTTTCTTAGCCCATAACCGTAATCCAGCCCGCGTTTTCATGGGAGATACCGGTTCTTTAGCACTGGGAGGAGCTTTGGCTGCTGTAGCCCTATTGACAAACACCTTAGTAGCTCTGTTCATTCTCAGTGGTATCTTCTTCGTAGAAACCCTTTCGGTGATGGCACAGGTAAGTTATTACAAAGCCACGAAAGGCCCTGATGGCAAAGGCAAACGTCTTTTCAAAATGGCACCCTTACACCATCATTTAGAACTAACTGGCTGGTCAGAATTGCAGGTAGTTGGAGTATTTTATGCGATCGCTGCTATATTGGCTACTATCTGCTTGGCGTAGGCGCAGCCCAACCCAGGCATCGCTCCATTCTGAATCGTTTGAAAAACTGCTCGAATACAAAATGACAACTCCCACATCTTCAGGGAGTTGTTTTTTTAACTAAGTTTAGGGGTAAAAGTAGCATAGCATCAATTGCCAGAACGTTTTGGGTCGGGGTCTAAATAAGAGTCACAAAACTTACTTGCGACTTGCGACTTGTTTTAATTAGCAATTATGAATTAACGCTCTACCACTTCCAATACGGTTCGCTTTCAAGTTTCTACAGGTATTGAACCTCGTAAGTTGGCAATGGTATTTTTTAAAATAAGTATTATTTATAACTAGATTGTACGGGAAATCTAATTAGCGTAGGCGTAGCTCGCACTTCGACCCAACTCTTAGAGACGCTACGCGTAGCAAGATCCCGTTCGCCCCTGGCGTCCCGTAGGGAAGGGTACGACAGAGCTACGGGTAGGCAAAAGCTCTGTTACCACCGCAGGCATCGCCCTTGGAAAAACTTTGTGATTTACTGATCTTGTCACTATTACATATCTGCTCCTATGATATAAGTCCATACAAAAGTTACTGGATATGTAGTAAGCACTTAAGTGTGGAATATAGCACTATAAATGTCCCAAAGGCGATTCCACGATAACTTATGAAGATGAAATTACAGATTTAGTATAAATTTCGATAAACCACAGAGTTATCTAGGTCTGAGGAGTATTAAGTGGATAAAAAGCAAAAAAGGTACAACAGCAAGAAGATTTATCAACTGACTGTCGTTAAGTATATTTTCTATATCTTAGGGGCAAGTCTGGGAACTTCCTTCACAGCATTAATGGCTATTTCAGTCAATCCCGCAGTTGCTGAAGATAATATTGTTTTTCAAGAACAACAGACTCCATCCTTAGCGGAGAAAATTATTTTTGAAAAACAACAGATTGTATCTTTAACTAAATCAGCCAAGACTCAAACCCAAAAAGCGATTGTTTCTTCAAAAGTAAACTCTTCAAATCTCAGTCCTGCACAGATGCTGATGATATCACCAAACCAAGGTGATCATCAAATTCTATTACAAGCTCAAACTCCCTCTGCTGACCCCCAGACTCAATTAAATGATCGTGAATTACGTCAAAGGCTAAAAATTAAGCCTTTGTTACCTTTGTTAGGAAGCATAGGTGGTAAACAAAGCTATATTCCTAGCCTCAGCTTTGGCATTCCCAGTGCTTTCGGAGCTAACTGGGGAGACTTTTTCGTGCAAGCATCAGGAGCAACTCGCAAAGATCGCAATGGCAATGGTGGTTTGGATGGAAGTATAAGTGCGGGTTTTGGTTTGGGAGATAGCCAGAAGTTAATCGGTTTAGAAGTCGCCTTCAACGAAGGTAGTATCAAAAACTTTGGTGAGAATGGAACCTTCGATCTTAAAGCTCACCGTGTTGTCTCTGCTAGTGCTACCAATCAAATTGCGGCAGCTGTTGGCTGGAATACCTTTGCCCAGTATGGGAATGAAGGAGTGGCTGATTCTAGTGTCTATGGTGAAGTTACAAGTGTCTCCCTGTTGCAACCTAACAATGCTCAAAATCAGATGCCATTGGCACTTAGCGTAGGAGTGGGAGGCGGCAACTTCCGTTCAGGAAATGACGAAGTTGGGATATTTGGAGGCGTAGGTTTGCAAGTTCATCCTCAAGTAGGTATCGGTGCATCTTGGAGTGGAGTAGCTTTAAACGCTGGGGTTTCTTTCGTTCCTGTCCAAACTATTCCTCTGACGATTCAGCTTGAAGGTTTAGACCTGACGGATCGGACTGATGGTGGTACTGCCGTACTTTTGAGTATCAGCTATGGTTTCAATTTTTTGCCCAAGTAAATCCCTTTATTTTCAGAGAATCACTATGATCAAAATTAAGTCTCTAATCCTTGCTCTGAGTCTGAGTCCTCTGCTTTTGAGTGCTTGGCAATTGCCAAACCAAGCTGGACTCAGCCCGATTCCGTCCAGTATGGGACCTGCTGGCTCAACCAGTGGTAATAACTCCGGTGCCGCAAGTGGGACCATTTTTTCAGTGCCTATCACTCTTCAAAATGGTGGCACAACAACATTTGGCAACATTACAGTGACTAATAGTGGTGGAATATTTAAAATTACTGTGCCGCCAGGTATTCAAAAAATTCTGAATACATCTGCACAAAGGGCTGTTATCACTTTACAATCTGGCGGTTTCACACAACAACAAATTGCAGCTTTGGTTGGGGCGGTGGCTCCTCTAATTGTGAATAGAACTGAAGCGCCAGTTCCTGGTCGGGTTTTTGTAATTGTGAATATTATTCAACCGCTAGTTCCTGGTGGGGGATCGTTGTTAACAGGTAGTGGTAAAAGTGAAAGTTTTGCCACTCTAGCGGCTGCCATTAAATATGTAAGGACTGCAATTACGACACCACCTGTCAAAGGCTCTATTTCTGTTCAAATTGGTGGTAACAGAACAGTTATACCTCCTATTCAAGCCCCAACCCTTAATAGTTCACCAATAGAAACTGTAAAAAAGGTTGTTACAGTCAATAAACCTAATGGGGAAATACTTAATTTTGAAATAGTTGGTCCACGGGATAAAGTTAAGAATGCAGCCATTGTTCTAGCATTTGTGTTGGCAGCCGGAGTTGATCCTAGTGCTGCGAATACTGCGATCAGGCTGGGGTTAACAGGGGCTGATCCTCTATCTATAACCGATTTAATCTTGAGCCTCAACGGTCTAGTAACAAACCAGAACGCTGTCGATCTGACTAAACTCAATCAGGCAATTAATGCCTACAATACCATTGTAGACAAAGCTGATATAAATTCTTTAAGAGCTTTAAATAATAGTACTGAATTTACCAATATTGGAGGGTTATTGCGAAATATCAGAGCGCCTCTGGGTTAAAGGCTGCAAATCTTTTGTTGAACTACAAGTAATACCTTAGCCAAAAAAAGAGTATGAAGAGATAGGGCTGATGTAGTAGAGTTATTGTCTTCCACTCCCTTTATGGAGTTTAATCATCAATCAAACGGTGTTATAGCCTGTGTTTTTTATATAGATTTAGGACTTACGCACTGTACAAATCCATCGTGATGTGCGTTAACAAAAATAGGTTGTTTCAGGCTTTTCTTAATTATCCTTTGATCGTAAATAGACGATGCTGTAGGGGTAATTCATGAATTACCCCTACGAAAGATGTGGTTTTTCATCTAATACATATTTGATATTTATTGTCAATGCGTAAGTCCTAAGATTGAGTTTTAAGGTTTTAGAACTTCTCTATAAAACCCTGATTATAAAGCGAGCGGTAGAACCTGAATTAATTATAAGTATTTACAAACTCCATAACCCGATTCTTCCCTGTTCGCTTTGCCTCAAGCATCGCTTGATCTGCCCGATTCAGAAAATCCTTAACTGTAATCCCTGGTTCTGATACAGCTATTCCAAAAGAAGCGGTGATGCTTTCAAGGATCTGATCGCCATCCTTCAATTGCATTTGTTGAACATCTACCCTTAGTTGTTCTACTCGCTTCCTAAGAGTTTCCAGCGTTATATTAGGCATCACAATTACAAATTCTTCACCACCCCATCTGCAAGCAATGTCAAAGGAGCGAATAGATTTTAACAGCAGTTTTGCTAATCCCTGAAGAACAATGTTGGCAGTCAAATGCCCATAGCGCGAGTTGTAAGATTTGAAGTTATCGATATCAAGGAAAATAACACTCAGAGGTTCTCCCGAGCGTTCAGCTTCCGCTAGTCTCTGTTCCGTTATAGTTTGCAGATAGTTTTGATTGAATAGTTGGGTCATCGAATCACGCAAGTTATCATGGATTAGATGTTGTTTTATCGATATATTATTCAGTGCAAAAGCTAAGGTTCTAGCAATAATCTCAGTAATTTGTTGATCTTCTGGACTGATTTCTGCAAGCGCATAGATGTGTAAAACCCCAACTAATTCGCCTTGTCCAAATAATGGAACACACAAATGTGCGCCGCTAACAGGCTGTATTAAGTGGCTGCACACGAGTCCTGAGTTACGAGGCGATAAAAGGTTGATTTTCCCTCTCCGCAATGCCCAACACTCAGATTGTAAAAATATTTCTTTACTGCTTCTTTCACCTCCCCAAAGACTATTCATCTGCACATAATTCTTGGAATTAGCAATTATATAGATAGAACCACTCATATTAGGAAACAGCTTGGAACAGGTTAAAGCAACCACTTGATACACCTCATCTTCAGACTCGCAGGAATAAAGCATATCCGCCATATCTGAGAGATATATAAGTTCCTGTTTTTTTGCCTCTAATTTCAGTGTTTTTTCTTCTAGCTGCCGATTTAGGTCAGCGAGCGATCGCTGTGCTTCTATAGATTCTGTAATATCGATACTAATCCCACCAATGCGGCGATCGCCCGTTGCATAATCGCTAAAGGGAAACTTAAACGATAGCCAGTAGCACGGCTGATCGTCACCAGGCATCTTTGCCTCTTCAATCAGCTTCAAGGGGCGTAGAGTTTTCAAAACGACTTGATCGTTTTCCATTATCCGCCGCCCCTCTTCTGGATCTGGCAAGAATTCACTATCCGTTTTCCCCAACCATTCTTGTCTATCTACCGAAAATCTAGACTGTAGCTCCTGGTTGTAGTACACCATTCTAGATTGCTCATCTTTGATATAAGCCCCAAACGGGCCTTGATCTAGGAACAGCTGTTGCATCTGCTGGCTGCGTTGAAGTTCGCGGTTATCTTCTTGATATTTAGCGATCGCCTCTACAATTTGATAAGCGGTTGGCATCAGGTAGAGTAAGGCAAACAAGGAAATCAAGGCCATTAAGTCGAGTACGCCTAAGTGCAACAGCGACACTGCCAGATGTGGCTCAAAAATCGCCAGAAAATGATGAAATCCGCAAAATAGTACGAATCCACCTGATAAGAAAAAGGCTGGCCAAAACTTAGAAGGGATAGTTGCCTTAGTTTTGGCAAAGAAAACCCCTATTACTGTAGGGATGCCAAAGTATGAAAATGCAGTGATGCCGTGAGCAATCATGCAATTCCACTGAATAAGCTCCATTGCTTACCTGATATGAATATTTCATCCGTTTCACTATAATTCTGGATCGGCTCAAGATGTAAGCATAGAAGGGATGAGTTCAGAGCGTGATCTGTTAATTTTACAAAAGTTCTTATAGTAACTTTCTGAACCTCTGCTCATTTCACCACCTGACAAACCTGACTTACCAAGTGAGTAAGTTCCGGCAAAATCAGTTTTTCCATCGCCAGTCGCACAGCATTACTGGAACCAGGAAGCGAGAAGATTAATTTATTTTGATAAACACCAGCAACGGCGCGAGAAGCGATCGCACGCGAACCAATTTCTTGATAACTTAAAAAACGAAATAACTCACCAAATCCCGGTAAGGTTTTCTCCAGTAACTTCTCAATAGCATCGTAGGTGGTATCTCTTGGTGCAATACCTGTACCACCATTGAAAATTACAGCATCCAAATTTGAGATTTTACCCAGATTTTCTATCTCCCTTTGAATTTGTGTTGGTTCATCTTTAATAATCGTATAAGCTCCTACAGCATGGTTAGCACTAAGGAGTAACTGCTGAATTAGCTGGCCACTTTTGTCTGTTTCAAAAGTGCGTGTATCGCTGACAGTAACCACAGCGCAAGTTACCGTAATTCTAGGCGAGTCTGGGTGAGGTTGTTGTGTCATCGATTAAGCTTTCAACTTTTGATAACGAGTAATTTGGCATGGAAAATAGCACATTGGACATGAAAATAATTACTTATGCCCAATGCCCAATGCCCAATGCCCAATGCCCTATTTTTCAGCTTTGCTCAGTCCCAGATCGTTTTCTTCAGCATACCGCTCCATGAAGCGCATAAACCGATCCCATTCTTGAGCAGATTTCATCACGTAAAGTGCTTCTAATTCTTCCGGTTTCCCGTTGATAAATTTAGCCTTAACTTCACGGGTAATTATCTCCCCTTCTTCGTCAATCAAATACATCCCAGTAATATCTTCGGTGCTGCCTTGATCTAAAATCTTCGGATTCGTAAAAATAAACGTCGCTGTACCACTGTCGCCAGTGCGCGATCGCGTCAAGCGCACATCTGGAATTACTTCTTCGTCAAGACCTTTAGAAAACTGGATTTTCGCCATGATCAATGAATTTAAACTTTTGTGATGGTTAATTTAATATTCTCTCACCAATTAGAACACCACGGTCTAGAGGCTACTGTTATTGATCTTTTTAGTATATATACTTAAACTGCTTCTTTTTTAAGTAACAAAGTTACGGGGCGATCGTTTTCAATTGTAACTTGCATCATTGCACCAAATTGACCTGTTTCCACCTGCAAACCGCTAGCTCTTAACTTGGTAACAAAACGATTATACAAATCTTCTGCTGATTGGGGAGCGGCTGAACGATCGCTACCACCTGATAAAATGTCTTAATGTTCGATAACGTTTGTAAGTTCCTTGCTGAAACTTTCTCCAGTGACTTTGCCACTTGGCTGCTAGGAGAATCTATCACCCTCACAGAATTAAGCCCTTCTGAGCTTTCTCTGGAACCAATCCGCGCCGATGCGCTGATATTGCTCCAATCCGATGAAGTCGTGCTGCATTTGGAATTTCAAACCCAACCCAAAGCTGATATTCCCTTTCGGATGATTGATTATCGGTTGCGAGGGTATCGCCGCTTCAAGAACAAGCGAATGCGTCAGGTAGTGATTTATCTACAACAGACAAATTCAGAACTTGTGCAGCAAACTACATTCACTTTAGAAGAAACCTCTCATCGGTTCGAGGTAATTCGTCTTTGGGAGCAACCAACAAGTGTATTTTTGGAGCATCCAGGATTATTACCATTTGCGGTGTTAAGTCAGACAAATGACCGCACTGCTACGTTACAACAAGTTGCTCAGGAAATTTCAGAAATTACTGATCAACGTATCCAGAACAATATTGCAGCCTCAGCGTTCATTCTGGCTGGGCTAGTATTAGAGAAAGAGATAATTCAACAATTGCTGCGGAGGGAACTTATGCAGGAGTCAGTAACTTATCAAGCTATCCTTGCTGAAGGTTTAGCCGAAGGTCGTGCTGAAGGTCGTGCCCAAGAAGTGCGGCGTGTAGCGATGAATTTGCTCAAAGAAGGAATTTCGGTGGCAATAGTGGCGAAAGTGACGGGGTTATCCGTGGAGCAGGTACAGCAATTAGTAAGTGAAGAAGCTGGTAATGCAGGGGAGTGAGAAAGCGATGTCTACGATGGTAACAGAGCCCTTCGACAAGCTCAGGGTAACACTTGCCGAAGTGCGGGCTATTCGGCGTCGCTATTCTCTCATTTTTCTTGCTCAAAATCGATGGCGGAGCCATTGAGAATGCATTCCCAGGTGGAACCTGGGAACAAACATTAAACGTACAGACGTGATTAATCGCGTCTTTTATTTCCCAAAGCCTTTACCGCGAGAGGTTGAAGGTAGACAAATGCACTTTTCGAGTTGAGCAATTAAAGCCTCACGATCCAAATTTTGACCAATCAGCACTAGTTGGTTTTTCAATTTACCTTGCCATTCATCATCATCCAAAGTGAAGCGTTTACCGCAAAGGTGGAAAATATGACGCTTCGGACTTTCATCAAACCACATAATCCCCTTTGCCCGGAAGATATTTGTGGGTAGCTGGTTATCTAAGAAATATTGAAACTTCTTAATAGAAAAAGGCTTGTCACTTTGGAAAGATATGGAAGTAAAACCATCATTTTCTAAATGGTCAGAATGATGGTGATCGTGATGGTCATGGTCATGATCGTGATGATCGTGACCGCATGTTGAGTGATCGTGGTCATCATGATCGTGATGATCGTGTTCATCCACCACTGTGTCAAAATATTTATCAGACTCAAACAGACCAACACTGAGAATTAAAGGAAGTGGCACTTGCGATCGCGTAGCGCGAATAATTCTTGCTCCTTCCTTAACTTCGTTAATTTTTCTTTCTAACTCCTTCAAAGTGGGTTCATCAACTAAATCAGCCTTATTCAGCACAATTACATCACCATAAGCAATCTGGCTGTATGCTGCCTCAGAGTTAAATAAATCTAGGCTGTAATTCGCCGCGTCTACCACGGTAATAATCGAATCCAGACGAGTTAAATCCCGCAATTCTGTGCCCAGAAATGTTAAAGCTACTGGTAGCGGATCTGCCAATCCAGTTGTTTCCACTACTAGATAATCTAGATTTTCTTGGCGTTCTAAAACTTTGTAAACTGCATCTACCAAATCATTATTAATAGTGCAGCAGATACAACCATTATTTAGCTCCACCATGTTCTCACCAGTGGAAACAATTAGCTCGTTGTCGATGCCAATTTCGCCAAATTCATTCACGAGAACGGCGGTTTTCAACCCCTGTTGGTTGTTGAGGATATGATTAAGTAAAGTCGTCTTGCCACTACCGAGGAAACCTGTAATAATTGTTACTGGCATTCCTTGTTTGGGCGTATCCATTGCGGAAGATTCGGGTGTAACTGCTGATTGCATAGCGCTGTTATCAATTAGTCAAAAAATAGTAATGTAGCGCAGATAGTCCAGAAAAAACTAGCATAGGGATGCTGGACTGTCATCCCAGCTGCCTTACCCTATTATTACGTATCTCCTTATTTCAGCATTACTCTGTTATGACCCTAACCCTTTACAATACCCTCACCCGTCGTCAAGAACCGTTTGAAACAGTCGAACCAGGCAAGGTTAAGATGTATTACTGCGGCGTGACGGTGTACGACTACTGCCATTTGGGTCATGCTAGAGCTTGCATCGTTTGGGACGTAGTGCGCCGATACCTCCAGTTTATCGGCTATGAAGTGCGATATATCCAAAATTTTACCGATATTGATGATAAGATTCTGAATCGAGCCTGTGTTGAACATTCATCAATGGAAGCTGTAGCCGATCGCTTTATCAAAGCATATTTTGAGGATATGGCGCGGCTGGGGATCAAAGAAGCCGATGAGTATCCCCGTGCTACTCACACGATGAATGGCATTCAACGGTTAATTCATGAGTTGGAAAATAAGGGTTTTGCCTACCCTGCTGACGGCGATGTGTATTATGCAGTACGACAGTTTGCTGAGTATGGCAAGCTTTCGGGACGCAAGTTAGAAGATATGCAAGCAGGGAAAAGCGAGCGCGTCAACGTCGAAGATCCAGAATATCAGAAAAAGAAAGACCCCTTTGATTTTGCCTTGTGGAAGGCAGCAAAACCGGGAGAACCGGCTTGGGAATCACCTTGGGGCGCAGGTCGTCCGGGGTGGCATATAGAATGCTCGGCAATGGTGCGCGATCGCTTGGGTGATACCATAGATATTCATGCTGGTGGTGCTGACTTAATTTTTCCCCACCATGAAAACGAAATTGCCCAATCCGAGGCCGTGACAGGAAAACCCCTAGCGCGTTACTGGTTACATAACGGCATGGTGAAGGTAGATGGTGAAAAAATGTCGAAATCTTTGGGCAACTTTACCACTATTCGAGACTTACTGGATCGAGGAGTTGACCCGATGGCAGTGCGGTTGTTCGTGCTGACCGCTCAATATCGCACACCCATAGATTTTACCGATGAAGCGATCGCCGCAGCAACCAACGGTTGGCACACGATTAAAGAAGGGTTATTGTTTGGCTACCAATATGGTCAGCAACTGGGATGGGGAGTGGGGAGTGGGGAGTGGGGAGTGGGAACTGCCTCACTACTTCCTGAAACTGTTGAATATTTCCAAGAATCTGTGAATAATGACTTTAATTTTCCTGGTGGATTAACAGTATTGTTTGAATTAGCCAAAGAACTGCGTCGTGAGGGAAATATTCTTGTGCATGAAGGGAAAACCGAAACATCACCAGAGGAGTTACAGCGTCAATGGCAAACTCTCGTCACATTAGCTGGAGTTTTAGGTTTAGAAGCCCAGATAGAAACGGAAACTCAGACGAGTAATGGTTTAAGCGATGCGGAAATTGAGGCGAAAATTCAGCAAAGGCAAGAAGCACGTATTGCGAAAAATTTTGCTGAAAGCGATCGCATTCGTGACCAACTCCAAGCAGAAGGTATTACGCTAATTGATAGCCGTGATGGTACTCGCTGGCACCGGAATTAGGGAGAGGGGGGAGTAGGGAGTAGGGAGTGGGGAGTAGGGGAAAATTCCCCATTCCCCATTCCCCATTCCCCATTCCCCATTCCCCATTCCCCATTCCCCATTCCCCATTCCCCATTCCCCATTCCCCATTCCCCATTCCC
>NZ_JBALBY010000088.1:0-7470 GCF_036919575.1 Nostoc sp. | reverse complement strand
AACTGCCGAGTAAAAAGGCTCAACTGCCGAGTAAAAAGGCTCAACTGCCGAGTAAAAAGGCTCAACTGCCGAGTAAAAAGGCTCAACTGCCGAGTTGAGAGCTAGTAATGAATAGAAGACTCACTTTGACAACGCTAATCTCCAATCCTTAATCTCAATCCTTGGGCAAAGCGCTTTGACCAAATGACTGGAAATATTCTTAAATCTCAGCCTATAAAGCTTCCTAAACGCCTATGCTAACGATTGGGTTAGCTACTAAACTATATCGGCGCTAAGAACGCAATCGAAGTAAAGGACTAAGTAAAGATGAGTAAATTTCTAGATACTGCCATTGAGGCGATCGCAGCCCGTGAAATTCTTGATTCACGCGGTAGACCGACAATTGAAGCCGAAGTGCATTTAGCCAACGGTGTTGTCGGACTGGCGCAGGTTCCCAGTGGTGCATCTACTGGCACTTTTGAGGCTCACGAACTGCGTGATGGCGATAAAAGCCGTTATGGGGGCAAAGGCGTACTCAAGGCAGTACAAAACGTCAGAGAAGCACTTGCGCCCCAATTGTTAGGTTTGGATGCCCTCAACCAAGAACTGCTAGACCGGACAATGATCGCCATAGATGGTTCTCCTAACAAATCCAATTTGGGGGCGAATGCGATTTTGGGGGTTTCCCTAGCAGCAGCCAAAGCTGGCGCTGAATCTTTGGGAATTCCTCTATATCGCTATTTAGGTGGCCCTTTAGCGAATTTGCTCCCAGTGCCGTTGATGAACGTGATTAACGGTGGCGCACACGCTTCAAACAACGTAGATTTTCAAGAGTTTATGATTGTCCCAATTGGCGCAACTTCCTTCCGGGAAGCATTACGCTGGGGTGCCGAGGTGTTTGCTACCCTCAGTCAAGTATTAGATGAGAAGGGTTTGCTTACTGGTGTGGGCGATGAAGGCGGTTTTGCGCCTAACCTAGAATCTAATCAGGTGGCTTTAGAATTGCTAGTTGCTGCCATTAAGAAAGCTGGTTATCAGCCAGGGGAAGAAGTAGCTTTGGCGTTGGATGTGGCAGCTAGTGAGTTTTACAAAAATGGGCAGTATGTTTACGATGGTAAACCTCACGCCCCGGCTGAGTTTATTGATTACCTCGCGCAACTGGTTGATCAATACCCAATTGTATCAATTGAGGATGGCTTGCATGAAGAAGACTGGCAAAGTTGGCAATTGTTGACCCAGAAGTTAGGTTCGCGGGTGCAATTGGTAGGAGATGACTTGTTTGTTACCAACGCCACCCGCTTGCAAAGAGGCATCCAGGAAAAAGCCGCTAATGCCATTTTGATTAAACTCAATCAAATTGGTTCACTCACCGAAACCTTGGAAACGATTGATTTGGCAACTCGCAACGGTATCCGTTCAGTAATTAGCCATCGTTCTGGTGAAACCGAAGACACAACGATCGCTGATTTAGCCGTAGCAACCCGCGCCGGTCAAATCAAAACAGGTTCCCTCTGTCGCAGCGAACGCGTAGCAAAATATAATCGCTTACTGCGAATTGAAGACGAATTAGGCGATCGCGCCGTTTATGCTGGTGCTGTGGGGTTAGGACCGAAGTAGAGAGATTAGGGAGTAGGGAGTAGGGAGTAGGGAGTAGGGTATTTCCCCACTCCCCACTCCCCATTCCCCATTCCCCATTCCCCATTCCCCATTCCCCATTCCCCATTCATCACGGATAAAACCCCAACTTGGGCAACCCCAAGGTTTCATCCCAGCCCATCATCAGATTCATACACTGAATCGCTTGCCCCGCCTGTCCTTTAATTAGATTGTCAATTGCTGACATCACAATCACGCGACCTGTGCGCGGGTCAACTTCTACACCGATGTAACAAAGATTGCTGCCATTAGCCCATTTAGTTTGGGGATAAACGCCGCTACCGCAGACTTTTACCCAAGGAGAGTTGCGGTAGAAGGCTGAAAAAATTGTGATTAAGTCATCTCGCACTAGACCAGGATCGCGCAATGTGGCATATACCGTTGCCAAAATACCGCGCACCATTGGGATCAGATGTGGCGTAAATTGGATCATCAGTTCGTGACCCGCTAAGTCACTGCAAATTTGCTCAATTTCTGGGGTATGACGGTGACGACCGACATGGAAAGCTGCTATAGAGTTGTCTGCCTCAGCTAGCAATAAGTTGGTTTGAGCTTGCCGTCCACTGCTAGATGTACCAGATTTGGCATCAATAATCGCTGTTTCTGGTTTGATTAAACCTTGCTTTAAGAGTGGCGAAAGTGCTAAAAGACTAGCAGTGGCATAGGAACCAGGACAGCCAACGAGTTGAGCTTCGGCAATGCGATCGCGATAAAGTTCTGGTAATCCATAAACTGCTGTAGCTGCAATATTGCGATCGCTTCTCTCAGTACCATACCAATTTGTATAAGTTTTCAAATCACTGAACCGATAGTCTGCACTCAAATCTAGTACTTTACATCCTTTTTCCAACAGTTTGGGCGCAATTTGGCAAGCCAGACCATTTGGTAAAGACAGGAAAACTACTTCACAGCGATGAGCAATTATTTCTGGTTCTACCGCCTCTATTGGCAGGTTAGCCGCATGAGCCAGATGTGGGTAGATATCTCCAAAGGATTTCCCGATACTGCTCTCACCGCCTAAATAAACCAGTTCGACTTCTGGATGATCCATCAGTAATCGTACTAACTGTACTCCGCCATAGCCCGACGCGCCAACAATCCCAACGGGTACGCGTCTAAATTTGCCCATGATCTGAAATCCTTATCCCATGAATGGTTAATTCGTTCTCAGCTATCAACAATATCAGCGACTAGCGCAGCCCACAAAACGCCCCAAACCCCTCCACTTGGTTTTGGGGAGTCAAGAGTCCAAAGTCAAAAGTCCAAAGTCTATATAAAATTCAGTTAATTGACCCTTGACCCCAATTTTAATGGCAAAAATTTTCCCACGTTATCAAATCATTGCTAGTCTGATTCTCTGCCTTGTAAAAAAGCTACAATCTAAAAGAGGAAATTGTAAAAAAAATTTACGTTGGTAGCTGGAAATCTTTCTGTGTCAAAGCCTAATACTACCCAAGCTTTTAAATTTGATTCGATTCATGCCGCTTTAGCAGACCTAAAATCTGGTCGTGTCGTTGTAGTGGTAGATGATGAAAATAGAGAAAATGAAGGCGACTTAATCTGTGCTGCCCAATTTGCCACACCCGACACGATTAATTTCATGGCGGTGGAAGCTAGAGGACTGATTTGTTTGGCAATGACAGGCGATCGCCTAGACGAGCTAGACTTACCTTTGATGGTCAGCAACATTACAGATACTAACCAAACTGCCTTCACTGTTAGTATTGATGCTGGTCCAGAATTGGGTGTTACCACTGGCATCTCAGCCGAAGACCGCGCCCGCACTATCCAGGTTACTCTCAACCCAGCCACAAAACCTACCGATTTACGTCGTCCTGGTCATATTTTCCCGATTCGGGCTAAAGAGGGAGGCGTACTCAAACGCGCCGGACATACAGAAGCTGGTGTGGACTTATCTCGACTCGCAGGGCTATACCCAGCCGGGGTAATTTGTGAAATTCAAAACCCCGATGGTTCAATGGCGCGGTTGCAGCAGTTATTTGAATACGCTAAACGTCACAATTTAAAAATTATTAGTATTGCGGATTTAATTAGTTATCGCCTACAGCACGATCGCCTAGTGTATCGAGAAGTTGTTACCAAGCTGCCTAGTGAATTCGGTCAGTTTGAAATTTACGCCTACCGCCATACTGTGGATAACACAGAACACGTTGCAATTGTCAAGGGCGATCCCGCTAACTTTAAAGATGAGCCGGTGCTGGTGCGGATGCACTCAGAATGCTTAACTGGTGACGCTTTGGGTTCTTTGCGCTGCGACTGTCGGATGCAGTTAGAAGCCGCACTAAAAATGATTGAGGCTGCGGGTCAAGGTGTAGTTGTATACCTGCGTCAAGAAGGACGGGGAATCGGCTTGATTAACAAGCTGAAAGCCTACTCATTGCAGGATATGGGACTGGATACAGTAGAGGCAAATGAGCGCTTGGGATTTCCCGCCGACTTACGAGACTACGGCATGGGGGCGCAAATGCTTATGGACTTAGGCATAAAAAAGATCCGCCTGATTACCAATAATCCGCGTAAAATTGCTGGAGTCAAGGGCTATGGGTTGGAAGTAGTCGATCGCCTACCGTTATTGATTGAGGCAACCGACTACAATTCCTATTACCTGGCGACAAAGGCGAAAAAGCTGGGTCACATGCTGTTACAGACTTATCTGGTGACAGTAGCAATCCACTGGCAAGATGACCCAGAAGCGGTGACGGAACGTTATGAACGGTTAGAGAAACTGCGACACTTAGCGAGAACTAATGATTTATTGTTACAGGAAGAGGCGCGTCCTTTAGCGATCGCTTTATTTGACGAGCCATCTTTAACAGTACACTTGGGTTTTGATCAACCAAAAGTTGCTAGCTGTGATTGGTATCAGCAAAGTGGTCATCCTTATATACAAGCTATCTTCCAAATTTTGGATAACCTCGCAACTTTGCCTTACATCCAGAAACTAGAATTTCTGATTTCCTCTGGTTGCGATCCTTTGAGTAATTTACAAGTCCAACTAGATCGGCAGACATTCCCGCATGGTACACTGCCTTCATCGATTAGCGATCGCCTGGAAAAGCAGCAAATCTATAGCTTTAGCAAATAGCTTCAATAATGCTATAGCGTTTCCTAATCTCGTGAGGTACAGATGTGCTTCATCTCCCCTCTCCTTACTAAGGAGAGGGGTTAGGGGTGAGGTGATGTACTTCATGCACCTGCAATCTGCTGTAAATTAATTACTGACTCTATATATTGGTCTGACCTGACGATAAGTATTAAGTAAGTTCAGAAATTTATGACCATCAAAATTTATTGGGTCAACTTTTTTACCAGAACGGTCTACTAGACGGTGCGTAGTGATGCGATCGTCTCTTACTTGACTTTGAGCAATTAACCAAGCAAGAGAATGATATTGAGCCTCCGTGTAGCCACTATGGGTTTGTTGGCTGTTACTGTCATAACTATCTGGCGGTGTTTCCAAAGAAACGTGATAAGCAAAATTATTCACAGACGGAGGCAAATGTGGATTAGTTTGCACAGTTTCCACTCCCTCGGAACCATCAAATACTGAGTTAGCTGCACCAAAAGCCCGCTTTTCGGGCGGTACTAGATAAATCACCGTTCCGTCTAACTTGATTAAAGCGTGGTAACTTGCTTGCACACTTTCATCATTATGGGCTACTTGAAAGAAATTAACGGCACTGGAAGCAGAATAACCAGTTTCATGGAGGACGATAATTGGTTGATTGTTGACAGGAATACCGTTAACATCTTGGGCGTACCGTTCTCCATAGTTACTTGGGTCAACCGAAGCAACTTGATAATTAGGTCTATAACGTGCAAAAGCTTGAGTAGTTACGTATCTTGCTACAGCCTTGTTAGTCTTAACTGGGGACTTGATAACAACTTGAGATTTCTTTTCTGGGTATTTCGCTGATTGGAATTGCGCCTGTGGATATTGACTCCAGGCTGTAACCTGTGGATATGATGTATGGGATATTGTCGGATTATGTTGTAATTTTGTTGCTCGTCCAATTAGCAGCACTACAATTAAAGCCATGAACATCAGCGAGATTAGTAGCACCCTAGTCGCCCAGTCTGTAAACCTCATTTTTCTAATACCAGTAAAACGGTAGATATTAACTTATAGCTAAACTGGCGTGTCCCTCGTAGAAACGCACTTCTGCAAACGCCTACCGCAGATAGTATTCAAACAATAATCGCTATAATACCTTAATTCTAGTTAAATATACGTTTATAATCCCTGCAATAGTGCTGTTACCAGCCATTTAATAATGATGTTACCAGCCATTTAATAATGATGTTTTACCTACACCCCCTTTACCAACTACTAGCAACTTAGAAAGATATTATCCTTTAGCTTCTAACCTGGCTCGAAGATAGGTCAAAATTGCCTCCGTTCCTTGCTCGACAATTTCAGGCGGCGGCGAGCTTAATTGTGGATTGTTCTTGAGGTATATGCCTCTCAAGTTGGAGAGTTGGCTGATTTCTGGCGGCAGGCTGCTGAGTTGATTGTTAGAGAGGTCTAGGAAAGTCAAGTTGGAGAGTTGGCTGATTTCTGGCGGCAGGCTACTGAGTTGATTGTTAGAGAGGTCTAGGAAAGTCAAGTTGGAGAGTTGGCTGATTTCCGACGGCAGGCTACTGAGTTGATTGTCACAGAGGGATAGCCATTTCAAGTTGGAGAGTTGGCTAATTTCTGGTGTCAGGCTGTTGAGTTGATTGTTAGAGAGGTCTAGCTCAGTCAAGTTGGAGAGTTGGCTAATTTCTGACGGCAGGCTGCTGAGTTGATTGTTAAAGAGGGATAGCCATTTCAAGTTGGAGAGTTGGTTAATTTCTGGCGACAGGCTGCTGAGTTGATTGCTAGCGAGGTTTAGACCTGTCAAGTTGGAGAGTTGGCTGATTTCTGGCGGCAGGCTGCTGAGTTGATTGCTAGCGAGGTTTAGACCTGTCAAGTTGGAGAGTTGGCTGATTTCTGGCGGCAGAGTGGTGAGTTGATTGTCAAAGAGGTCTAGCGTTGTCAAGTTGGAGAGTTGGCTGATTTCTGGCGGCAGGCTGCTGAGTTGATTGTTATTGAGGGATAGCCTTGTTAATTTGGAGAGTTGGCTGATTTCTGGCGGCAGGCTGCTGAGTTGATTGTTATTGAGGGATAGCCTTGTCAATTTGGAGAGTTGGCTGATTTCTGGTGGCAGGCTGCTGAGTTGATTGTTATTGAGGCATAGCTTCGTTGTCTTTTTCTTCGCAGCTTTTTCAATAATTTGCAACAGTTCTTCATTTGTCATCAGCAAACCTCACCAACTCTGTAGCGATATTTACCAGAATAGTGTATCGCAGGTTATGGGGAATGGGGCTAGATTAATGTGTTCTATCTGCGTAGAAAGGGCTGTAATGTTTAAATTAACTGGGTGGGTAGGACGCAGTACTTGACGTAGGCATCCCTAACCTTGCAATAACACAGGACTTACGCAAACAATAGCCCAAACCCTGATTTTTAGGTAGGGGCAATTCATGAATTGCCCCTACAGTGTCTAGTTTTGCGTAAGTCCTATAACATTCACTCATTCATGAATATCAAAGACTCGTTAACGGAGTTCAAAGACTCATTTACAAAGCTCTAAGGTTCATTCACAAAGCTCTAAGGTTCATTCACAAAGCTCTAAGGTTCATTCACAAAGCTCTGAGGTTCATTCACAAAGCTCTGAGGTTCATTCACAAAGCTCTGAGGTTCATTCACAAAGCTCTAAGGTTCATTCACAAAGCTCTAAGGTTCATTCACAAAGCTCTGAGGTTCATTCACAAAGCTCTGAGGTTCATTCA
>NZ_JBALBY010000087.1:0-35984 GCF_036919575.1 Nostoc sp. | reverse complement strand
AGGTAGTGGAACTACAGGCACTGATTCCACAGGTAGTGGAACTACAGGTAGTGGAACTACAGGCACTGATTCCACAGGTAGTGGAACTACAGGTACTGATTCCACAGGCACTGGAACTACAGATACTAATAGAAATACAGGTGTCACAACTTCCGAAAGAACTAGCGATCGCGGTTTCGATTGGGGTTGGCTAGGTTTGCTTGGTTTAGCTGGTTTAGCAGGTCTGCCTCGTAAGCGCGAAAAAGTTCGGGCTTATAGCGATCCTGATGAAGTAACACGTTCTCCTCGCTCTAAATAGTATTCACAACACTCTAGGAGGCGTACAGCCCTCGTTTGTGCCAACTTCAATTTCTACTGACAAAAAAGCTTTTGGGGTTGGCCTATATTTGGGTGGGCGATTGTAATAGAGTCCAAATCCTCTCTTCTTGCTACTTAAATTTTTTATGCTGTTCTCAATCAGTTATGCACTGAGGTTGTAGTTGCAGTTCCTGTACCAAAACTATATGTAGTACGATAAATCTTAGCAGGCTCTAAAGATACTCTTGCTAAACTCGCATCCGAAGCAATGGCTGACTATCACTCAGGGAAAACACAAGAGTTAGATATTATTAATTCTTAACTTAATAAAACCGATAAATGTAATTCAGGCTACATAAAAATGCGCCTAGAGCAGTTGCAAGCCTTTCTAGCGATCGCCCAAACCGGCAGCTTTCAACAAGCAGCGCGAAAATGTGGTGTTACCCAATCAACAATTAGTCGCCAAATCCAGGCATTAGAAGCAGATTTGGGTGTAGAACTGTTTCACAGAACCAGTCATGCAAAATTGACACTCTTAGGTGAATGTTTACTACCCCGTGTCCGCAAAATTTGCCAAGAATGGCAGACAGCTACAGAAGAATTAGCTGATTTAATCGCCGGAAAGCAGCCAGAACTTTGCATTGCTGTGATTCACTCCCTGTGCGGATCTTACCTACCACCAGTGTTGCAAAAATTTTGTCATGATTATCCAGATGTACAATTGCGGGTGACTTCATTGGGAAGCGATCGCGCCCTGAAAGTCCTCAAAGATGGATTGGTGGATTTAGCAATTGTGATGAATAATCGCTTTTTAACCACTGGTAGAGAAATAGTGGTAGAAGTACTTTATGATGAACCTATAGAAGTTCTAACCGCAGCCAATCATCCATTAGCCCAATATGAATGCGTTCCTTGGTCGGAGCTAATTCGTTATCCTCAAGTGGTTTTTAAAGATGGTTATGGGATGCAGCGCTTAATACAAGATAGATTTGAGCGACTAGAAGCTAAACTCCAAGCGGCTTTAGAGGTAAACACCCTAGATGCCTTCCGGGGCGTTGTACGTCAAGGACAACTAATAGCTTTGCTACCTCAATCAGCATTAGTGGAAGCACGTCTTGACCCTACTCTGGCGATTCGCTCCTTAGCCAGCAATAGTACTAGTGGTTTAGCAGATGGTTCTAGTTTGACTCGTCGGGTAGTAATGGTAACAACTCAAGACCGTCTGCAAATTCCCCCCATCAAGCACTTTTGGCAACTCGTACGCGAAAATATCCCATTACAAATTGATCAGCAGCGATCGGCTTCTTAAGTCACTAAACCAAAAAGTTTTTAAGAGAAGAGCGATCGTTATAAAGCGGGCGGGTATGCCATCGCTGCTAGTGGTCTGTTTCTTTGAGAAAGTTATTCATTGCCTAAAACAGAAGCTGATGCCCCATCATACAAACGCTGAAAACCCTGATGATTGTGAAGAGTAGTTAGTGAACTACCCCAACCTAAGACGGACGTAGCTCTCCCAATTCATCAGGAATAGCCTCCAGAACTGCGTAGTACTAGAAAGTCTTACATTCCCTCCTCTTGTCAGGAGTCCTGGTTCCCAAGACCCAAATTTTTTTCTTGCAACATATACCTAAAAGCTAATGGTTTTCGCTTATGGCATTGATGGTCAAGACATTGAGTATCATACCAGAAAATTCTGGGGATTCGTCATCCATCCAGAATTTGTTTTTACTTGAGTTTTAAATCAATTCCAGATGCAATCCTTATCCCCCGCTCACAATCCCCACCTTATGAGTACATTGAAGGTGGGGACTTCCGCGACACGTTAAACATTGCCTAAAATGAGGCAATTTAGGCAATGTCCAATTGCTTTGTAACTTTTTGGATGAATGCTACTAAAACCCCGACTACGACTGTGGAACCCACACAGAAACGGAACCAGCATCGCATCGAAAATCAGCCCAGCCCTCATCATTCGTTGTCACAGGTTCGCTGATATGTTCAGTGATGTCAATGTAAGTGCTGTTGGGTTGCCCAACTTCCATCCACTTAGTCCCTTCTCCTCCATTACTCAAAACAACGGCCATACCGCCAGGATGTTCTTCATCTCCTAAGCGTGTCCAGCCGATTGTATTAGCGTGGTCGAAGTAATCGTATTGGTCGCCATAGGCATAGGTTTGACGAGCGTGCAAAAATTTATCAATTATCCATTGATGACTATCGAGCCAAATCTCATGCTCATTGCCATCGCTGCCCGTATCCTTGTAATTAGCACCATAGTAATCCGCATAGAAGATACAGGGATAACCATCACTTCGCAGTAGAATCAAGGCATAAGCCAACGGTTTAAACCAGCTTTCTACTACAGACTCCAACGACTGCAAGGGTTGAGAATCATGATTCTCTACTAAGGTGACGGCTAAAGCAGGTTGCTGTTGCACCAAGGTGTTATCAAATATCTGCCGCATATCGTAGTCATTGCCTTGTTTGCTGGCAGCGCTAAAGTTATAGTGCAATGGCGCATCAAACAGCAACACATCGCCACCGGTGATGCTAATGAAATGGTGCAGCGCTTCAACTTCATAAGACCAATACTCACCGACGGCAAAAAGATCACGACCTGCCTTTTGGCGACAGTGTTGCAGCCATTCTGGGAAAAAGCCAGCTCTGACGTGTTTAACCGCATCAAAACGAAAGCCATCTACATCAGTGGTTTCTACAAACCACTCACCCCAGCGATTCAACTCCTCACGAACTTCTGGACTCTCCATATCCAGATCGCATCCCATGAGATAGTCGAAAGCGCCTTTTTCCAGGTCAACGTTATCGTCAAAATGTTTATCTTTGAACAGATAAACTGCGTTTTCACCTTCATTGTAAACGTTGTAATCCACTGCGTCGAAGTGCCACCAGTGCCATTCCATATCAGAGTATTTGCCTTGGCGACCTGGAAAGGTAAAGTGAGTCCACACTTTAATTGTTTGCATCTCACCGATGGGCTGGTTGCGATCGTCTGGACTATAGGGCGTTGCTTCCACCTCTTCTTCTACGTCTGCACCTAACTTGTGGTTGAGGACAACATCAGCATAGACTCGAATGCCAGCAGCTTTTGCCGCCTTAACAGCAGCGATATACTCGTCTTTTGTGCCGTACTTTGTCCGAACCGAGCCTTTCTGGTCAAACTCGCCTAGATCGTATATATCATAGACTCCATAGCCGACATCGTAGCCACCCCCTGTTCCTTTATAAGCTGGGGGTAGCCAAACAGATGTAACACCGGCATCAGCTAACTCTTTGACTTTCTCTTTAAACTCATTCCAAAGATTGCCATCTGGAGGGAGATACCAATGGAAGTACTGCATCATTACACCATTCAGCTGAGCCATCTGCATCCCTCTAGTAAAATCTATGAAAAATTGTGATTTCCGATACAAATACTGTACATTAAGTTTTATTTTTTGTCTTTCAATAGAAACAAAAATCTACTAAAAAACTGCGCTCAACTCATATTGTTTTCTTCTGTGGCTGACAGTTCTTCAGCTAAGTTTTTCTGGAGTGCTGACAATACTGCGATCGGGTCAGCCGGTTCCTGCATCAATTTAGCTTCCGAATCATGCCGATTTATCACATTAGGCAAATCGGTACGGAGTTCTTCTAATAGAGCAATAATCTTGGCAATTTTTTGCTCGGAGAGCAGGTTAAGCTGTAGCATCAATTGCGCCCGTTGTTCGGCAAAGTTTTCTTGGCGAGTTTGTCGTACCAGTACTCCGGTTGAGATCACCAATGCAGCTGCGTCTAAGCCTTGACCTGACCAGCTAAACGAGGGTAGATTGAATGGCAAAAAGCGATCGAAAAAACTGCTAAAAATCCAGATAGCCAGTATGACTAGCAAACTATACATAAATATCGATCGCCCAAAGAATGTAGCGATCGCTTCTAGTATCCGCTGGTGGACGGGAATATCTCGAACTTCCTGGGTATGAAGTGAAATAATCGCTTCAATATTTTTTGCAATCGGGTCTGGTAATGGAGCCGTGATCACATGATTTCGAGAAGCTTTCTCTTTGAGTTTGTTAGCACCTGAACTTAAGTGTTTGTTGGCTGTGTAGTCTGCGTTATCGGTCATGCACCAACTCCTGAATCTAGATGTTAGTCGATTATTACTTATCTTCTGATGCTATCGGCAAATGGATCTCAAGAGGCTGAAAAGCTGATTACACCGTGATTATTTCTTATTGTATAATAAACTACAAACTACTTTCATTATCGAAACAGAAATATTGGCGCTTTTTCGCACAGAATTCAGAATTGAATTTTGAACGAAAAAGCGGATGAATAAATGGGTTTAATACCCCCGCCTCTATAGGCGGTCTACAATTAAGCATGGTGTAAAACCATACTTAACAAAATTTAGGGGTTTAAGTCCGCTGCATCAATTGCCGAAGGTTTTGGGTCGGGGTCTAAATAAGAGTCACAAAACTTACCCTTCTCTACGAGACGCTGCGCGAACGGCGTAGCTCAGGGCACCGCTTGCGACTGCGAAAAAGCGACTTGCGACTTGTTTTAATTGATTCTGACTCCTGAATTCTGAATTCTTCTTTTTTATTTTATTTTTTGAAACCTTTCAGAGCAGTAAACTACGTAAATTTAATGAGCGTAGGTGTAGCCCGCCGCAGCGAAAAGTGTATCGCGTCGTTTCCCACCGTTGGCGCAGCCCGCACAACGACCGCGCTCTGTTACCACCGCAGGCATCTGAACTTTTCAAGACAGGTATCGCTCTTTGGGAAAAACTTTTTGGTTTACTTTAAGTGTCATTAGTTATTAGTCATTAATCATTAGTTATTTTCAGAAAGGACAATGGACAAAAGACAAATGAGCAATGTATTTCGGGAATTCCTGCAAAAAGTAGGTAGCGGAAACCATACAGCCGAGAATTTAACTCGTGCCCAAGCAGCCATCGCTACAAAAATGATGCTGCTGGGTGAAGCTACACCAGCCCAAATCGGAGCGTTTTTGATTGCTCATCGAATCAAGCGTCCTACGGGGGAAGAGTTAGCGGGAATGTTGGATGCTTATGAGGAACTAGGGCCAAAACTGCAACCAATCGTTTCTGCACGACCAGCGATCGCTCTTGGCATCCCCTATGATGGCAGAACACGCACAGCACCAATCAGTCCCGTCACAGCTTTACTACTCGCCGCAGTTGGACAACCAGTAATAATGCACGGTGGCGATCGCCTACCAACTAAGTATGGCCTACCCCTAATAGATATTTGGCAGGGTTTAGGAGTCGATTGGACTAGGCTACCACTACCAAAAACCCAGCAAGTATTTGAACAAACGGGAATCGGCTTTATTTATCTTCCTCAGCATTTTCCCTTAACTAACAGTATTTGGGAGTACCGCGACCAACTCGGCAAGCGTCCGCCCTTGGCGACAATGGAGCTAATCTGGTGTCCTTATGCTGGAGATGCTCACGTCATTGCTGGGTTTGTTCATCCGCCGACAGAAGGGATGTTTCACATAGCTCTGGGGCTGCGGGGAGTAACAAAATTTACATTAGTCAAAGGATTGGAAGGTAGTTGCGACTTACCACGCGATCGCACTGCGATCGTCAGCTTATCTTCATCCATAGCATCCCAAGAGGTAGAACGATTACACCTCGTACCGCGTGATTACGGGTTTACTACCAAGAACGTACCCCTTGGAACTACTGAAGAACTGCTGGCAGATATTCAAGATGTTTTAGCAGGTAAACCAAGTGAACTAATGCAAACAGCCTTGTGGAATGGCGGATTTTACTTATGGCGGAGTGGTATTTGTCCAGATATGTCAGAGGGTTTAGCGAAAGCAGAAGAATTATTAACCAATGGTGTGGTAGCAGCTAAACTGCAAGAACTCAGCCAGACAGTAAATTCACAGTCAACATAATTCGTAATTAATTACGAATTACGAATTACGAATTACGAATTATTTCGTCAGCGACTGCTCCAAGATAGATTTTTCTTGCAACCAGTCCTTACCCACTTGGATACTGATATCCGAGCCAAGGTTGCCAGTACTTTCCACACGCACTTCTCCAAATCCCAAAGTGTTGCGAACTGATTCGGCAGTCTCATTATCTCCTTGTTGGGCGACAATGTGAGTTACCTCTAGAGGTTCACCCCATGCTTTGGCCAGATAGATGTTGCGATATCCAGATTTTTCCAAGGCTCTAATTAATGGTTGCAGGTTAGAGCGATCGCTACCTGTACTATCTTGAATTGCTACACGCAAAGAGCGGGGGTCAGATGTAGTCGCCAGCTGTTCCTGTTCTGATTCCAAACCAAAGTGTTGAGCCATCAGTTTCGCAATAGCCTTTTTGTTGGGCAACCAATAGCTAGCATCAAACTCGCTTTTCTCGCTAAAGCGACCTGGCAGCATTAACATTTGCATATTAGAGCGATTTGTCCGCACCCCAAAACCCATTAGCGCCACTAACTCCTCAACCGTCAGATTGGTATCGATGTGGTCTTTGACTACATCCAGAACTTTAGGTAATTGAGCAACAGTAGCTGGATTAAGTGTTTGATCCATCAAAGCACGCATGACCATTTGTTGGCGCTGAATCCGACCAATATCACCGAGTTCGTCATGGCGAAAACGCAGCAATTGCAGTGTCTGATCGCCGTTGAGATGCTGCTTACCTGCCTTCAAATTGATGTACAAATGCTGAGAATCATCTTGGTACTTCATATTTTTGGGGACATAGACTGTAACGCCACCCAAAACATCGATCAGCTTGGCAACTCCGAGAACGTTAATTCGGACATAGCGATCAATTCCCGCCCCACCCAAGAGATTACTGACTGTTTTGGCAGTCAAAGCTGGCCCACCGTCAACATTGGCAGCATTAATTTTTTTTACCCCATACCCCTCTATTTCTGTGCGGGTATCTCTGGGAATGGAGAGCATAATTATTTTTTTCGTCTCTGGATCAAATTTGAGCAAGAGCATCACATCCGAAAGACCTTCAAAGGAGTTTATCTCGGGCTGGTATCTGAGGTTTTTGGTTTCTGGGGGAGGGTTTTGGATATCCGGGGGAAGTACGCTCATCCCCAAAACCAACAGATTCACCGGGCGAGTTAATTCTGAAAATCGCAGCACACCTCCAGAAATGCGATCGCCATCAAAGACCGCCTCATCCTTTGGACTTAGCTGGGCTTGTTGCAAAGGCGTACTGGTCAAAGACACCGCCAAAAGCGCCCCTGCTGTTGCTGACACCATTGCAATACCACTCATACCTACCCAAAACCACAGCCAACGTCCTGATTTCGAGTTCTGGGAAATTTTGTTATTGGACTTTGAGGCTTTTCCCGACTGGTTTTCTTCCGCCGAACTTCTTTGAATGGTCACAGACTTCCTCACACTTACTCACTAATCAAATTCGGTAAATTTGTAGACTAAAAACATCCTGGCAAATCAACCTATAATAGCTAACTCTTAATTATTAGTGCTAACTTTTTTATAGTGTTAACCACAACACTTATAGCAGCATTTATCTTTATTTTGGGGCAATCTGGAGATGTTTTACTGAAGTATGGCAATAATAAACTGGATTTGACTAGATATTATAGGTAAATCAACCGGATTTTTGAGGAAATAAGTAAAAACACTGGCAAATTATCACCCGAAAAGATTAAGATAAATACTTGCCCAGCACTCGTTCTGCTAAAGTACTAAACCCTGGTAAACGCCCAGATTTGCCCTGCATCAGTCGCAAAATCAACCAGACACTCACTAAAAAGTAACCTGATGTGAGAAAGCTATTGAGGATAAATAGACGTAGCGTTAAAAAATCTGAAGTTGCTGCTCCACTAGCTAATAATAGATATCCCAACAGCCAAATAAGTGCCAAAGTAATAGACAGACGACTAGTAGCAAGTTGTTCCCGACTACCCTGGCCCCGATAGAGAGTCCACAAGGAGGGAAAAAAGCCGATGATCGGAATCAAATATAAAAGCAACTGTGTTTTGGGGATTGGGGATTGGGCATTGGGGATTGGGCATTGGGCATTATTATTCTCCCCCTGCTCCCGACTCCCCACTGCCGACTCCCCATTCTCTTTCGGTTTAAAATTATCCATTAGGGTTAGTCTAACTCCTAAACTAGAAGGATGAATCAGATTCATATAGTTAGAGATAATAAGCTGTAAAGAAAGATTTAATTTAGTTCTATCCCGCAATCAGCTCAAAATGCAGACACGCAAGCTACTCGACTGGTGGCAAACATTCACACCAATAGTGCGAATCGGGGCGATCGCACTATTCGCTCCCCTGCTAGTTCTCAATGGTTGGGCACTTTCGGTATTTTTTGATTATTTCCATTCTCTCATAGTCATTTTAGTCGCAGCCTCAGTGCTAGCATTTCTGCTCAACTACCCCGTGAGCTGGATGGAGCATCATGGTGCTAGGCGAGAGCAAGTTGCTATCCTAGTATTTCTCGTGGCTTTATCGATTTTATTGGCGTTGGGTGTTACACTTTTTCCCCTGGCCCTTACCCAAGCTCAACAACTGGTGGCTCGTTTGCCAGAGTTGATCGACTCTGGACGTGCTCAGTTAATGATATTGAACGAAAAAGCTGAGACTTTTAGCTTACCAATTAACCTTGATGCTCTGGTAGTGCAAATCAACGATCGCGTCAAAGGACAATTGCAAGCGATCGCTGGACAAGTTTTAAATCTGGCTGTGATCACAGTCACTAGTCTGCTAGATATTCTCTTGACGATAGTTTTGACTTTCTATCTTTTACAGCATGGGGGTGAACTGTGGGAAAGTTTAGTGGAATGGCTACCTGCTAAATTTCGAGATCCTTTCTCCAAAACAGTCCGCCTCAGCTTCCAAAATTTCTTCATCACCCAACTGATTTTATCTACCTGTATGGCCTCAGCCCTGATTCCGATCTTTTTGTGGCTGAAAGTGCCATTTGGGTTGCTATTCGGCCTAACCATTGGCCTGATGGCTCTCGTCCCCTTTGGCGGTTCTGTGGGCATCGCCCTGACTACAATATTGGTGGCGTTGCAAGATTTCTCAATGGGTGTGAGAGTCTTGATAGCAGCAGTAATTGTCCAACAAATTCTCGAAAACTTAATTGCCCCCCGAATTTTAGGCAACTTTACTGGTTTAAATCCAGTTTGGATTTTAATATCAGTCTTGACAGGGGCAAGAATTGGCGGACTCTTGGGTGTAATTGTAGCGGTACCCACAGCTGTTGTGATTAAGACTGCTTTAAGCGCCCTGCGTCCTGGTAGCCAGACAAACGACAGCACCACTGGGGAGATAACTGCACCCGTTGCAGCAAATGAATCCCCAAAAACTGACGCTAAAAACACATTGAGTATTTCTGAAGCGACATTACCTTAGAATTCAATTCAAAATAGACATCTTTGGTGTCAACTTAACGTTAAAAGGGCGGTTATAAGTCAATACAGTTCAGTTAATAAATTTTTTCCTTCTCTTTCTTCTCTCTCTGTGTTCTCTGCGCCTCTGCGGTTCGTAAAAAAAAATGACTTTGACAAAGAGTGCTAGCCTTAACTGAATCGTATTGGGTTATAAGTTGACTCTCTTCAATTTTGAATTTTGAATTTTGAATTTTGAATTGTTACTGTGGATCAATGATGGAACCCATAAACAAAACCCTTCCCGTCTGATTATCCCTAATGGCACAGAAGAAGGGACGGTCAACAATCATTCGGAATGGTGGCTCTATAGGAAAAGCTACTGATGTCACTGTTACTCCCACTGAAGTAACCGCAGCTGCTTCCGTGCCTTCTTCGTTCACTTCCACAAAAGTTTTATGCTTAACTTCGCTGATGGAAAGATTTTTACCGATGCCGGAAAAATTGGCTTTGCTGCTGAAAGCCTCTGCCATGCCTAAAGTTTTTAAGGCATCATTGAGTTTAATATCATACTCTGTTTGAAAGCGGGGTAAGCGAATAAACCCTTCTCGTTTGCTGAACTGAGTCATCCATTTTTCCCAGTTTTCAACATTCAAGTTTTGATAGAAGGCTTTCAGGTTAGAGTTCTGTTTAGGCAGGAATATATAAAAACTGAATTTCCCATCTTTACCATAAGGTAAACTAACTGCCTGAAATTGTTTACTTTCATAGTATCTATAGTCACCGTCCTGTGACATCATCGGGTGTTGTTTTGGCGTGCCAGATGTGGTGTAAAAGGGGTATTGAGCGGTTTGATTTTTGTCAAATTTTTGAGTCCATTTTCCTTTAAAATATATGGCATTAATCAGAAATAACACATCGTTGGGTTGGATGGTTCCAACTATGTTAGTTATTTTCCCGTTAGTATTTTCCTTTACCCAGTTATTGATAATATTAGGTGCGGCGGCATCTTGAAAGTTTAAATTGCTAACCTTGGCTTTATAGAAATACTGTACTCTCTGGAGGAAGTCTGGTGCAATGCTAAAATTTTGATTTGCCCAAAGTGAGTTAGCAATATTCAGTTGCACTTTCGCATCAGGATTGTCTACAAGCTGCTTTAATGCCGCCGCGTAAGAAGAGTTGATTTCTGGTAGACTTATTCCCTGTAATTCCAGGGTTTTTGCGATCGCTACTTGAGTTGTGCCACTAGCGCCGTTGTAGATCATAGCCAGAGCGATCGCCACACTCGAAGGTGAGATAAATACATTCTTCCCACCCTGAGCATTTTTCAGAACTTCTGAAAACAGTTTGAAGCCAAACTTATTGCTAGACTCAACGATTTTTGCATCAGTGTTGAGTGTTTTTTTTTGCAATGGAGTTTCTGGCTGAGGTAAACTCGATTGGGCAAGAGCGCTTTTATTACTATCGACTTGAGAATACCCTAATACACTGAAGAGAACAACACTTGCAGCTGCCAGAGCATAACGTCTGCCCAGACTAACACCATAGCGTCTTTGCATGAAATTTTCTCTCACACTACTATATTTCTGCGGATTCATTATACCACCTCACTTGTCAAAGATTCCCGATCTGTGATCATGGTTGACGCAGATACTGTGTCAATGATTAACTATTGCATTTGCTCCAATAGAAAAACGGGACTGTTACAGTTTCTGTAACAGCAAGTTAGTAGTTCAGAGGAACTAAACACAACTTGTGAGAGTTGCTAATTCGTAATTGAGGCGGCTACGCAGACGAGTTATGAAAAGTTTTGATTTCTAGGAGTTTTCCTAATAAACGTATTGTAAGCTACGCGATCGCAAAATAACCACTTCTGCTAGGTTTTTATATATAGCGGTTCTCGCTTGAGTAGGTACTGAACCCCACCCCCAACCCCCTCCCCGCTCTTCGAGAGGGGGCTAAGATGTACCTTATGTGATTAGGAAACGCTATATATAGCAGTTCTCAACAAACTAGCGTGCGGTTTCTAAACGCGTTTCTTCTTTGCATAGACGTTAGGCGATCGCTCAATTCAAAATGTACACAAAATAATGTATATGTGATTTAGCGATGCCTAAAGGCGGGCTACGCCTACGCACCATATCAAAGCCGCTATGCACACATTTGGCAACACAACTACATCATTGGGTTACATTTTAGCACTGGACTTAGGTACGACAGGCAACCGCGCCTTTGTGTTTAACGCAGACGGTAATATTGTTGGGCAGGCATACAAAGAACTAACTCAGTATTATCCTCAGCCCGGATGGTTAGAACATGACCCTGAACAAATCTGGCAAGATACCTGTTGGGTGATGCAAACCGCCATTGGGAATGCCCAGATTCCGCCATCAGCGATCGCCGCCTTGGGACTAACTGTGCAGCGTGAAACCTGTTTGATTTGGGACAAAACTACTGGTAAACCACTCCAAAAAGCGATCGTCTGGCAAGATCGCCGCACTGCTCCCCTTTGCCACCAGTTACAACAGCAAGGCTACGCTCAAGATATCTACGATCGCACTGGCTTAATTATCGATGCCTACTTTTCTGCTACTAAACTCAGATGGCTATTAGACAATTTTACTGATATTGATCTGAACAATGTCTTGGCAGGAACCATTGATACCTGGGTGCTGTGGAACCTCACAGGTAGAAAAGTCCATGCTACCGACCACAGCAACGCCAGCCGGACAATGTTGATGAATCTCAACACCTGTGAGTGGGATGAGATTTTATTGGATCTGTTTCAAATTCCGGCTCATATTTTGCCCCAGATTCAGCCTAGTTTAGGAGTATTTGGAGTTACTGATGCTACTTTGTTGGGTGCTGAAATTCCCATTACTGCCATTTTGGGAGATCAACAAGCGGCTCTATTCGGTCATGGCTGCGATCGCCCCGGTTTGATGAAATGTACTTACGGTACTGGTAGCTTTTTGGTAGCTCACACAGGTAATCAAATTGTGCGATCGCCCCATCAACTAATTTCGACAGTGGCATGGACTCAAGCTAATTCAAGGGGAAATTTAGATGTAGGTTATGCTCTTGAAGGCAGTATGTTTACCAGTGGTGCTTGTATCCAATGGTTACGCGATCGCCTGAAGCTGATTAAAACTGCTGCTGAAACTGAAGTGATGGCAAATCAGGTAAAAGATAATGGTGGAGTCTATTTTGTGCCTGCATTCAGTGGACTGGGCGCTCCCTACTGGGATATGAGCGCGAGGGGAGCCTTTTTCGGCATTACCGCCAGTGTACAACCAGAGCATCTAGTTCGCGCCGTGTTGGAAGCGATCGCTTATCAAGTTCTGGAGGTGGTGCAAGCAATTAATGCATCTAACAGTACTCCAGTTGGGCGATTAAGCGTAGATGGTGGTGCTTGCGAGAATAATTTCCTGATGCAGTTTCAGGCTGATGTGCTAGGTATTCCAGTTGAACGTCCGATAATGCGCGATACGACCGTTCAGGGTGCAGCATTTGCAGCAGGTTTAGCTGTAGGATTTTGGCAGAGCTATGAAGCACTCGTGCAGCAACGGCAAATTGAACGTGTTTTTGAGCCGAGTAAGAATTTCCCATTGTCCAATTTTGCGACTTGGCAAAAGGCAGTGAAACGCACTCTCGCTTGGGAGGAGTAGCCCCTACATCTTCACGTAGCTCAGTTTCAGTCCGGGTTTAATTTTGAATTTTGAATTTTGAATTTTGAATTATTAATTCTCATGCCCTACAGTCAATTCACCATTAACAAAGTCAAACAAGATTTTCATCTGAGTACTGTGGAAGGAGTCCGCTTTTTCCCAGACTCAATTGAACGCATTACTCCAAGTTTCAGACTACAAGGTATTTTAGAGGATTTACCGTGGGCGATCGCAGTAGATACAGAAAAAGCTCGTTCAGAGGTGATAATTAATCCTGTATTGCTGGAAGTGCGACGCATCTTCAATTCATCAATTAGCGTGTTTTCAGGGGAAGAGTTTAACGTTGATGCGAGTATTGGACTCAACGGTGTGTGTGACTTCTTGCTTTGCCGTTCACCTGAACAATTAACGGTAGAAGCACCTGCAATTGTCATAGTTGAAGCGAAAAAATCAGATTTAAAATCTGGATTGGGACAATGCATTGCAGAAATGGTAGCTGCACAGCGATTCAATCAAGCAAGAGAACAACCCTTAACAGCAGTTTACGGTACTGTCAGCAGTGGAACCCAATGGCGATTTCTTCGACTAGAGGGGCAAACAGTCACAATTGATTTAATAGATTATCCTCTTCCTCCCATCGAAACAATTCTGAGCTTTTTGGTATGGATGGTGAAAGCAGGCTAATTTAATTCAAAAATTGATCATTTAGAATAACTCCTACTTTTTCCACTTTCAAATAGTCAGTAAGCGTGACTATCTGAAAGTGGAAAAATCTACGTTCTACTATTTATTTTGCAGGTAGGTTGTCTTTGAGGCTATGGTGTAAATTTAAACACAGTTCCTTGTCCAGAAGCGCCACCAGTAGAGGCGGTACCGTAAAATGCACCATTAGCAAGTTGAATTAGCGTGGACTGGGGAGTTGCCCCATTCGTGCCATTAAAACTAAATAACAAAGTGATGGTTCCTCCACTCAACCGATAGATGGCTCCTTTATTATTTGCACCACCTGTAGAAGTTGTACCATAGAAGTTACCGTCACTTCCTTTTGTGAGTGCAGCTGTGGGGTTAGCTCCATTGCTGCCATTAAAGCTAGCAACTAAAACCGGTGTACCGCCACCGAGCGGAATCTTGAATATAGCTCCTTTATTACTGGCTCCACCTAAGGAAGTCGTGCCATAGATAAATTTAGCAGATTCAATTAATCCAGCCTGGGGACTTTGCCCATTAGCACCACTAAAGCTATATGAAGTTATTAGTCCTGCGGGAGTTAACTTGAATGCCACACCTTTATTAGTTGCTCCACCGGCTGAGGCGGTGCCATAGTAGTTTCCGTCAGTAGCTAATTGCAACCTTGCCAATGGAGTTGCGCCATTAGTACCGTTGAAGTTAACTACGATAGTGGGGACACCACCAGTTAGCGGAATCTTGAATATAGTTCCTTTACTGTTGACTCCACCGGCAGAAGTTATCCCCCACAAGTTGCCATCCTTACCTGAAATCAATCGACCTGCTGGTTTGGCTCCATTAGTGCCATTGAAATTTGAAAGATTTGTCAGGGTTGTAAAAGTTGTTTTTTGCAACTTAAACAACGTACCGAAGTTATTTGTACCACCTGTAGAGGTCGCACCATATAGATTGCCATCACTTGCTTGGAATAATCTCGCAACTGGATTAGTTCCATTGGTTCCAGTGAAGTTAACTAGTGTGGTCAGAGTACTAAAAGTAGTACCACTTAATTTGAATGCTGTTCCTTTACTTTGCGAACCACCTGCGGAAGTAGTTCCATAAAGATTGCCATCGCTCCCTGGAAGCACGCCTGCACTTGGGGCCGCTCCATTAGTACCGTTGAAATTTACAACGGTCGTTAATGTTCCTGCAAAGGCTTGTTGCAAGGGCAATACTAATGGAGACGCTAACACAGCCAGGGAAGTTAAAATCAATACTCTATTCTTGTTTTGACGTTGTTTGCACAGATTCATCTTGTTCACTTAACTCCTACAAAAATTTGCTCCGGCACGAACCCGAATTGAAGAAGAATGCAGAATCCAGAATTCAGAATTCAGAATTCAGAGAATCTCCTTCAGACTGGGCATAGCGATTCTCATATGGATGCAATACGCTATGGGGCGCAAGACTTTGCACTCCTCAACATATATGTATTCCATACAATTGAAAACAGCTATAATAGCTTGACATAACAGATTTTGTAGTAGCTGCTTTTGTGATATCAGGTACTATAAATTCGTTATTTAAGCTAGTTTTTAGTGAGAACTCACCAGGAATTTTGGTATAGTCTTGGTCAGGAAGAATTCAGAAATCCTCTGGCTGCCTACACCGAAATGCCTGTATTCACACTTAGGTTAATTGCTGAAAGTTAGATCATTTACGACCTCGGTAAAGAGAATAACATACTCATTATTTTTTAGATGTCGTGAGCAACACAAAAAAATTTAATTAAATTTTTACGTCTGCGATGGAAATCCGATTTGATTTTTGAAAAAACTCTTGTAGGGCGCTCATGTTGCCCACCCCACAAGAAGTAGTTGAGTATTTTTTTTGTCAGTCCCTTATCTGAGATCAAGTAAGTATTAATCAGTCAAAATATCACTCACATATCAGAAGCACATGACTACTAAACCGAAGATTTTCATTGATGGAGAATCGGGAACCACAGGCTTACAGATTTACTCACGCCTCAACCAACGCGATGACATGGAGTTAGTTAGCATTGATGCATCTAAACGTAAGGATGCAACTGAACGAGCTAAACTAATCAATGCCGTCGATGTTGTCATTCTCTGCCTGCCTGATGATGCCGCCCGCGAAGCTGTTAGTTTAGTCAGTAGTAGTACGGTTAAAATCCTTGATGCTAGTAGCGCCCATCGCACAGCTAAAGGCTGGGTATATGGCTTTCCTGAACTAAATCCAGGACAGCGAGAGAAAATCGCCAGCGCCCAGTTTGTCAGCAATCCCGGCTGTTATCCTACAGGATTTTTAGCTTGTATCCGTCCGTTGATTGCCAAGGGACTTCTGAAGAGTAACTTTCCCATCACCGTTAATGCAGTGTCAGGTTATTCTGGTGGCGGCAAGAATCTGATCAAACAGTACCATACCTTCCATGAACAGCAAGCTGGGGGAGAGTCGCTCTACCCCTATGGCATCTATGGTTTACAGTTTGGACATAAGCACGTTTTGGAAATGCATCAATATTCGGGGTTAGCATCACCGCCTCTGTTCGTACCGGCAGTGGGAGATTTTGAGCAGGGGATGTTGGTGCAAGTGCCTTTGCCACTAGGGGTTTTGGATAATCCACCATCGGGTGAGATGATTTATCAAGCGATCGCTAACTACTACCAAAGTGAAAAATTCGTCCAGGTTGCTCCATTCCAAGATTCTACTCTGCTGAGAGACGGAATATTTCTGGATGCGATTGCAATCAATGGCACCAATATTGTTCAGGTTTTTGTATTCGCCAATGACACCACCAAAGAAGTGTTGCTAGTTGCTCGTCTTGACAACTTGGGTAAGGGCGCATCGGGAGCCGCAATCCAAAACCTAAACATCATACTGGGTTTTCCAGAAGAGTTGGGATTGTGTTGAAGAAGAATTCAGGAGTCAGAATTCAGGAGTCAGAATTCAGGAGTCATACCATTTCATACAAACCCTGATACATATAGATTTCTCGTAGTGGCACAGCATTGCTCATGCGTGTCAACTTAGAGCCAGGGCGAATAGAATTCGCGGCTACACAAACAAAGTCCACCTTCGTGGACTAATACAAAACCAAGGATTCTTAACCCACGAAGGTGGGTTTTGTCTGTGTAGACGCGGTTTCTAACCGCCCTTTTAACGTTAAGTTGACACCAATGAACATTGCTGTGCCCCTACCAACGTATTTGTATCATTCTCCTGACTCCTGAATTCTGTTTCGATATGATAGAAAAGTAAATAAAAGTTAAAAAATCTTTATCGAATGGTGCTTCAATCATCTGGCTTGTCCAAGGTCAAAGATTCATTAACACAAAAAATCTTCTTGGGTAATGAACCTAATGCAGAATTAATTGCAATTCTCACCGTTTACTTTGTCCAAGGAATTTTAGGGTTATCGCGTTTAGCCGTTAGCTTTTTCCTCAAAGATGAACTGCTGCTGAGTCCAGTCCAGGTGTCGGCGCTATTGGGAATTGTCTTTCTACCTTGGATGATCAAGCCGGTGTTTGGCTTTATCTCTGATGGCTTGCCGATATTTGGCTATCGTAGGCGTCCTTACTTGATTTTATCCGGGATACTGGGATCTGTTTCCTGGGTAAGTCTGGCCACAATAGTTCATACTAGCTGGGCAGCGACATTAGCGATCGCTCTTAGTTCTCTCTCTGTGGCCATGAGTGACGTGATAGTTGACTCGTTGGTTGTCGAACGAGCCAGAGGGGAATCGCAAGCGAGAGCCGGTTCACTACAATCTCTGTGTTGGGGTGCTTCGGCGATCGGAGGTTTAATAACAGCATACTTTAGCGGTCTGCTGCTGCAATATTTTACTACCCGTACCGTCTTTGGGATTACTGCCTTATTCCCTCTCATCGTCTCAGGGGTAGCTTGGTTAATTGCTGAGTCGCCCGTTAACAAAGATGCTCAAGATAGTAATCACACCAACTCTTTACCAATCAAACATCAACTGGGGCAGCTACGCCAAGCCATTAGCCAAAAATCAATCTGGCTACCAACGGCGTTTATCTTCATCTGGCAAGCTACCCCAAATGCAGACTCAGCCTTTTTCTACTTCTCTACCAACGAACTACACTTTCAACCAGAATTTTTGGGGCGAGTGCATTTGGTGACAAGTTTCGCTTCTTTAGCAGGTGTTTGGATTTTTCAACGTTTCCTCAAAAGCATCCCTTTTCGCGTGATTTTTGCTTGGAGTACCGTCCTTTCCTCAGTTTTGGGGATGACGATGCTGTTGTTAGTGACTCACACAAACAGGCTGTTAGGTATAGATGACCACTGGTTTAGTTTGGGTGATAGTCTTATTCTCACCGTGATGGGAAAAATTGCCTTTATGCAAGTGATGGTGCTAGCAGCAAGGCTTTGTCCCTCTGGTGTGGAAGCGACATTATTTGCCTTGTTAATGTCGGTGTTTAATTCCGCAGGAACAGTTTCCCATGCATTAGGGGCATTAATCACCTATTGGCTGGGGATAACCGCAACAAACTTTGAGTCACTTTGGCTATTGGTGATAATTACTAACCTCAGTACGCTGTTACCCCTACCATTTATCAACTGGCTACCTGCTGCCCAGGAGCAAACTGAGACATCAAAAGATGGGGAACAACCGTTTTTGCCTGATTTGATGTCTGAGTTGGTACTGAGAGAATCAGAGTCGAAAATAGTGGAATAGGTATTGAAGAAGAATTCAGAAGTCAGAATTCAGGAATCAGAATGAATCAGTCGGGGATTCAGCAAAGTCGCAAAGAAATTCTTTTAGCGGCTAGATATTTTCGTGCGAGTTAACAACAAAAAATAAAGTAGATGCAGAGTTTTAAAAGTCAAGAAAGCCCAGTTACAGAAAAATCCTACACTCGTGCAGACTGGGAAGGAGGATATAAATCTCTCACCCAAGAGTTTGATTATTGGATTGATGATATCGAAGGGCAAATTCCCAGAGAATTACAAGGTACGCTGTTTAGAAATGGCCCTGGTTTGCTGGATGTGAATGGGCAATTTCTTCATCACCCATTTGATGGGGATGGGATGATTAGCAAAATTACCTTTACCAACGGTCGCGCTCATTTTCGCAACCGCTTTGTCCGCACAACTGGCTATTTGGCAGAGCAAAAGGCGGGAAAAATCCTCTATCGTGGTACTTTTGGTACTCAAAAACTTGGCGGTTGGCTAGCGAATATCTTTGACTTCAAACTTAAAAATATCGCCAATACAAATGTTATTTATTGGGGTGGGAAACTGCTAGCACTGTGGGAAGGTTCTGAAGCACATCGTCTCGATCCCTACACTCTTGAAACCTTGGGGAATGAATATTTTAATGGTGTTTTGTCAGCAGGTGAAGCTTTCGCTGCACATCCCCGGTTGGAAAAAAATTGTAACCAAGATGGGGGTGAACCTTGCCTAGTAAATTTCTCGATTAAGCCGGGATTATCTACCACAATTACTATTTTTGAACTAAACCCAGCAGGTGAAATTGTCAGACAGCAGGCTCATAAGGTTCCAGGTTTCTCTTTCATTCACGATTTTGTGATTACTCCCAATTACTGCATCTTCTTTCAAAATCCTGTTACCTTTAATCCCATACCTTTCGCCTTGGGAATTCGTGCGGCCGGAGAATGTATCAAATTTCAGCCAAATCAGCCAACTCAAATTCTAATTATTCCCCGCTTCCCCAAAGAAGGGCAAGAAAAGATAAAAAGTTTGGAAACTCAATCGGGTTTTGTCTTCCACCATGTTAATGCTTTTGAGGTAGGAGAGGAAATTTTGATTGACTCCATTTGCTACCAAGAATTATCAAAAGTCCAACCTAAAAGCGATTTTCGACAAGTTGATTTTGAGGCGTCTTCACCTGGGCAACTCTGGCGATTTTATCTGAATCTAAAGGATGGGACAGTCCGGCGGGAATTGATTGATGGCCGTTGTTGTGAATTTCCCAGCATACATCCGGCGAATGTGGGACGCTCTTATCGATATTTATATATAGCTGCGGCTCATGGAGAGACTGGTAATGCTCCCTTACAAGCATTACTGAAAATTGATTTAGAGTCTCTTGAAAGACAATTTTGGAGTGCTGCACCCCGTGGTTTTGTCGGTGAACCGATTTTTGTGCCGCGCCCAGGTTCTGAGAAGGAAGATGATGGTTGGGTATTAGCTTTGGTTTATGATGCTGCTGATCACCGTTCAGATTTGGTAATTTTGGATGCTAGTGATTTCTCTGCATGTGCGATCGCTCGGCTACATCTTAAGCATCATATCCCTTATGGTCTGCATGGGAGCTTTACTTCTGAGATTTTTGAGGAAATATGACTAATGACTAATGATTAATGACTAAATCGGCGGGCGGCTATCCCGAACATCCCTTGAAGAGATGGGATTCACGCCGATTTTCTATTTGGGTGAAACCCTTTTTTCGCTGGAAATGATATGCAAATCGATATTTTTGAGCAAACGGACTAATTTTTGCGTCAAAGATCCTTTGAGGAACATTTGCCAGCGCGATCGCTGACTTTCACCAATTACAATTTGAGTGATCCGATATTTCTCAGCGACTTGGGCGATCGCATTGGCGACGTTACTATTCGTAATACGAAGAAAAGTACCTTCAAATTCTTTACAAAGTTTCTCACAAGTGTCAATATGTAGGCTTTCCTCCTTGGTGAGGAAGCGTTCTGGATTGGCAACGAACAAGGTATAAAGTGGAGCATTCATATAGTTAGCCAGCCTCGCAGCCCGGCGTAACAGCTGCACTGAGTTGGGATAAGTGGATATGCACACTAAAACCCGCTCGTGAATATTACAGGATTGGCCGTTGGGGATAGTGGCGATCGCATTTTCTTCTACGTTGTCTGCGACTTCGCGCAAAGCCAACTCCCGCAAAGCAATCAGGTTACGACGGTGGAAAAAATTATCGAGGGATTGTTGGATTTTTTCGGGTGCGTAAATCTTCCCTTCTAATAATCGTTCTTGGAGTGTTTCCGGTGTGACATCTACTAGTACTATTTCATCTGCTTCATCCAGAATCCTGTCAGGAACCCGCTCACGGACTACCACACTTGTAATTCGGGCTACTAAGTCATTGAGACTTTCCAAATGTTGCACATTCATTGTGGAATAGACATCAATACCTGCTGCCAAAACTACTTCTACATCTTCGTAGCGTTTTTCGCGTGGTGAACCAGGGACATTAGTATGGGCAAGTTCATCGATTAAAACTAATTGGGGCGATCGCTTTAAAATAGCATCTGTATCCATATCCGTTAGCGTCAACTCACCCCGAAGATATTGCTTGCGGGGTAAAATCTCCAATCCCTGTGCCTTCTCAGCTGTTTCCTTGCGCCCGTGGGTTTCCAAAAGCCCAACGAGAACATGAATCCCTTCATGTTTGAGTGAATGAGCCTCTTCCAGCATCCGGTAGGTTTTGCCTACTCCAGGAGCCATACCAATAAAGATTTTATGTTTCCCCCGCCGTCGTGCCGGATAAAACGAGTAACTTGCAGAATTTAAAGGTGCAGTGCCAGCCGAACTAGTATTACTCTTATCTGACATTTTATTCTTGGTTTCTATAGCAATCCTATTTTATCGGAAAGGAAAACAGGGCTTTACCCATGCCCCATGCCCAATGCCCCATGCCCCATGCCCCATGCCCAATGCCCAATGCCCAATGCCCAATGCCCAATACCAATTTATTGATTTTGCTGACGATTAATATCTTGCAAGTCAAGAGCATAATTTAATCGGAGAACATTGACTCCTGGTTCGCCAAAAATCCATAAAAATCTGTCATCAGTATACTTATTAATTAAAGGTAGGATCTCATCTTCTTTGACTCCACGCGCACCAGCAACCCGCGTCAATTGCTGCCGTGCTGCTTTGAAGGAAATATGCGGATCTAAACCGGAGCCAGAAGTATAAACTATATCAGCGATCGGTTGAAGATTTTCGTCTCGCAATTGATTTGCCTGTTCTAGAATCCGCTTTAGTAGCTCTGGATTACTAGCAGCGAGATTGCTGGCTCCAGATATGCCAGTTGGCTTGGCTCTTTTTCCTTGGCTATATCTAACAGTACTGGGACGAGGATGAAAATATCGCTCAGATGTGAACACCTGCCCAATCAAAGCCGAACCAATTGGTTCATTATTTAGATTCCGCATGATGCTGCCGTTAGCTTGATATGGCAGAAAAACTTGACCCACTACCAGGATAATCAGAGGATAGATAATTGCAGTCAACAACCAAAGCATCAGAGTTATGAAAATTGCTCTGATGGTTTCTCGAATCATAGCCATAAAGATTTTCCAATTGCTGCTAATATTTTATTTTTAACGTGTTGCGGAAGTCCCCACCCTCAACTCGAAGTCACGGGTGGGGATAGGGAGCGGACGGCGACGAAACTAACTCCGACCAATATTAGCCGTTAGGCTAATTAGGCTCGGAGTTGGTTGAGAAGTCGTCAATTTTGGGACTAGGCAGCCTGTCGATCCAATCCTCAACCAACTGCGTAACTGTTTTTTCTTTGCTTTGTGCATAAGCCTTAAGTTTGTCGTTCCGTTTCTGCGATAACCTAACTCTGATGGATCTTTCTTTCATAATGTATCGCTATGATGGATACGTCTATGTTATGATATAAATGGTCGATGACCCGCCAACTGTATGGAACATAAGGGCTAACATCAAAGTAGTAGTAAGATACTTGCCGTAGAAACATCAGAGACTGGATAAAGAACACTGTTAGCTGGTTGACTATTGTCGTGAATCCAAGCGGTGTTGTACGAAACAAAAATCAAACTGCCTGTGGTAGATGGGCGGCTGCCTGTGGACGCTGTGTAAGACCATCACGAGATTTAGTTCTCGACTTCTTCGGAAGTTCCTAACGTGGCAACGGCGGATGAGACGGGAAACTCCGAAGACGAATAAAACCGTCATTGTTTTTCTGAGATTGGAAGCTTCAGCGAAGCAAGTTGGGGTACTTCACTTTTTTATCTAAACAGAATTCAGGAGTCAGGAGTCAGAATAAATTGGAGTCCGACTGCCCTTAACGTAGCCATAGCAATTGCACGTAGCCTCATCCGTACCCCTACGGGGAAACAAGCTTCGCGTAGCGTCTTTGACAGGAGAAGGGCGAATGATATACCGTTTCCTAATCACATCAGGTACATCTTAGCCCCCTCTCGAAGAGCGGGGAGGGGGTTGGGGGTGGGGTTCTTGGCCGATAACCGCTATAAGTGGGTTTAAGACTCCTGCTAAATCTCGTTTCCCAGGCTCCTTAAGCCAAGCCCACAAATGTAATTAGTATATCGATCAACTTAATGGCGATAAACGGCGCGATCGCACCACCTAAGCCATAAATTAAGATATTGCGTTCGACTAGCTGATTAGCTGTCAGGGGTCTAAACCGCACACCTTTCAATGCCAAGGGAATCAAAGCGGGAATAATTAAAGCATTATAAATCAGCGCCGATAGTACAGCAGACTTAGGGCTAGTCAAATTCATAATATTTAGCTTTTGCAGGTTAACAGCGACAAATATCACTGGGATAATTGCAAAGTATTTCGCAATATCATTAGCGATGGAAAATGTCGTCAATGCCCCGCGAGTAATTAACAATTGTTTGCCGATGCTAATGATATCGATCAGCTTTGTGGGATCGGAGTCCAAATCAACCATGTTGGCGGCTTCTTTTGCAGCTTGCGTCCCTGTATTCATCGCTACGCCGACGTTAGCTTGGGCTAATGCTGGAGCATCGTTAGTTCCATCTCCCGTCATGGCAACCAGTTTGCCTGCTGCTTGTTGGCCTTTAATGACGTTGATTTTGTCTTCTGGTGTGGCTTCGGCAATGAATTCATCCACCCCAACTTCTTTGGCAATCACAGAAGTTGTAATTCGGTTGTCTCCAGTCACCATGATGCTACGCACTCCCATCCGTCGGAGTTGCTCAAAGCGATCGCGGATACCAGGTTTCACAATATCTTTAAGATAAACAATCCCATAGATTTCGTTATCTAGGCTGACTGCAAGGGGTGTACCTCCCAGGCGAGAAACGTGTTCGTAGGCAGCATCCAATTCTGGGGTATCGCGTCCGTTGTGGGAACCGACAAATCCTTTAATGGCTCCGACTGCTCCCTTTCTGGCCTCATATCCACCGGGCAAGTTAGTGCCACTCATGCGTGTTGTGGCGGAAAAATCGACTGCTTCTGCCTGACTGGAATCAAAATCAAGCCGTGCTACTAACATTTCTGCCAGTCGGACAATGGATTTACCTTCTGGTGTATTATCAAAAACACTAGCTGCCCAGGCAACATACGCAATTTCCGACATTGAATGACCGTTGATCGGAATAAACTTTTCCGCCAAACGGTTGCCGAGGGTAATTGTACCTGTTTTATCGATAACTAAAGTGTTGACATCACCACAGGTTTCAACTGCTCGTCCTGAACTGGCAATGACGTTAAATTGAGCAACTCGATCTATTCCACCAATGCCGATGGTACTTAGTAAGCCGCCAATGGTTGTAGGAATTAATGCCACTAACAGGGCAATCAAAATTGGGATGCTGACTGGACTGTTGACATAGTAGGCAAGTGCAGGCAGAGTTACCACAACAAACAAAAACATTAAGCTCAGAACTGTCAGCAATACTGTTAGGGTAATTTCATTGGGTGTTTTGCTGCGTTCTGCCCCTTCTAAGGAGCCAATCATCCGGTCAATGAAACCTTTGCCTGGATCGGATGTGATCCGGATAATTAGTTCAGATGAGATAATCCGCGTCCCACCTGTGACGGAACTAGCAACGTCGGAACCTGATTCTTTTAATACTGGTGCAGATTCTCCAGTAATTGCCGATTCATCTACTGAGGCAATACCCATGATTACTTCGCCATCGGCGGGGATGATATCGCCAGCAACGACGTAGATGGTATCGCCCTGTTGGAGGCTGGTGGATGAAACTTCACTAATTGTGCCATCGGCAGCAAGTTTTTTAGCGATCGCCTCTGATTTTGTTAATCGTAAGGCATTAGCTTGGGCTTTCCCCCGCCCTTCTGCCAGTGCTTCGGCAAAATTGGCAAACCAAACTGTCAAGAATAAAATCCCCGACAATAAGCCGTTGAAAAGTTGCGGGTTCTTTTGCAGGGCTGGGCCAAATAGATCGGGATCAATTGTGAGCAATAGGGTGATGATTGTCGCTAGCCAAACTATAAACATCACGGGGTTTTTGATTATATGCTTAGGGTTTAGCTTGACAAAAGCATCTTTAATTGCCCTGAAGTACAGCCACTTATGACTTGCCCTGGCCTTTTTACGTGCTTGGCGGCGATCGCCAGAACGAGAATTTGGGCGTCTAGCTTTGAAGTTAGTTGCCACTTGATTTATAAATAAAGTTAGGAGTGAGAAGTTAACGCGATGTGCGACTTATTCTTGGAACCCCGCTTCCATTCCTCTCCCCGAAGGGTCGAGAGGCTTTGATTTTTGCTCCCCAACGCTACAAGGGTTGGGGTTGGGGGTTAGGTTTGAGAGAAAGTCGCACATGGCGTAAGTTAGGAGTTAGGAGTGAGAAGTAGGGCTGTCAAGGTGAGTCTTGTATTCATTACTAGCTCAGAACTCGGAAGTTGAGCCTTTGAACTCGGAAGTTGAGCCTTTGAACTCGGAAGTTGAGCCTTTGAACTCGGAAGTTGAGCCTTTGAACTCGGAAGTTGAGCCTTTGAACTCGGAAGTTGCACCTTTGAACTCGGAAGTTGAGCCTTTGAACTCGGAAGTTGAGCCTTTGAACTCGGAAGTTGAGCCTTTGAACTCGGAAGTTGCACCTTTGAACTTGGAAGTTGCACCTTTGAACTCGGAATTTTCAAAATTCTAAAAGAACAAGTGAAGATTTTGTTTGAACGAATATGAAATTTAAGCTACATATCACCTTGACAGGGCTGGAGTTAGGAGTTATGACAAACTTCCAATAAAAAAAAGATCCAAGGGATTTCCAAGAAATAAATTATTCAATCTTGTGGCGTGGGCAACATGAGCGCCTTTGGTTACTGGGCGCTCATGTTGCCCACCCCACAATAAATAATTGGATATTTTTTTATTTGTCAGTCCCTAATCTGTAGGGTGCGTTAATAACGCACCATGTGATGAAGGTGCGTTAGGCGATCGCTAACAGACCCTACGAAACCGGATAATTTATTTTTAGGACTTACGCACAAGAGATCCCCCAACCCCCTTAAAAAGGGGGCTTTTAAGGTTCCCCCCTTTTTAAGGGGAGCCAGCGCGGTCTTGGGGTCTCCCCAAGTGGAGCGACTGGCGTGGGTTAGGGGGGATCTAGGTTTCAGGTTTTGAGTGCGTAAGTCCTGATTTTTTAGTATTTTGTTAAGGGACTGACAAATAAAAAAACATCCCAAATTTTCTTGTGGGATGGGTGTCCTCACCCGTCCTATATTCAGGGCGGGCAGGATGCCCACCCCACAAGATGGATAATTTATTTCTTGGAAGTCCCTAATTCCAAACTCATAACTCATAACTCATAACTCATAACTCATAACTCATAACTCATAACTCATAACTTTTCTAACCGCCAGATGCTAGTTTCAAACCCTCAGCTATGGGGCCTAAAGCGAGAACGGGGAAGAAAGTCAACACTCCTAAAACCAGTGTCACTCCGGCGGTGATACCAGTAAATACCAGAGAATCTGTTCTCAGCGTACTTGGGGTTTCTTGTACTTGTTGTTTGCGAGACATCCCATCAGCGAACAGCAGGATGGCAATTATCGGAATGTAGCGTCCTCCAATTAAGCTAACTAAAGTACTCAAGTTCCACCATAGGGTGTTATCCCTCAACCCCTCTAAGCCGGAGCCATTATTTGCTGCTGCTGAGGCATATTCATAAACTACTTGAGAAATGCCGTGATAGCCAGCGTTGCTAATTCCAGATAGGGAGATGGGATAAGCTAAGGCGATCGCACTGGGAATTAAAATTAGAATTGGGTGAATCAACAGCACCACGCCAGCGAGGACGATTTCCCGCTTTTCAATTTTGCGTCCTAAAAACTCTGGGGTGCGTCCTGCCATTAGTCCAGTTAGGAACACTGTGATAATTAAGTAAATAAATAAGTAAGCTGTTCCAGTTCCCTGTCCACCCCAGATCACCCGCATAAACAAGTTGAAGAGAGTCGAAAATATTCCTTGCGGCATCAAAGAATCGTGCATCCCATTCACAGCCCCAGACATCGTAGCCGTAGTCATCACTGCCCAAAATGCCGTCTGCGCCCAGCCAAATCGAACTTCTTTCCCCTCTAAATTGGGCTGTTCTAATCCAAAGGTGTTATTAACTAGGGGATTTCCTTGCAGTTCTCCCACGGCTGTCACTCCCACCAGAACGACAAAAATCACAAACACCATCCAAAAAAGTAGCCAAGCTTGTTTGATGTTGTTGGCAAATATACCATAAGTGTAAATCAAGGCTGCTGGTATAGAAATCATCGCGATCATTTCTATCAAGTTAGAAGCGCCATTGGGATTTTCAAAGGGATGGGCTGAATTGACGTCAAAAAAGCCACCGCCGTTATCGCCCAAAAGTTTGATCATTTCAAATGATGCCACTGGGCCTCTGGCAAGATATTGCGTTCCACCGTCTAAGGTTCTCACATCCATAGTCCCAGCTAATGTTTGTGGTACACCTGATACAAGCAAGGCGATCGCACCAATAATCGAAATCGGCAGCAATATTCGCGTAATCCCACGCACGAGATCGACGTAAAAGTTGCCCAGTCTTCTACCCGTCAACCCGCGAATAAAGGCAATTCCCACGGCTAAACCAGTGGCTGCGGAGGTAAACATCAAAAAGCCTAAAGCTGCTACCTGGCTAAAATAACTTAAGGTTGTCTCACCAGCATAGTGTTGCTGGTCGGTATTCGTCACAAATGAAATGGTTGTGTGCAGCAATACATCCCATGCAGTAGCACCGAAGCCGTTAGGATTCCAGGGTAAGAGTTTCTGATAATAGATTAGGAAATATACTGAAATGCCCATCAGGAAGTTGCTATACAGTACAGCCCGGATATACTGCGAACCCGTCATATCATCTTTTCTCCGAACACCCGCTACTACGAACATACTTCGCTCTATGGGGTTCATTAAAAAATCAAGTAGCGTTCTTTCTCCCAAAAAGACACGCGCTATGTATTTTCCGAATAGTGGAGTGATTGCGATGACGATACACAGAGTTAAGCCAATTTGCAAAAAACCTTGTCCCATATATTTTGCGCTCAATTAAATTTAAGTGCTAGTAAGCCAATTTTTAGAAATAACAGATTAACTGTTGAAGTATTTGATTTTGATATATAGATTACAGATAGATCATAATTGGTGAATTAAATAGTTGTAAAGATTGTAGTATAAGGATTTTTTAGTAAATCATAAATGACAATGTTAACTCGATTATTGACTATAAAAGAAGCTATAAGTCAGCGTGGGGAGACATATGGGCTAATCGCGATCGCCTTTAGTATCGTGATAGTGCTAGAATATATGACACCCCCTGAGTACGTATTTGGCTACCTGTATACAGGAACGATTTTGTTAGCAGATTCTCGATTGAATCGGCGAGCCGTTTTGGGGATCACTTTTGCAGCTACAGGATTAACATTGTTGAATTTGTTTGTCCCTGGAGGAGAAATGATTAATCCTCCCACGTTGGCAAATCGGTTGATTGCAGTATTGGCGTTGGTGGTAACGGGTTGGTTAAGCGATCGCAACCACCGCAATGAAGAAGCGATCGCTTATACGCAAGCACAATTACGCTCTCAAGAACAACTAGCGATCATGCGTGAAGATTTTGTTTCTACCCTAACGCATGATTTGAAAACACCCCTATTGGGAGCAATTGAAACACTGAAATATTTTCAAAATGAGCAATTTGGTGAAATCACGCCAATGCAAGCAAAAGTCCTCCAAACAATGGCTCGTAGTCATCGGAGTACACTGCAATTAGTCCAAACTCTTTTAGATGTGTACCGCAATGATACCGAAGGGCTGAAACTACAGATATCACCTGTTAACTTGGTGACAGTGGCGGAGGAAATCATTGCTACCCTGACTGAACTAGCGAGAACACGTCAGGTTTATATTTCTCTGCACTATGGCGAATCCGATTTTCGGAGCTTTCTCTGGGTAAATGGCGATTCTTTGCAACTTGGGCGAGTCTTCACCAATCTCCTCAGCAATGGCATTAATCATACCCCCCGTGGCGGTAAAGTAGAAGTAGTACTTGAAGGTTATTCTAGCGATCAAGTAGTAAAAATACTCGATACTGGTTCCGGTATTACCGAAGAAGAGTTACCCCACTTATTTGAAAGGTTTTATCAAGGACATAGCGATCGCCACGTCTCAGGATCTGGATTGGGGCTTTATTTGACCAGACAAATTATAGTAGCTCATGGGGGTACAATTTGGGCAGAAAATCGCTCACCACGAGGCGCACTGTTTGGTTTCCGACTCCCAGCTTATCCACCACCGGGGAGTTGAGAAATCAATTCAAAATTCAAAATTCAAAATTCAAAATTGAAGAACTCTTGCCTTCTGCTTTCTCTTTCCCAATGACAAATGACAAATGACAAATGACAAATGACAAATGACAAATGACAAATGACAAATGCCCAATGCCCAATTACAAATGACAAAAATCTTACTTGTTGAAGATGATGAATTATTTCGGCTTGGTCTGCGGATGAGGTTGCAACAAGAAAGTAGTTTGGAGATTGTCGCAGAGGCAGAAGATGGGGAACAAGCTGTAGAATTAGCAAATCGCTATCCCCTGGATTTGGTCTTGCTGGATATAGGTTTACCGGGAATTGGCGGGATTGAGGCTTGTCGCCAAATCAAGCAGAAGCACCCAAATTTACCAATTCTCGTTTTAACGTCTCGTTCGGAAAAACCCTTGATTTCACGGTTAATTGCGATCGGGGCGCAAGGTTACTGTCTCAAAGGTATTCCAGCTGAGTCTCTAATATTGGCGGTGCGATCGGTTGCAGCCGGGGCTTCCTGGTGGGATCAAACAGCAACAACAGAAATTAGGGCGGCTTTTGATGTCAATTCTCTGGCGATGCTACCTACAAAAGAGGAATCCTTAGAAAATCCCTTAACGAAGCGGGAGCAAGAAATTTTGGCATTGGTAGCAACTGGCAAAAGTAATCAAGAAATTGCTGAAATTCTCTACATTGCCCCTGGTACAGTGCGGGTTCATGTCCATGCTATTTTGCAGAAACTAGAAGTACGCGATCGCACTCAAGCCGCAGTTTTAGCTATCCAAAAAGGATTGGTAGCACCAGAATTATTAATAAATTAGATTAACCCACAGCAAATCCCGTATATTGCCTTACCAATGGTTCATTAAATGCCAAAACAATATCTTCCTTTGGCACTCCTAACTTTACTAACTCATTAGCAATGCCAATCTCAGTTCCATCATATTGTATCCAAATCTTCCCATCTTTGATATCAAGATGCAAAACACAGCCATATTGCCGTCGTCGATTCTTCCAGCCTACATATACTAATTGATAGTGATCGTGAATAGTATCAAAAATAACTTGTTTTTCTATTTCACTCTTTGACGAACTTCGACTAGCATATTCTGCCAGTGATTGTTGAATATAACCTCGATATTGCTCTAATTTTTCCATTCTACAATCACCTCATTCACAGGATCGTAAACGATTAGCTTTAGTTGAGAGCGCTGAATAACAATTTGAATAAATTGCAATGCGAAGAAGCTGCTATAAGTTCCGAAAGGAACAGCTAAATATAAAACTCGTTCTGGTTCTTGAATCTCTAAAGCAATTTTATAGTTGAAACATTGACCCAATGCTGTATGAAATTCGTAAATATTTGATGCACCAAGAAAACTCTTAATCTCAACCGCTATTTTATCTCCTGCTCTCTCAGCTGCTAATATTGCCTCTGCACCCAAATCAATGTACATTTCAACTCCACCGACTTCAATCTCTAGAGGATCATCTGTAATCACCCAACCTTCTTTCTCTAGCCCTTTTCTAACAGCATCATGAAAAACATCTCTTGCAGCCATTCAAATATAACTTTCTTAATTATGTAGACGCGGGAAGTGCGGCTTCCCTCAGGGTATTACGAAGTGGTATTGTCTTTAAATATAGCACTGGTAAAGCCAATACCTGACCTCATCGATATTCTCGTATTCCTAATTATAAATTATTAATTACTAATTAAAACTTGACGCTAATTAATAATTATGAATTATTCCGTCAACTTTGGTAGAATAAAGTTTATAGTGTTTGCTCATAAACAGCCATTTGTTTTAGTTGATCTAAAAATTATCAATAAATAGATGAGCAATTAACACCCCTCAGTGTTGCTAAAGAGGGGTTGGAGGTGAGGTTTTTTAAACCAGTGTTGCTGTTGCTTTCACAGCAAAAATTTTCTCAATCACATCTTCTACCACCTTATCTGGCGTGGAAGCACCAGAAGTAATTCCTACAACAATTTCTCCATCTGGCAACCAGTTTTCTGTAGTTATTAACTGCCCATTTAATTGCCGATGTTCAATGGAATATCCTGATTTCAGGCGTTCAACAGTATCAATATGATAAGAAGGAATTCCCCGCTCAAAAGCAATTTGTTGCAATTGAGTAGTATTCGATGAATTAAACCCACCAATTACTACCATCAAATCTAAATTATGTTGCACTAACTCCAGCATGGCATCTTGCCGTTCTTGGGTAGCATCACAGATAGTGTTGAAGCTTTGGAAATGCTGATTTAACTCGGTAGGGTTATACTTCTGCAACATAGTCCGCTCAAAAAGCTTACCAATTTGCTCAGTTTCGCCTTTAAGCATCGTAGTTTGATTTGCAATGCCAACTCTTTCCAAATCTTGATCGGGGTCGAATCCTGCTGAACAAGCTTTAGCAAATTTTGTTAGAAACTCTTCACGATTTCCACCATTGAGAATATAGTCAGCAACATATTCTGCTTCTGGCAAATTCAACACTATTAAATACTTGCCAGCAAAAGAACTAGTAGCAACTGTTTCTTCATGCTTATATTTACCGTGAATAATGGAAGTGTAATCGACTTTTTTGTGCTTTTCTACTGTGTTCCAAACTTTAGATACCCAAGGACAAGTTGTATCAACAATTTTGCAGCCTTTATCGTGAAGTATCTGCATTTCTTGAACGCTAGCCCCAAAAGCGGGTAATATGACTACATCACCAGTTCCAACAACAGAAAAGTCTTTTTGATTTGCTTCAATGGGGATGAATTCTACTTCCATCTCCTGCATTCGCTGATTTACAGAAGGGTTGTGAATAATCTCGTTAGTAATCCAGATGTGTTCTGTGGGGAAGTGCTGACGGGTTTCGTAGGCCATGGCCACAGCCCGTTCTACACCCCAGCAAAAGCCAAAGGCTTGTGCTAGTCGGATTGTGACATCACCGCGTTGTAGAGTGTAATTGCGATCGCGGATTTCCTGAATCAAGTTACTCTGATACTCAGATTGCAACTGGGTAGCAACTTCTGCTTGATGACCAAAGCCTTTGCGATTGTAATTTTCTGAATGTTGGAGGCTGCGCTTAAAAGCTTTTGTATCCATTAGATTTGTCTACTTAAACCACTATTTTTTATTTTCTCGCACCCAGACGCGATTTATAAGATTAACGTTGGGATTTTAATTCGATGTCGCTATAAATCTGCAATGCAGAACGCCAAACTATATAGCCTTCAGGACTTAAGTGTAAGCCATCAGTAGTAAATTCCCGGCGGAGATTACCTTGCTTGTTGGTAAACAGGGGATATAAATCGAGATATTTGACACCTTTTTTGGTAGATATGCTTTGCAGTTGCTGATTCAACTCACGAATGCGACTATTGGCAACAATCAACAGTTTTTCTCGTCCTTTCCAAGTTGCTTCTTCTGCTCCATGTGGCAAAATCGATTGGACAACAATTTGTGCTGTGGGATGCATTTTTCGTAGGTAACTGATAATTTGCCGTTGATGATCTAAAATTACCCTGTCGCTCATGCCCCTAATTAGGTCATTAATGCCAATCATCACAAAAATCACCTCTGGCTGGGTGCGGTCAAATATATTCAATCTTTTCAAAAGTCCATTGCTGGTTTCGCCAGAAATTCCTTGATTGAGCCAATTTTTACCTTCGGGTAATAACTCAGGCGGAAACCACAAACTCAGAGAATCTCCCGCCAGTATAGTTAAATGTGGAGGACGTTGGTCAGAGGCGACCTTAGCTTCTTGCTTGAGGATATCTACCCACTCTTGGTAAGTGAGTTGGTGACGGCGACCCAAATCAGGAGTAGCAATTTGGCGATCGCTGTTCAGGTTGATTTGCTCCGGGGATGTTATTATCCCAAAAAAAGCGGACAATCTCTGCTGTTGCCAAATTAGCAGAATCACCGCCAACATGAGGATGCCGTTGGTTAACAGCGACAAAAATGCCCAGATCGGAAAGGTTTTAAATGAAGTAGACACGACTAGCCAAATTTACCAATTATTTGAATCAAATTTTAACGCTAGCGATCGTAAATAACACAATCTTAAATTGGGGAGTGGGGAGTAGGGAGTGGGGAGTGGGGGATGAGGGGGATGAGGGAGATCAGGGAGATCAGGGAGATGAGGATAATTATCTTAACTCCTAACTCTTAACTCCTAACTCTTAACTCCTAACTCCTAACTCCCTACTCCCCACTCCCTACTCCCCACCCTTTACTGAGTAGGACGATCGCCAAACTCGGAGTTATAACCTTCTTCACCGTGTTCGTTGATATCCAAACCTTGTAATTCAGCTTCTTCTTTGACTCGCAGCCCGACTGTCGCATCGATAATCTTGAGAATAATCCACGTACCAACACCTGCGATCGCATAGGCAACGGCAATTGCTACTAGTTCAACTCCCAATTCACCAAAATTACCACGTAGTACTCCGTCTTTACCTCCTCCGTTGACTTGAGTGGTAGCAAAGATGGCTGTTAAAATCGCACCGACTGTACCACCAACCCCATGCACGGGAAAGGTATCTAAAGCATCGTCAATTTCTAGCTTGTGCTTGAAACTGATCGCGTAGAAGCAAACAAAGGCGGTGATGAAACCAATTAAAATCGCTGAGAGCGGTGTGACAAATCCGGCGGCGGGTGTGATGCCCACCAAGCCAGCAACGGCTCCGGTAGCTGCTCCCACTGCGGTTGGTTTACCCCGTAAACTTGCTTCCAAAATTAGCCACATTAAAGCCGCCGCCGCCGCCGCCGTATTGGTGGCAACAAAGGCTGTTGTTGCCACATTTGTGACTAAATCACCAGAAGTTCCACCAGCAACAGATAAGGCACTTCCAGCGTTAAAACCGAACCAACCAAACCACAGCAAGGCAGCACCCAACAAAATAAACGGAACGTTGTGTGGCGGGCTAAGACGATCGGGATGGGTTTTCCGAGGCCCAATAACGATCGCAGCTACTAGGGCGGAAACGCCAGAACTAATGTGAACTACTGTGCCACCGGCAAAGTCGAGGGCACCCAAACCACCATACAAACCTAAAAATCCACCTTTCGCCCATACCATGTGAGCCAGGGGAGCGTAAACAAAGGTTGACCACAGTAGGACAAACAGCGAATAGGCGCGAAAACTCATCCGCTCTGCGATCGCTCCAGAAATTAAGGCTGGGGTGATAATGGCAAACATGGCTTGGTAAATCATGAATGCCTGATGAGGTATCGTTCCGGCATAGGAGACGACTTCCGCCGGATTTGAGCCTTTGAGATAATCGGTTACTTCTAAACCGACACCATTCAACCCGAACCATTGCAATCCACCGACAAACGGTAAACCTGGCGCAAAGGAAAGACTATAGCCCCACAGAATCCAGCTAACTCCCACAATCGCCATCAACACAAAGCTCATCATCAATGTGTTTAGGACGTTGCGCGATCGCACAAATCCACCATAGAAAAACGCTAATCCTGGTGTCATTAGTAGTACCAGTGCTGCTGAAATCAGCATAAATGCCGTATCTCCAGTATCAGCAGTCGGCACAGCAGCGACTGGTGTTTGGGCGAAAGCATTGCCCATCAGTGGTACTCCCAAAAACAGTAGGGTGATAGCCCCAATCATCACAACTTTCTTCAACACTTCTTTTTCTTCCTAAGACTAACGATTTGTATTCTTAACTACATTTGATTACTTTTATTGACACATTTTTGTCTTGAAAGATACTTAACCGAAATTATTTGGAAATGTTAACAAAAATATAAACCTGATTGTAGTTGCCAAAATTTAAATAAGGGTGTATCCATTGAATCATCGCATCTTTTTTTGAAGAATACCATTTTATCGAAACAGAATTCAGGGGTCAGGAGCCAGAATTCAGAATGAATTTTAAACGAAAAAGCGGATGAATCAGGGGATTGAAGACCACTAAATCTTCGATTTAGTGGTCCAGGACTTACGCACTTTACAAATTGAGCATTATGTGGATATCAAGCTTATTAAGATAAAAGTCTTGCCCTGCCTCGTTCCCAGGCAGAGCCTGGGAATGTGATCACTGGGAGGGCTGCTGCCTCCTGTCAAATTGGGAGGCAGCAGCCCTCCCACAAGAGCATTACAAGGCTCTGCCTTGTAACGAGAGGTGATGCACATTTGGTTATGTCTGTCAATGCGTAAGTCCTAAGTTGATGTGCAGCTAAATTGCATAACACGAAAACCCAAAAATATTGTAGTGCGGGCAACATGAGCGCGTCCAATATACAAATTAAATACGCAACAGCTTATAGTCTTCAATCAGTGGGGGATTCAGACCCGCCACTGATTGATTCTGACTTCTGACTCCTGAATTCTGACTCCTGAATTCTGACTCCTGAATTCTGACTCCTGAATTCTGACTCCTGAATTCTGACTCCTGAATTCTGACTCCT